>JAVBJU010000023.1:0-104259 GCA_031546825.1 Microvirga sp. | reverse complement strand
AAAGCCGAGCCCGAACCCCTGAATGATGGTGGTGACAACAAGTTCACGCTCGGACACGTCCGGGGTCCAGCCACTCATGTGGCCAAGAGTGCCGGCCAGCAGAATGATACCGAACGCCATCAGAATGCGCGGATCGTGCCGGGAGGCGAGCCGACCGGCAATCATCATCGAGGCCATGGTGCCGACCCCGCGCGGTGCCATCAGCAGGCCGGTATGCGCCACCGGATAGCCGCCGAGCGTTTGCAAATAGGGTGCAAGCAGGGCGGAACTGGCGAGCAGGATCATGCCGACCAGAAACATCAACAGAAGCCCGGCGATAAAATTGAGGTCTTTGAACAGGTGCGGCGGAATAAAAGGCTTTTTCGCCGTGAGCATATGGACAATGAACAGGTAGAACCCAAGGCCCGCCAGCGGCATTCAATGATGATTTCACGCGAGTCGAACCAGGCGAGATTTTCCCCGCGATCAAGCATGAGCTGGAGCGCGCCGACACCGAGGCTCAGCACCGAAAAACCGAGAACATCAAAGCTGAGTTTTTCATTGCGCGGCCCCTCGCGCATGTAGAACAGAATGCCCAATGTCGCGGCGATGCCGAACGGCAGATTGACGTAAAACACCCAGCGCCAGCTCAACACATCAGTGAGATACCCGCCGAGCGTTGGGCCAAGAATGGGGCCGACCATCACGCCCATGCCCCAAACTGCCATGGCGGAGCCGCGCTTTTCCGGCGGGTAGAGATCAAGCATTGTCGCCTGCGACAGCGGGGCGAGCGACGCGCCGAACACGCCTTGCAGCAGGCGGTAAATCACCATCTGTTCAATATTCTGGGCGATGCCGCAGAGCATAGAGGCCACGGTGAATCCCACCACACAGATGAGGAATAGCCGCTTGCGCCCGAACCGTTGCGCCAGCCACCCGACCGGTGCCGTCATGATGGCAGCGGCGACGATGTAGGAGGTCAGCACCCAGGTGATCTGATCGAAGCTGGTACCGAATGAGCCCTGCATATAGGGCAGCGCGACATTGGCGATGGTCGAATCGAGCGCCTGCATCAGCGTCGCGATCATGGCGCAGACGGTGATGATGCCGCGATGGGGTACATCATCGACGGGTTTTAGCGTGGGAAGCGTCGTGGGAGACATCGCCGTTAAAATCCGTTCAGAACAGTTCGGACAGCACGCGTTTATGGCCTGTGTCGATATCGGCGATGACGCTCATGCCGACCCGCAAGGCCGGGTCACCAGCCACCGGTTCGATCCGGATACGGACGGGGACACGCTGCACCACCTTGACCCAGTTTCCGGAGGAGTTCTGGGCGGGCAAAATCGAGAAGGACGAGCCTGACGCCGGAGAAACGCTTTCAACGCGGCCTTTCCACACCCGTCCGGGATAGGCATCCACAGAGACGGTGACCGGGTCACCAGCTTTCACATGGGTGAGATCGGTTTCCTTGGGGTTGGCATCGACCCAGATTGCGCTGTCATCGACCAGGCCGAAGGCGGCGGTGTTGGCGGCGAGGTATTGGCCGGGTTGCGTGGCATCGGTGTGGGTGACGACGCCGCCAAAGGGCGCGCGCACGGTGGTGTGGTCGAACTGGCGCTGGGCCTCGTCGCGGTCGGCCTTGGCCTGGCGATATTGCGGATGGTCGGTGACGGAGGCGTCGATATTACCGCCAAGACGCAGCAACTGCACCCGCGCCTGCTGTTGCAAGGAGGTGAAGCTGCTCTGCGCCGATTCGAGCCCGAAACGGGCCTGATCGAAGGTCGCCTGCGAAACATTGTTGTCGTGGATCAGGGCATTATAGCGGTCGAAGGTCGCTTGGGCCTGTTTGACCTGAGATGCTTGCGTGGCGATGTCGCTCTGCATCCGCTTGTAATCCTGCTCCATGGCTTCAAGGCCGAGTTTGGTCTGGGCGAGCTGGGCATTGGCCTTGTCGAGCGCAATCTGGAACGGTAACGGGTCGAGGCGGAACAGCACGTCCCCCACCTTGACCTTCTGGCCTTCGCGCACGGTCACTTCCTTGACGATGCCAGACACATCGGTCGAAACCAGCAGCTTGTTGGCTCCGACATAGGCGTTGTCGATGGAGATATAGCGCCCGCCGAACCACCAGAAGCCGAGTGCGCCGATGATGACTACGGCAATGCCGCCGATCATCAGAAGCGAGCGGAGCTTGCGCTTGAGCGCATCACGGCGCGCAGGCGACAGCATTTCGGCTTCTTGGGTTTCGGCGGAGGTGAATTTGAGGTCGGTGTTGGTTGTGGACATTTAGGAGTGACTCGGTTTGTCGGGGTTCGTGTCGGGTGCGGAACGCTCTTCCAGAAGGTTGGCCTTAATCGCACGGAGTGTGTCGACCAGGGCTTCCACCTGCTCTTTCGTCAAAGTGGAGAACAGCGACGTATTCAGTTCGTCGCGGATTGAGCCAATGATTTCGAGCACGGGTGTTGCGGCGGGCAGATTGTGCAGCCGCCAGATGCGGCGATCTGCCGGATCGCGCCGCCGCTCGATGAAGCCGCGCGCCTCAAGCCTGTCAACCAGCCGCCCCACCGAAATCGGCTCGACTTCCAGAAGACTGGCGATGGCCTGTTGGGTGATGCCCGGCTCCCGCGCAACCCACATCAGCAGCACCCATTGCGTCCGGGTCATGCCATGTTCGCGCGCCCGTTTGTCGGTGAGCACGCGCAGCAGGCGGCTGATGACGTGCAGCAGGTTCAGCGGGTCATGGTCGAGCGCAGGGGACATGGGAGAAGGGCACCACTCGCAAAAATTTAAGAAGCCAAGAGATAATAGACATGCTTATTATGTGCAAGAGATATTATAAGCCTGGTTTGGCGGGCGGCATGCCTTGTGCCTCAACACACGCGCCCATGGGCAAGCGATGGTGCTGTGTGCTTGGAGGGCTTCGATCGGCATGGGGATTGATAAAAAAATGGGGCTGGAAGGGGGCGCGTCGCACATGAAGCACGCTTCATTCCATATTGTTTATGTCGTAACGTTTTGCGTTTAACTGGCAATCCGGTTAAACGCAGCCCTGCTTTGAGTGCGATGTTTCCGGTAATAGAAGATGCTGCCAAAAAATAGCTTGGCTGCGCCAGTTGCAAGATCATGTTTTGGGGAATAATAAAGGGCGAAATTAGCCGGAAAAGCCGGTAGGTTTGTTTTCTTAAAAGGATCAAAAAAATGCGTAGCAGCCTTCTGCTTGCTCTTCCCCTCGCCGTTGCCGCCGCGCTGCCCGCCGCCGCCCAGCAGACCAGCACCACCACCACGGCGTTTGACTCCTGGGTGATGGGCTGCACGTCGTCCACCCAAAAGGACAACAAGTCGGTTAAGGCTTGCGAAATCCGCTCCACCATCGTTGTGCGTGACGAAAAGTCCAACCAGCAGGGTGTGGCCGCCGTGGTCGCCATTGGTCGCGCCACCACCGACAAGCCGGAAATGCAGTTCGTCGCGCAGCTGCCGCTGAACGCCATCCTCAATGTGCCGGTCAAGATTTCCGGCAAGGACGGCAAGTCAGTCGTTGATCTCGCCTACGTTGCCTGTAACGGCCAGATCTGCAACGCAATGGCCACGCTGACCGATGCCCAGATCACCGCCCTGAAGAAGGTCGGCGACAATTTCTACGTCAACTATCGCAACCAGATGGGCCAGGATCTCAAGATCGAAGGCTCCACCAAGGGCTTCGCCCAGGCGCTCGACGCCCTGGTGCGCGAGAAGTAAGCTTTTTCAGACATTGCTGAAAAGCCAGGGGCGCGGAACCGATGGGTTTCGCGCCTTTTGTTTATTTCGGGGGGGCAAACTCTATGGCTCACTCGAATGTGTTGGTGAGCTTGTCCAAGGGGTTGGAATGGGGCGAGGGGCCGTAGCTGTTATCACCCTCGCTGGAGGGCAAACAGCCGATGCCGATTGAGAAAAGTATACCCAGCACGCCGTGTAACAACATCCACCAACCGCTGGCGTCAAAATCATGCAATCGTCGAACTGTGATTGCTAAACTTGGCAAGGCGTGAACGAGGAACAAAATAACGAGCGTCGGTTGAAAAAAATCGTTGGGAAGAAGCATTAGCAAGAGAATCCCGCCGCCATAGAATACCAGAACGAAAAACCAATATTGGGAGCGGGATGTCCGACCGTCGAAATCAACATACCGCCGCATTGCATCCAGATAAGCGGTGAAGATATTCATAATATGCTCTCAGCAAAAAGCCCGCCGGATCATCTCCGGCGGGCTCATTTTAAAGCGAAGTTATGGTCTGGAGCAAAGGCTTATTCACCGTCGCGGGAGCGGCTCTTTTCCGCGTCGCGTTCGGCCTTGAGCTTTTCGGTGAGGTCTTCACCGGTCTCCTGATCGACCACCTTCATGGACAGGCGGATCTTGCCACGGTCGTCAGCGCCGAGGAACTTGACCTTGACCTTGTCGCCTTCCTTGACCACGTCCGAGACCTTGGCAACGCGACGCGCGGCCAGTTCCGAGATGTGGACGAGGCCGTCGCGGGCGCCGAAGAAGTTCACGAAAGCGCCGAATTCCATGATCTTGACCACGGTGCCTTCATAGATCACGCCAGCTTCCGGCTCGGCAACGATGGAGTGGATCCAGGCAAAGGCTGCCTTGATCGACTTGGCGTCAGCCGAGGCAATCTTGACGGTGCCGTCGTCCTGAATGTCGACCTTGGCGCCGGTCTTTTCCACGATCTCGCGGATGACCTTACCGCCGGTGCCGATCACTTCACGGATCTTGTCGGTGGGGATCTGCATCACTTCGATGCGCGGGGCGTATTCACCGAGCTCGGCGCGCGGTGTGGTGAGGGCTTTGGCCATCTCGCCGAGGATGTGCATGCGGCCATCCTTGGCCTGGGTGAGAGCGACCTTCATGATCTCTTCGGTGATACCGGCGATCTTGATGTCCATCTGCATCGTGGTGATGCCCTGATCGGTACCCGCCACCTTGAAGTCCATGTCGCCGAGGTGATCTTCGTCGCCGAGGATGTCGGACAGCACGGCAAAGCGCTTGTCTTCAAGGATGAGGCCCATGGCGATACCCGCCACCGGGCGCTTCAACGGCACGCCAGCGTCCATCAGTGCGAGCGAGGTGCCGCAGACGGTTGCCATCGACGAGGAGCCGTTGGATTCGGTGATTTCCGAGACCACACGCAAGGTGTAGGGGAAGTCATGCTTGGCGGGAAGTATCGGACGCATGGCACGCCATGCGAGCTTGCCGTGACCGATCTCGCGGCGACCCGGGGAACCCATGCGGCCCGTCTCACCCACCGAGTAGGGGGGGAAGTTGTAGTGCAGCATGAAGGTTTCGCGAGTGGTGCCGGTGAGCTGATCGATGAACTGCTCATCATCGCCAGTGCCGAGCGTGGCCACAACCAGCGCCTGGGTTTCGCCACGGGTAAACAGGGCAGAACCGTGGGTGCGCGGCAGGATGCCAACTTCCGAGACAATCTTGCGGACCGTCTTGACGTCGCGGCCATCGATGCGGCGGCCGTCGTCGAGAATGTTCCAGCGCACGATCTTGGCCTGGACTTCCTTGAAGGTGACTTTCAGTTCTTCAGCGGTGAACTTGGCTTCGCCTTCTGACGGGCAGAGCTCGGCCATCACCTTTTCGCGCACTGCGTCAACAGCAGCATAACGCTCCTGCTTGGCGGTGATCTGGTAGGCCTTGCGCAGGTCCTTTTCGGCGATCTTCAGCACGGCCTTTTCGACGTGTGCGAGATCGGTTGCCTGGAAGTTGCGCGGCTCTTTCGCGGCCTTTTCGGCGAGGCGAATGATCGCATCAATAACTGGCTGGAAGTGCTGATGACCGAACATCACGGCACCGAGCATCACGTCTTCCGGCAATTCCTTGGCTTCCGATTCAACCATCAGAACCGCGTCAGCCGTGCCGGCGACCATCAGTTCGAGAGATGATTCCTCAAACTCGGTGATCAGCGGGTTGAGTACGTACTCGCCGTTGATGTAGCCAACGCGGGCGGCACCAATCGGGCCCATGAAGGGGATGCCGGAGAGCGTGAGCGCGGCGGAAGCAGCGACCATGCCGACCACATCGGGATCATTCTCGAGGTCGTGCGACAGCACGGTCACGACGATCTGGGTGTCGTTGCGGTAACCTTCGGCGAAGAGCGGGCGGATCGGGCGGTCGATCAGGCGGCAGATCAGCGTTTCACGCTCGGTCGGGCGGCCTTCGCGCTTGAAGTAACCACCGGGAATGCGGCCAGCGGCGTAGGTACGCTCCTGGTAATTCACGGTGAGGGGGAAGAAATCCTGACCGGGCTTCGGCTCCTTGGCGGAAACCACGGTGGCGAGCACGGTGGTGTCGCCATAGGTGGCAAGCACGGCGCCGTCAGCCTGACGGGCCATCTTGCCGGTCTCGAGCACCAGCTTACGACCAGCCCACATCAGTTCTTCGCGTTGAATATCAAACATATATATTTCTTTCATACTTGCGGCCTAGCAAGACCAGAGCAAGACGGCGAGACGCTTCAGGATTTGGGAGATGAAGCGCCTTGCGATCCTGCCATGGCCATCACGGCGACCGCGGATTTCCGGCAGACCCCATGTCGGCCGGAATGATCCGTTCAGATTTCGGCGAGATACGCCGTAAACTCTTCAAATCGCGGCCCTGAACGGCCAGCTTCGATTTGGAAAAGTAAGGTGACGCCGCCCCGCCGAAAAATTCGGCCAGGGCGGCAGTCAGAAGTTTGCGCTGCGGGCCGGAGCCCGCAAAGCGGCAGGAATGCTTAGCGACGGATACCGAGGCGCTGGATGACGTCCTTGTAACGGGCCTCTTCCTTACCCTTCAGGTAGTCGAGAAGCGAACGGCGCATCGAGACCAGCTTGAGCAGACCGCGCCGGGAATGGTTATCCTTGGCGTGGGTCTTGAAGTGCCCGGTCAGGTTGGTGATGCGCTCGGTCAGAATGGCGATCTGAACTTCCGGAGAACCGGTGTCGCCTTCCTTCTTGCCATATTCCTTGATAAGCGCGTTCTTGCGCTCTGCAGTGATCGACATCGTATTTCCTTTCGATATCAAAAGATTAACAGGTGTTTCCGCATTCTCAGCCATGCCGGGATGTCGTCCAGCAAGGTCGCAAACGAAAACAGCCCGGGCCTTTTTTTGGTCCGAGCCGTTTGGCAATCGCATAAAAACGGGCAAAACGCCAGCTAAATTATAGTCGTGGCTCCGGTGCTCACTTCATGGCGCGAGTCAGAATGCGCTCCGACACCTCGGGGGTAATGTTGGCGTTCTCGCCGAGCGCGGTCATGCCGTGTTCTTTCAGCGCGCCAACGAGCTTGGCTACTGTATCCGCCGCCGTGATATCGCAATCGCTGAAGCGTACCGGCATACCGACCTTGCGGTAAAGCGCCTCGATGGCCTGGATGGTGCGTTCGGCGAGGTCTGCGCTCTCCGGCAGGCCGAAGACATTGCGGCCCATCTGTTCGAGCTTTGCCGCCTTCTCATGCATCATTTCACGGAACAGCGCCGGCTGCACGATGGTGAGAGTGCGGGCGTGATCAATGCCGAACATGGCGGTGAGTTCATGGCCGATGCGGTGGGTGCCCCAGTCGCCCGGCACACCGAGACCGATCAACCCGTTGAGCGCCTGATTGGCAGCCCACATCAGGTTTTCGCGCCACGCGGGTTCATTGTGCTGGTCGTAATGCTCGATCAGGTTTTTGAGGGTTTTCAGCAGGGCTTCGCAATAGCCATCCTGTACCATCGCGCCGACGGGCCGGGTGACATATTGCTCACACACATGGATGAAGCTGTCGACCAGACCATTGGCAATCTGGCGCTCCGGCAGAGTTGCCATAACTTCCGGGTCCATGATCGCGAAAACCGGGTAGCAATGGGGTGAGTTGAAAGCGAGCTTTGCGGCGGTTGCCTTCTTTGAGATCACCGCCGTGGGGTTAGCCTCGGAGGCGGTGGCGGGCAATGTCAGCACGGCACCAAGCGGCAGCGCCTTTGCCACCACATATTTCTTTTCCAGAATATCCCAGCCATTGCCGTCATAAAGGGCGGCAGCCGCGATGTATTTCGAGCCGTCAATCACGGACCCGCCGCCGACCGCGAGAACGAAGTCAACCTTCTTCTCCTTGGCAAGCGCGACCGCCCGGTCAAGCGTCTCAACGGTGGGGTTGGGCTCAATGCCGGAAAACTCGAACCACTCGAAAGCCTTGAGCGCTTCCTTCACCTGATCGAACACACCGTTCTTCTTGATCGAACCGCCGCCATAGGTGACCAGCACCTTTTTGCCAGCAGGAATAAGTTTGGCGATCTCGGTGATCTGGCCATTGCCGAACAGAATGCGGGTGGGGTTGTAGTAGGAGAATTTCATGGTCGGGTCCCTGTGCTGTCGGCAAAAGGATGAGATGCCGACTCCTTGTTGCCGAGCAGCATAGGGCGTTTGTTTCGCTTTTTGAAGGGTCGTCCGGGTCAGTTGAACCCATTATGTGCCTTCGATCACGCCCCCAGATTAAACACCCGGTGCGGGACAAATTCGCCGCGCTGCACTTCACCCACCGCAACCAGCGTACCGTCGCAGGTGGCGTAGAGCTTGCCTTCGAGCGGGGCGTCGCGGCCGCGCAGGATGGTGGATTGGCCGCGCATCAGGCGGGCGGCGGCGTCGCGGGTGACGATCACTTCGGGCAACTCGCCGAGGCCCAGCTCCACTGGGCGTAAGGCACCGGGGTCGGTTTCGAGTTCGTCGATGGTGATGGCGTTTTCTTCGGTGAAGTGGCCGACGCGGGTGCGGCGTAGTGCCGCGACATGGCCGAAACAGCCAAGTTCACGGCCCAGATCGCGGGCAATGGAGCGCACATAGGTGCCCTTTCCACAATCGGCGGTAATCACGCTGCGATTGCCGTCATGGGAGATAACGACGAGCCGCTCAATTTCGACCTCACGGGCTTGCAGTTCGACTTCCTCGCCGCTGCGGGCGATGTCGTAGGCCCGTTCGCCCTGCACCTTGATGGCGGAAAATTGCGGGGGCACCTGTGAAATCGTGCCGGTGAAGCGCGGCAGCAACGCCTCGACTTCGGCGCGACTTGGCACCTTGTCGGAACGCTGCGTCACCTCGCCTTCGGTGTCATCGGTGGTGGTTTCCGAGCCCCATTCCACGGTGAAGACGTAGGATTTGCGGCTTTCCATCACGTAAGGCACGGTTTTGGTGGCCTCGCCCAGCGCGATCGGCAAAATGCCGGAGGCGAGCGGATCAAGCGTACCAGCATGGCCCGCCTTTTTGGCGGAGAACAGATGTTTGACCATGGAAACGGCGCGCGTCGAGGTGAGCCCGACACCTTTGTCGAGGATCACCCAGCCGTGGATGTCGAATTTTGGCCGCTTGGGGGGCTGGGCTTTGCGGGCCGGTTTTTCGCTGTTCTCGGTCATAAGTCCGTCGCTTCGGTCGGTTTATTCTTCGGTGTCTTTCACGGGCTTCACCAGGTCGCGCTGCACGGATTCCGTGCGCAGCAGTTTGGTGATCCGGTCGGCTTCGTCGAATGTTTCGTCGCGCATGAAGCGCAGGTCCGGCGCGTATTTGAGATTGACGCGCGTGGCGATCTCATGGCGCAGGTAATTTTTATGACGGGCCAGTGCTTTGCGCACGGCGTCTTCATCCTTGCCGCCAAGCGGCATCACATAACAGGTGGCGAGCTTGAGGTCGGGCGACATACGCACTTCCGGCACGGTGATCACATGCCCTTGCAACACCTCATCATGCACCTCGCCGCGCGCGAGAATTTCAGCCAGCGCATGGCGGATAAGTTCGGCCACGCGCTGTTGGCGCTGTGTTGGACCTTTTAATTCAGGACGTTTGGCCATGAACTCTTTCCTTGGCGAAGGTAATGGCGGCAAAATCGGGGTTAGAGGCGAAAGCCCACGTGGGGAATATGCCCCTATAACCCTACATGTTGTTGCGGGGGCATACGCGCGGATAGCCTGCGACCGCTTTGCTCAAGGCATGATAATCGGTGAAATCATACGCGTCGCAAACGCGTTTCGGCGTTGACTCGCTCATATCCGCACCCCGAATTTATCGCGTGTCAAACGGTCGCTATTATAGCGACCGCTTCACTTCCTCAACGCGGTAGCACTCGATGAGATCGCCCTGGCGCATATCCTGGTAGTTCTCGAACGACATACCGCAATCCTGGCCGCTGGTGACCTCGCGGGCATCGTCCTTGAAGCGCTTGAGCTGCGAGAGCTTGCCTTCGTGGATGACCACGCTGTCGCGGATGAGGCGGACATGGGCACCGCGCTGCACGACACCGTCGAGCACGCGACAACCGGCAATCTTGCCGACCTTGGACACGTTGAACACTTCGAGCACCTGGGCTTCGCCGAGCCGCTCTTCGCGCAATGTGGGGGCCAGAAGACCAGACATCGCCGCCTTCACATCATCCACGAGGTCGTAAATGATGTTGTAGTAGCGGATCTCGACACCAGCGCGCACGGCAGCTTCACGGGCTTCCTTATGGGCGCGCACGTTGAAACCGAGGATGATTGCCCCGGATGCTTCAGCCAGAGTGACATCGGATTCGGTGATGCCGCCAACCGCCGCATGGAGGATGCGGGCGGAGACTTCATCATTTCCGACTTTCTGGAGTGCTGAGTCGATGGCTTCAACCGAACCCTGCACGTCGCCCTTGATGAGCAGCGTGAATTCCTTGCGGCCTGCGCCTTCCTTGGCTTCGCGCATCATATCGAGCAGCGAGCGGCCTGCGGAGGACATGCGCGCGGCCTGGCGGTCGCGCCGCTGGCGGGTACGATATTCGGTAATTTCGCGGGCACGGGCTTCCGATTCGACCACCGCAACGCGGTCGCCAGCTTCGGGTGTACCGTTGAAGCCTAGAATTTCCACCGGAACTGACGGACCGGCTTCCTTGACCTGTTCGCCCTTGTCGTTGATGAGCGCGCGGACGCGACCCCATTCGGAACCCGCAACCGCGATATCGCCTGTGCGGAGCGTCCCGCGCTGAACAAGAACCGTGGCAACCGGGCCACGACCACGATCGAGCTTTGCTTCGATGACCGAGCCTTCGGCGGCGCGGTTTGCGTTGGTCTTGAGCTGGAGAATTTCCGCCTGAAGCGTCAAACCTTCGAGCAGGATATCAAGTCCCTGGCCGGTCTTGGCGGAGACTTCGAATTCGAGGGTGTCACCACCCATGGATTCGACCACCACTTCGTGGTTCAGGAGCTCAGTGCGCACGCGCTCGGGCTTGGCGCCGGGCTTATCGACCTTGTTGATGGCGACGATGAGCGGCACACCGGCGGCCTTGGCATGGCTGATGGCTTCGATGGTCTGTGGCATGACGCCGTCATCGGCAGCCACCACCAGCACGACGATATCTGTGACATCGGCACCACGGGCACGCATCTGGGTGAAGGCGGCGTGGCCGGGGGTGTCGATGAAGGTTACCTTGCCACCGAGCGGCGACGTGACCTGATAGGCACCAATATGCTGGGTGATGCCGCCGGCTTCGCCCGAGACCACGTGTGTCTTGCGGATGGCGTCGAGTAGCGAGGTCTTGCCGTGATCGACATGGCCCATGATGGTGATGACTGGCGAACGCGGCGTGAGCACGCCATCGTCGATGTCGGCAACGTCGAACAGACCTTCTTCCACGTCCGATTCAGCAACGCGCCTCACGGTGTGGCCGAGTTCCTCGGCAACGAGCTGGGCGGTATCGGCATCGATCACGTCGGTGATCTTGTGCATTTCGCCTTGCTTCATCAGGAACTTGATGACGTCGACGGCGCGTTCGGCCATGCGGTTGGCCAGTTCCTGAATGGTAATGGTTTCAGGAACGATGACTTCACGCGAAATCTTTTCCTTCGGCTCCTGCGACATGCCCTTGCCGGTGAGGCGCTGCATGCGGCGGCGGAAAGCGGCGACGGAACGTGTGCGCTCTTCGCCTTCGGCAAAAGCGTTGGTAACGGTGAGACGACCGCGACGACGATCATCGCCCGGGGTCTTTGGCGTCTTGGGCGGTATAACGACCTTGCCGCCGGGCGAACGACCGCCGCCCTTGCGAGCGTTATCGTCCTCTTCAGCCGGAGCTGCCGCACGGGCGGTTGTGGGACGTGGCGATATCGGACGCTTGGTCTCGGTGGCAGCGGGTTTTGCTGCGGGCTTCGCGGGCTCAGGCTCTTTCACCACCGGCGCCGGGCGGGCAAGGTGATTGAGGCTCTGCGGCTTACGCTCATCGCGCGGACGGCGGATGAGTTCGGCAGATTGGGTGACTGTGGACGGCCCGGGAACGGGTGCGGGCTTCTTGACGATCGTTGCCGTGGGAACAGGGGTCGGGGCAACCACTGGTGCGGGCGCTGGCGCGGTCACAACGGGTGCGGCGGGCTGTGCGGGCGTCTCGGCCTGAACCGGTGCCTCGGCGGCTTTCGCTGCTGCGGCGGCAGCTTGAGCTGCGGCCTCTTCCTGGCGTCGCGCTTCTTCTTCAACGCGGCGTTGTTCCGCGTTCAGTGCGTCCTGTCGAGCCTGCTCTTCAGCGAGGATCCGGCGACCCTCTTCTTCCTGGCGCTGGGCACCAGCAAGAGCTGCGAGACGGGCGTCGCGCTCATGGTCGGATAGATCGTGCAATGCTGTGCCACGCCGCGGAGGCAGCGGCTTGCGGGCCTCCCCATGCTGCGGAGCAGCGGCAGGCGTATCCTTCTGGACGGTTGCGCCAGGGGCGCTTCCCGGACCGACGACACGACGCTTCTTTGTCTCGACCACAACCGCTTTTGAACGGCCATGGGAGAAGCTCTGCCGCACCATGCCTTGTTCGGCGGGGCGCTTCAGGGTCAGCGTCTTGGGCGACACGTGCAGGGTCTTGTCGTCCGGGTTTTTCGTATCAGTCATTCAGCTCAGGTCCTGGGGTTCAATCTGTCCCACCGACCTCTCCCATTGGGGAAAGGTCGTTTCCGGCAACGTCGCCACGATAATCGCGGTAACGTCGCCAACATTTCACAAAGCCGTCACTGCCGGCGCCTGCAAGAAGCGCTGCATGTATCACATGTGAACGGCCTAATGCCAAATTCAATTCATCGCCGGTCAAGAAATCGACGACTGGAATGGTCGAAGCCGCATCGCCGTAAACTCGGAAGAGCACTTGCGACACCTTGCGACAACCATCCTGCGCAGCTTCCTGCGCATGGATCAGCGCCGCAATGTTACGCTCGCCGATGGCCGCCTCAACTTTGGCAAATCCATTCACGGCGCAACCGGCTTTGTTGGCGAGGGCTACCGCCTGGCGCAGGGCCTGACGCAGCATCTCATCAACATCTTCCTCCAGGGCATCAGCCACTTTGGCGTCTTCCTTGAAGGCTTTGGAAAACAATCGCTTGCGGACGGCTTCGCGCACCATCTGCTTGCTGGCCGTGACCCAAACGCCACGCCCCGGCAGTTTACGCTTGAGGTCGGCAACAACCGAACCATCTGGCGCAAGAACGAAGCGAATCAGAGCTTCCGGCGGTAAAACCGCACGGGAGACGATGCACATCCGTTCCTCGGCTCCGGCTCTCTTGTCGCTACCCGTCACAACCGTTTCCTGCTTCCTTCTACCATTAAACCAATTCGTTGCGCCAGCATTAAGCCCGCGCAGGAGCCGGTTTGTGGTGATCCGGGCGGCTTGGCCGCCCGGTCATTGTGTCACATCAGCCTTCGGCCGCTTCGTCCGAGACTTCTTCCTCGGGTTCCGCTTCCGGCAGGGCTTCAATCCACCCGGCCTTGACGCGGGCAATCATGATCATCTGTTCCGCCTGGACCTTGGAGACGCCGAACTTTTCGAGGGCGCCGTCAAAATGCTTGGCTTCAGGGCCCTTGCCTTCGGTCCAACCGGTCAGGTCGTCGGTGGCGCAGCCAGCAAGATCTTCGACATTCTTGACGTCGTTTTCACCGAGGGCCACCAACATGGCAGTGGTGATGCCGTCGATTTCGCGCAGGTCATCGGCCACGCCGAGTTCCTGGCGACGGGCTTCGTGGGCCGCTTCGGCCTCAGCGAGGTGCTCGGCGGCACGGGTCTGGATCTCGTTGGCCATATCGGCGTCAAAGCCCTCGATCGAGGTCAGTTCCGTCGGATCGACATAGGCAAGTTCTTCCACCGTACGGAAGCCTTCAGATGCCAGCAACTGGCCCACGACCTCGTCGACATTGAGGGCGTTCATGAACAGCTCGGTGCGCTCGGCGAATTCCTTCTGGCGGCGCTCTGATTCTTCAGCTTCGGTGAGAATGTCGATATCCCAGCCGGTGAGCTGTGAAGCAAGACGCACGTTCTGGCCGCGACGACCGATGGCGAGCGACAGTTGCTCGTCGGGCACCACAACCTCAATGCGCTCTGAATCTTCATCAAGCACCACCTTGACCACTTCGGCCGGCTGCAGTGCATTAACAATGAAAGTGGCATCATCGACCGACCACGGAATGATGTCGATCTTTTCGCCCTGAAGCTCCTGCACCACGGCCTGGACGCGCGAACCACGCATACCGACGCAGGCACCGACCGGATCAATGGAGCTGTCACGCGAGGTCACAGCAATCTTGGCGCGTGAGCCGGGGTCGCGGGCGACCGCCTTGAGCTCAACAATGCCATCATAGATTTCCGGCACTTCAGCGGCAAACAGCTTTGCCATGAACTGGGGATGGGTACGCGACAGGAAAATCTGCGGTCCGCGCACTTCGCGGCGCACGTCAAACAGATAAGCACGAACCCGGTCGCCGGGGCGGAAGGTTTCGCGCGGAATAAGTTCGTCACGGCGGATAACCGCTTCGCCACGGCCAAGATCGACAATGACGTTGCCGTATTCGACGCGCTTGACGGCACCGTTGATGATCTCGCCAACGCGATCCTTGAATTCCACGAACTGACGGTCACGCTCGGCGTCGCGCACTTTTTGCACGATGACCTGCTTGGCCGACTGCGCCGCAATGCGGCCGAAATCGAAGGGCGGGAGGGTTTCGGACAGGGCGTCGCCGATTTGCGCAGCCGCATTGCGGCGGCGGGCGTCTTCCAGTGTGACTTCGCGCGCGTCGTTCTCGACAACCTCAACCACGGCCAGATGGCGGGCGAGTTTCAGTTCGCCGGTTTTGGGATGAATCTCGGCGTGAATATCGGTTTCGGCGCCATAACGCGAACGTGCGGCCTTGGCGATGGCGTCGGCCATCGCATCGAGCACGATCTGGCGGTCGATGTTCTTCTCACGGGCGACCGCATCGGCGATCTGCAAGAGTTCAAGCCTGTTGGCACTGATGGCCATCGGAATACTCCCTATTGGTCCAAGCTTTTAAAATACGGTGCGGTGAAGCCGCAAATTCAGTGTTCGGTCTCGGTGTCTGGCGCAGGCGTCGTCTCGACGAGATCGTCGGCCTCGACCTGGGGCGGGGCGGTGCCGCGCCGCAGCGATTCGCGGACAAGCTCATCGGTCAGCACGAGATGTGCCTCACGAATCGAGGTGAAGGCAATCGCCACCATCTTGTCCTGATCCGCCGGAGCATCCGGCAGTTCGATAATCGCCGCATCGTTATCGACGCCACGAACAAAACCACGGAAGCGCTTGCGGCCATCCATGGGCAATTCCAGTTCGATCTTGGCGTCGTGCCCGGTCCAGCGGTCAAAATCCTCCGGCCTGACCAGCGGGCGGTCAATGCCCGGCGAAGACACTTCGAGGTAATAGGCGGTGGAGATCGGGTCTTCCACGTCGAGAAGCGGCGAGATGGTCTTGGAGATTTCCTCGCACTGGTCGACCGTCATGGTGCCGTCTGGCCGTTCCGCCATAATTTGCACGGTGCAGCCATTGGTGGCCGTCACTTTGACGCGCACCAGCCGATAACCGAGGTCTTCGATGGCAGGTTCGATAATAGCCGCAACCCGCGCTGCCGCGCCTGTTTCTTGAAAAAATCGCTTTGCCTGTGCTGTCGCTGTCATAGGCCCTTCCCGATGCCCAGGTCGGCTGTAGGTAATAAAAAAGAGCGGGACCGGGGGACCCACTCTACAAACCGCAGCTCAACTGCAACCTGAGATGATGAAAGGTCTATAGCGCCGTTCGCGCCGCAGCGCAAGTTGAAATGCGGCAAGCATTATCGCAATGCTATTGGCGAATGCCGGATAACACAGCACTGCGCATATATACTGAAAAACAACCCGCGCTGCTGTCACTCTTCGATATCTTCCAGCGCGATCAGCGCCGCGTTACCACCTGCCGCTGCCGTGTTGATGCTCAGCGTCTGTTCAATGGCAAAGCGGGTAAGATAATGCGGACCGCCTGCTTTCGGCCCGGTGCCGGAGAGGCCATTGCCGCCAAAGGGCTGGCTGCCGACCACCGCGCCGATCATGTTGCGGTTAACATAGACATTCCCCACCGGCAGCCGACGAACCACTTTCACCGCAAAGGAATCGATGCGGGAATGGATGCCGAGCGTCAGCCCGTAACCGCTCTTTGCAATGTCGATGAGTACGGCGTCGAGGTCTTCGCTGCGATAGCGAACCACATGAAGAATGGGGCCGAACACCTCACGGTCGAGGTCGCTCACGCGGTTCAATGCGATGATATGGGGGCCGATATAGAAACCGCGCGCGGGGGCGGACCCGGCATAAAGTATTTTTCCGGGCGGTGCCGCAATGTAATCGGCGAGCATTGTTTTGGCCGCGCCGTCGATGACGGGGCCAATCGCTGTCGCAAAATCGCGCGGGTCGCCAATGGGTAATTCCCGTGCTGCACCGATGATGAGCTCAATGACCCGATCCGCGATATCCTCCTGCACGCATAGAAGGCGCAAGGCCGAGCAGCGTTGCCCCGCCGAGCGGAAGGCGGAGGTGATGACGTCGTCGGCGACCTGTTCGGGCAGCGCCGTCGCGTCAACAATCATGGCATTGACGCCGCCGGTTTCGGCGATGAACGGCACAATCGGTCCGTCCTTTGCTGCCAGTGTCCGGTTGATCTGGCGCGAAACCGCGACCGAGCCGGTGAAGGCCACACCATCGAGCCCCTGTTCAGCGACAAGTGCCGCGCCAATTTCGCCATCGCCAATGACGAGATGAAGCGCGGTGGTGAGCACCCCCGCCTCATGCATCAGACGCACCATCTCGGCGGCAATCAGGGGTGTCTGTTCGGCGGGCTTTGCCACTACGGCATTCCCGGCGACCAGCGCGGCAGCAATCTGCCCGGTGAAAATGGCAAGCGGGAAATTCCACGGTGAAATTGCCACGAACACACCGCGTGAACGCAGAATCACCCGGTTGGACTCGCCGGTTGGGCCGGGCATGGTCTGAGGGATGATGAGCTTTTCGCGGGCTTCAACGGCGTAATAGCGCAGGAAGTCCACGGCTTCGCGCAGTTCAGCGATGGCGTCACCGATGGTTTTGCCAGCCTCAACCTGTAAAAGATGCAGAAAACGCGATTGCCGTTCTTCGAGCAGTGCCGCAATTTGATCGAGAATGGCGGCCCGTCGTTCAACCAGTTTTTGAGCCCAGGCCAGATGCCCTTTGCGCGCGGCGGCGATTGCTGCGCGGGCGTCATCGACTGTGCCGTCGATAATCTCACCGGCGAATATTTGCCCATCCACCGGGCTGATGGCGAGGCGGGCTTTGCCGGTGGTGCTTTCCTGCCCGTTGATCAGCGAGACGGCGCGATAACTTCCGGCGGCACCATTATCCAGTTGGCTGCGCAGGGTGTCGCGCCGCGCCCTGCTGCCCAGTTCATAACCTTGCGAATTAATGCGCCCTGCACCGAACAAATCGCGCGGGCGGGGCAATTTGGGATGGCGGGCGTTTTCGCTTCGGCTCAAGGAGCTGGCAGGCGGTGTCAGCAGCTTATCCACCGACAGACTGCGGTCGGCGACGCGGGACACAAACGAGGTATTGGCACCGTTTTCCAGAATGCGGCGCACCAGATAGGCCAGGAGGTCGCGGTGCGGCCCGACCGGGGCATAGGTGCGGCAGGCAAGCGCGGGCGCCTCGGTTCGCAGGCTTTTAAAGAGCGCATCTCCCATGCCATGCAGCCGCTGAAATTCGTACCCTTCGACGCCTCCGGCCATCTCGATGATGGCCGCGACCGTCAGCGCGTTGTGGGTGGCGAATTGCGGGTAGATATGGGGCCGCAAGTCGAGGAGCTTGCGGGCGCAATGCAGATAATTGAGGTCGGTTGCTGCCTTGCGGGTGAACACGGGGTAATCGCGCAAGCCCCGTTCCTGGGCGCGCTTGATCTCGCTATCCCAATACGCCCCTTTGACCAGGCGGATGGTGATTGGCATGGCGTGACGCTCGGCAAGCTCCGCCATGAAATCAATGACTTGCCCGGCGCGTTTCTGGTAGGCCTGAACCGCAATGCCGAAGCCGCGCCATCCGCCGTGCAGTGCCGGGTCCGCCATCACGCGGGCGATGAGGTCGAGGGAGAGTTCGAGGCGGTCGGCCTCTTCGGCGTCGATGGTGAAAGCCAGGTCATGCTTGCGGGCGAGCTTTGCCAGCGCGATGACGCCCGGCAGAAGCTCGGCCATGATGCGCTCTTCGCAGATTGCCTCATAACGCGGGTGCAGTCCCGACAGCTTCACTGAAATACCGGGCCGGGCGCCGTCGCTTATGGTTGTGGGTGCGGCAACGTCACGGGCAATGGCTTCGATGGCGGCGGCATAAGCGGCGAAATAGTGCTGGGCATCCTCGGCGGTGCGTGCACCTTCGCCCAGCATGTCGAAGGAATGGCGAAAGGCGCGCTCCTCGGTGCCGTGGCTGCGCTTCAGTGCGTCCTCTATGGTCTGGCCATAGACGAAGTGATTGCCCATGATTTTCATGGCCTGGCGGGCGGCGGTACGGATCGCTGGCATTCCGAGCCGTTTCGTCAACTGCCTCAAAATCCCTTCCGGCGTTTCGAACGGCTGGACGATCTTTGCCGTTAGTCCCAGCATCCAGGTCGAGGCCGCCATCAGCAAGGTGTCGGATTGCACCTCGTGACCGCCGAAATTGCCTTGGCCGAGCTTGTCTTCAATCAGGCGGTTGGCGGTATCGGCGTCGGGCACGCGCAACAGCGCCTCGGCCAGCACCATCAGTGCGAGACCCTCACGGGTCGATAGCGAATATTCGCGCAACAGTTCTTCAATGCCGCCGATCTTCGGGGCGTGGTCGCGGATGGCGCCAACCAGCTTCTCGGCGCGCTCCCGGATACGGGCCTGTGCTTCGGGTGTGCTTTCCGGTGCGTGCCCAGCCTCGGCCAGCAGCGCCCGGACAAGCATCACATCATCGGGCGCATAGGGAGCTTCGAATACCGGGAAGGCGACTTGGTCCATAGCTGGGAAATCTCCACCGAAAGCAGCCCGAAGAGAGAAACCATAATGCGTTGCTTTCGCAACCTATACCAAATGCTCGGAAAGGAAAGTCAGCGATCAAGCGCGAGACGTGCGCCGATGCCCACCAGAAGTCCGCCCATCACCGCATCAAACGGACGCCGCAATCTGAGATAGAGGGCGCGGATACGCCCCATTGAGAACAGACTTGCCAATATGCAGAACCATCCGGCGGCAACCACCCAGACAATGGTCAGCGTGGCGGCATAAACCCACAACGGCGCGTGTTGCGGCAGGATGGTGACGAACAGGCTGCCGAAGAAGGCAACGGATTTCGGGTTGGTGAGATTAACCATCAGCCCGCGCCGCACCGCCTGCGGAAAAGAAACGGCGGTGCTGCGGGCAATCACCGGATCGGCGCTTTTGCGCCGCAGGCTCAGCAGCATGAGAATGCCGAGATAAACGAGATAGGCGGCTCCGAAATACCGCACCGCCTGATAGAGCCAGGAAATCTGCGTCAGCATCAAGCCCAGCCCGAACACCGCCAGCATGGCCCATAACAGGCAGCCACAACCAACGCCGAGCGCAACGCCGATGCCGGTTTTGCGGCTCGCCAGTGCGTGCGAAGTCACGGCGATGAAATCCGGCCCCGGACTGATGCAGGCGATGAGCAGGACGGAGGCGAGTGTCAGGAGTTGCGGCAGAAATTCCATGATGCGTGTGACTCAGCGGCGCAACGACAGCGGGTTATCGCTGAGCGCTGCCGCATCGGGCCGGTCGATTTCGGGAACGCCCAAAAAGGCTTTCCATAACCCCTCAATCACCGGGCGCTCGATATCTTTGACGATGAAGACCAGACGGCTGCGCCGATCAGCGCTCGGCCATTTTTCCAGGATGGCGGGCACATGGATCACATGCTGAACGCCGTGGATGACCACCGGCTTGTCCGGCTGCTCGGCCAGCGCGACGATACCCTTGACGCGCAAGAGGTTCGGCCCCTGCGTCGCGCGCAAAAGATCAAGGAACATGTCGAAGGAAGCCCGGCGGATCGGTGCATCACTGGTGAGGCAAAAGGCGCGGATATGGGCATCGTGCCGGTTGACGTCATGGTGGTGATGCACATGACCATGATGGTGGTCATTATCGTGATGATGGTGCCCATGCTCGGCTTCAGCCACCGCTTCGGCCTGCAGCCAATGCTCCACATCGGCAATTTTGCCAGCGGTGTCAAACAGCCCGTTGCCGATGATATCGGCGATTTTCGCCTGACCATCGGTCGCCGTGATGATCCGGGCGGCAGGGTTGAGCATTGTGAGGCGGGCGCGCAGGGCGTCAAGTGATGCGGCATCTGTTGCGAGATCGGTCTTGGTCAGCACCAATCGGTCCGCGATCGCGGCCTGGCGCAAGGCTTCGGCATGGGTGTCGAGGCTCGCCATGCCATTGACCGCATCGATCACCGTGATGACCTCCGCCACTGCGTAACGCAGCGACAGATAGGGGTGATACAGCACCGCGTGGAGAATCGGAGCCGGGTCGGCGAGGCCGGTTGTTTCGATGATCACTCTTTTGAAGGGTGGGATGCGGTTGTTGTCGCGCTTGCGCAGCAGGTCTTCGAGCGTGTGAATGAGGTCTCCGCGCACGGTGCAGCACAGGCAACCCGCCGACAACAGCACCATGCCTTCATCCACCGTCTCGACCAGAAGGTGGTCGAGGCCTATTTCGCCAAATTCATTCATGATGACGACGGTGTCGGCCAGCGCCGGATCATGCAGCAACTGATTGAGCAGCGTGGTTTTGCCTGCGCCGAGGAAGCCGGTGAGAACGGTCAGCGGAATCGGTGGAAGAGGTCCGGGGGCGGAAGCAGACATGGGGCACCAGCTGGCGAAGCCGAAGATCGGCGGGTCAATTTTGGGGTGGTAAGAGACAAGGACGGGGGATTGAAAAAGTCGCCCGTCCTTACTGGTTTACTTATTGCGCGGCCTGTTTCGGCTTTTGCTTCCCGTTGGCCACAGGCGTTTTGGGCCGTGCGGGTGGGGCGGCGGGCTTAGCGAAAGTCGCGGGTTTGGAGACGGTTGACTTGGGCTTCACAGGCGTCTTTGGCGGGACAGCAAGCGCGACTTTGCCCTTGCCCTTACCTTTCATCGGCTTGGCCTTGGGTGCGTCGTCCGCTGCCGCCTGCTCACGGCTCGCCGGGGCGATGGCACCGAGCCAGACGAGTTCCGGCACCGCATGGGCGCGCGGTCCGAGTGCCATCTTGCCGCTGCCGGAATCGGCGTAGGCCAAAGCGCCAGAGCCGAAGAAATTGGCGAGGCCGCTGTCGGAATTACCACCTGCTGAGGCTGAGATGGCCCCATCTTCGTCTTCGGAAAGCGCGCCGTTTTTGTTGCAGACCTGCGCGCGTAGATTGGGCGGTGTCGAGGCAGAGGCAGCAGGCAGCGAATCCAGCGTCTGGCTGAACAGTCCGAGCGATGAAAAGCCCTTGTCGAGCATCGACGAAGCAAGCAGCGTCCGTTCAGTGGCGGAGCCCGCACCGAGAATGACCAGCAGCAGTCGTTTGCCGCCGCGCTCGGCGGAGGCGACGACATTGAAGCCCGAGGCGCAGATAAAGCCGGTTTTCATTCCGGTGATGCCACGATAGCGCCCCACAAGACCATTGGTGTTATACATGACGCGCCGTCCGAGCTGGATGGCGCCAATGCCGAACAGGTCCGCGTATTCGGGAAAGTCCAGCAAGATCGCGCGACCAAGAACCGCCATGTCGCGAGCCGAACTCTGGTGCTGCTCATTGAACAGCCCGTGCGGATTGACGAAATGGCTGCTCGTCATGCCAAGGCTTGCGGCCTCACTGTTCATGGCGGCTGCGAATTTTTCGGTAGAGCCGCTGATGCCTTCGGCGATGGTGTTGGCAACATCGTTGGCCGATTTGACCATGATAATCTTGAGCGCGTTATCGAGGCGGATCTGATTCCCCGGCTTCAGCCCTACCTTCGACGGCGGCAAAGATGCCGAGCGCGCCGACACCGTCAGCAGACTGTCCATGCGAATTTTGCCGCTATGCACGGCCTGCAATGCCACATAGGCGGTCATCAGTTTTGTGACGGATGCGGGATACCACGCATCGTTTGCCTGCTCGGAAAACAGTACCTTGCCGCTTTCCACCTCAACCACCAATACCGGATTGGCCTCGGCCACACGCGGTGTGAGTGCCGCACCGGCCATCATCAGGGCCGAGCAGAATAAAGCAGTGGTGCAGCCAAAGAGGCGAGGGGCAAGCTGAAGCATACCAGATCTTTCGTAGAGCGGCGGAAGGGTGCCCGCCGGGGCTCCGTTTATCAGCGAACGGGTTCTCGCAGAACCGTCATTCGCTCTCAATTGTCCATTTGCGGCGCGATGTTATCGCTCCGGCTTTTCGATGCCTAGAGCGAAACGTAATACTATTGTCAGGTAGCACCGTGGCAGCAGCAAGGCGAGGCTCACTCTTCGTCGGGGGCACGGGCACGGATGGCGAGTGCGTGCAGCCCGGAACCGAAGGCTTCGGCGAGGGCATCATTGACGAGGCGGTGGCGTTCGACCCGGCTCTTGCCGACGAATCGGGCTGAGACGATATCAATGCTGTAATGGGTTTCGCCACCTTCGCGCCATCCGGCATGGCCTTCATGGCGGTGCGAATCATCACTGACTGTGAGCCGCGACGGCGCAAGGGTGGTCGTCAGTTGCTGCTCGATCCAGTTTTTGCGGGTGGCGGTGTTCCGTTCGGTCATCGGTGGATCCTCTGCCAAGTGTCGGGAGCCGCAGGAATAGGCGCTTTTTGTGCTCTGATCCAGCCAGGGTTGGCGAAAAAGCGCCATGTAGCAGAGATTTCCCTTGAGTTAGGGGGCCTCAAACGCGCATAATTGCAAGGTTATGAATTTTAATTCTCCCATATTCGACCGTATCCGGATCAAGCCGGCTCGAAAGGCCGCGCGCCAGGAAACCGCCGAACCAGGCTGTGAACATCCCGGCTGTACCGCACCCGGGCGCTTTCGCGCGCCGAAAGGCCGTGGAAACGAAGGCCAATACTGGAAGTTCTGCGTGGACCATGTCCGTGCCTATAATGCCTCCTACAACTACTTCGACGGCATGACGGATGCGGCGGTTCAGGCCTACCAGAAAGAATCCATAGTCGGCCATCGCCCGACCTGGGAAATGGGCGTTCGCAAGAATCAGAAGGCTGGGGCAGACGACTATAACCCGGCGCGCGACTGGGCCTATTTCGATCCGCTCAATATCGTCCGCGGTGAAAACCTCAAAGGCCCTCGCGCCAAGGCTGCTCCGGAGCCGCGCAAACCGAAATTAACCGCGCCGGTGCGCAAGGCACTGGATGTACTGGGCCTCGATGAGACCGCCGATAATGCCGCCATCAAGGCGCAGTACAAACAACTGGTGAAACGCTTCCACCCGGACGCCCATGGCGGCGACCGTTCGTTCGAGGAGCGCCTGCGCGACATTATTCGGGCGCATGACATTCTCAGGACAGCTGGAAAATGCTGAGCAGAAAAATGGTTCGGGCGTGAATCAGCAAAATTGCGGATGGTGTTTTCGCGCGCTATGAGTGAAATGCCATGGGTTACAACAAGAGAGGGCTTGTTTGATGTCTAAAGGAACCGAAATCGCTGGGCTGCCGAATATCACCGTCTCGGCACGAGAGGTTTTCGGCATCGACAGCGACATGACTGTGCCCGCCTATTCCGAGCCCTCCGAGCATGTGCCCGACCTCGACCCCGATTATATTTTTGACCGTGAAACCACGCTTGCCATTCTCGCAGGTTTTGCGTTCAACCGGCGCGTAATGGTCACCGGCTACCACGGCACCGGAAAATCAACCCATATCGAGCAGGTCGCCGCCCGCCTTAACTGGCCGTGTGTGCGCATCAACCTGGATAGCCACGTCTCGCGTATTGATCTCGTCGGCAAAGACGCCATCGTTTTGCAGAATGGCCAGCAGATCACCGAATTTAAAGACGGTATGTTGCCGTGGGCCTTGCAGAACAACATCGCTCTGGTTTTCGACGAATATGACGCCGGTCGTGCCGATGTGATGTTCGTGATCCAGCGTGTGCTGGAGCAATCGGGTCGCTTGACCCTGCTCGATCAGAAGCGGGTTATTCGCCCCCATCCCGGTTTCCGGTTGTTTTCGACCGCCAACACTGTCGGGCTTGGTGATACTTCCGGCCTCTATCATGGCACCCAGCAGATCAATCAGGGTCAGATGGACCGTTGGTCTATTGTGACGACGCTCAATTATCTGGCCCATGACCGCGAGGTTGATATCGTGCTGTCCAAAGCGTCGCATTTCCAGACGCCGGAGGGCCGCGAAACCATCGGCAAAATGGTGCGGGTGGCCGACATGACCCGCTCGGCCTTTATCAACGGCGATCTCTCGACTGTTATGTCGCCGCGCACCGTTATCACCTGGGCCGAGAATGCGACGATTTTCAAGGATGTGGGCTTCGCCTTCCGCCTGACGTTCTTGAACAAGTGCGACGATCTTGAGCAGGCATTGGTTGCCGAGTTCTATCAGCGCTCGTTTGGCAAAGAACTGCCCCAGTCCGCCGCGAACATCGCCCTGTCGTAAGAAGCCGCCCGGCTTCCTTGAAAGTTTGTCATGTCCCAGCCCAATCACAATGTGACGGGTAAATCGGAAGCGCCATCTGAGCCGCTCAAACGCGCCGTGACGTCATGCCTACGGACAATGGCGCAGCAACCGGATCTCGAAATCAGCTTTGCCGTAGAGCCTGCGGCTGTGATGGAAGAAAAGGGAGGCTTGTCCGGGCTGATCAATTGGGTTTGGAAATCGTTAAAAACCGCGGTCACGGGCTCCTCGGGTGGTCAGGCTCGGCTGCCCGAACCGCCGCGCCACATGGATGTTGACGATATCGCCATTCTGCGTGGGCATGCGGACGCCATGGCCTTGCGGCTGGCCTATCACGACACCGCTCTGCACAAAAAATTAGAACCCAACGATCCGCAGGCTCGGCTCATTTTCGAAGCCGTGGAGCAAGCGCGGGTCGAGGCGATGGGCACGCGCCGACTGGTTGGGACAGCTGCTAACCTGACAGCCCTGCTCGAAAGCCGGTATAGCAGCAATCCCAAACTCCAGAATGTCACCTCTCGGGACGATGTGCCGATTGATGAAGCACTTGCCTTGATCGTTCGTGAACGGCTCACCGGACAGCCCCCGCCCCCTTATGCACAGGCTCGGGTCGATGTGTGGCGGGAAGCAATTGAAGGGCGCGTTGGCAAGCAACTTGATGAGTTGGCGACCTCCCTTGAGAAGCAGCGGGATTATGCGCACCTCGTGCGTGATGTGTTGCGCGGCCTCGAAATTGGCGACCAGCTTGAGCAGGATGCCAGCAAGAGCGAGGATGAATCCGACAAAGACAGCGAGAACGATAGTGCCGAGGACGGCGACAAGGAGGCCGAAGCCGATTCGACCCGTGGCGATATGGAATCGCGGGAAGAGGCCGAAGGCTCCGATGGCGACGGCACTTCCGACAGCGCCGATGCCGAAATGGGCGAGAGCGACGTGGATATGGACCTCGACGGCGATGATGCCGCCGGTGAGAAATGGACCCCGCCGAGCCGCCCCAATGATCCGCAGAACCTTCAGTACCGCGTTTTCACCACCACATTCGACGAAACGGTGGCGGCGGAGGAGCTTTGCGATCCGGAGGAACTCGAGCGCCTGCGCGGTTATCTCGACAAGCAACTCGCCAGCCTTCAAGGGCTGGTTGGGCGTCTGGCCAACCGCTTGCAGCGCCGCTTGCTCGCCCAGCAGAACCGCGCCTGGGAGTTTGATATCGAAGAGGGCATGCTTGACCCCGCACGGCTGACGCGCGTCATCATTGACCCGTTTCAGGCACTGACCTTCAAGCGCGAGAAGGACACGAATTTCCGCGATACGGTGGTGACGCTGCTCATCGACAATTCCGGCTCCATGCGCGGTCGCCCGATCACAGTGGCGGCGACCTGCGCCGATATTCTGGCGCGCACGCTGGAACGGTGCGGCGTCAAAGTCGAAATTCTGGGTTTCACAACCAAGACGTGGAAGGGTGGCAAATCCCGCGAGAAGTGGATGACGGACGGCAAGCCCGGCAACCCTGGTCGCCTCAATGACTTGCGCCATATCATCTACAAGTCGGCGGATGCGCCGTGGCGGCGGACTCGCAAGAACCTTGGCCTGATGATGCGCGAAGGCTTGCTCAAGGAAAATATCGACGGTGAGGCGCTCGACTGGGCCCACCGCCGCTTGCTGGCGCGGCCCGAGCAGCGCCGCATTCTCATGGTGATTTCCGATGGTGCGCCAGTTGATGATTCAACGCTGTCGGTCAATCCCGGCAATTATCTCGAAAAGCATCTGCGTGCTGTGATTGAAGATGTGGAGTTGCGCTCACCGGTTGAGCTGATTGCCATCGGCATCGGCCATGATGTCGCCCGCTATTACCGCCGTGCCGTCACCATCGTCGATGCGGAAGAGCTTGGCGGCGTGATGACGGAGAAGTTAGCGGAACTGTTCGAAGAGCAGGCAACAACTTTGCCCATGCGCTCGATGCGACGTCGGGTTAAAGCCTGATCAGGCCGACCAGCCCTCGGGGCGGATCGGCTTGACGTAGGTGATGAGCGCGCCGTAGGGCAGAATGGCGATTACCGCCAGCAACACCTTCACACCGTAATCGGCAAGGGCGATCTGGGTCCACGGCAGGACGAAGCATGTGCCGTCGACGCCCATATGGCCGAGCATGCTGGCGATGGTCTCAGACGTGCTGAACAGCGTGCCGCAATAGAACGCAAACGAGAAGAAAATTGCGGTGTCGAGCGCCGAAGCCACCAGCGAGGCGACGAAAGGCTGCAACCACCAGGCGCGGCGGCGCATCTTCTGGAACACGGCGATATCAAGCAGTTGCGAGAACAAAAAGGCCGAGCCCGAGGCGATAGCGATGCGCGGCGTTGCTGCAAAGATCGAGAAAATTACCGCGACGACGAAGCCCACATAGACCACGCGCCGGGCGCCCGCCGGGCCGAAGCGGCGGTTGGACAGATCGTTTACCAGAAAGGCAAT
Organism: Microvirga sp.; assembly: GCA_031546825.1. Taxonomy (GTDB): domain Bacteria; phylum Pseudomonadota; class Alphaproteobacteria; order Rhizobiales; family Beijerinckiaceae; genus Hohaiivirga. The sequence continues at coordinate 76,898 of JAVBJU010000023.1, read as the reverse complement.
CGGGTAGCTGAAGGTGCCCCACGTGACCCAATGGCCGCCACCGATGGCCTGAATTGGATATTGCACCAGGATATTCGAGGCCAGAACGACGAGCGTCATTATGGCGACGGCCAGGAACATTTCCTGGAAGCGGATGGTGGGGGCGGCGTTTTGCATCGTCATGGCGTCTGTCAAAAAAAGAACAAAGAAAAAGGGCGGCAACACCGCCCTTTCATAACACGAATGCGAGGCTCAGGCCAATTAGCTGGCGGCAGTGAGCTTCTTTTCGATTTCGCGCTTGAGGAGACGAGCGCCCTGGGACAGCTCACCCTCGCGGGCCTTGATCAGGAATGCATCGAGACCGCCGCGATGCTCGACCGAGCGCAGCGAGGCCGCGGCGACGCGCAGACGCACCGAACGCTGAAGCGCTTCCGACTGCAACGTGACGTTGCAAAGATTGGGCAGGAACCGACGCTTGGTTTTGCGGTTCGAGTGGCTGACGAGGTGACCGGTCAGCACGGCTTTGCCGGACAATTCACAACGGCGTGACATGGCTTAACATCCTGTTTCTAAAGTGTCACCGTCGCCTCCCGGCGGCCCTGAAGAAATTGGGCACACACGATGGCCGGACGGATAAAGTCCCTGGAAGAGGGCAGCGTATAGGGAATATTCAGATCACAGTCAAGAAAGTTCGCACAAACAAATGGCATAGATTCGCTTTCGAGGCCAGATGGCTCGCAAAAAGGGATAATGCTTCCTATGTTAAAAAGGCCGCATGAAAGGACTTCTCGGGTGCCCCATCGCGCTTTGCTTATGATTTTCGCGTTTTTTCCGGCGATGGTGACGGCCGCTCCGGTTGATGCCGCGTCCTTTAAGGTGGTTTACGGGGCAAGCGTGCTCGGCCTGCCGGTGGGCACGCTGGAAATCAGCACGATCATATCCGACCGCAGCTATGACATGCAGGCCCACGGCAAGGTTTCCGGCGTTGCAGGGATGGTGTCGGACGGCAAGGGCGGCGCGAAGGCATCGGGTGCGCTCAAGGGCGGCAGCATCTTGAAATCTCAGTTTGAGGCAGTGGTGCGGCTTGGTGCCTCCCAGAAAGCGGTGAGGATTGAGACGGCCTCCGGCGTGATCACGGCACTCAGTATGGAACCGCCGATGGATGACAAACCGGGACGGGTGCCGGTTGGCCCCGAGCACAAGCGCGGCGTGGTTGACCCACTCTCCGCGGTATTGATGCCAAGGCGTGCTGCTACCTTGTCGCCGGAAGATTGCAACCGCACCATTGCGGTTTTTGATGGCGGTGCCCGCACCAATCTTGAGATGCACTATTCCGAGACGCGGCAGGCCGACATTGGGGGCTATAAAGGGCCGGTTGTAGTGTGCAAGGTGCGCTATGCGCCACTCGCGGGCCATCGTCCGGACCGGCGTATCATCAAGTATATGGTGGCGAATAAAGACATTTCGGCATGGCTCGCGCCGGTCGCTGGCACCGCTTTTGTCGCCCCGCTCCGTGTCACAGTGAAAACAGTGGTGGGTCCGGCGGCGCTGGAGGCAGAGCGGTGGAGCTCCGAAGCCCCGTGAATTGGGCATGTTACTTACCCGATAAATGGCGCCTTACGTCGCCATTTGCTGTAAACTGCCGATTATGGTTTATCGCGGCACGCGCCCCCAAACACAGAGCAGCTTTTGAGATGGCTGAGATAAACACGAAGTCGGATTTCAGTTTGTGAAACACCTGTTTCCTCCAGAATATGTGGCCAGCCTCAAAGCGACGGTGACAGATAAAACAACGGCGCGGGAGAAGGACGCCCCGAGCGTGCCGCGTCCCCTGAAGCCGCGCGTGCAAACGCCGGTCGTCACCCGCATCCGCCGCTCGTTGCCCGCGCAGGCGCGCTCGCGCGGTGTCACGGCGGTGCTCGGGCCGACCAATACCGGCAAGACCCATCTCGCCATCGAGCGGATGCTGGCGCGCGGTTCCGGCATGATTGGCCTGCCGTTGCGGCTTTTGGCCCGCGAGGTCTATCAGCGGGTGGCCGAGAAGGTGGGGGCGGCCAATGTGGCGCTGATCACCGGCGAAGAGAAAATCAAGCCAGAGCGGCCGAAATACTGGATTTCGACGGTTGAGGCGATGCCGCGCGATCTGGAAGTTGCCTTTGTCGCCATCGATGAAATCCAGCTTGCCGCCGATTTTGACCGCGGGCATATTTTCACTGACCGCATCCTCAATCAGCGCGGTATTGAAGAAACGCTGCTGATCGGCTCTGACACCATGCGGCCGATTCTCGAACGTCTTATCCCCGGTATCCACATCTCCACCCGCCCGCGTCTGTCGACCTTGAGTTTTGCCGGTGAGCGCAAACTGTCGCGTCTGCCGCCCCGCTCGGCCATCGTCGCCTTCTCGGTGGAGGAGGTCTATGCCATCGCCGAGTTCATCCGCCGCCAGCGCGGTGGTGCGGCGGTGGTGCTCGGTGCCTTGTCGCCGCGCACCCGCAATGCCCAGGTCGAGCTTTATCAATCGGGCGAGGTTGATTACCTCGTAGCGACCGATGCCATCGGCATGGGGCTCAATCTCGATATCGACCACGTGGCCTTCGCGTCTGACCGCAAGTTCGACGGCTTTAAATTCCGCCAGCTCATGCCCGCCGAGTTTGGCCAGATTGCCGGGCGCGCCGGGCGGTACTTGCGCGATGGCAGCTTTGGAACGGCGGGGCGGTGTCCGGCGCTCGATCCGGAAATTGCCAACGCCATACAGAATCATATTTTTGATCCGGTCGAGATGCTGCAATGGCGCAATCCCGATCTCGATTTTAGCTCGCTTGCGTCATTGCGGGCCACGCTGACAACGCTGCCCAAAGAGCGCGGGCTTGTGTCCGCTCCCCTCAACGAAGACGTGCTGGCGCTCGAAAATGTGGGCTCTGAGCCCGAGATGCGGGCGCTGACTCGTACGCCGGAAGCCGTGGCGCGGCTGTGGGAAGTTTGCCAGGTGCCCGACTATCGCAAAGTGTCGGCACAAGGCCATGCCGATCTGGTCTCCACCCTCTATCGCTTCATCCAGGAAGACGGCGCTATCCCCGCTGACTGGTTTTCCCGCCAATTATCCTTGGTGGACCGGACAGATGGCGATATAGATACTTTGTCAAATAGAATTGCTCAGGTAAGAACCTGGAGCTTCGTCGCCAATCGTCCGGACTGGTTATCCGATCCGGGCCATTGGCAGGGCGTCGCCCGTCAGGTAGAGGACAGTTTATCGGATGCCTTGCATGAAAGGCTCGCCCAGCGCTTTATCGACAGGCGCACCAGCGTGCTCATGCGACGCCTTAGAGAGAAAGCAATGCTCGAAGCGCAGATTTCCACCGCTGGTGAAGTGACCGTTGAAGGTCAACATGTCGGCCATATCCATGGTTTCCAGTTTGTGCCGGAAAGCCAGGCCGATACGGTCGAGGCCAAGACCCTGCGCAACGCAGCCGAGATTGCCCTTGGCGGTGAGATCGATGCGCGGGCCGAGCGGTTTTCCGCTGCCGCCGACACATCCATCGTGCTGACCAATGACGGCACCATCCGCTGGGTCGGTGAACCGGTGGCGAAACTTGATGCCGGTGACAAGCTCTATGAGCCGCAGGTGCGCCTGCTGGCTGATGACACGCTTGCCGGGGCTTCCCGTGAAAAGGTGGAAACCCGGGTGCGGGCCTGGCTCAAGGCGCATATCGTGCGCCTGCTTGGCCCGGCCATGCAGCTTGAGGCGACGGCGGAACTGACCGGCATCGCCCGTGGCATTGCCTTCCAGATATGCGAATCGCTCGGCGTGCTGGAGCGCGCGAAAGTGTTGCAGGACGTGCGTGGCCTTGAGCAGGACGAACGCGGCGCGTTGCGCAAGCTCGGCGTGCGGTTCGGCGCCTATCATCTTTATCTGCCGTTGCTCTTGAAGCCCGCGCCCCGCATGTTGGCGGCGCAACTCTGGGCCCTGAAGCATGGCGGCCTTGATCAGAAGGGCATTGATGAGATTGCGGCGCTCGCCAATTCAGGCCGCACCTCAATCCCGATGGACCCGGAAATCTCCACCGATCTCTATCTCGCTGCGGGCTTCCGCGTGTGTGGTGGACGGGCGGTGCGGGTTGATATTCTCGAACGCCTGGCTGATCTCATTCGCCCGGCCATCTCTTACCGCCCGGGCACAACACCGGGTGAGCCGCCTGCGGGCACCGCCGACGGTGCCGGTTTCGTGGTGACGGTGGCGATGACCTCGCTGGTCGGCTGCGCCGGAGAAGAGTTTGCCTCCATCCTGAAATCGCTCGGCTACACCTCTGAAAGCCGCCAGGGCCCGGCCATCACGGTCGCGCTGATCCCGGCAGCACCCCTGGTTGGCATCATCCCGCAGGTTGCGCCGGAAGCGCCTGTCGCGGAAGATGCTGAGCTGATGCCGGATGTGGCGGTTTCCGCCGAGCAAGCTGCGCCTGAGCCGGAAGCGGTTGTTGAGGCTGTGGCTGAAGTCGCGGTTGAAGAAGCTCCTGCTGTTATTGTTGAAGCCGCCGTTGAAGCGCCGGTCGCTGAGGCCGATGCGGCTACGGAGCCGACCGAGCCGGTCACCATCGAAATCTGGCACCAGCAGCGGCTGCATCGCCATGAAGGCGCGCGTGCCCATCATGGCCACAAGCGCCGTGATAATAACGACAAGGGTGAGAAAAAGCAGGCTCCGGAAAATACTGAGCGCCGCCGCCACCGCCGCCCCGAAGGCAGCAGCGAGGGTGAGGCGCGTTCGCCGCGTCCTCCCCGTCGGGCCGACCACGGTCGCAAGAATGATGAGCGCAGGGACAACCGTCGTGGCGGGCAAGACCGCAACCGCGAAGCGCCGCGCAACGAGCCGCGTGAGCGCCAGCCAGATCCCAATTCGCCGTTCGCCAAACTTCTGGCCTTGAAAGAACAAATGCGGGGCGACAAATCCTGAGGGCAATCCACAATCGGGGTTAACCTCTACCGATGCATGACGACCAGCAACGCCTCGACAAATGGTTGTGGTTTGCCCGCATCGTCAAATCGCGTACCACAGCCGCACGCCTCGTTTCAGAGGGCTATGTCCGTCTCAATGGCGTGCGGGTGGAGCAGGCCGCGCGCCCGGTGAAGGCCGGAGACGTACTCACGGTCGCCCTGCCGCAGATTACGCTGGTGCTGGAAGTTGTGTCTCCCGGCACACGGCGTGGCCCGGCAGAGGAAGCGCGACAGCTCTATGTGCGCCAGGTGTGATCCAGCCTCTTGCGTCAGCCCCGCGTTGGAGCTAGAGCAGGCTTTGCGAAATCAATGAACCGACACAGCGTAGCATTCGCGCAAAAGCGCGGTTCACTTTGGCAATGGTTCCGGGAGGGCCGGGCCGTAGGGAGACAGGAATGACCTATATCGTCACCGACAATTGCATCAAGTGCAAATACACGGATTGCGTCGAGGTCTGCCCGGTCGATTGCTTCTACGAAGGCGAGAACATGCTCGTCATCCATCCGGATGAGTGCATTGATTGTGGCGTTTGCGAGCCTGAATGCCCCGCCGATGCCATTCGCCCCGATACCGAGCCGGATACCGAAAGCTGGCTCAAGCTCAATGCTGACATGGCGCGGATCTGGCCCAATCTCACCCAGAAGAAGGACGCGCTGCCCGACGCCAAGGAGTGGGACGGCAAGCCGAATAAGCTCGCCATGTTCTCCGACAAGCCCGGCGAAGGCGACTGACGCCACCCCGGATAGATAGTTTTGGCCGCAGCGCGGCCACCGTCGCACGTTAACGCTCTGCTCAGGTTGTCGCACCTTAGCAGCGTTTTCTTTTGCTTTGACGGGGTTTTTATGATAATGTCTCAAATATTGTCATTTGCGCCTGCCGTGCGAAATATCCCTCAGAACGACCATCGGCGAGATAAACAGGAGCTGTTCAGCTCCCCCACCCGATGGAAATTAGCGTCTTACAGGGAATGCGCGCGCACGTTTTCCAGCAACTGACATTGTTATGTGCGGATCCCAGGCGGAGGCATTTCGCCGGATCCATCTTTAGTGTTTTTCTCACCGGCGGGAGGTCGGGGAGATAGTAGCTGGATGTGCCCTGCGTTTAACGCATCCGGTGAGTGAGGAGGCCGCAAAAAAATGACCGCAGCAAAAAAGACCTCACAACGTGCGGGATTCAAAACCGGGGAAGCCATCGTTTATCCGGCTCATGGTGTAGGCCATATCACGGCGATTGAGGAGCAGGAAATTGCCGGCTTCAAGCTAGAGCTGTTCGTGGTGTCCTTCGAGAAGGAAAAGATGGTTCTGCGCGTCCCCACCGCCAAGGCGGTGACTGTTGGTATGCGCAAGCTGGCCGAGCCCGCCCATATCGACAAGGCGCTCACCGTTCTCACCGGCCGCGCCCGCGTCAAGCGCACCATGTGGTCGCGCCGCGCCCAGGAATATGAAGCCAAGATCAATTCCGGTGACCTGATTGCCGTGGCTGAAGTCGTGCGCGATCTTTATCGCTCGGAAGCCCAACCGGAGCAGTCCTACAGCGAGCGCCAGCTTTATGAAGCAGCGCTGGAGCGTGTGGTGAACGAAGTGGCCGCCGTTAATAAGGTCACTGCAACCGAAGCGCTGAAGCTCATTGAGGATAGCCTCGCCAAATCGCCGCGTCGCGCCAAGGGTGCCGAGGCCGATGCCGCCGCCGAGGTTGAAGAAGAGGAAGAAGCGGCCTGAGCCGGTTCTTCAGAGCATTTTTCGTTTAAGTGGATACCGGTTAAACGTCAAAAAATGCGACAAAATAAAGAAAATTAGAGCATTTTACGATTCTGTAGGAACGCAAAACGCTCTCATTCAGGAATTTTGTGAAAGCCCGGCCACGCGCCGGGCTTTTGCGTGTCATCGCCGCTCCCTTTGCCTGAATCCCTTTGGCAAAACCCCGCGCTATATCACCTTGGGCATTCCGCTGGCCTGCAACAGGCGGCGGGCTTTTTCAGGAGTTGCGTGATGGGGAAGGTCGTCCAGCATTTATGGTTTGCCAAGGACATGGCGGAGGCGGTGCGGTTTTATACGACGCTTATCCCCGGTTCATCAATGGACTGGTTGGGGACGCTTCCGGTCGATACGCCGTCTGGCCCTTCGGGCAGCGTGCGCATCGTCGAGTTCACCCTCGGCGGCCAGGCCTACCGCGCCATTGAAGCGGGGCCGCTCGATACCTTCAACCACAGCTTCTCCATCGTGGTTGAATGCGACAACCAGGACGAGATTGATGAGCTGTGGCAGCAGCTCGGCGATGGCGGCACCTATGAACGCTGTGGCTGGCTGCGTGACCGCTGGGGCCTGCACTGGCAGATCGTGCCGAAGCAACTCGGCGTCTGGATGCGCCAGGGCACGCTTGAACAGTCCCAGCGCGTCTGCGAGGCGATGCTCGCTATGATCAAGCTGGATCTTGCTGCCCTGGAAGCTGCCGCAACCATCAAGAGCGGCTGACAGCCGTCTCACCACCTGATGGCGTTATTTGTTTTGGCACGGCCCACCGGGCGTTGCGCCAATGGGCGTGGTGCCAGTGGCGACGCGTGTGAGCTGCGACGCCACTGGCTGCCCCCACGGGCATGCCGCGCGGGCTTGTTTTTTTTATGCCCCACGCGACGGATTGCACATTAGGGATTGTTCCCTGAATATAGGTGGTCAGCCTAGTTCAGTTTCCATTCAGGAAACGCCGCCCGCTTGGGTCCATCAAAGTCATGCCAGATAAGGCTGGCACAGCCGCGCCCAAGCGGCGTGGCCTATCAGGGCGCTTGCGTTTTCTGCGCGATGATATCCAGCGCGGCCTGAAGAGAGGCGGCGGGGTCAAGATGGGTGGTGTCGAGCACGACGGCATCGGGCGCAGCCTTGAGCGGCGCGGCGGCGCGGTCGGCGTCACGGGCATCGCGCTTTTTGAGATCGGCGATGACTTCTTCGTATGAAATCGTTCCGCCCCGGCGTGAAAGTTCGACGAACCGCCGCCGGGCGCGCTCCTCCACCGATGCGATGATGAATAGTTTCACGTCGGCGTCGGGACAGATCACCGTGCCGATATCGCGGCCATCGAGCACGGCACCGGCGTCCTGGGCAGCAAAGCGCTTCTGGTAGTCAATGAGTGCGGCACGCACACCGGGAAAGGCGCCCACTACAGAAGCGCCTTCACCGATAGTGCGGTCACGCAGGCGCGGGTCGATCAGGGCTGCGGCATCGAGCGTTTTGGCGGCGTGGATCGCCGCCTGCTCATCGGATGGCGCGTGGCCGCTGTCGATGGTGCGCTGGGCGACGGCCCGGTACAGCAGGCCCGTGTCGAGATGGGGCAGGCGGCAATGCTCGGCAATCTTGATGGCGAGGGTGCCTTTGCCGGATGCGGCCGGTCCGTCGATGGCGATAATCATGGCGTATTAGTCCCGGATGGTTGCGCCGAGGCCGCGCATCATTGGCATGAAGGTGGGAAAGCTGGTGGCGATCATGGTGGCATCGTCCACTGACATCGGCTTTTGGCTGGCCATTCCCATGACAAGGAACGCCATGGCGATGCGATGGTCGAGATGGGTAACCACAACTCCACCGCCCGCGACACGGCGGCTGCCCTCTACGATGAGATCGTCGCCCTCAATGCGGTGGGTGACGCCCGCCTGTGCGAGGCCAGCCGCCACTGCGGCGAGACGATCGGATTCCTTGACCCGCAATTCATGGAGGCCATTCATGCGGGTTGTGCCGGTGGCAAAGCTCGCGGCCACTGCCAGGATCGGATATTCATCAATCATTGCGGGCGCACGTTCCGCCGGAACATCCACCCCGCGCAGGGCGGAGTGGCGCACGCACAGATCGGCGACCGTTTCGCCGCCTTCTTCGCGCAGATTACGCTTTTCGATATCGGCACCCATTTCAATAAGGGTGTCAATCAGGCCAGTGCGGGAGGGGTTCATCATCACCGCTTCGAGAATGATTTCCGAGCCCGGCACGATGAGGGCCGCGACCAGCGGGAAGGCAGCCGAAGACGGGTCGCACGGCACCCGCACCCGACAACCCCGCAAGGTGGGCTGGCCTTTCAAAGTGATTCTCGCGCCATTTTCGCCGTGCGTCACCGTGGTGATTTCCGCGCCGAACAGGCGCATCATGCGCTCGGTGTGGTCGCGGGTCGCTTCGCGCTCAATCACGGTGGTTTCGCCGGGGGCGTTGAGGCCCGCGAGCAGCACCGCTGACTTAATCTGGGCGGAAGCTGCCGGTGTCTCGTAGACGATGGGAATGGTTTCGCGCGGACCCCGCAGGGTTACGGGCACACGCCCACCTTCGGCCTGAGAGACCACCTGGACACCCATCTTTTCCAGCGGATCGAGAATGCGGCGCATGGGGCGGCTGCGCAGCGAGGCGTCGCCATCAAATGTTGCGGTGATGGGATGCGAGCCCGCAACGCCCATCATCAAACGCGAACCCGTTCCTGCATTGCCGAAATCGAGCAGATCGGCGGGCTGCCGCAAGCCACCGATGCCAACCCCGCGAACCCGCCAGTTGCCGGGGCCATCATGGCTTATTCCGGCGCCAAGCTGTTCACAGGCGCGTGCCGTGCGCAATACATCATCGCCCTCGAGCAGCCCCTCAATCACGGTTTCGCCGATGGAAAGCAGGCCAAAAATCATGGAGCGATGCGAAATCGACTTGTCGCCCGGAACCTTCAGGGTGCCGCGCAACGGTGCACCAGCTTCGGCTGAGGCGGGGTGCGGATCAAGGTTGTCATGCGCCATGGGGGTCTCCTGAACGGCAAGGCGGTCGGCAATGAGCGGGCTTTTGTTCGCCGAGTGGTTAGCATGGTGCGGCGGCCGCGTCATCTACGCTGCTGCCGGGGAACAAAGCCGCTTAAATTGGCCGGAACCGTACATAAAATAATTAAAAAGATAAACATTGCTATCCCATTGAAAAATATGAATTTTATATCAGACGCGACAAAATGACGAGACGGTATCGCATCTCCTTGTGCGATTCGCATTTGACAAAGCGCGCGGTGCCGACTAACCGAGCCCTCTCAATTCATTTTTGCTGTTGAAGGCTTGATCTGTGGCCAAACCCGAACTCGGCACCAAACGCCAATGTGCGAGCTGCGGCTCGAAATACTACGACCTGAACAAGGATCCCATCGTCTGCCCGAAATGCGGGACGACGTTTGAGCTCCTGGCGCTCGCGCATGTCTTGCCCGAGGAGGAAGCCGAGATCGATCCGGCATCCCCGGAGATGGTTTCGCTCGATGAGGTCGCCAAGGCCGAAAAGGGCAAGACCGGCGAGATCTCGCTCGACGACGATATCGATGTTGAGGATGATCTCGACGACGACGACACCTTCCTTGAAGAAGAGGAAGAAGCGGCGGGCGACGTTTCCGATCTCATCGACAATGATCTCGGCGAAGACGAAGACAGCTGAGTTTTTTGCCAAAGACCCCTTGAGCTTTCTCTCGGGGCCGATTATAGAGATGCACCGCAGCGGCCCAACGCTGCGGTTTCGAGAAGTGGGGCCATAGCTCAGATGGGAGAGCGCTTGAATGGCATTCAAGAGGTCGGCGGTTCGATCCCGCCTGGCTCCACCAAATCGACCCGATAAATCGGCCGCTGGTTTCCGGCGGCTTTTTTATTTTCAGCAGCAAACCATCGCGCGATATTTCTCCCATCCCTTCGCCCGCAGTTCACAGGCCGGGCAAGTGCCGCAGCCGTAGCCCCAGGGGTGACGGGCGGTGCGGGTGCCCTCGTAGCAGGTGTGGGTTTCTTCGAGAACGAGCTCAAGCAACGGCTTGCCGCCGAGCTTTTCCGCCAGCGCGAAGGTTTCCGCCTTGTCGATCCACATCAGCGGCGTTTCGATGATGAGGCGGCGGTCCATGCCGAGCGACAGGGCGACCTGCATCGCCTTCATGGTGTCGTCGCGGCAATCGGGATAGCCGGAATAGTCGGTTTCGCACACCCCGGTGACAATCACGTCGAGGTTGCGGCGATAGGCCAGCGCTCCGGCAAGCGTCAGGAACAACAGGTTGCGGCCCGGCACGAAACTCGATGGCAGGCCGTTCTCCTGCATCTCGATGGCAACATCTTCGGTGAGGGCCGAATGGCTGACCTCTTTCAGCACCGCCACATCCAGCACGTGATCGTCGCCAAGGCGAGCGGCCCAGGCGGGAAAATCGGCCTTGAGGCGTGAGCGAATCGTTTCACGAACGTCCATCTCCACGGCGTGGCGTTGGCCATAGGCGAAGCCGACCGTCTCCACCCTGTCATAACGGCTGAGCGCATCAGCGAGGCAAGTGGTCGAATCCTGGCCACCGGAAAACAGGACGAGGGCGGATTTATGCATGGGTCATGTCCAAAGATGTGCGGCACTGAGATGCCGTGGGGCGGCAAGACTACCCCGTGAGCAGCGGCAGGCCAAGACTGCCTATTGGCCGCCACGGATCCTGCGCCGCGTCTCCAACACAGCCAGACGCTCGCGGTGGGCGCAGTAAAGGCCCGAGGCAATGACAATCATTGCGCCGACAACCGTCCAGTGATCGGGCACTTCCGCGAAGAAGATATAGCCGGTGCTGACCGACCAGATGATCTGGGTATAGGAAAACGGGGCAAGCACCGAGGCCGGTGCATAGCGATAGGCCAGAATCAGCAGAAGCTGCGCCGTTGTTGAAAAAATGCCGTTGCCCGCAGAAAGCACCAAGAGGTCGAATGTCGGCGTTTTCCAGATGAATGGTGCCAGACACGCCGAGATCACAAGGCCGATAATGGCGGAACAGGCGAGGCCGGTCCAGACATCGTCCACCACGCTGGTCTTGCGTGTACCGATAACCGCGAAGGCCCAGCAGACGGCTCCGAGGATGGGGTAAATGGCTGCGGGCTGAAATGCATCCGTTCCCGGCCTGACGATGATGAGAAGGCCGATCATGCCGACGACCAGCGCCAGCCAGCGCCGCAGGCCCACGGTTTCCCCGAGAAGCGGAATGGCTAGGGCGGTGATGAAGATGGGCGCGACGAAATAGATAGAAATTGATTCGGCGATGGTCAGGTATTTGAGGGCCGTCGAGAAAAACAGGCCCGAGCCGAACACGCCAAGGCCGCGCGCCAGTTGCCAGATGGGGTTGCGGGTGCGGAAAACGCCAGGGCCTTTAAGGATCAGCCCGAGCGGGACAATCAGAACCGTAAACGTCACATAACGCATGAACATGATCTGCGTCGGCATGAGCGTGAAGGTCATCGCCTTGGCACACGCATCCGAACACGAGAACAGCAACAAGGTGAGCACAATGATGAGAATGCCGCGCGGTGGATTATCCGTATACGGACTTCCAGCCGGGGATGGCGCTCTTCCGGCAAAAGCTGGCGCGGCGGAGCAATCTTCTTGGTTTGATTTATTCACGGCTCGTGTGCCTTGTGCCGTCACTTCTGTGATTCGTCCCGAACCTTACCCGGTTCGGGACGAAAAGTCAGTCTGTTGTTCCCGGCAGGCTCACTTGAAAAACACCAGAGTCACCAATGCGAAGACCGGCAGCAGGATGCAGCCCGACCACAACATGTAGCTGAAGAAATTTGGCATCTTGACGCCCGATTGGCGGGCGATGGCGTACACCATGAAGTTTGGTGCATTGCCGATATAGGTCACCGCGCCGAAGAACACCGCGCCGCCCGAGATCGCCGCAAGCGTTTGTGCGCCCTTGGTCATCAGCGTTTCGGCATGGCCACCGGCCAGTTCGAAAAACACCAGATAGGTGGGCGCGTTGTCGAGGAACGATGACAGGATGCCGGTCAGCCAGAAATAGGCGATGTTATGGGCACCGCCATCGGCGGTGGTTACCAGCGCGACCAGCGGTGCCATGACCCCTTGCATGCCCGCCTGCAACATGGCGATCACCGGGATAATGGCGACAAAGATGCCTGCGAACAATTTGGCGACTTCGGCAATGGGTCCCCAGTTGAAATCGTTCGCCAGACGATCGGCCTTGGGTGTCAGGGCGAAGGAGGTTATGGCAACGGCGATCAGCACCCCATCACGTGCCAGATTGGCGATGGCAAGTGTGTTGCCCGCCACCGTGACCGTGCCGAGATTGACAACGGCGCTGAGCAGAATGGCTGCAATAATCACCGCAATGAGCGCGAAATTCACGCTGCCCGATATCCGCAATGGCGAATCAGGGGTCGGGTCGCGCCGCTTGACGCCTTCTTTTTTATAAATGACGCGGTCCATCACATAAAACAGCGACAGCAGAATGGCGCTGATCAGAATGGTTTCCGGCAGAATGTGGACGGTTGTCCAGAAGAAGCTGACGCCGCGCAGGAAGCCGAGGAATAGGGGTGGGTCGCCCAGCGGAGTGAGCGAGCCGCCGATATTGGCCACCAGAAAAATAAAGAAAATCACAATATGGGCGTTATGCTTGCGATTATCGTTGGCGCGGATGATTGGCCGGATCAGCACCATCGCCGCCCCGGTGGTGCCGATGATGGATGCGAGCACGGTGCCGATGGCCAGCATGAGGGTGTTCACAGCGGGCGTGCCGTGCAGGTTACCGCGCACAACAATGCCGCCTGCCACGGTGAACAGCGCCAGAATCAGCAGAATAAACGGGATATATTCAAGCAGGGCAGCGTGAACAAGAAGCGACCAGGCGGTGCCGGGGCCGAACGCGATGGCTAGGGGAACAAGCACAAGCAGCCCCCAGAACGCGGCGATCTTGCCCATGTGGTGTTCCCAGAAATGGTGCGCAAGCAGCGGAAACACGGCGATGGAAAGGAGCATTCCGGCGAAGGGCAAAGCCCAGGGAATGCTGAGGCTGGCACCGTTGAGTGCAGCAGCCATGGCGCTTTGTGGAATGACGAGGAAAAAAGCAGCCGCCAGGGCCGGGTGGAGCAATCGGAAAAATAATCTGGTACGGCTCAAATCTTAGCCCCTTGTTGGTTTGGCCGCTTTAGCGACCACAAGCAAAACCCCACCGGTTAATGGTTTAGACAATTTTTTCCGGAACGCAAATGAAACCACATTTTCTTGCAGTTATTTGGGCGGGGGCTTTTCTTTGCAGCACAACCATTTGTGGGTACACCGCTCACGCGCGGCGGTGGGGCTGACGACAATTGGACGCATTTGAGAAAAGCCTAAAAAGCTATTGCGCCGCCTCAGTCGTTGAATTTTCAGGTGCCGGTCCGGTAGCGGATTCGTCGAAAATCTGGCCAGCGCGTTTCGGTTTGATGAGCGGGGTCGGGATTGGCATATTGCCGCGCATCAGTTCACGCCCGGCATGGAAACCTGCGGTCATCTGTAAGGCGAGGCGCTCTGCGTCGCTCTTGCGGGTTTCAGCGAGAAGGGTAGCCGCTTCTTCGGGCGCAACGCCGAGACCAATCAGCGCCGCTTCGCCGAACTGCATGGCTGATTCGAACGTTTCGCGAATTTGATAATCAACCCCCGCCTTAAGCAGAGCGAGCGTGTGACCACGGTCGTAGGAGCGTGCAAAAATTTTTGCGGCGGGAAACTCAGCCTTGGCAATTTCAACAATGCGGTTGGCGGTTTCGATGCCGGAGACGCAAACGAGAATGAGCGTCGCTTCTGCGGCACCCGAGGCCCGCAACACATCAAGCCGGGTACCATCACCATAATACACCTTGAAGCCGAAATCGGCGGCGGAGCGGATGCGCTTGGCATCCGATTCGATGATCGACAGATCGAAATTCCGCGCAAGCAAGGCCTGCGACACGATCTGTCCGAAGCGTCCGAAACCGATCATCAGCACTTGCCCGGTGAGATTGTCTGGCTCCTCGACGCCTTCAAGAAGTGGTTTGAGGGTACGGTTGAACAGGCGTTGGCGCACCATGACAACGAAAGGCGTCAGCACCATCGATAGGATGATAACCGCCGACAGGGTTGCCGTCAGGCGCGCGTCGAAAAGGCCCGCCTTCGCGGCAGCGGCATAGAGCACGAAGGCAAAGTCCCCGCCCTGGGCGAGCAACGCGGCCCGGTAGAACGCTTCACGCCTGGCCACGCCAAACAGGCGGGCCGCGAGATAGACGCCGCAACCTTTGACGAACATGGAGGCCATGACGATTAGGGCAATCAGCCGCCAGCTTTCTGCAACCACCTTCAGATCAAGCGACATGCCCACCGCCATGAAAAACAGCCCGAGCAGAATGCCACGGAAGGGTTCGATATCGACCTCAAGCTGGCGGCGGAAACTTGATTCAGACAGCAGAACGCCTGCCATAAAAGCGCCCATCGCAGCCGACAGCCCGCCAAGCTCCATGACCAGAGCCGCCCCGAGCACCACCAGCAGAGCCGCCGCTGTCATCACCTCGCGCGCATTGGCATTGGCAAGCAGCGCGAAGAATGGGTTCAGCAGCCACAATCCGACACCGATCAACCCGGCAAGGCAAATTACGGCCAGGGCGATGCCGCCCCAGTCGAAGCCATTGCTGCCAGAGGCCGGTGCCAGGAAGGCGATGAGCCCCAAAAGCGGCACGATGGAGAGATCTTCCAGCAGAAGGGTCGAGATGGTGCGCTGGCCGCGCGTGGTGGTTGCTTCACCGCGCTCTTCGAGGATCTGCATGACCATGGCGGTGGAAGACAACACGAAGCCCATCCCGCCAATGAAAGCGACGGCGGGCGTAAAGCCGACGAGAAGCCCTGCCCCGGTGAGCAGGCTGCCGCACAACGTCACCTGAAGCGCACCCAAGCCAAAAATATCCTTGCGCATCCGCCATAGGCGCGAGGGTTGCATCTCGATACCGATGAGAAACAGGAACATTACCACGCCAAGCTCGGCGACATGGAGAATGGATTGGGGGTTGGAGAAGAGCTTCAGCCCGAACGGTCCGATCACGAGGCCCGCGCACAGATATCCCAGCACCGACCCAAGCCCGAGCTTTTTGAATATGGGCGCGGCAATCACCGCGGCGGCGAGCAAGATCACCGCTTGGACCAGGGTATTGCCGTCGCTGGGGGGAGCCATGGAGATCCTTGGGGTTTTCGATTATCCCGTCAACATGGGTCATAAAGGGTGCCGGGACAACGGCGCATGCTGCGGCAGCGTGCTCCCAGTCACGCCCGGCGGACGGTACAGGGAGGCGGAGCGGGGAAAGCCCCGCTCCGGGTTTTGGCCGGAGGCGATATCGACTAGCCCGGCGAAATGCTGTCGGTCTGCGGGGCCAGGAACTGCGCCCGTGCCAGCTCGGCGAACACGCCGTCCTTGGCGACAAGGTCATCGAATGAGCCGGTTTCGACAACATGGCCCTTGTCAAACACGAAGATGCGGCTGGCGTGGCGAATGGTCGAGAGGCGGTGGGCGATGACGAAGGTGGTGCGGCCCCGCATCATTTCTTCGAGCGCCTTTTGCAGCTTCTTTTCGGTGCCCGCATCGAGGGCGCTGGTGGCTTCGTCGAGGATGACAATCGGCGGGTTTTTCAGGAGCACGCGGGCGATCGACAGACGCTGGCGTTCGCCGCCCGACAGCGAGCGACCGCGCTCACCGATAACAGTATCAAGACCATTGGTCTGGCGACGCAGGAAGTCGCCTGCCTGGGCGCGCTCCATGGCGTCGGTAATCTCTGCGTCGGTGGCATCCGGCCGCCCCACCAGCATGTTCTCGCGGATCGAGCGGGCAAACAGCATGGGCTCCTGGAACACCACGCCGATATTGCGCCGCAACGAAGTGAGGGAGAATTCGCGGATATCGGTATCGCCGATCTTGATGCGTCCCGATTGCGGATCGAAGGCGCGGTAGAGTAGCGACAGCGTGGTTGATTTGCCAGAACCCGTGGAGCCGACCAGCGCAACGCTCTCGCCAACCGCAACAGAGAGATCGATATCCTCCACCGCCGGGCGTTTGCCGTCATAGGAGAAGGTCACGTCTTCGATCGTCACCGGCAATGCGGCATCGACCAGCGGCTTGGCGTTCGGCACGTCACGCACCTGCGGGGCGGTGTCGCTGATCTCGAAATATTGCTTGATCTTGGGCGCTTCGAGGAAGAGCTGGTTGATGAAGCCTGACACCTGTTGCAGGTAGCCAATCAGCAGGGTTGCGAGGTTCATGAAGGCGACGATCTGGCCGATGGTGGCCAGGTCGTTCATATGCAGCCACACGCCGACGAGGAAAATCGCCATCACGGTGAGCGTCGCCGAGGCGCGGGTGGCGATGGTGACGATGGCCCACCACGACAGCACCGGCAACTGCACTTTCAGCAGATTATCGATGATGCGGCGCAGCGCCTGGCTTTCCTCGGAGATGCGGGTGAACGACTGGATGACCGGGATATTGCCGAAGGCGTCGGAGACATAGCCCGCGAGGTCAGAGCGGCGGTTCTCCACTTCATCCTGCATGGTCAGGGTCTTGCGCAGCACCAGCGTGGTGGAGACAGCGAACACGACCACGAGCGCAACCAGCAGCAGGCCCAGTTGCCAGTTCATGAACACCGTCATGGGCAGCAGAATGAACAGCGCGACGAGGGCACCAAAGTCACTGCGGAAGAAGCCAAGCCACAGCCACGCCATGGCGGTGGTGCCCTCCAACATGACTTTCAGCACCGTGCCAGAATGGGCTTCCGAATGGAATGACATTGGCAGCGCCAGAACATGCTCAAAATAATCCGCCATCGCCCGGCAACGCCGCCGATGCGACAGGCGGTCAGCCGACAGGGCGACAGTAACGCCGCCGCCGATGGTGAACATGCCAAACAACGCCCAGGCAACCACCAGCGGCAGCAGCCCGCTAAACGTGACTTTGGTGCCGGAAACCAGGCTGGTGGTGAGCAGATCAATGATCCGACCGAACAATACCGGCTCGGCGAAGGCGGACAGCGCCAGCGCAATGTTGGCGGCTGCAAGGATTGCGCCGACTTTTGAGTCAGAGCCGAGTTGTTTGAGCACCCGCCAGTAGAGCCGCGTCAAGTTCATGATTTTCCCCGTTTTGCTATTGTTTTTGAAATAACATGAAAAATTGTGTTGTGAAGGGGCTTCTTACAGCCGAATCGCACTTAACGGCTCCTGAATACGCCCAAAAAAACAAAAGCCCCAGCTTTAAAGTAAAGCCGGGGCTTCAATTGTGAGCGTCGGGTTTCAGGCCTTCGGCAGGGCGGCTTTCACCTCGGCATCGACATAGGCGTCGAACTTGGAGAAGTTGTCGCGGAACATGCCGACCAGTCGCTTGGCCATGGCATCATAGGCGGCCTTGTCGGCCCAGGTCTGCACGGGATCAAGGATGGTCTTGTCGATACCGGTCACATCGGTCGGTACCTGGAAGCCGAAGAACGGATCGGTGCGGAACTGCGCCTTGCTGAGCGAGCCATCAAGGGCGGCGGTGAGCAGGCCGCGGGTTGCCTTGATCGGCATACGGCGGCCAACGCCATACTTGCCACCGGTCCAGCCGGTATTCACCAGCCAGCAGCGCACATTGTGCTTGGCGATGAGGTCGCGCAGCAGATTGCCGTAGACCGACGGATGGCGCGGGATGAACGGTGCGCCGAAGCAGGTGGAGAACGTTGCCTCCGGCTCGGTCACGCCCTTCTCGGTGCCGGCCACCTTGGCTGTGTAGCCCGAGAGGAAGTGATACATCGCCTGGGCAGGCGACAGCAGCGCGATGGGCGGCAGCACGCCAAAAGCGTCGCATGTCAGCATCACGATGTTTTTCGGAATGCCTGCCTGGCCCGTGGGGCTCGCGTTGGGGATGAACTCGAGCGGGTAGGCACAGCGGGTGTTTTCCGTGCGTGAGCCATCGGTGAAGTCGGGCATCCGCGTGACCGGGTCGATGGTGACGTTTTCCAGCACAGTGCCGAAACGCTCGGTGGTCGCGTAGATTTCCGGCTCCGCCTCGCGCGACAGGTTGATGGTCTTGGCGTAGCAACCACCCTCGAAATTGAAGATGCCGTGATCGCTCCAGCCGTGCTCGTCATCGCCGATGAGGGTGCGCTTCGGGTCTGCGGACAGGGTGGTCTTGCCGGTGCCGGAAAGGCCAAAGAACACGGCGCTGTCGTTGACATCGCTCGCCCCCGTATTGGCCGAGCAGTGCATGGGCATCACCTTGCTGTCGGGCAGCATGTAATTGAGGAAGGTGAACACCGATTTCTTGATTTCGCCCGCATAAGAGGTGCCGCCAATCAGCACGATCTTGCGGGTAAAGTCGCAGGCAATCACCGTTTCCGAGCGACAGCCGTGGCGCTTCGGGTCTGCCTTGAAGGAGGGCAGGTCGATGATGGTCATTTCCGGCGTGAACCCTGCAAGCTCGGATTGGTCGGGCCGAATCAGCAGGTTGCGGATGAACAGCGAATGCCAAGCATATTCAGTGAACACGCGGGTCTTGACGCGGTATCGCGGGTCGGCCCCGCCATAAAGATCCTGGGCGAACAGGTCTTTCCCTTCGGCGTGCTTGAGAAAATCCGCGTGCAGAATATCGAACTGCTCGGGAGTGATCGCGCCGTTATTATCCCACCAGATGGTCTCGGCGGTGGTGCGGTCGCGGACAATGAACTTGTCTTTGGGGGAACGGCCGGTGTGGACACCGGTATCGGCGACAATGGCCCCGCCCGCCACAAGCTGCGCTTCCTGGCGTGCAATGGCCTGCTCATAAAGCCGTGGTGCCACGTGATTCCAGTAGACGCGCTTGAGATTTTTGAAACCCGTGCGGTCGGCCCCAATGGCGGAATTATAAATGCCGATATTTTCCACGATTAATCCCCTTTTTGCCAAGCATGTTGTGATCACATGACAAAATCGAAAACCCAAAGTCTCAAGAGAGCATTTTTCCTGCTTCGCTGAGCAACGCGCTCGTGTGTGCCGCCACTTTGCTCCCAAGACTATACGACTTAAGAACATAGCGCTACGGCAAGCTATCTTTTTCAAGAAAATTTCCCGAATGCGTTTTGTGAAAGCGGGATTACCCGATCGGGCCGATACGTTCAAGCGCAATGATTTTCTCGCAAGTCGCAAATAGCGCTGCGTTATCACAGCGCTATGATATAGCCTGAGTTGCACGCCAAAAGCAGTCAATATCTGCATTACAGCGCTGACAGAGCGGGGAGGGATTTCGCAAACACTTGCCATAACAATCCTTTGGGAATGCAAGTTGGCCATCAAAAGCTTGAGAGACCCGTCACAGGAAAGACTTATTTTTCTCGCACCCATCTCGCGCCGCATGTCGCTCTGTGTCACAATGTGTGCGGCCGGCTGTTTTGTGCTTGGCGCAGAAGGCCATTGTTCCGGAACGCATTCGGGTGTCGTCGTTTTCGGTGGCATCGGGTGCTGGTGCGCTGCTTGAGGCGGGCACGATTTGTTGAGGTAACACCATGCCGACCATTGCCCTCGTCGATGACGACCGCAATATCCTCACTTCGGTTTCCATCGCGCTTGAGGCGGAGGGATACCGGATTCAGACCTATACCGATGGCGCATCCGCCCTCGAGGGACTGAAGCAGAACCCGCCCGACATGGCGATTTTCGATATCAAGATGCCGCGCATGGATGGCATGGAGCTGTTGCGTCGCTTCCGCCAGAAATCCGATATGCCGGTGATTTTTCTCACTTCCAAGGATGAGGAAATTGATGAGTTGTTCGGCCTGAAAATGGGCGCGGACGATTTCATCCGCAAACCGTTTTCGCAACGCCTGCTGGTGGAGCGCGTCAAGGCGGTGCTGCGCCGCGCCGCGCCGCGTGATCCGGCGGCAACCCGCGAGGCCGACGCCAAGGCGCTGGAGCGCGGTGCGCTGACCATGGACCCGGAACGCCACACCTGCACCTGGAAGGGCGAGGCGGTGACGCTGACCGTGACCGAGTTCCTGATTTTGCAGGCGCTCGCCCAGCGCCCCGGTGTGGTCAAGAGCCGTAACGCCTTGATGGACGCGGCTTATGACGATCAGGTTTATGTCGATGACCGCACCATCGACAGCCATATCAAGCGCCTTCGCAAGAAGTTCCGCGTGACCGATGATGAGTTTGATATGATTGAAACGCTTTATGGCGTCGGCTATCGCTTCAAGGAAGGCTAGGCCGCGTGCGTGAATAAAGTGGCTTTCACCTTCGCCGCAACGCATGCGGACAAGAGGTTGAAGGTGGTGAACGATCCCGAAAACGCTTGGCGCATATCGCCAGATATGCTTTGAGGCGGTTGGCGGGAGAGCATGACCCGTTTCACTCCACAGGCATGGCTTGACGTTTGATGGCAGCGGACCCCGACCTGGACGGCAAAGACGCGACGCGACGGACCATTCCGCCGCGTGAGATGGTACGCCTGCGCAAGTTCTGGCAGGGCTTGATGCTGCGCGCGTCTTCCTCGCTCGCCCGGCGCATCGTTGTGCTCAACCTCGCCGGGTTGTTTGCGCTGCTCCTCGGCTTTCTCTACCTCAACCAGTTCCGCGAAGGTTTGATCGAGGCGCGGGTGCAGAGCCTGATCACCCAGGGCGAGATCATCGCCGGGGCCATCGCCTCGTCGGCCACCGTCGAGACCGACACCATCACCATCGACCCCGACAAGCTGTTGCAAATGCAGGCCGGAGAAACCCTTGGTCTTGGTGACGACGCGGTTTCTCCCCTTGAGTTTTCCATTAATCCGGAGCGGGTTGCTCCGCTATTGCGCCGCCTGGTCACCCCCACCCGCACGCGCGCCCGCGTCTATGACCGCGATGCGGCGTTGCTGTTGGACACGCGCGCCTTTTATTCCCGTGGCGATATCTTCAGCTCATCCCTGCCGCCGCCTGAAGCCGGGCGCAGCAATTCGGGTTTGCAAACCGCAATGCAGGCGGCGCGGGGCTGGATTGCCGGGAAGCGGGGCGATTACGAGGAAACCGAAGAGCTGGCTGGGCGCACGCTTGCTGAGGTCAAGACGGCGCTGAAGGGCAGCCGGGACATGGTGGTGCGCACCAACCGGGGCGGCGAGACCATCGTCTCGGTGTCGGTGCCGATCCAGCGCTTCCGGGCGGTGCGCGACGCGTTGCTGCTCTCGACCCAGGGCGGAGATATTGACGGCATCATTTTTGCCGAACGCATGGCGCTGGTGCGCATTTTTTTGGTGGCGGTGGCGGTGATGATTGTGCTGTCGCTCGGCCTCGCCGGGGCCATCGTCGGCCCGGTTCGCAAGCTGTCGGATGCTGCCGAGCGGGTGCGTAAAAGCATTCGTTTCCGCCAGGAAATCCCGGATTTCACAGACCGTGCCGATGAAATCGGCCATCTCTCCGGGGCGCTCCGCGACATGACCGCCGCGCTCTATAACCGCATCGAAGCCATCGAGCGCTTCGCCGCCGATGTGGCGCACGAACTGAAAAACCCGCTGACATCGTTACGCAGCGCGACCGAAACCATGCCGCTCGCCCGCTCAGACGAATCGCGCGAACGGCTGATGGCCATCATCCAGCATGACGTGCGTCGCCTTGACCGGTTGATCACCGATATCTCGGACGCCTCACGCCTCGATGCCGACCTCGTGCGCGATGACGTTGAGGTGATTGATCTCGAACAGCTTCTCTCTGCTGTTGTTGGTATGGCGCAGGAGCGGCGCAAGGCGCATGATCCGAATATTCGCTTCACAGTGACACCCTTCACCGCCGCAAAACTTGGCTCCGACACCTTCACCGTTCTCGGCCATGACAGCCGCCTGGGGCAGGTCGTCTCGAACCTCATTGACAACGCCGCGTCGTTCTCTCCGCCCGATGGCGAGGTGCGGGTCGCGCTGGCGCGGAAGCACGACACCTTGATTGTGATGGTTGATGACGACGGCCCCGGCATCCCGCCGCACGCGCTGGAACGCGTGTTCGAGCGGTTTTATACTGATCGTCCCGAGCAGGGGTTTGGCCAGAATTCCGGGCTGGGGCTGTCGATCTCGCGGCAGATCATCGAGGCCCATCGCGGCACGCTCACAGCGGAAAACCGCACCGATGGCGGGCCTGAGGATGCGCCGGAGCACCGGCTTGGCGCCCGGTTCATCATACACCTTCCGGCGCTGGTGGGGCGGGGCGCTGGCAAGGCTGGAAAGGCGGGGAAGAAATGAGCGGCGATCAGGAGACACTGCACGCCAACTGCGTGCTCATTAACGATACCGGCATTCTGGTGCGCGGAGCATCCGGCTCGGGCAAGTCGAGCATGTCGCGGGCGCTGATCGAAGGGGCGCTGGCGCGCAACTGGTTCGCACGCTTGGTGGCCGATGACCGCACCCGTATCGCGTGCCGCCATGGACGGCTGATCGCCAGACCGGTCGATATCATTCGCGGTATGATCGAAATTCGCGGTGTTGGCATTGTCGAGATGCCGGTGCAGGATGCCGCCGTGCTGCGGCTGGTGATTGATTTGGAGGAGCACGCCCCGCGCATGCCGGGCGACGCCGATCAGCAGGCCGAAATTTTGGGCCTCACCTTGCCCCGCATTGTGCGCAACCGCGGCGAGGATATCGTCGGCCATGTGCTTGCTAGCCTGTGTGGGGCAGCACGCCCAGTGGCCATGCTGCACGAAAAGTTCAAGGGATTTTCCTGAAGCCCGGTGCTATAGTGACTTCAGATGGCAATGCGCCCTCCGATCAGGGTTGCGCGCGACGCCGGGCCCGGTGAATAGCGGGGACTGGTGGCTCTTTGGCGCAGATTTTGGAATTATTTGATTTCCCCTCTTGCACTTACCGCGCCGTTGACCAAAATAGACAACCCGCCCTACGGGGGTGTTTGGATTTGAAATGCTATGATAGGTATGGTGCTCGTCACCCACGGCCACCTTGCGCTGGAATTCAAAGCCGCGCTTGAACATGTGGTCGGTCCCCAGGAGCAGCTCGAAACGATTACCATCGGCCCCGAGGACGATATGGAATCGCGTCGCAAGGACATCATGGATGCCGTTTGCCGCGTGAATTCGGGCCATGGCGTGGTTGTGCTCACCGACATGTTCGGCGGCACGCCCTCGAATCTGGCGCTTTCCTGCATGAGCAACAAGCTGGTCGAAGTCGTGGCTGGCATCAATTTGCCAATGCTGATCAAGTTCGCCAGCGTGCGCGAAGCCGAATCCCTTGAAGATGCCGTCTTGCATGCCCAGGAAGCCGGGCGTAAATACATCAACGTGGCGTCGCGGGTCCTGGCTGGCAAGTGAGACGTCGGGTGCTTCTCGAAAGTGGATTTCAAAAGAATGGGTTGCGACGCGCCGTTAGATGAAGATTGTGGCTGCCCGCCCGTTGAAGTGCCCGAAGGCGCTTTGGTGCGTGAGGTTCAGATCGTCAACATCAAGGGCCTGCACGCCCGCGCATCCGCAAAATTCGTCCAGACTTCCGAGCGCTTCACCTCCGCCGTTAATGTCACCCGCTGCGGTGAAACGGTGGGTGGCTCCTCCATCATGGGGCTCCTCACCCTGGCCGCCGCCAAAGGCACCACCATCACCATTACCGCCCTCGGTGAAGACGCCGAAGAGTGCATCACCGCGCTGGTCAATCTGGTGAGCGGGCGGTTCGGGGAAGACGAGTAGTTTGTCCTGCCGGATGCGAACGGTGCCGTCGTGGGTTTTTTTGGCATCGTGCATTAAAAGCGGGTGAGGGCGGAAAAAGCACGCTGTCGTCATCGTAATTCTATTTAATTCTGACTACAGAAAAGGATTGCGCCATGACCATCTCCCCCCGCGCCGTTATCGAAGAGTTCTTTCGCCGTGCCGGTTCGGGTGAACCCGTCGAAAGGATTGCAGAGCTGGTCAGCGAGGAGGTTGATTGGTTCGTGGCGGGCGACACAAACGTAGTGCCTTGGATCGGTCGCAAAGTCGGCAAGACAGGCGCAGCGGAGTTCTACGCACAGATCAGGAAACAGATTGCATCTGAGGCTTTCGAGGTGGGAGAAATCCTGTCGCAAGGCAATCGGGTTGTCGCGATCGGAGAGCTTGCCTCTCGCGTTTTACGGACGGGGAAGCTGATTAAGTCGGAATTTTGCTTCGACTTTACCGTTGAAAACGGTGAAATCACCCGCTTCAGGCTGTTCGAGGATAGCTTTGCCGTTGCTAAAGCCGCGGTGTGAATTCTCGCTGGTACGAGCTGTTAACATCAATTCTCCAGCGCCTCCAGACGCACATGATGATGCCGTGCGGTAATACGGTGAATGCGCCATCTACACCATCACAACAAAAGAGCTGATAAAAAAACGCTCAGTAATAATAAAAACCGGCGGGTGATTGTGTGAATCACCCGCCGGTTTTGTTTTTATTGGAGCAGTTTTCTACCGCAAAAATTCCAGTTTCATGCCGCTGACGCCACCGGTGTTGCCAGAATTGGTGTCTTCTCCTTCGCCAGAACCCACAGCACGATAGCAGCGATGATGTCGAAGGCGGCGAGTGTGACGAAAATTGGGTTGTAGCCGATGATCGGCAGCAATGCGCCCATCACCAGGGTAAAGGCGGCGGCGCCGAGATAGCCGAACATGCCGCCGAGGCCGGTTGCCGTCGAGACTTCGTTTTTGCCGAACACATCCGAGGTCACGGCATAGAGCGCGCCAGACAAGACCTGATGGGCAAATCCACCGATGCACAGCAGGAATACAGCGGTGTAAGGGTCGGCAGCCAGGCCGATGCAGCCGGGCGCGATCATGCACAAGGCGCCGGTGGTCATCACCATTTTGCGTGAGGTGAATAGCGAGACCTTGCAATATTTATGGAAGAACGGGCTTAGGTAACCGCCGAGCACGCAGCCTATGTCAGCGGCCAGGAAGGGCAACCAAGCGAGGAGTGCAACCTGCCCGAGGTCCATACCGCGTTGGTTGATCATGTAAAGCGGAATCCAGGCATTGAAGGTCTGCCACGCGGGCTCCGACAGCATACGCGGAATGCCGAACGCCCAGAAGTTGCGGGTTCTCAGCATGACATGCCACGGAATTTTCGCCACCGTTGTGTCGGTATACTGGCGTTCCTGGCCGGAAATGATGTAATCGCGCTCGGCATCGGACAACAACGTCTGATCTTTGGGGTGCTTGTAAAACGTCATCCAGATGGCTGTCCAGACCAGACCGAGAGCGCCGACGATCACGAACGCCCATTCCCAGCTGCCGTGGGCAATGGCCCAAACCACCAAAGGCGGAGCCAGAACTGCGCCGACTGACGAGCCGATATTGAACCAGCCGATGGCAATCGACCGTTCCTTGGCAGGAAACCACTCGGTGGTTGCCTTGACGCCCGCCGGAATGCCCGCGGCTTCGGTGAGGCCAAGTAGGCCACGGAAGGCGGCAAGGCTGCCCCATCCGGTTGAAAACGCCGCAGCGCCGCAGGCGAGTGACCAGGCGAGAGCGAAGATGGAAAAGCCAATTTTGGTGCCGATGGTATCGAGAATGTAACCGGCGAATGGCTGCATGAAAGCGTAGCAAAGCTGCCAGGTCGTGACGACGTAGGAATACTGCTGGGTGCTGATATTCAGCTCTTTCATCATCGTTGGCGCGGCAACCGATAAGGTATTGCGTGCCAGATAATTGACCACCAGGCCAGCGGTGACGAGCGCCACCATAAACCACCGCATGTTGCTGATTTTACGCATGATCCTGAACCCCCCTTGATGCAATGAACAGCGGCGCTTCAGGGCCAGAGGCCTATCTTAGTGAAGAGCAGGCAGTTCGTAAAAGGCGTGATATATTAGACCTTGAGATCTGATATATCTGAGTAAGGGAGCGCAGCGCTAGTAAAATTTCCCAAAGAATTGAAGGATGTCAAATTAAAAATGTTGCAGATAATTTTAGCTATCTTACTGTTTTTCAAACGAATTTAACTCTTCAGCGCCTTTCTATGGAGCGCTTTTATTGGCATTGACTGCGACAAAATGACAGTGTGGAAGCAGTGTGGAGGAGGCTTCGCGAAGGCGGACGATAGCCGCAATCCCTGTTCCAGATGACATCATCAGGCATATTCAGGGAGCATTATCTTGATAGTCTCGGGGGGGCGGTCATACGCCCACAGTTTCGGGGAGCGGCGGCGTTTTTGAAGGAATAATCCGCAGTCGCTCCCCTGCTAGTAAGCTTTAGGCTTCGAGGCCAAGCTTGGCGGCCACACCGGCACCGTAAGCGGGGTCTGCCTTTGAGAAATGGGAGATCTGGCGACGAATGATCTCTTCCGGGACGCCCTGCATGGCATCACGGATGTTGGAGAACAGCCGTGCTTTCTGCTCCGCATCCATTAACCGGAACAGGTTTCCGGCCTGGGTGTAATCGTCATTGCCTTCGCGGTGGTCGTAGCGATCAGCGTCACCGGAGATTTTCATTGGCGGTTCGGCAAAGCGCTTGTCTTCCTTCGGGCCACCAAAGCTGTTGGGCTCGTAATAGGCATTGGGCTTGGCCTGACCGGCAAGACGCATGGCGCCATCGGCATTGTAGTGATGCACCGGGCAACGGGGCTGGTTGACCGGGATCTGGTGATGGTTGATGCCGAGGCGATAGCGATGGGCATCTGCGTAGGAGAACAGGCGTCCTTGCAACATCTTGTCCGGTGAGAAGCCGATTCCAGGGACGAGATTGGTAGGCGTCAGGCCAACTTGTTCCACTTCGGCGAAGTAGTTTTGCGGGTTGCGGTTCAGCTCGAAAACGCCCACCTCGATCAACGGATAATCCGCGTGCGGCCAGACTTTGGTGAGATCGAACGGGTTGTAGGAGGTCTTCTCGGCATCGGCTTCCGGCATGATCTGAACACAGAAGCGCCAGCGCGGGAAATCCTTGTTGTCGATTGCATTGTAAAGGTCGCGCTGGGCGGATTCTCGGTCTTCACCAACGACCTTGCTGGCTTCCCCGTTGGTCCAGTTGGCAATGCCCTGCATGGATTTGAAGTGGAATTTCACCCAGAAACGCTCGTTCTCCGCATTGATGAACGAGAAGGTGTGCGAGCCAAAGCCGTGCATCTGGCGGAAATTCTGCGGCAGGCCGCGGTCGGACATCAGAATGGTTACCTGATGTAAGCTTTCCGGCGAAAGCGACCAGAAATCCCATGCGGCGGTGGCCGAACGCATATTGGTTTGCGGGTGGCGCTTCTGGGTATGGATAAAATCCGGGAATTTCATGGGATCGCGCAGGAAGAAGATCGGCGTGTTGTTGCCGACGATGTCCCAATTGCCCTCCTCGGTATAAAAGCGCACCGCAAAACCGCGGACATCGCGCTCGGCATCGGCCGCGCCGCGCTCACCGGCAACGGTGGAGAAGCGAATGAAGGCTTCGGTCTTCTTGCCCACCGTTTCAAAGATGCGGGCGCGGCAGTATTTACTGATGTCGTTGGTGATTGTCAGCGTGCCATAAGCACCGGAGCCCTTGGCATGGACTGCGCGCTCGGGAATGCGCTCGCGGTTCTGGTGGGCGAGCTTTTCCATCAGCAGAAAATCCTGCATCAGCACCGGGCCGCGCGGGCCTGCGGTCATGGTGTTCTGATTGTCGGAGACGGGTGCGCCGTTGGCGGTGGTCAGGGTCGGAGGTGTCTCGTTACTCATGGTCACGTGCTCCTCGAAAATTAGAAATATTTTAAGTATGGGCCCTGTTCTGCCAAGCTTGTGGCATAATTACAAATTGCAATATCAGTGGTTTATTATAATGTAATATTATGACGATTACGCTTCGCCACCTCCGCTATTTTGAAGCCCTTTCCCGCCACCGCCATTTCAGCCGGGCGGCTGAGGAATGCTCTGTCACGCAACCGGCTTTATCGGTGCGCGTTCAGGAGCTTGAAGCCTCTTTGGGCGTGGCGTTGCTGGAACGACGGCGCGGGGCGCTTGGCATGACGCGGATTGGGGAAGAGGTTGCGCAGCGTGCTGCGGCCATTCTGCTCTCGGTGCGAGATTTGCGCGATTACGCGATTTCTGCGGCAGGGGCGCTGACGGGGCCGCTGGCGCTAGGCATTATTCCGACGGTTGCCCCCTATATTCTTGGGCGCTTGCTACCCGCCCTGAATGAGGCTTTTCCCAAGCTGGAACTGAGGATTTCCGAAGCGCAAACCAGTAAGCTTCAGGAAGAAACCGCGTCGGGCAATCTTGATGTGATTCTCATCTCGACGGCGGAAAAGACGGAAGGGCTCACGCAGATGCCGCTTTTCGACGATGGCTTTCTGTTGGCGACCGGCACCAAATCGCATTTGGCCCGGCTCAAGAGTATCACTCAGGAAAGCCTCGCGGCTGCCGACCTGCTGCTACTTGATGAAGGGCATTGCCTGCGCGATCAGTCGCTGTCGTTCTGCCGCATCGCCCCACGCCAGACCAGAGAGAAATACGGGGCTGCTAGTCTCGGCACTCTTCTGCAACTCATCGCCCACGGTCAAGGCGCAACTTTTCTGCCCGAAATCGCAGTGCCGGTGGAAATGCGTGGCGATTGGCCGGTGACGTTGCGCCACTTCACGGGCCCCAAGCCCTATCGAACTCTGGGGCTCGCATGGCGC
The DNA here is from genome assembly GCA_031546825.1 of Microvirga sp. Taxonomy (GTDB): domain Bacteria; phylum Pseudomonadota; class Alphaproteobacteria; order Rhizobiales; family Beijerinckiaceae; genus Hohaiivirga. The sequence goes on along the minus strand of JAVBJU010000023.1, from coordinate 47,610 downwards.
GAAACCTCCCCGCGGGGCGAGGATTTCAGGACGCTCGGCAACGTCATCGCCGAAACCGGCAAAGCCATCGTTGCCGAAGGCCGGGAAATAGCGGGGCGGGGGTAGGCGTCCATTAATGTCGAGACCCCTTTAGGGGTCCCGGGCAATTGTTCAGCGGGCTCAGTTTTCCAGCGCGGCCTGCGGTGTGCTGCGGAAGCTGATGGCCATGCGATTGTAGCTATTCATCAGGCTGATCGCGATGGTGAGATCAACCAGTTGCTTCTCATCGAAAACAGCGCGCACGGCTTGGTAAGCGCTATCGGGCACGCCAGTTTCGGAAACGCGCGTCACGCTTTCGGCCCAGGCCAGTGCGGCGCGCTCGGTGTCGGTGAAGAGACTTCCGCCTTCCTCCCACGCCTGCACCAGCGCAAGCTTCTCAACTTTCATTCCGCCCTTGAGTAGGACTCTCGTGTGCATATCCAGGCAGAAGGCACAATTGTTGATCTGCGAGACCCGAAGAAAGACAAGTTCCACCAACGCGCTGGGCAACCCGCTCTGCATGACATAGCCGTAAACCCCGCTGAGCGCTTTGCTTCCGTTGGGAGCAATCTGGTTATAATCGAGCCTCTGGGTCATCGTTCCAATTCCTTCGATTTGATGTGGTTGGCTGGTCATGCCTTATCGTCAGTGCGGGCAGGGAATGCCGCACACAAATGCGCGGGCTTGGTCTTGCCGCGCTGCAACTGATCGAATGGCTGGAGCGGGTGAAGGGAATCGAACCCTCGTATTCAGCTTGGGAAGCTGCTGCTCTACCATTGAGCTACACCCGCGATGGTACCTTTTATATCTTGATCCCCCGGGCTTAAGCAAGGCCCTGATGCGCGAAAGGTGGCGGTGTTTGGGCGTGGCAGCGCGCACGTTTCAGCGCGCTCTGGGGGTTCGGGTACGGGCCTTGGAATAGTCCACATTGTCGAAGCCCGGCGGTATCCATGATTCCTGTTTGGTGGAATACCAACTTTCAGGCGTATTGGAATCCGTCGTGTGGGCTTCCTTGATCTGGTAGATTGCAGCGGCAACGGCGTTGAACCTGGGATAGCTCTTGTTGGTGCGGATAAATTTGCAGGCGACGATCTGGCGACTGCCCATATCGGCGGAGATATAAACAAGGCTTTGATCTGTGCCGGGCCCCTGATCCGAACAATCCGTTTTTGAAAAATCGTTTTTGGCGATGACCTGATCCAGAGTTTGGATGTCTTCTGCTGTCATGCGAAATTTATAGCGCAGTTCCTGGGGGCGTTGTGGATCTTTGTCTGATGCAAACTGGACAATGCGGATGTAGGAATCTCCGGTTCGGGAAATCCATATGGCATACCCACCAAAGAGGCCATGGATATCCTTCAAAATAACGCTTCTCATCTCCTCGGCCCGCCCCGGAACCGCTGTGGAAAGCAAAGCACCGAGCGCAAGCGCCGCCACCGAAAACAAGTGCTTCATCAAAACCCCCAATCAAAAATAATCGATACGTTACTCTATTGGGACACTGGCGCTTTTTGCAAGCGTGCGGAAATTGCTGATTTGGAGTCGTAAGCGCGGATTTTATGCACCCAGGGCAAAGGCGATTGCGGCCTTGGCGTGCAAAAGGGTTGTATCGAACACCGGCAGGCTTACGTCCTGCTGTCCGATCAGCATACCGATTTCGGTGCAGCCCAGAATGACGCAATCGGCGCCCTGCTTTTGCAGCTTGGCGATTTCCTCAAGGTAGAGCGCCTTACTCGCCTCGGTCACGACGCCGCGGCAGAATTCGTCATAGATGATGCGGTGGATGATCTCGCGGCCAGTGGCGTCGGGGATTACACAATCGAGCCCAAATTTCTTTTCCAGCCGCCCTTTGTAAAAGTCTTCTTCCATGGTGAAGCGGGTGGCAAGCAGTGCGGGGCGCTTGCAGCCAGCGGCGCTGATGGCTTCGGCTGTGGCATCGGCGATGTGGATGAGGGGAATGCGCGTTTTGGCTTCCACGGCTTCTGCGGTCTTGTGCATGGTGTTGGTGCAGATGAGCAGGGCGTCCGCGCCACCTCGTTCGAGCCGCTGGGCGGCATCGATCATCAGTGTGGTAGCGCCCGCCCAATCGCCCGCGTGCTGGCGTGCCGCCACTTCGGCGAAATCGAACGACCACAGCAGGAGTTTGGCTGAATGCAGCCCGCCGCACTTTTCCCGCACGCCTTCATTGAGCAGGCGGTAATAGGTGGCGGTGCTTTCCCAGCTCATGCCGCCGATCAGACCGATGGTTTTCATGGGCGGCTCCTTACACCCGCTTGAACGTCAAATAACTCGGCGTTCTGCCCTCGCGGAACGCCTTGGCTTCATAGCGGGTGCTTGGCCAGGTGGCCCAAGGCTTGCGCCAGTCGTCGGGGCGCTCGGCGGTCCAGTGAAAATGTGGGGAGCGCAGAATGCGGGCGAGACCCCAACCGGCATAATCGTCGATGTCGGTGGCGAAGCGGAATTCGCCGCCCGGCATGATCAGGCGGGCGAGCATGGCAATGGTTTCATCGGAGATGAAGCGGCGCTTGCGCTGGCGGCGTTTGGGCCAGGGGTCAGGATAGAGCAGATAGATGGTGCGGAACGCGGCTTCCGGCAGCAGCGGCAGAAGCTTGGTGGCGTCATCGTCCCACAGGCGGATATTGTCGAGGCCCTCATTGTGAATGGCGGCCAGAAGTTTGGCCATGCCGTTGACGAAGGGCTCACAGCCGATGATGCCGATATCGGGGTTTTCACGGGCGCGGTGAGCGAGGTGTTCGCCGCCGCCGAAGCCGATTTCGATCCAGAGTTCCCGCATGGGGCGGTCAAACAGCGCCTCTGCGCGCGCCGCCGGGTCCACGCGCAACTGCGGCAGGAGGTCGTGAATATTGGCCTCCTGGCCGGGGCGCAGCTTCTTGCCCTTGGCGCGACCAAAGAAGGCACGGGAGCGGGCGGGATCCTGGGTCATCAAATCGGGCTGTCTGTCAAAAGAAAAGGGAGCAGGATTGCTCCTGCTCCCTTAAAGCAATTTTCTCGCGTTGCAAGTTTACGCGAAAGCGGCCTTGAGCGCGGCGGCAATGTCGGTCTTCTCCCACGAGAAACCGCCATCGGCATCGGGCTTGCGGCCAAAGTGGCCATAGGCTGCGGTGCGGGCATAAATTGGCTTGTTGAGGCCGAGATGGGTGCGGATGCCGCGCGGCGACAGATCCATGATCTCAACCAGCGCGGCTTCGAGCTTGGCCGCATCCACCTTGCCGGTGTCATGCAGGTCGGCATAGATCGACAAAGGCTGTGCCACGCCGATGGCGTAGGCAAGCTGCAGGGTGCAACGGTCGGCCAGACCTGCCGCCACCACGTTCTTGGCGAGGTAGCGGGCGGCGTAAGCGGCCGAACGGTCAACCTTGGTCGGATCTTTACCGGAGAACGCGCCGCCGCCATGCGGGGCTGCGCCACCATAGGTGTCAACGATGATCTTGCGGCCGGTGACACCGGTGTCGCCATCGGGGCCGCCGATCACGAACTTGCCGGTCGGGTTGACGTGCCAAACGGTCTCGTTGGAAATCCAGCCGGTGGGGAGCGCTTTACGGATGTAAGGCTCAACGATGCGGCGGATATCTTCGGAGGTCAGCTTCTCGTCGATATGCTGGGTGGAGAGCACGATCTGCGTCGCTGCAACCGGCCTGTCGTTTTCATAGCGCAGGGTTACCTGGCTCTTGGCGTCGGGGCCGAGGAGGGCCGCGCCGTCGATCTTGGCTTTGCGGGCGTACGCCAGATCTTCGAGGATCTTGTGGGCGTAATAAATCGGGGCTGGCATCAGCTCCGGGGTCTCGGTGCAGGCATAGCCAAACATGATGCCCTGGTCGCCCGCGCCTTCGTCCTTATTGCCGGAGGCATCGACGCCCTGCGCGATGTCGGCGGACTGGGCGTGCAACAGCACTTCAATCTCGGCCTTCTTCCAGTGGAAGCCTTCCTGCTCATAGCCGATATCGCGCACGGCCTCACGGGCCATACCAACGATGTCGTCATGGGTCACGGATTGCGGCCCGCGCACTTCGCCAGCGATGACGAGACGGTTGGTGGTCGCCAGTGTCTCACAGGCCACGCGGGCCTCCGGCATCGCCGCGAGATAGGCATCGACAACCGTATCCGAAATACGGTCGCAAACCTTATCGGGATGGCCTTCGGAAACGGATTCACTGGTGAAGAGGTAGGAGGATCTCCGCACGTGACGGCTCCGTATGTTGTTGAAATCGGGACTGCGCTTGGTGGTGCAACCAAGACAAATGCTTCCATCTGCCTCGCTATGTTGCCCCGCCCAAAGGGACGCAACGTCTTGCTCATGCCACTTTTATCGCCGTTTGGTCAAGATGAAAAGACGAACGTGTTCTGAAAATAGAACGAAACGATTGAAGTAAGGGAATAAATTTGACGGTGTCTTTTTTAAAAGGCTTTGAGAGAAACCTTTCAATCGAGATGTCGCTCCACATCCATTCTCCCATGCAGGATCCGGATTATGTCGAGATTTGTGCCTGAGTACCGATAATAGAGCACGTGGGCGCCCGCGGTGCATTTCCAGTATCCGTCGCGGATGTGGGCTCTACGTCCGTTTTTATGACCGGATACCAAGGCTTCGATCGTGGCGATAATGTCGCGGTGATATTTTTCTGCCTGCTCAAGCGACCAATACTTGAAGGTATGGAGCCAAATATCTTCGAGGTCGATTCTGGCCTGTGGCGATAGCCTGTAAGCGCGGCTACCCGCCATGTTTGGACCGCATCGTGGCGAGAAATGCCTCGCTGTCGAAGGATGCAGGCTCGCCGGATTCCTCGCCGGAAATCAAAGCCTCTCGTAATGCCCGTAGCTTGATCTCATGTTCTTCCAGCAAGCGCAGCCCGGCGCGTACCACATCGCTGGCGGAGCCGTAGCGTCCGGCCTGAACCTGCGCATCAATAAAAGTGGTGAAGTGATTGCCCAATGAGACAGATGTGTTTCTCATGACGCGCTCTCCAAGCGTAATTACCAATTCTTGGTATATATTGGCAATTTGCGGTCCGTCAATGCAAGCGCGTGCGCCCGCGCCCGGAAATCCCTCCCAAGAGGCACAGCAACAGCAAGACGAGGAAGGGCGCGTTGGGCCAGCGGCTGAACGGGGTGGGTTCATCAAGCGGGAACGGCAATTCTGTATCAAGCGTTGCCGCCTGATTGAGCGCCAGCCGTCCGAGGATCCGTCCATAGGGGTCGATGACAGCGGAAATGCCGGAATTGGCCGCGCGAATGAGCGGCAAGCCTTGTTCCACCGCGCGCAGGCGCGCTTGCGCCAGATGCTGACGGGGGCCGGGGCTGTCGCCAAACCAGGCGTCATTGGTGACATTGATGATGACGCCCAGCCGTTCGCCGTCTCTGGGCATAATGTCGCCGGGGAATATCGCCTCATAGCAGATGCTGCCCGCAATGGGGGGCAGGCCGCGCACGAAAAATGGCTTGCGCGCTTCCCCGGAGGTGAAGCCGCCGGGAAGATATGACACGAATTGGCGCAGACCCACCGCACGCAGCGCCGCTTTGGCGAAATCCGGTACATATTCGCCAAACGGCACCAGATGCACTTTGTCATAGGTGTCGCGGATAATGCCTTCGGAATCGATGGTCTGGATGGCGTTGTAGAAAGTGCCGACTTCTTCGCCCGGCAATGGGGGCCCCATGCGGGCGGCGCCGGTAATCAACGCGCTCTGCGTTGGCGCGAGCATGTTGGCGATGCGGTTAAGGGCGTCCGGTTCGCGGTGCAGCAGGAAGGGGAAAGCGGATTCCGGCCAGATATAATGGGTCGGCGGCTCAACCGGCAGGTTTCGTTTGCTCAGCGCGATATAGCTGTCGAGGATTGTCTGGCCGTTATCGGCGTTGAAATTGGCGTCCTGCTGCACATTGGGCTGAACGAGGCGCAGCCGCACATCAACCCGCGTCGGCTGGGGGGCATCCGGCACGCGCCAGAAGCCATAGATGGCAAGCGCACCGAGAAGAGCGGCGGCAAAGCCAATGAAACCAAGGCCGCGCCGTCCGTTCACCAGCGCGGCGGGCGCGGCACCGATGATGCATGTCGCAAGAGTGAGGCCATAAATACCGACCAGGGCCGCGCCTTGCATGGAGAAGAGATGGTTGCCGAGCGCCATGCCAACGACATTCCACGGGAAGCCGCTGAACAGATGGCCGCGCAACCATTCGGATAGGGTAAGGAACGCAGCAAACAGCAAGATACGGCGCGCGCCTTGCGACCACAACGACAATGCGGCGGCAAAAGCCAGGGAGGGGAAAAACGCCAGTGCGGCAGGCAGGCCGATCACGCCAAGCGGCATGGCCCAGAGAAATTCCGGATCGACCAGAAATGCTTTACCGAGCCACCACAAGCCCGCGGTGAAATAGCCCAAACCCCACACCCAGCCGAGGGCGGCGGCACGCAGGACGAGGCGGCGCATGGAAAACATGCCGCGTTGCCGGTGAAGCCCGTCGAGCATCAGCACCGGGATGGTCAATGTTACGAACAGAAACGGCCACAGCGCAAATGGCTCCATCGCCAGCGCGCCGAGGGCTCCGGCCACGAAAAGCACGGCAAGTGCTTTCCAGCCGTAAGCCGGGCAAAGATCCGCCAGCTTTTTCATGCGTCAAATATCGCCGATGATTCTTCGGGCGGGGGGCGGCGAACAATGCGGATGCGTTTGATCCGGCGGCGGTCGGCATCAAGAATCTCAAACTCAAGATCGTCCGGCCCCGGGATCACCTCGCCGCGTGTGGGTACGCGACCGGCCAATGTCACGATGAAGCCGCTGATGGTGTCAACCTCTTCACCTTCGGCGGTGCCTTCAAGATCGAAACCAATGGCTTCGGTCACTTCTTCGAGGCTGGCGCGAGCGTCGGCGATATAGGTGTTGTCGCCAGCGGGGGTAATCATGCTCTCCGGCGCTTCGTCGTGCTCGTCTTCGATGTTGCCGACCACGGTTTCAACCAGATCTTCCAGCGCCACTAGCCCATCCGTGCCGCCATATTCATCAATCACGAGCGCGAGGTGAGTGCGGGTGGCCTGCATCCGCACCAGCAGATCAACAGCGGGCATGGAGGGCGGAACGAACAGCACCTCGCGCAAAATCTTGGCTTCACGAAGGGTGGTGGAGAGGTTGACCTTGCCCAGAGCGAGCGGGTCCGGCTCAACGCCTTCGGTTTCCGGCAGCTTGCCGCCGAGATAATCGAGGAAGTCGCGGATATGGACCATGCCCTTGGGATCGTCGAGATTTTCGTCATAGACCGGCAGGCGCGAATGGCCCGCCGTCTGGAACAGCCGGAACAGATCTTCGAGGGTGGTGTCGAGGGATATGGCGATGATGTCGGCACGCGGCACCATCACATCATCAATGCGGATGCGGTGAAAGCCGAGCACATTTTTGAGCATCGCCCGTTCCTGGGGCGAAAAAGCGTCGTCATCGCCGTCGATCTCGTCGAGCGCCTCCTCAAGGTCTTCGCGGATCGAATCGCGCCCCTTCAGACGCAGATGTTGCAACAGGCGGCTATACCAATGCTCCCGTTCTTCCGGCTCTTCGGCCTGGGAAGGGACGGGTTCTTCACGACTTCGGTCATCACTCATAGCGGGTTGGTTGCAATCCTTTAAAAGCCCCAGGGCTCCAGATTCCTTGTTTTGCGCTGCGCGTCGCGTTTAACCAGATGGTGTTTGAAACGCGCATTGCCCCATGCGGTAACATTGCAAAAATATTGCCCAGCCATCAAGCGGATAATTCGCTGTTGCGATAGGGGTCGGCAATTCCGAGCACGGCAAGCGTCTCAATTTCCAGATTTTCCATCTCTTCCGCCTCTTCCGGGCTCATGTGATCATAGCCAAGAAGATGCAGCACGCCATGCACAACGAGGTGGGTGGTGTGGTCGAGAAGCGTCTTGTCTTCTTCCTCCGCCTCACGCGCGCAGGTTTCAATAGCCAGTATGATATCGCCCAAAAGCTCCGGCCCCGGCATGCCCGGCGGGTGATTTGCCGGGAACGACAGGACATTGGTCGGTTTGTCCTTGTCGCGCCAGTTGGCGTTGAGCGTGCGGATTTCGGCGTCATCGGCGAACAGAAGGCTGACGCTGACCGGCTGCTCCGGCGGTCCGCCCGTCACATCAAAAGCCGCCCGCGTCGCTCGCAGAGCCAAAGCGTCAAGATCACCCAGTGTTTCCCACTCGGTGCGGGAGATTGTCACATCGATTGAAATCATCGTTGTTTCAACCTCTCCTCCATCTCATCGCGGCGCTTCTGCTCGCGCTGATGGTCACGATCATAGGCGGTGACGATGCGGCGGACGAGGTCGTGACGCACCACGTCCTTGTCGGCAAACGCAATGCGGCCGATGCCCTCGACACCATCAAGAATGCGCGAGGCTTCGATCAGCCCGGATTTCTGGCCCGGCGGCAGATCAATCTGGGTGGGGTCACCGTTGATGATCATCCGCGAACCTTCGCCCAGGCGGGTCAGGAACATCTTCATCTGCATGGTGGTGGTGTTCTGGGCCTCGTCGAGCAGCACGACGGCGTTCGACAGAGTGCGTCCGCGCATGAAGGCAAGCGGGGCCACCTCGATCACACCGGCCTGCAGGCCGCGCTCCACATGGCGCGCTTCCATGAAATCATAAAGCGCATCGTAGATCGGGCGCAGATAGGGGTCGATTTTATCGCGCATATCGCCGGGCAGGAAGCCAAGGCGCTCGCCCGCTTCCACCGCCGGGCGCGACAGAATAAGGCGTTCCACCTGCCCCTGTTCGAGCAGCGACACCGCAAAGCCCACTGCAAGCCAGGTCTTGCCGGTGCCCGCCGGGCCTTCGGCGAATACCAGCTCATTGGCGCGCAATGCCTGGATATAGGCGCTTTGCGCCGCATTGCGGCCGCGCACTGGCCCGCGCTTGCGGGTGACAAATTGCTCAAACGAACCATGGGCGGCGGGCCCGTCAGCATGGGGCACTGTCACCGGAAACAACGACCCCTGAGCTTCCACCTCATGCACGGCCCCCTCAACATCGCCCAGCGTGATGGCGGTTGAGGAGCGAGCGCGGTCGTAGAGCACTTCCAGCACCCGGCGCGCTTTGTCGGTGGCGTTAGGCGCGCCGCGCACCACCACGCGGTTGCCGTTGGCGTTGGCTTTGAGGTCGAGCAGTCGCTCCAGATGGGCGAGGTTGCGGTCGTATTGTCCGAAAACCAGGCTCGCCAGCCGGTTGTCATCGAAAGCAAGACTGACTTCCGACAGTTCCGAAATCGGCGGTGTTTGCACTGGGCCTTTGTTGCCTACGGGTGTGGGGCTCACAAGCGGCTCCTTCAAAATCAAACTTGTCTGCGCGGCAGTGTTGCTGCGCTCACTCATATATTTGATGACAGAATTTCGCCGGACAAGGAGTTGGAACCCTTGGCGGTGACGCGCACGCGCACGATCTCGCCAACCTTGTGCGCAGTGCTCTCGAAGTGGATCGCTTGCAAATAAGGCGTTTTGCCACCGAGTTGACCGGCGTGACGGCCAGGCTTCTCAACCAATATGTCGAGAACCTGACCCACAGTTTTATTGTTGAAATCGTGCCGCTGCTCGTCGAGCAGGGCCTGCATGCGGTGGAGGCGCTTGGTTTTCACCTCTTCATCAATCTGGTCGGCCATCTCGGCGGCAGGCGTGCCGGGGCGGGCGCTGTATTTGAAAGAGAATGAGCTGGCAAAGCCGATATCGCGGATCAACTGCAGGGTATCTTCAAAATCCGCCTCCGTCTCGCCGGGGAAGCCGACAATGAAATCGGACGACAGCGCAATATCGGGGCGGGCGACACGGATGCGCTCGATAATCCGGCGATAGGTGGCGGCGTCATGCTTGCGGTTCATCGCTTCGAGAATGCGGTCGGAGCCCGATTGCACCGGCAGGTGGAGATAGGGCATCAGCGCCGCAATGTCGCGATGGGCGTGAATGAGATCATCGTTCATGTCGTGCGGGTGGCTGGTCATGTAGCGCAGGCGCGCAATACCGGGAACTTCGGCAAGACGGGCGAGCAGCACACCCATGGAGACCGTGTGGCCCTGCTCATCCAGCCCGTGATAGGCGTTGACATTCTGGCCGATCAGGGTGATTTCGCGCACCCCGGCATCGGCAAGACGCTTGGCATCCTCGATAATCTTGGCCAGCGGGCGCGAGATTTCCATGCCGCGTGTATAGGGCACGACGCAGAAAGTGCAGAACTTGTCGCAACCTTCCTGGATGGTCAGGAAGGCGGAGACGCCACGGGCAATGGTGCGCTCGCGCGACGGCACCGGCAGCGCATCGAACTTTTGCTCGGTTTCAAATTCGGTTTCGACCGGGCGGCCACTGCGGCGCAGGAGTTCGGGAAGGTGGTGATAGCTCTGGGGCCCAACAACCACATCGACCACGGGCGTGCGCCGTGTGAGCTCCGCACCCTCGGCCTGAGCGACGCAACCGGCCACCACCACCTTGAAATCGCGGCCTTCTTCCTTCTGCTCACGCAGGCGACCGAGTTCAGAATAAACCTTGTCCACCGCCTTTTCGCGGATATGGCAGGTGTTGAGGACGATGAGGTCAGCCTCATTCTGGTCCTGCGTTTCCTGATATCCCTCCGCCTGGAGAATGTCGGTCATGCGCTCGGCATCATAGACATTCATCTGGCAGCCGTAGGATTTGATAAAGGCTTTTTTCATGGGTGTCGCGTTTGGGTCATCGTGAAAGGGGAAGCAAACCTCTCGATAACGATAAAACGCAAAAAAGGCGACAATTAAAAGAAAGCATGACTATTGCGCCAATGCCGCCCTTACCATCGCCTCGGCCTGAGCCGTGATGCTCTTGCGGTCGGAAGTCGTTGAAAGCGCGATGGTCTCGCACCACGAAACCGTGACATCAAGCGGGCCGCCATGAATGAGATCCCACAAGTGGGCAATGAGTTCCATATCGCCGTACCAGGCGATTTGCGGGCGGTCGCGCCGTGTAAGTGGCAGGCCGTTGCGGTGGGTGTAACGCAGGGCGAGCGGTTTTATATCGATCGCGGGGCTGTCGGCGCGGCGGATGGCGGCGTGTGCTGCGCCAATGAGCGCGGAGCGGAACGGCAGAAGGCTCAGGCCGTCGCCGGTGGTGCCTTCGGCAAACAAGATCACGGCACCGCCATCGGTGAGGCGGTTGGCGATGAGGTCATTGGCCGCGGCGGTGGCGGTGCGCCGCTCCCGGTCAATGAAAATGGAGCGTTGCACCCGCGCCAGGAAGCCGAAAACCGGCCATTTTGCGATTTCTGCCTTGGCGATGAATGAGGTCGGTTGCAGCGCGCCGATCACTGGAATGTCCAGCCATGAGACGTGATTGCTCACCACCAGCACAGATGTCCCGTTGGGGGCTTCGCCCGTGATCGTGACGCGCACCCGCAGGATGCGCAACGCCATGCGATACACCCAAATGGGCAGGTTGCGGGCTGCGCGAAAGCCAAACTTCAAAAACACCATCTGCACCGGAACGGTGACAGCGAGCAGCGTAATAAGACAGATCAGCCTGAAGATGCCGCCGAGCTTGCTCATGGGGCGTCGTCACCATTGGTCGTGGGCACGGCATAAAGTTCGAGCCGCCGCGAGACAATGCGGTAGCCGAGCTTGCGGGCGATCTCGGCCTGTAATTCTTCAATCTCGGGCGATTGAAACTCGATGACCTTGCCCGTTTCGATATCCACAAGATGGGCGTGATGCCCCTTGGTGGTGGGCTCAAAACGGGCGCGGCTCTCCCGCAGGTCGAGCCGCTCAATGATGCCTTCCTGCTCGAACAGGCGTGTGGTGCGATAGACGGTTGAGAGCGAAATGCGACCATCAATGGCGGATGCGCGGCGGTGGAGATCGAACACATCCGGATGATCTTCAGCCGCATCAAGGATGGCGGCGATGATCTGACGTTGTCCGGTCATGCGCAAGCCCTTGTCGCGGCATGATTTTTCGATCCTGCCTCGTCGTTTGGGCGCGTCGCTTCCGTGCGTTTTTTTGTCTGTGTTCATTGTGTTCCGCTATGGTCCCCGCTGCTTTATAAACGGTTGCAACAGGGTTCGTCCATCGGGGTGAGAGAAATGCTGACGCAGGAGGTGTTCCGCCATGAGGGCTGGATGCTAAAGCTTCAGCGTCATCGTCAGCGCCGTGGTGCGGCTGCCATCGGCATGGGCGTAATAGCCGCGGCGGCGGCCGGTGATGGCGAAGCCGGCGGCGGCATAAAGCGCAAGGGCTGGCGCGTTGTTTTCGTCAACTTCAAGGTGCAACACCCGCACACCTGACTTGATCAGACTTTCCCGGTGTTGGGACAACAGTTTGCTTGACAGGCCGTGACGTCTACGGGCCGGATTAATGGCGATGGACAGGATTTCCGCCTCGTCCAGCACGCGGCGCGACAGAACGAAACCGCAAGGGCTCTTTTCGCGGGCGATGAACAGACCGTCAGCGATGGTGGCGCGGTCGGACAGCAGCCGCTCAAACTCGGTGGCGCTCCAGCCATGGGCGAAGGATTGGTCGTGGATGGCGGCAAGCAGTTCGGCGAAGGCGGAATCCACGGCCTCTACCCGCGCGACGACCGGACGGTTGAAGCCGAGCCAGTTCGCGATCCATCCGCTGGGGGCGCTCATTGCCGGGCCAGTTTTGCGTGATCCTGCGGCTTGGCATCGGGGCCGCGCATGTAGAGCGGGCGCGGCATGGCGTGGGCCGGGTCCGCAACGGCACCAAGCTGGGCGACCCAGGCGATATCGGGCGCGGATGGCGCGTTGACATCAATGATCTCGATGCCCTTGGCCACGGCGGCGATCAAGGGCGCGCCGGAACCCACCAGAATGGCCGGGCCAGCGCCGATCTGGCGCAGCGCGTCGCGCACATTCATGTGGCCGGGCGGCGCGACAACACGGCCATTGTTGGAAACCGCCTGGAAATAAACATGGCCGTGGCGCGCATCGATGGCAGCGGCAATCAGGCCGCGGACATCCGGCGTGCTCATCAGCGGTGCCAGCAAAGCCGAGAGGGTGGTGACGCCAACCACCGGGTGGCCTGAGGCAAGCCCGATGGCACGGGCCGCGGAAATGCCGACGCGTAAACCGGTATAGCTGCCGGGACCCACCGTGACAGCGATGCGGCCAAGGCTCTCGAAACCGCCGTCGATCTGCGCCATGACGCGATCAATCATTGGCACCAGCGCTTCGGCATGGCCGCGAATCATCTCAATGCTTTCGGACGCCAGCAATGTGCCGGTTTCAGTGTCGAGCACGCCCGCCGAGCAGGCATTGAGAGCAGTGTCTATGGCGAGAATGCGCAACCCTAACCTCCGTGAAGTTTTGTCATCAAGCCTTCGGCGGCATGGTTAAGCAAGCGCTTTCTCGCAGTTTTGCAGTGCTTTCGTGCGGGTCCTCAGACCTGCTCGACCGCCTGCACATCCGGCAGGTAATGGCGCAAGAGGTTCTCGATGCCGTGTTTGAGCGTGGCCGTTGAGGACGGACAGCCGGAGCACGCCCCCTTCATGGTGAGATAAACCACGCCGTCGCGGAAGCCACGGAAGGTGATATCGCCGCCATCCGATGCCACCGCCGGGCGCACGCGCTCGTTCAGGAGTTCCTTGATGGTGTTGACGGTTTCCACGTCGTCTTCGTCAAAAAACTCATCTTCGCCAACGCTGTCATCATGGGCAGCGGTCATCAACGGCGCGCCTCCCAGGAAAAATTCCATGATTGCGCCGAGTATGGCGGGCTTGAGGTGTTGCCACTCGCCATCGGACTTCGTCACCGAGATGAAGTCATAGCCATAGAACACGCCCGTGACGCCCGGAATGGTCAGGAGGCGACCCGCCAGCGGCGAGACGGCGGCATCCTGGAGGGAGCGGGCATCGAACGTGCCTTTTTCCAGCACTATGCGGCCCGGCAGAAATTTCAGGGTATCGGGATTGGGTGTCGGTTCGGTCTGGATAAACATTTAAAACCTCCGCGCCGGTTCAAGGCCGGTCGAGATAGAGTTGTGTAACTATATAAACGCTTTTAAGCATTTTCGCGATGGTCTCTTTGCGCAGTCGCGAATAACGCATCAGCGCAACAGGCCAAGAATATCCTTCACGTCGCCCATGGTCTTTTGCGCGATGGTGCGGGCGCGGGCCGAGCCATCGGCCAGAATGGCGTCGATATGGGCCGGGTCCGCGGTGAGGCGGCGCATTTCGGTTGCAATCGGCGCGAGCTTTGTCACGGCGACATCGGCAAGCGCGCTCTTGAAGGCCGAGAACTGGGAACCGCCGAAATCCTTGAGCACAGCCGCAGGCGCAACATCGGCCAGCGCTGCATAGATGGCGACGAGGTTTTCCGCCTCGGGACGGCCTTCGAGGCCCTTCTCTTCGGAGGGCAGCGGTTCGGCGTCGGTCTTGGCCTTGCGCACCTTGGTGGCGATGGTATCGGCGTCATCGGTGAGGTTGATGCGCGAGTAATCCGAAGGGTCGGATTTCGACATCTTCTTTGCGCCATCCCGCAACGACATGACGCGGGTGGCCGCGCCCTGGATCACCGGCTCGGTGAGCGGGAAATACATGTCGCCATGGCCGCGCTCGGCGATGGCTTCGGCCCAATCATTGTTGAATTTCTGGGCGATATCGCGGGTCAGTTCCACATGCTGCTTCTGGTCTTCGCCAACCGGCACGTGGGTTGCGCGGTAAACCAGAATATCGGCGGCCATGAGGTTCGGGTAAGAGAACAGGCCGACCGAAACATTCTCGCGGTCTTTACCAGCTTTTTCCTTGAACTGGGTCATGCGGTTGAGCCAGCCCATGCGCGCAACGCAATTGAAAATCCAGGCAAGTTCGGCATGTTCCGACACCTGGCTCTGGTTGAAGACAATGTGCTTCTTCGGGTCGATGCCCGCAGCGATGAAAGCGGCGGTAACTTCGCGGATCTGGTTGCGAAGGGCGGCGGGATCCTGCCGGGCGGCGGTGAGCGCGTGGAGATCGACGACGCAATAAATGCAGTCATGGTGTTCCTGCATGGTCACGAAGCGGCGGATCGCGCCGAGATAATTGCCAAGATGCAGGTTGCCGGTGGGCTGAACGCCCGAAAAAACCAGTTCCTTGAACTGCGTCATTTTTGAAATCCGTCGCTAATGCCTATTGCTGCCGTCGCAGCGTCCGGCCTTGCTAAAACATTTCCGGGCTTGATGGAACCGCCTTTTTAGCGGGACGCTTTTGAAAGTGCGCCGGGATACCGCTCAGCGACGCTTGAGTCGGCGGAAGTCCTGGCGCGAGATCGCTCCACACGTCCAAGCCGCTAGAGCATAAGTGATAAGGCCGGTGATGCAGTGGAGGGCGAGCCGGAGGAGGGAATGTGGTGTGACGACCTGTTCAAGCCCCCATAGGCATAGCACCATGAGGGCGGTGGCCAGCACGATGCGCAGCAAACGGGATAGCAGCCGGGCATCGGGCCGCCACAGGTGGTTGAGCCACAACCCGGTGGCCAGAATCAGGAAATGCGTGACAAGCCCGATCACCGTGCCGAGGGCAACGGCGGAAACTCCCATCAAAGGCAGTAACAGCCGGGCCGAGAGATAGGTCACAATGAGCCCGACAAGCCCGGCGGTGATGGGGATGCGTATGCGGCCATAGGCGAAGGTTGCGTTGGAGAACACCTTGGCCATGACGACGCAGGGCAGGGCTGCCGACAGCACCTTCAGCATTGCGGCGGTTGCTGCGCTGTCTTCGGCGCGAAACGCCCCATGCTCGAAAAGCACCGAGGCGATGGGCAAAGCAAGGTGATAGAGCCCTGCCGCCGCTGGCAGCGAAAACAGCAAGGCGCTTTCCAGCGCCCGGTTTTGGGTGAGGAACCCGGCGCGCCAGTCGTTGCGGGCATGGTGCGCGGCGATCCGGGGAAGCAAGACAATGCCCGCCGCAGCCGCAATGAAGCCCGCTGGAAGCTGAAACAATCGGTCGGCGTAATAGAACCACGAGACGGCAGAAGGGATATGCGAGGCGACCTGTGCGGCGGCAATCGGAAAAAGCTGGGCCGCGCCAACGGCAAGCAGCGTGGGTAATGCGGTGCGAACGAAGCGGCGCAGGCCGGTGCCGGTTTCGGCTATCACGCTGCTGCGAAGCGCACCGGAGCGATGCAGTGCGAAGCCTGCGATGGCAAGATGGGCGAAGCCGGAGCACCCGGAGACAAAGGCGATCCAGCCCGCCCCGCGCACTGGTTCCACATGCGCCAATGCCGCCGTCGTAATGGCAATGACCAGCATCAGGTTGCACACCAGCGGTGCAAATGACGTGGCAACGACCCGCCGCTCGGCATTGAGCACCGCAGACAAAAGGGCAGCGAGCCCCGAGCCCAGCATCAACGGGAAAATGAGCCGGAAACACAAGACCGCAAGCCGCGCCGCTTCACCGGACAAGCCGGGCGCCAGTAGTTTCATGATCGGCCCGGCAGCCACCTCACCAATGATTGTCGCCAGCACCAGCACCAGTCCGCAGGCGAGGATCGCCCGCTGGGCAAAGTGCTTCGCCCCGTCTTCGTCCTGCGCCTTGAGCTTTAGGTAAAGCGGGATAAACGCCGGGTTAAACCCGCCCTCGGCCGCGATGCGGCGCAAGGTATTGGGCAGCCGAAACGCCGCGAGAAACGCATCCGCCGCCACGCCGGTGCCGAGATAGCGCGTCAACAAAACATCGCGCACGAAGCCGAGAACGCGCGACAGGGCGACGAACAGCGTGACGAAAAGAGTGGCGCGGGCGGGTGGCATTTTAGCCAAGCGCCTTGCGGCGCAACAACATCCCGTAAAGGTCGCGCGGCTCGTCGGGGTCGGCCAGCAGGTCGAGGTCCTGGTGGAAACCGGTAGCGGGGAGGCGGTCGCGGATGTAGCGCAGGGCGGAAAAATCTTCGATGGCGAAGCCGACCGAGTCGAATAGGGTGATATCGGTTGGGCTCACGCGCCCCGGCACTTCGCCTGAAATAACCCGCCACAGCTCGGTGACGGGGTGTGCGCCGTCGAGTTGCTGGATTTCGCCCTCGATGCGGGTTTGTGGCTCATATTCAACGAAGATACCCGCGCGCAGCAGGATATCGCGGTGCAGTTCGGTCTTGCCGGGGCAATCACCGCCAACCGCGTTGATGTGCAGGCCAGAGCCGATCATGTTGTCGGTGAGAATGGTGGCGTTGCGCTTATCGGCGGTGCAGGTGGTGATAATGTGCGCCCCTTCGACCGCTTCTTGCCCGCTTTTGCAGATGGTGATGGTAAAGCCAGCGTCGGCAAGGTTTTTGGTACAGCGGCGGCTGGCCTCTTGATCAATGTCGTAAAGACGCAAAGCATCGACACCGACAATGGCCTTGAATGCCAGTGCCTGGAACTCCGATTGGGCTCCGTTGCCGATCAGCGCCATGGTCTTCGCGCCAGCGGGGGCCAGGTATTTTGCCGCCAGCGCTGAAGTCGCGGCGGTGCGCAGCGCGGTGAGAATCGTCATTTCGGAAAACAGCAGCGGATAGCCGTTGGTGATATCCGACAACACGCCAAACGCCGCGACCGTCTGGCGACCCTGACGGGTATTACTCGGGTGGCCGTTGACATATTTGAAGGCATAGAGCGTGCCGTCGCTGGTCGGCATCAGTTCAATGACGCCTTCCTGGCTGTGCGCGGCCATGCGTGGGGTTTTGTCAAACAATGCCCAGCGCCGGAAATCCTCTTCGATATAGCCCGCGAGTTCGGTGAGACAGCGTTCAACGCCGATCTCCAGCACCAGCCGCATCATATGATCGACGGAAACGAACGGAACGATGTTGAGATTGGCGGGCGGCATGATGGGTCCCATGAATGATATGGCTTTGTAATAGTGTTTGGGGCACCGCCACAACCCCACCGACGGCGGATTGACAAAGGACGGGGTTGGTTCAGATAGTTCTGAATGTTTAGCCGCCATGTATGCGGACCGCTGGAGGCGTTGATGATCACTTTGAAACACCCTGCTTTGCTGAAAGCCATGTGCTTTGTTGACGGGAAATGGATTGCGTCCCGTGATGGCAAGACGATTGCGGTGACCAATCCCGCCGATGGCAGTATCATCGGCCATGTGCCCGCGCTGACAACCAGTGATGTCGAGAACGCGGTTCTTGCAGGCCAACGCGCGTTTTCCGGATGGTCGCAGCAAACAGCAGCGGCGCGCGCCAAAGTGTTGCGGCGCTGGTTTGACCTGATCGTTGCCCATGCCGACGATCTCGCCGCGCTGATGACCGCCGAGCAGGGCAAGCCGCTGGCGGAGGCTCGGGGCGAGGTTCTTTATGCGGCGTCTTTCATCGAGTGGTTCGCCGAAGAAGGAAAGCGCGTCTACGGTGACACCATCCCTTCGCCAACCAGCGATAAGCGCATCATCGTGCTCAAGCAGCCCATCGGTGTGTGCGCGGCAATCACACCATGGAATTTCCCGGCGGCGATGATTACCCGTAAAGTGGGGCCTGCGCTTGCGGCGGGCTGCACGATAATTGTCAAGCCGGCAAGCCAGACGCCGCTGACGGCGCTCGCACTTGCGGTTCTGGCGCAAGAGGCGGACATTCCCGATGGTGTTTTGCAGGTTGTCACCGGTAACGCGCGCGATATCGGTATGGTGTTGACCGGGAGCGACATCGTCCGAAAACTCTCCTTCACCGGATCGACCGAAACGGGCCGTGTGCTGATGGCCCAATGCGCCCCGACCATCAAAAAACTGTCGCTGGAACTCGGTGGCAACGCGCCGTTCATCGTGTTTGACGACGCGGACCTTGACGCCGCCGTTGAAGGTGCCATTGCCTCCAAATACCGCAATGCCGGGCAAACTTGCGTCTGCGCCAACCGCTTTTACGTGCAGGCAGATGTTTATGAGGCCTTTGCCGAAAAATTGGTGGCGAAGGTCAAAGCACTCCCGGTGGGTGTTGGCACCGGGGCCGGGGTGCAGATCGGGCCGCTGATTGACAATGCGGCGGTCGAGAAGGTGGAAGACCATCTGCGCGATGCCGTGGCCGGAGGGGCGACGGTTGTTCTCGGTGGCAAACGGCACGCGTTGGGCGGAACCTTTTATGAGCCAACCGTGCTGACCGGCGCGCGGCAGACCATGAAGATCGCCCGCGAAGAGACCTTCGGTCCGGTGGCGGCGTTGTTCCGCTTTGACACCGAAGATGAGGCGATTGCGCTTGCCAATGATACGGAGTTCGGCCTCGCCGCCTATTTTTATACCGAGAACGCGCGGCGGGTATGGCGGGTGGCGGAAGCGCTGGAATACGGCATGGTCGGCCACAATACCGGCCTGATCTCCAACGAAGTCGCCCCCTTCGGCGGCATCAAGCAATCCGGTCTCGGGCGTGAAGGTTCCCGCTATGGCATCGAGGAATATCTGGAAATCAAATATCTGTGCTCGATGATCGGGTGAGCGCCCCGCGGGGTGACCGGCTCTCGCTCTGAGGTAAGCGCGAGCCGGTTTGGATGTCCATAATTATGCGTTACCCGTGGGTGCGATCAGCGCACGCGGATGTCGTAACGCTCGATCCGTTCCGCACCGCTCGGGAAAATGACCCGGAACGTTGCGGTGTCGGTGCCCTGATAGCCAGGGTTTGGGATATAGGTCATTTTGGTCATCGCGACGCGGCGTGTGTTGCAGGACGCGTGGGTGTTGGATGCCGGGAAATTCGGGTAATCCATGCCCGCTTTGATCTCCAGCCGGCCATTCTGGGGCTGTGTCACCATGGTGACATTGGGAGTGCCGCGTACCGTGCAGTCGGGGTTGATGGAATATGCTTTATTGAGCAGGACCTGCTGGCCCGCCACCACCGTTTTATTCTGCGTGGATTGTTTGACGTTATCCGTGAGCTGGCATCCGCTCAGCACCATCGTACCAACAACAACAGCCAATACTTGTAATTTCATTTTGGACCCCCTGAATAACAACGAGATAACAAAAATTACTCCTCGCCGTGCCGTGCGGCAAGTGCGGCTTAATGGTCTGCACCGGTGAGTTTTGAGATGGCGTAAGCACATGCGCCTCGGTTGAGGAATTCGTCTGGCTTGACATGCCCGGCGTTCAAGCTCATCCCGGAAAGGCATTTTGCGAGGGGAATATGCAATGAACGACACCGCCGATGGCGATACTCTTTCCGGCCTACGGGTGCTGGTGGTGGAGGATGAAGCGGCCATTGCCCTTCTCTTTGAAGATATGCTCCTCGATTTTGGCTGTGAGGTTGTCGGTTGCGTGGCGCGTCTCGCCAAGGCCCTTGACGTCGTTGCGACCACCCCCATTGATTTCGCCATCATTGATCTCAACCTTGCTGGCGAGCAGGCGCATCCTTTGGCGGAGGAGTTGCAGCGGCGCGGAATAAGCTTTCTCATCTCCACCGGCTATGGCGCTGGCGCGCTGGGCGCACAATTCGAAACCGCCGCGATTTTGCCAAAACCCTTTATTCAGAGCGACCTCAAAGCCGGGATACTCACCGCTTTGCGCGGACGCAACCGATAAGCCATTTTCCGTCCTTTCGTCGCGCGCCGCCTTCGGTTATGCAGGGGTGTTCCAGACCACCCGCGTGCCCTGAGGGCTGTCGCTGCAGAGAGGCGAATTCATGTCGCAAGCCCCGAAAACCATTGGCCCCGGCGATCATCTCGTGCTGGTCGATGGCTCTTCCTATATCTTCCGCGCCTATCATGCCCTGCCGCCCCTGACGCGCAAGGCCGACGGGTTGCCGGTCGGGGCTGTGGCGGGGTTCTGCAACATGATGCTGAAACTCATGCGCGATCGCATCCAGGGCGAACGGGTATCGCATCTTGCGGTGGTGTTCGACCCCTCGCGTGTGACCTTCCGCAACGCGATCTATGCCGCTTATAAAGCGCACCGCCCGGAACCGCCGGAAGATCTGCGACCGCAATTCGGGCTGATCCGTGAAGCGACCCGCGCCTTCGATCTGCCCTGCCTCGTGCAGGATGGCTATGAGGCCGATGACCTCATCGCAACCTATGCGCGCCAGGCGCAGGAACGCGGGGCCGATGTGATCATCGTCGCGTCGGACAAGGATTTGATGCAACTCGTGCGCCCCGGCGTGTCGATGTTTGATTCGATGAAAGACAAGCGCATCGAGGAGCCTGAGGTTATCGAGAAATTCGGTGTGACACCCGATAAGGTGATCGACGTGCAGGCGCTGGCCGGTGATGCCACCGATAACGTGCCCGGCGTGCCCGGCATCGGTATCAAGACTGCGGCGCAGCTCATTCTCGAATATGGCAGCCTGGAAAATCTTCTGGCCAACGCCGCCGCCATCAAGCAGCCGAAACGGCGCGAAGCGTTGATTGAATTCGCCGAACAGGCGCGCATTTCGAAACAACTGGTGACGCTGAAGCAAGATGTGCCGCTTGAGGTGCCGTTGGACGATCTCATTGTCGATTTGCCCGATCCGCGCCGCCTCATCGCCTTCCTCAAGGCGCTCGATATGACCACGATCACCCGCCGCGCCGCCGCCGAATTTGAGGTGGATGTCGAGGCTGTTGAGCCAGACCCGCGCTTTGTGCCAGGAGGCGAGGGTATCGTTTGGGAGGCTGCAGGCAAAACTGGCAGCACTGCGGTGGACCTCTTTGCGCCATCGCTCTCCGCCGTCTCCGCTTCCCCGCGCCCGTCGGTGGCCGCGTCCGGTGCTGCAGCTGTTGCCCATGCCGAAGCCGAGGCGGTCCGCGCTGTACCGTTTGACCATGCCGCCTATGAAACCGTTCAGACCGCTGACCGCTTGCAGGCCTGGGTGGCCGAGGCGCAAAATATCGGCATCGTCGCCTTCGATACCGAAACCACTGGCCTTGACCCGATGCGGGCGGAGCTTGTTGGCTTCTCGTTGGCCACGGCGCCGGGGCGTGCCTGTTATGTGCCGTTGCAACACCGCTCGCAGGATGTCGATTTGTTCGGCGGCGGGCTGACGGCGGGTCAGCTTCCGGTGCGCGAGGCAGTGGCGCTGCTCAAGCCGCTCCTTGAGGACCAAAGCGTGCTCAAAATCGGCCAGAACATCAAATACGACTGGGTGGTGATGAAGCGCCACGGCGTCGCCATATCTCCGGTCGATGACACCATGCTGATGTCCTATGTGCTCGACGCGGGGCGTGGCTCGCATGGCATGGATGAATTATCGAAGCGCCATCTCAATCATGCGCCGATCCCCTATTCCGAAGTGGCGGGCACCGGCAAAAACGCCCTGGGCTTCGACCGCGTATCCATCGACAAGGCCACCGCCTACGGTGCGGAAGACGCGGATGTGACGTTACGTCTGCATCGGGTGCTCAAGCCCCGGCTGGCGGCGGAACGGCTCACCACGGTTTACGAGACACTGGAGCGTCCGCTTGCTGAAGTTATCGCCCGCATCGAAATGCGTGGCATCTGCATCGACAAGGGGATTCTCTCTGGCCTCAGTGGCGAGTTTGCCCAGGCCATGGCGCGGCTTGAGAGCGAGATTCACGCACTTGCGGGTGAGACCTTTATGGTGTCTTCGCCCAAGCAGATTGGCGATATATTGTTTGGCAAACTCGGTTTGCCCGGGGCCAAGAAAACCGCCAGCGGCCAATGGGGTACGTCCGCCGCATTGCTGGAAGAACTGGCGGCGAATGGCCATGAATTGCCCCGCAAGATTCTCGACTGGCGCCAGCTTGCCAAGCTCAAATCGACCTACACTGATGCGCTGCCCGATTACGTTGATCCGGTAACGGGTCGGGTCCACACCAGTTTCTCGATGGCATCGACCACGACAGGTCGCCTTGCGTCATCGGAACCGAATTTGCAGAACATCCCGATCCGCAGCGAGGCGGGCCGCAAAATCCGCTCCGCCTTCATTGCCGCGCCCGGCCATAAGATCGTTTCAGCCGACTATAGCCAGATCGAGTTGCGCGTGCTGGCGCATATGGCCGATATTCCGCAGTTGCGGCAGACTTTCGCTGATGGCGTCGATATTCATGCCGCCACCGCGTCCGCCATGTTTGGTGTACCGGTTGCGGATGTGAATTCCGACCTGAGACGGCGGGCAAAAACCATCAATTTCGGCATCATCTACGGCATCTCGGCCTTCGGGCTCGCCCAGCGCCTCGGCATCTCCAATGGCGAGGCTTCCACCTTTATCAAGCAGTATTTCGAACGCTTCCCCGGCATCCGTGATTATATCGAGGACACTAAGAAAAGCGTCCATGAGAAGGGTTATGTCACCACCCTGTTCGGGCGCATCTGCCACTTCCCGCAGATTGCCGCGCTGAAGCCCGCCGAGCGCGCCGCCGTTGAGCGGCAGGCCATCAATGCGCCGATCCAGGGCACCGCCGCCGATATCATCCGCCGCGCCATGACGCGCATGGATGAAGCGCTGGCGCAGGCGAACCTGTCGGCGCGGATGCTGTTGCAGGTTCACGACGAACTGGTGTTCGAAGTGGCCGATGCCGAGATCGAGGCGACGCTGCCGGTGGTGCGCAACGTGATGGAGCAGGCATCCTTGCCTGCGGTTGAACTCAAAGTGCCGCTGATTGTCGAAGCCCGCGCGGCACAGAACTGGGACGAGGCGCATTAGGGCATTTTTCGTTTAAGTTGCCATCGGCTAACGTCAAAAAATGCGATGAAATAAAGAAAATTAGAGCGCTCTAGAGGGGCGCGAAACGCCATTTCAAGCACAGACGCCGCCCATTCATGCCGTAGGAAGCGAATGTCCCAATGACATTTTGTCACAACGCCCGCTGGTGGGCGGGTGCCACACGCATTTTCATGCGCGGTTTTGGCATGGCGCGGAGAAAACCCCAGCATTGCCAACCGCTTTTCTCCTTGCCCGCAAATTGATATATTTTTTATACCTCAGGCGAATTGTTGATAGCGCTGCATTGCGTGGTCGGAGGAAACCAGATATATCATCGCCGTAATATATTACTGCGAGGACGGCAGTCCGGCTTGATTTTAGAGCGCTGCGTTCGGTTTTAAGGAGAAGTTTGGTCATGAAAAAATTCATGGACAAGGATTTTCTGTTGAGCACGCCGACGGCGCGCGCTCTTTATGTCGAACATGCCGCAGCGCAGCCGATCATTGATTATCACTCCCATCTTCAGCAGAGCGAGATTCTTGCGCGCAAGCGCTTTGCAAACATCACCGAATTGTGGCTCAGCGGCGACCATTATAAATGGCGGCTGATGCGCGCAGCGGGCGTGGGTGAAGACTTCATCACCGGAAGCCGCTCAGACCGCGAAAAGTTCGAAGCCTTCTGTCGCATTCTGCCTTTGGCTGCCGGGAACCCGGTCAACCATTTCAGCCATCTCGAACTGCGCCGCCTGTTCGGCATGGAGATCGAGATCAACGCCAAAACAGCGGGTACGATCTGGGAGCAGGCCAACGCCAAGCTCGCGGGCATGGACACCTGGTCGTTCCTGACGGACGCCAAGGTTGAAGTGGCCTGCACCACCGACGATCCGGCCGACGATCTGGCTCAGCACGCCGAAATCGCGAAGACCGCTCTCAAAACCCGCGTTCTGCCCAATTATCGCCCCGATAAGGCAATGCGTATCAATCAGGCGGGCTTCCCAGAATATCTCGAGAAGCTTGGCGCGGTTTCGGGTGTAGCCGTCACCTCTTTTGCCACGATGATGGAAGCGCTGGTGAAGCGGGTTGCGTTCTTCCATGAGCGGGGCGCGCGCGTTTCCGACCACGCGGTTGATGTTGCCCTGCCCGCCGCATTGCCGACTGCGCAGGCGCTGGAAGCGATGTTCAAAAAGCGTCTCTCCGGTGGGATGCTCGATGATGCTGAGCAGGGGCAATACCACCTCGCCATGCTCACCGAGCTTGGGCGTGCCTATGCCGCCCATGGTTGGGTCATGTGCTTGCACATAGGCGCGCAGCGTAACAATAACAGCCGTATGTTGGCGACCCTCGGGCCGGACACCGGGTATGATTGTGTCGCTGATATGTCGTGCAGTCGCGGTATCGCCTTCCTGCTCGATTTCCTCGACAAGGATGAGAAGCTGCCGAAGACCATGCTGTTTCCGCTCAATGGCAAGCTCAACGACAATCTCATCACGCTGGCCGGATGTTTCCAGGACGGCAAGACGCCGGGGAAAATCCAGTTCGGCCCGGCCTGGTGGTTCATGGACCACAAGGATGGCAACCTCCAGCAAATGCGGGATCTGTGCAACAATGGCCTGATCGGAACCTTCGTCGGCATGTTGACCGATTCCCGCTCCTTCGCCTCTTATCCGCGGCATGATTACTTCCGCCGCCTGCTCTGCCGCTTGCTCGGCGAATGGGTGGAGGAGGGCGAGTATCCCAATGACCCAGAGGCACTCGCAACCATCATTCGCGGCGTCTCGTACCAAAACGCCAAAAACTATTTCGGAATGTAATTATATGCCCGCGCCTCCCATGAGGTGGCGGGCATTTTTTAATGGGTAGCTGATTATTTAACCATGCAGAATATTTTGAAAATTCACCCCGACGATAACATGCTGGTGGCGCTGACTGACCTCGCCGCCGGGGCCGTTGTGACATGGGAAGGGGACCAGGTCACATTGGCAACCCCCGTTGCAACCAAACACAAATTTGCCACCGAGGATGTTGCCGTCGGTGGCATCCTGCGGCTCTATGGCGTGCCGGTTGGCAAGGCGGTCAAGCCGATCCGGCGCGGCGAAGTCATTACCACCGAAAACATTGTCCATTACACCGCGGAAGTTGATGTGGACGCCAAAAAAGCGCCCTATGCGTGGACGCCCCCCGATGTGAAGGGCTGGCAGCAGCGCACGTTCATGGGTTATGTCCGTGAGGATGGCCGCGTCGGCACTGCCAATTACTGGCTGATCTTCCCGCTGGTGTTCTGCGAAAACCGCAATGTTACGGCCCTGCGTGATGCGCTTGAAAAGCCGCTGGGTTACGCCGCCGATGATCTGACGGCCCACACCCTTTCGCTGCTCGGCGACGCGATGGGCGCGACGCCCTCCAACCAGCATCGCCCGTTCGCCAATGTCGATGGTGTCCGTGTCATCACCCATGTGGGTGGGTGCGGCGGCACGAGAGGTGACGCGCGGTCGTTGTGCCGCATTCTGGCGACCTATGCCGACCACCCCAATGTCGCGGGCATCACCGTGTTCAGCCTCGGCTGCCAAAACGCGCAAATCCCGATGTTTGAGGAGGCGCTGAAGGCGCAGAACCCGAACTTCAAAAAGCCCTGTTTCATCTACGAGCAGCAGCAATGGGACAGCGAAGAGGCGATGATGAAAACCGCCATTCGCGACACGCTCGAAGGGCTGAAGGAAGCCAATAAAGTGACCCGCACTCCGGTGCCGCTGTCGGAACTCAAGGTTGGCGTCAAATGCGGCGGCTCCGATGGGTTCTCCGGCATTACTGCTAATCCGGCGATGGGTGTTTTGTCCGACAAGGTGGTGGCGCTCGGGGGCGCGTCGATCCTGGCCGAATTCCCGGAATTGTGCGGTGTCGAAGCCAATTTGATCGAGCGCTGTGTGGTGCCCGAGGACGGACGGCATTTCCTCAAGATGATGCGCGATTTTGAAGCGAAAGTGATTGCGACGGGGTCAAGCTTTTCCGACAACCCGAGCCCCGGCAACATCCGCGATGGCCTCATCACCGATGCCATCAAGTCGGCGGGCGCGGCCAAAAAAGGCGGCACGTCGCCGGTGGTTTCGGTGCTTGATTATGGCGAACAGGTCGACAAGCCCGGTCTTGCGCTCCTGTGTACGCCCGGCGGCGATGTGGAGGCGGTGTCGGGCATGGTTGCGGCGGGCGCCAATGTGGTGCTGTTTTCAACCGGCCTTGGCACGCCAACCGGCAACCCGATTGTGCCGGTTTTGAAAATCGCCACCAACACGCCCATGGCCGAACGCCTCAAAGACATGATCGACTTCGATTGTGGCCCGGTCATTGCGGGCACGCCGCTTGAAAAGGTGGCCGACGACATGCTCGATCTCGTTGTCGCCACCGCGAGCGGCACCCATGAGGCCAAGGCCGACCGTCTTCATCAATACGACTTCCAGTTCTGGAAGCGTGATACTTCCCTGTGAGACCGCAAATGCTCAAACTTAATCGTCAAAAGCCTTTCAACCTGCCGATCAAGATCCTGCAGTTCGGCGAGGGAAACTTTCTGCGTGCTTTTTTTGACTGGCAGATTGACCTGCTCAATGAGCGGGTCGGTCTTGATGCCGGTGTGGTCATCGTGCGCCCCATCGCCCGTGATGGCTTCCCGCTGCTTGATGCCCAGGGCGGCCTCTACACCACATTGATGCGCGGGCTGGATGCTGGGGGTAAGCCGGTCAAGGAATACCGCAAGATCACCTGTGTGCGGAACGAGATTGATATCTACCACGCATTCGACGCCTATCTCGCTGAAGCCCGCAATCCGAGCCTGCGGTTTGTCGTTTCCAACACCACTGAGGCTGGTATCGCCACCAATGATACCGACCGCTATGGTGATGCACCGCCTGCGACCTATCCGGCCAAGCTGACCCGGCTTCTCCATGAGCGCTACAAGCATTTCAACGGCGATAAGACCAAGGGTCTTGTGCTGATGCCATGCGAATTGCTGGATTATAACGGCGATGTGCTGAAGGCGGCGGTCGCGCATTATGTCACGCTGTGGCAGCTCGAAGATGGCTTCAAGGCGTGGCTTGCCGAGGCTTGCACCTTCTGCTCAACACTGGTGGACCGCATCGTCACCGGCTACCCGAAAGACGAAATGGCCGAGATTTCCACGGAGCTTGGCTATGAAGACCAGTTCCTGGTGACCGCCGAGTATTTCTATCTGTTCGTCATCCAGGGGCCGAAATGGCTTGCCGATGAATTGAAATTGAAAGATGCCGATCTCAACATCCAGATTGTGGACGACATCACCCCCTATAAGCAGCGCAAGGTCGGCGTGCTCAATGGCGGCCATACCGCGTTAGTGCCGGTCGCCCTGCAATGCGGGCTGGAAGCGGTGCGTGAGGCGGTTGAAGACAAGGACACCGGTCGGTTCCTGCTCGAAACCCTCGATAAGGAAATCATTCCCGCCCTGCCGCTGCCGCGTTCCGAGCTTGACCCGTTCAAGGAAGACGTGCTGCGCCGCTTCAAGAACCCCTATATCCATCACCTGATGGCGTCGATTGCCCTCAATTCGTGGAGCAAGTTTGCTGCGCGCATCATGCCGCAATTCCTGCGCTACCATGAGCAGACCGGCAAGTTGCCGCAACGTCTGGTGTTGTCTCTCGCCGCAACCATGCGCCTCTACAAAGGGGACCTCGTGGCCTTGCAGGACGACCAGGCCATTCTCGATTGGTTTGCTGCATCCTGGAAAGCTTGCGACAGCGGCGAGCTCAGCCGGGATGACATGGTCAGCCGCTGGCTCGCCAATGCCACACTGTGGAAGCAGGATCTGAACGACGTACCGGGTTTGGCGGCTGAGGTTTCTCGTAATCTGCGAGCCATAGAGGAACAAGGCATGCGGAAAACACTTGCGGGAATATTATAAAGGCTTGTGGCCGGTACTTATTAGATTTCCACATGGGAACAGGGTACAGCCCAGAAGCAAATGGGACGAAACGTAAAACTCAAGGTAATATCGCTTAAATTAGCACTTTAAGAAAATCATAAGATCGCTAATTATGAGATGGGAAGAATTAAAGAGAGGTCAGCCGAACTGGAATAAAAGCCGGTTCAAGAAAAGGTCGGCGTAGCGAGTAAGTAAACCTTCTAATAGGAGACTGAAATATGCGTGTATCTAAATTCATTGTTGCTCTGGCACTCGGTGTCGGCCTGATTGGTCCGGCGGCGGCTCAAACAAAGATGGAGTTCAAGGTTTCTGAAATCTGGGGTGACGACTACCCCACGGCAATTGGCCTGAAGGCCATGGGAGCCACCCTTGCTAAAAGTACCGATAATCGTCTGACGATGCGGGTCTATACCAATGGTACGCTTGGTTCGGAAAAAGAGGTGATTGAGCAGGTCAAGATCGGTGCGCTCGCCATGGCCAGGGTTCCCTTGAACCTGATGAATAACATCTGTGAAGAGACCATTATCCCGAGCCTGCCCTTCCTGTTCCGCTCCACTGCACATCTGCACAAGGCGCTCGATAGCGATGTCGGCATGGAAATTCTGAGTTCGTGCAACGATAAAGGCTATATCGGCCTTGCATATTACGATAGCGGCTCACGCTCGATCTATTCCAAGCGCCCCATCAAGACGTTGGCCGATGCCAAGGGCCTGAAACTACGCGTTCAGCAATCCGACGTGATGGTCGCTATGGTCAATGCCATGGGAGCCAATCCAACTCCGATGCCGATGGGTGAAGTTTATACCGCCTTACGCACCGGTCTGGTCGATGCCGCCGAGAATAACTATCCGTCTTACGAAAGCGGAAAGCATTTTGAGGCCGCAAAATTCTATAACAAGACCGAGCATCTGATGAACCCGGAAGTGGTTATCATTTCAAAGATCATCTGGGACAAGCTTTCTCCGGAGGATCAGAAAGCCGTGCGTGCAGCTGCTAAGGCATCCGTGGATGTCCAACGCAAATCCTGGGCGGACCGCGAAAAGGTTTCCTATGACATCGTTGTGAAGGCCGGTAGCACCATTGTGGAATCCAACAAGAAGGAATTCCAGGATGCGATGGGTCCTGTCTATGAGAAATTCCTCAAAACCGACAAAATGAAGAGCCTCGTCAAGGGCATTCAGGACATCAAGGAATAATAAGAAGTCGTACCGGCGCGCGGACATGCGCGCCGGGTCTTCCTGTTTCTCAAGTAAGTAAGGGATCGCAGATATGCTTACAAAAATCTGCGCACTACTATCAAAGATAAGCCTGATAATCGCAACATTCGGTCTTGGCCTCGTTATTTTGTGTGTTCTCTATCAGGTCTTTGGTCGTTGGGTTCTGAACGACACCCCGACATGGGCGGAAACCCTTGCCTTGGTGCTCATTGCATACGTCACGATGTTCGGAACCGCGGTCGGAGTGCGCGACGCCGGTCATATCGGGATGGAATCGCTGCTGGCAATCTGCCCGCAACCTTACAAAAGCTGGCTCGAAATATTCATCCATGCCGCTGTTGCGTTATTCGGCCTGTACATGAGCTATTACAGCTGGCTACTCGCCATGAATAAATGGCATCAGAACATTCCTTCACTTCCGCTTCCGGAAGGGTTGTTTAACCTGCCTCTTGTGATTGCAGGCGTTCTGATCGCTTTGTTCTCGGTGGAACATATCGTCGCTTTAATCAAGGGCCGGGAGATCGTACCATCATGGCATTGATAATTCTCTCTGTGGTCTTCTTCATCGCGCTGGTCATCGGTGTCCCGGTGGTCTTTGCCATCGGCATTTCGGCGGTTGCCTGCGTTTTCTATGAAGGCCTGCCCATGGCCATCGTTTTCCAGAAAATGACCGGCGGGATGCAGGTTTTCACCTTTCTCGCGATTCCGTTTTTCATTTTTGCCGGTGAACTGATGTTGCTCGGCGGCATTGCCGACCGCATCGTCAATTTTGCCAAGGCGCTGGCCGGTCACATCAAGGGCGGCCTCGGCATGGCCAATGTGGTGGCCTGTACCCTGTTCGGTGGCGTCTCCGGCTCGCCGGTTGCCGACGTGTCGGCCATGGGCGGTGTTCTCATCCCGACGATGGTAAAGGAAGGGTATGACGCCGATTACGCGGTGAACGTGACCACCCACGCATCATTGGTCGGCGCACTCATGCCGACCTCGCATAATATCATCATCTATACCCTGGCCTGCGGCGGTGCCAGTTCGGTTACGGCATTGATCCTCGCAGGTGTCATGCCAGCCATCATCCTGATGATCTGCAACCTCGGGGCGGCTTATTACGTTGCCCGCAAGCGCGGGTATCCGGCTGGCATCTTCCCCGGCTGGCCTGCCGTATTCCGCACCTTTGCGGCAGCGGGGCCTGGCCTGTTCGTGGTGGTGATCATCGTAAGCGGCATTCTGAGCGGCGTGTTCACGGCGACAGAATCTGCGTCCATTGCCGTGCTCTATGCCTTGCTGCTGACAACGCTGGTCTATCGCAGCCTGTCGTTTGACCAGTTCGTGGCGGCACTGGCCCATACAGTGAAGAAGACCGGTGTGGTGCTGGCGCTGATCGGCATCTCAGCCACCTTCGGTTATTTCATCGCCTATTACCAGATTGCCGAGCTGACCGGCGGCGCCCTGGCTGCCATTTCGACCAACCCATGGATGATCTTCTTGATGATCAACATCATCCTGTTCCTGCTCGGAACGTTCCTCGACATGGCTCCGACCATTCTGGTCTGTACGCCGATCTTCTTGCCGATCTGCATGAAGTTCGGCATGGGACCGACCCAGTTCGGCATCATGATGTTGTTGAACTGTGCGCTGGGCTTGAACACCCCGCCGGTGGGCACCACGCAGTTCATCGGCTGCGCCATCGCCGGCATTTCGGTTGAAAAGGTGATGAAGTCCATCCTGCCGTTCTACCTGGCACTGATGGTGGTGATGTTTGCGGTGACTTTCATTCCGGAAGTCTCGCTGTTCATCCCCAATCTGTTTGGCTACCAATAACACCGGTGTCCCCAAATGCATCCGCGGCTGATGCCGGGGGCGCACGAAACACAGGAGTGAAAAGCCTTTCGATTGAAGGGCGTTTCACTCCTTTTTCATGGCACGTGACGTGCCTTTCATGTGCTTACTGTGCTGTGCGGGGAGCAGGGCCGGTGAAGTAATCCGGGTGACGCTGCTGGGCATCCTCGATGCCAGGCAGCAGATGCGCCATGTGGTTTTTCATGGCATCCTGCGCGCCGGTGCCGTCGCGGCGAGAGAGGGTGTCGAGGATGGCACCGTGCTCGACCAGCACCTGCTGCATCCGCCCCGGAACCTCAAGGGTCAGGCGACGATAGCGATCGATCTGGGTTTTCGCTTGCAGAATGATCGGCCAGATTCCGGGGTGCTGGGCGGCTTCGGCGAGACACTCATGGAACGCCTCATCGGTGAAGTGAAACCCCTTCTGGTCGCCCGCTGCAACGAAATCCGCCTGCTCAGTCAGAATGGCCCGCAATTTTGCAAGCATTTCCGGGGTGGCCCGCTCAATCGCCTTGCTGATCACCGCTGCTTCCAGAGCGGTTCGCACCAGCATCGCCTCTTCGAGCCCGTCGAGAGGGATGCGTGACACAAAGGTGCCGACGCGGGGGCGCACTTCGATCAGGCCTTCTTCGGCGAGGCGCTGGACGGCTTCATGCACTGGCGTGCGGCTGGTGCCGAGTTCCGCGGCGATATCGTGCTCCACCACGCGCTCGCCGGGCAAAAGGACCATGTCGACGATGCGTTGGCGCAAAATCAGATAGATGCGCCGCGAGGCATTCATCGGGCGCTGCACTTTGGCTGTCTTTTGTGCCGTCATTATCGACCTATACTATTTGCACTGGTTAAACCGCTGAACTCCAAACGGATCACGGTACCGGAAGCGTCGCGGATCAGGCATTCGACTGTGCCACAGATGAAACAGCAGCCACAATATCATCAACGACCGCATTGACCAGTGTGCTATTTTCGCCCTCGCCCATCACGCGGATCAATGGCTCGGTGCCGGATGGGCGGATGACGAGGCGGCCCGTGCGGCCCAGCTTTTCCTCACCGGCGGCGATGGCAGCGATGACCTTGTCATCCTTCAGCGGCGCACCGGCGGCATAGCGGATGTTTTTAAGAATCTGGGGCAGAGGCTCGAAACAATGGCAGACTTCGCTGGCGGTGCGGCCAGAGCTTTTGATGACGGCCAGCAGATGCAGCGCCGCCAACAGTCCGTCGCCGGTGGTTGAGTAATCTGACATGATCATGTGGCCGGATTGCTCGCCGCCGAAATTATAGCCCTTGCTGCGCATACATTCGAGCACATAACGATCTCCCACCGCTGTGCGCTCAAGCGTCAGGCCATGGTCTTTCAGGAAGCGTTCAAGGCCGAGATTGGACATTACGGTGGAGACGATGCCGGGCTTCGACAGCAGTCCCTCTTCCTTCCAGGCCCGGGCGATGGTCGCCATCACCTGGTCGCCGTCGATGACCTCGCCATGCTCATCCACAATTAGCACCCGGTCCGCGTCGCCATCAAGGGCGATGCCGATATCGGCGCGCAGTTCCCGCACTTTGGCGATGAGGGCGGCGGGGGCGGTGGAGCCGACATCGCGGTTGATATTGAAGCCGTCCGGCTCAACGCCAATGGTGATGACTTCCGCGCCCATTTCCCACAGGGTTTCGGGGGCAACCTTATAAGCGGCGCCATTGGCGCAATCGAGCACAACGCGCATGCCTTCAAGCTCAAGCTGGCGCGGCAGGCTGCGTTTGGCAAATTCAATATAGCGGGCGTGGACGCTGTCGATGCGCTTGGCGCGACCGAGATTGGCGGCGTCGGCCAACTGCCTTGTGATATCCTGATCAATCAG
Organism: Microvirga sp.; assembly: GCA_031546825.1. Lineage (GTDB taxonomy): Bacteria > Pseudomonadota > Alphaproteobacteria > Rhizobiales > Beijerinckiaceae > Hohaiivirga. The sequence goes on along the minus strand of JAVBJU010000023.1, from coordinate 14,217 downwards.
CTTTTCGATGGCGATTTCCACCTCATCCGACAGTTTGTAGCCGTCGGGGCCGAACAGCTTGATGCCGTTATCCTCATAGGAATTGTGCGAGGCCGAAATCATCACGCCGAGATCGCACCGCATCGAGCGGGTCAGCATGGCCACACCCGGGGTCGGCATCGGCCCAAGCTGCATCACATCAACACCGACCGAGGTGAAGCCCGCGACCAGCGCGTTCTCGATCATGTAGCCCGACAGGCGCGTATCTTTGCCGATCACCACCCGGTGGCGGTGGTCGCCGCGGTTGAAGGCAAGCCCGGCAGCCTGGCCGACCTTGAGGGCCAGCGTTGAGGTGATCAGGCCGTTGGCGCGTCCGCGGATGCCGTCGGTGCCAAAATATTTACGTGCCATGGGGGTAAAGCCTTATCAGATGCCATTCTTGTTTATTCTCGCAGAAAGCAGCCCAGCGCGGCAAGGTCAAGCATGGAGGCGCAGACATACCATCACAGTTGATGAGAAAATGTTACAGATCAAACGTTTTTGGCCCGAAGAGAGAGGTGCGGCCCATGCATGATGAGCCGGGCACGCGGGCGGCAAAATACCAGCCGTGCATTGCCTGATGAGCATAATAAAGCTATAGCAGGCATAGTAATCTAAAGTAGGGGTTGGGCAGATGAATGCATCAGTTTTTTCGCTACCGGGCGTAGCACTTTCCCTCATCGTTATTGTTTGGGTCGGTTTTCTGCTCGTCAAGAAATATAAGCCGCAGACAATCCTGTTCATTGCAGGCTTGGTCCTGATTTTTGGCGCGATGATTTTAAACCCCGAAACCAAGGTCCTTGCAGCCAAGGACAGCACCGGTTCGGTCATTCTTGATGTCTTCGAGTTCATCAAGCAGACGCTGAGTTCGCGCGCGGCTGGTCTCGGTCTGAATATCATGGCAGTTGGCGGCTTCGCCCGCTACATGGACAGCATCGGCGCGAGCACGGCACTGGTCAAGGTGACGTCCAAGCCGCTCATGAAGCTGCATTCGCCCTACCTCGTCATGTCTGGCACCTGGGTGCTCGGCATGTTCCTCGGTCTCGCCATCAACAGCGCCTCGGGCCTTGCCATGCTACTCATGGTCACGGTATTCCCGGTTCTGGTTTCTCTCGGTGTCAGCCGCTTAGCAGCCGTTGCGGCCATTGCCACCACGCTCTGCCTCGACTGGAGCCCGAGCGATACCGGCACAATCCTCGCCGCCAATACCGCCAATATCCACTTCTTCACCTACTGGCTCAATTATCAGGTTCCGGTGGCGGCGGCGGTGATCCCGGTTGTGGCGGTGCTGCACTATTTCACCCAGAAATGGATGGACAAGCGCGACGGACACGTCGTTAAGGCAGGCGTTGTCGTTGCTGTCGATGGCAGCAAGGTCGAAGACAAGAATGCGCCGCTTTACTACGCCATTCTTCCCATCGTTCCGCTGGCGCTCATTCTGGTGTTCAACACACCGCCACTGGCTCACCTCAAGATGGACGTCATCAAGGCGATGATCCTCGGCATGGTGATTGGCATGATCGTCGATTATGCGCGGTGCTGGGACGGCAAGAAGGTTTTTGCCGACATCCAGTTCTTCTTTGACGGTATGGGCGCTCAACTCGCCAATGTCGTGACCCTGATTGTCGCTGGTGAAACCTTCGCCAAGGGCCTGACTTCCATCGGCACCATTGATGCTCTCATCAATTTTGCCAAGGTTTCAGGCTTTGGTGGCGCGGGCATGATCCTGTTGATGTTCGCGATCATTGTTGTTTGCTCGATCCTGATGGGTTCCGGCAATGCGCCGTTCTTCTCATTCGCGCGACTGACGCCGGACATTGCGGCCCACGTCCATATTCCGGCGGCTTCCATGCTGCTGCCCATGCACTTCGCTGCGAGCGCCGCGCGCGCCATGTCGCCGATCACCGCTGTCATCGTGGTGGCATCGGGGATGGGTGGCGTGTCGCCGTTTGATGTGGTCAAGCGCACGGCCATTCCGATGATCGGCGCCCTGGTCACGATCTTGCTGGTCAATTTCGCGCTGTTCTACTGATTTTACATTCTATTCCAACGCAAATTGAAAACGCCGGGGCATCATCCTCCGGCGTTTTCTGCTTCTCAATGTCACGCCGCGGAGTTCGGCTTTTTTTGTTATTCATACTATTCATTAACAGGCCGGGACCATAACAACCGGCCAATAATAGGTGGGCGCCCTGAGCTTCGTATCCGTCGGAGCCCGCCGGTTTCATTCGGCTGCGATGGATTTTTTTTGGCCGCCCGGCTGACACGGGTTTCCCGGGTTGGCTTGCGGGGCGGTTACGCATCACGCGCCGCTGTACAGGCTGGAGGGAACAATAATGACTACAAGAAATGGTTTATTCGGGTGGTATTTCGGCACAAGCCTTTTGCTGCGTATCATCGTTGCGCTTGTCGCCGGTGTGGTTGTAGGCATCGGGCTCACGTTCGGAAGCCCTGAGGTTGCAAAACAATTCGTTTCAAGCACCGCTTTTTTCGGTGACGTGTTCATCCGCCTGCTGAAAATGATCGTGGTACCAGTGATCGCTTTCTCGCTGATTACCGGGGCCGCGGGCATCACGCCAAGCCGTCTTGGGCGTGTTGGCATCTGGGTGTTGTTTTATTACATCGTCACGTCGGCGGTGTCGGTGGTCCTTGGCCTTGGCTTTGCGGCCCTCACCAACCCTGGCGCGGGCATGAACATCATCGGTAGCGCCGCCGCTGTGGCGAAAAGCGCCAGTGCGCCGTCCATGATCACCATTCTGCTCAATGTTGTGCCGACCAACATTTTCGAATCGCTGGCCAAGGGCGACATTCTTCCGATCATCTTCTTTGCCATGGTGTTTGGCATCGCTCTGTCCTACGCGAAAGATTCCAGCGACAAGGCTGTCGCCAGGGGCGCGGAAATGCTGTTCGACATCACCAGCGCGGCAGCCGAGGTCATGTATAAGATTGTCGGCGGTATCATGCAGTATGCGCCGATTGGTGTGTTTGTCTTGATTTCGTCGGTTTTTGCCCAGCAAGGACCCAAAGCCGTCGGGCCGCTGCTCCTCACCACGCTTACCTTCTATGCGGCATTGGTGGTGTTGCTGATCGTTGGCTACGGCCTCCTGCTCGGCGCGTTTGGCCTCAACATCGTCACCTTCCTCAAGGGGGCCCGCGAGGCAATGATCACGGCTTTCGTCACCCGGTCGTCCAACGGTACGTTGCCAGTGTCATTGCGTGTCTGCGAAGAAAATCTCGGCGTGCCGCGTAGCATTGCATCGTTCTCGCTGCCGCTTGGTGCCACCATCAACATGAACGGCACCGCGATCTATCTCGGCATCTGCGCCGTGTTCATCTCCAATGCCGTGGGTATGCCGTTGAATTTCAACCAGCAAATCATGGTGGTGATGACCGCAACGCTCGCCGCTATCGGTACAGCCGGTGTGCCCGGCTCCGGTGCGATCATGCTGTTGATGGTGCTCGACTCCGTTGGCCTCAAGATTGACGCTGGCTCAGCCGCTGCAGCTGCCTACGCGATGATCCTCGGTATCGACGCCCTGCTAGACATGGGCCGCACCTGGATCAATGTGACCGGCGACATCATGGTGAGCGCCGTGGTGGCCAAGCAGGAAGGTGAGCTTGATGCCACCGTGTGGCAACAACAACCCGCCAGAGCTTAAGCCCATAGTTTAACCAAATGTGACGGCGGCTCCCGATTGTATGGTCGGGGGCTGTTTTTTTGAGTGCCTGTACTCCCGTAAACAGATCATTCCCGCTTTTGAGACGATATGTCGAGGCTACCGCAGGTGACCAACCTTGGGTATAAGGAGATTGTTTTCGCGCGCCTTAAGGGAGTGATCTTGCCATGGATATGCGCAGTATTTTGAAGGCTGTTGAAGAGCTCGATCACAACCAGCGCATGAAATACATGGTCAATCTGGGCAAAAAAGCTCAATCCAACCGGAAACTGGCGAACTCCCTGGCAGCGTTGGCCCGCTCAGAGACGCATTACGAGCGCCTTTTGGCGCTGACCTCGGCCTGGGGCTCCCATGACCATGACCTGATCGCCGCGTTTCTGGCTGATGCTTCGAGTTCACTAGGCCTCGCCGCGATCAAGCTCGCGGCGCAATATCTGCCTGAGGCCAATCTGGTGGCGGTGATATCGGGCATGACACGGCGACGGTGCTATGCGCTCGCCAAGGCTTTGGCGCGGGTGAAACGCGGATCCGTCAACGTGCTGGCTTATGAAACGCTCGAGCCCGAGGCGCAGCGTTGGATTTTGCCGTTGACGACGCGGGAATTCATTCAGAGTAACCTCGATCCCGAACAGATCGTGCGCTGGACGGAGACGCAATGGGGCCAGATGGCTTACCGCTTTCCAGATATGGCTTGCGATTTGCTGCTGGCCGATGTGGACCGCGCGGGCGGATCGTCGTTGCGCATCCAGCTGGCTGTACAGGCGGCCTTGTTCCAAATGCTGCGGATTGCCCCCCGGATTGGGATGCGGTTACTGAAGGGCGTTCAGGATAAGATACCGGCGTATTTTCTGGCCCTTAATCGGTATGCGGTGCAATTTCCGGAGGAGATTGCGGATATCGTTCAACAGAGCGCGGGCCGGGTCAAAGTGGCGTGGTCTCCCGCCGCTTTACGAAAGCTCGATATCGCACAGCTTCTCGCATTGGCCGATAAGAAAGCACTGCCAGAGAACGCCTGTTTGTTCTCGCAGTTACGGCCCGAACAACGGATCGCGCTCTATGAATCCAGTGGGGAAAATTGGCGTGATAGCAGCGGCGCCTTGCTGCTGGACGTTGTCAAAACCCTGCCAGCCGCGGTGCGTCACCGGGAGGCCCGACACGCTTTTTCCTCGCCGCTTCTGGCATCCTTGCCCGAGAAACGCATTTTCTACCTTGCCTGCTTGCCGTTCGAGGAAGCGCAGGCGCTGGCCAAACCCTTTTTATCGCAGCCGGATGTTACTTTGCGCGGCCAAGCGCTTAGGGCGGTTGTGGGCACCGGGCGCTATCAGCCCACCTGTCTCGACCCCATACTCGACCTGTGTCTGGCGCGCAAGAATGAGGCTGATCCTGTCCGCCTTTCCATGTTAGACGGCCTGGCCAAACTTCCACCAAGCCGGTTTGCGGCGCAGCATTTGCCGAAGATCAAGGGGATCATTGCTGCCGCGCTGGCAGCGCGGGATTGCTCTGCCCAGACCATGGCGACAGCGGCGCGGTTGCTGTTGGGGCTGACAATTGCCCAAACGCACTTTGTCGCCGAAGAGTTGCCCAGTCTCGTGGAGCGTATGGGCGGTCTCCATGCCGTTTCACTCGAATCCCGCTTAAGCGATCGCGAGATGGTGGCGCTTGCGCCCAAGCTGATCCCACTGCTGGAGACATGGATCATACGGGAGCGTTCTCATTTTGCCCTCGGGCTGATTTTCAATTTTGGGCGCCGGGCCAAGAGCGTGCCGGAATTTGCCCGATTGATGACTGAACTCACCAGTGACAAACGCGCTCATGTGGCGCGCTCAGGTCTTGAGGGCCTGCTACGCGCTGATTTCAGAATCGAAACCGCACTCTTGATTCCGCAATTGATCAAGCAAGATCCCGGTTGGATCATGGTCAATACGGTTGCGCATCATCTCCATAAACACCGCCAAAGTTTGCTGACGCCATTTTTATCCGCGCGCTCTTATAAGGGCAGGTTTGGGACCGGCAAGGCCGCCGGATTGCCGGCGTTCGACGCAGGCTTTTGGCGCTGGACAGCCACCCAGCAGGCAACCTATGCCAAAGCGCAGGTTGGCATTCTGACCACGCGAAATCGCAATGCCTGGGAATTGATGAGGGCGGTTGGGCGTCTTGGTGCCATGCCCTCCATTGATGTCACGCCACTTGTTGAACTCGCGCGGCTGGATGCCACCGATGTGGCGTTGCGTGACTGGGCGCTCACCGCTCTGGGGCAGGCTGATGCGGGGCGCGGCGTGGCACCGCTGATAAATGCGCTCGACGATGACCGGGGGCGTGTCGCCATTTATGCCTTGCGTCGGTCGCTGACCGCCATGCCAGCCACGGCGGTGTTTCCCATTTTGGAGAGGGCACCGCTCGGCAAAGTGACTGTCGCGAAAGAAGTACTCCGAATTGCGGGAGAGTTTCACGGGGCGGAAGCCCATGCATTCCTGTCGTGCGTGAGCGCTAGGGATGATTTGCATGAGGACGTGCGGATCGCATTGCTGCGGGCGCTGTGGAACCACCTCGATCAGGAAGAGGTTTGGGCGCTTTTCCATTCAGCGTCCGAAAGCGACCGGGCAGCTGTGGCAAGAGCGACCATCCGCATTCCTCAAAATGGGTTGTCGGTGCAAAACCTGAAGCGCCTCAGCGCCCATCTCACGCGGCTCCTTCGGCATCCGGATGCGCAGATCAGAAGGGAAACGCTGCAGAGATTGATCGACGCACCGTTAGGAGACGGGGAGATGCCTCTGCGGGAAGCCCTGCTCAGTCAAATCAACGAGACAGACCCTGAGGTCGCTGTCCTTGCCGTGCGGGGATTGCTGAAGGCGTGTCTCGGGCGGGACGATTCTTGGCTGGCGTCAACCCTGTCGGCCACCAAAAATGCCCAGGCGCTGGCCGCCATTGTTGCGGCCTACGGCGGTGAAAAGCGGTGTGGTCAGATCGGTTTGGAGCCCTCTGCAGCAGCTCTGGCCACAGGGCTCTTGGAGCGCCATTGGCATCCCGGCCTGGCGTTCCACCTGGTCGGGTCAATTCTACCGCCGTTGGACGCCCTGGCGTTTTTACAACGCTTTGAGTCGGCGGGATTACTCCATCCCGGTGCGGTGCAGGACGCCCTCGCTGTTTTGGCTGATATGTGCACGGCTCAAACGATCGGACAGCTCCGGGACGTGGAGACGATTCTTCGGGCAGAGCCTTCTCAAGCGCTTCGGCGTATTGGTCTTGAATTGTTGTGTGAGAGCACAAGATTGCACGGCTGGTATGACGCTGAGCGCGTTGCCCTGCAACACTATCGTGCGGACCAAAGCCCCTGGATATCGGATGCCGCCGATCTGATCGAGCCTCCTGCGGCCTTGCAGGTTGTGTCGGGCATCTGAAAATGAAAAACCGGCTGCGATTGGGCTCAATCGCAGCCGGTTCTCAGTTGAGTATCAATTTCCCCGAGGGCTTACGCCTGCGGTTGCGGCTCCAGTTCGGTGCCGTCGCCGCTTTCGCGGGGCTTGCTCCAGCCGGTTGAGGGCACGGGGGAGCCACGGGTCGGGGCGGGCGGCTCGCCGGTGTCGCGCACCGGGGGGGTGCCTGCCAGAAGCGCCTTGATCTCGTCGCCGCTGAGCGTCTCGTATTCAAGCAAGCCTTCGGCCAGCTTTTTCAGATCGTCACGTTTTTCCTTGAGGAGACGCTTGGCTTCAACCAGGCCTTCCTCGACGAAACGGCGCACTTCCATGTCGATCTTGAGCGCGGTGGCTTCCGATACAGCCTGCTGGCGGCCCATGGACATGCCGAGGAAAACTTCGTCCTGGTTCTCGCCGTAAGCGACGGTGCCAAGCTCCTTGGAGAAGCCCCAGCGCGTCACCATCATACGCGCCAAACGGGTTGCCTGCTGGATATCGGACTGTGCGCCAGAGGTCACCTTTTCGGCACCAAACGTCATTTCTTCCGCCACACGTCCGCCCATCATGATGGCGAGGCGTGAGGTCATCTGCTGGAAGCTCATGGAAATCTGGTCGCGTTCTGGCAACTGCATGACCATGCCGAGCGCACGACCACGCGGGATGATGGTGGCTTTATGGACGGGGTCGGATGCCGGGACGTTGAGGGCAACGATGGCGTGACCGGCTTCATGATAGGCGGTGTTGCGCTTCTCTTCGTCGGTCATGACGAGGGTGCGGCGCTCGGCACCCATCAGCACCTTGTCCTTGGCGTCTTCAAACTCGACCATGGTGACGATGCGCTTGCCACGGCGGGCCGCAAGCAGGGCGGCTTCGTTGACAAGGTTCATCAGGTCCGCGCCGGAGAAGCCGGGCGTGCCACGGGCCACCACCTTGAGGTCGACATCGGGAGCCAGCGGCACTTTGCGCACATGGACTTTCAGGATGCGCTCGCGACCGATCACATCGGGGTTCGGCACGGTGATCTGGCGGTCAAAACGACCGGGACGCAGCAATGCCGGATCGAGCACGTCGGGGCGGTTGGTCGCGGCGATGATGATGACGCCTTCATTGGCTTCAAAACCGTCCATCTCGACCAGCAACTGGTTGAGGGTCTGCTCGCGTTCATCGTTGCCGCCGCCGAGGCCTGCGCCACGATGGCGACCGACCGCGTCGATTTCGTCGATGAAGATGATGCAGGGCGCGTTTTTCTTGGCCTGCTCGAACATGTCGCGCACGCGGCTTGCGCCAACGCCCACGAACATCTCGACAAAGTCAGAGCCGGAGATGGTGAAGAACGGCACATTGGCTTCGCCCGCAACCGCACGTGCGATCAGGGTTTTACCGGTGCCGGGCGGGCCAACCAGCAACACGCCGCGCGGAATACGTCCGCCGAGGCGCTGGAACTTGCCGGGATCACGCAGAAACTCAACGATTTCCTGCAGATCTTCCTTGGCTTCATCGACGCCTGCAACATCATCGAAGGTGACGCGGCCATGTGCTTCTGTCAGCAACTTGGCCTTGGATTTTCCAAACCCCATGGCTTTTCCTGCTCCACCCTGCATCTGGCGGGACATGAATACCCAGACGCCGACAAGCAGGGCAATCGGCAGGATATTGAATAAAATCGCCATCCATGGCGATGCCCCGTCTGTTGGCTGGCTGGCGGTGATAACCACGCCTTTTTCTTGGAGTTGGGTCACGAGATTGGGATCATTGGGCGCGTAGGTCGAGAATTTCGTGCCATCGCGCTTGGTGCCGGTGATCTGCGGGCCGGAAATGTTAACGGATTCGATTTTGCCAGAGGCGGCATCGGCCAAAAGCTGGCTGTAGGGCATTCCGCCCTCAGTGGTGCGCTGCCCCTGGAATGTTGCCACCAGCGTCAGAACGATGAGAGCAATGACCACCCAGAGGGCAAAATTACGGAAATTAGGATTCATCTGATTTTCGTCTGTCTCTGTTCATGGGCCCTCAAGCCGCCTGAGGCCCTCATGCCATTGTCTGTTTTCCGTACGGCACCATTGTCAACCCGCATATCATATGCCGGTTTTAGCCGTAAGCCTTAATCTAAGAGCTCCAACCCCTCTTGCCAAGGGTAGCGAGGCCGTCTGCGACGAAATCAGCATGAGCTTGGCTATCGACCCCGTTTGCGCGGAGGTTCGGGCGAGAAGGTGAGGATGCCCTTTTTATCAAGCGAAATTATGACGCCCGCGAGGCTGCGGCGCAGAGGGGTCGATGCCAGAACGGCCAGACGGAATGCGGAGGCGCAATCTTCCAGTCGATCGAGCCGGAAGTGCTTTTCGCTTTCAATCATGGCTTTAAAGACGCGCCAGATGATTTCGAGGGGCTCATGCTCGTAAAGCGCGCGCCCGTTGATGCGGGTGGAACCGGAGCTGGCATCTTCAATTTTATATGTTTTCAGCGCGCGTTTTGTCTTGTCGGCGAGAGCCTTGTCGGCATGGCGCAAACGGTCTGCAAAGATAACGATCCGCCGTGCATCGAGCCCTTCTTTTGCCAGGGCGGGCATCAGCTTGCGCCAGCGCACACGCGTGAAATCCTCACACTGATTGGAAGGATCTTCAACGAAAGGAATATTCCATGCGCGGCAGGAGGCGATCAGCCGGGCTTTGGCGATGGCTAGCAAAGGGCGCAGAAGTAGTCCCTCATCAACTGAGCGCATCTTTTCCATGCCGATCAGGCCAGAAATCCCGGAGCCGCGCGCAAGGCGCATCATGATGGTCTCGGCCACATCATCGAGGGTATGTGCCGTCAAGAGAAACGCGTTTTCCTCACGACATAACGCGAAAAGCAACCTGTATCGGGCTTCCCGTGCCTTCTCCTGAATGCCGGTGGTGGGCTTGGGGCCTTGCCAGTGCAGGGTCCGGCATTGAAGCCCCAGGCGGGCTGCTTCCTCGGCAACCATGGCGCATTCGGCCTTGGCTTCGTCGCGTAGACCATGGTTTACGGTTGCGACCACAACATGAAAGGCGCTCTCGGCCAGCGCCTTCCAGCGCGCCACTGCCGCCATCAGCGCCATGGAGTCAGGACCACCGGAAACGGCAACAACGAGCGTGCGCGGGCCGAAAGCCTCAAGATTGGGAAGCAGCTCTTTCAGCTCTTCATCATGAAGCGGCTGCTCTGCATCCTTTTCTGTCACGGACATTTGGCCCGGCGCTGCTGGCGGGCGATCTCGTCCTTGTAGCTTTGCGAGGCTTTGGGGTATTTACGCGCCGCTTCTGAGAAGATGGCGCAAGCGCGGTCGGCGGCACCAATATCGGTGAGCGCCGTCCCGAGCTTCAGAAATGCGCTGGGGGCTTTTGATGATGAGGAATATTGTTTCGAAATCGCCAGAAACTGCTCACCTGCCTCGCGCGGGCGCTGGGTGGAAAGGTAGGTTTCGCCCAGCCAGTACATGGCCTCCGGCACCAGCCGGTCGCGCGGATGGGATTGCAGGAATTTGCGAAAGCCCATTTCCGCTTCCGAGTATTTGCCGCTGGCGAACATGGCGTAGGCTTCGTCATAATCGGTGCGCGGATCGCCCGAGCCGGTGGCGGCGACGCTGGGGCCAACCGCGCGCTCCTGTTCGGTCAGCGGGCGCGAGGCTTCGGTCTGCCCAAGCGGCTTTGGTGCGCCGGGCGCATCGGGGTTCTCATTTGGGTCGAATACATCCGTGCGTCGTGCCGGGGCGGGACGGGCGGGCTCTACCGGCGGGGTGGCGGCCACGGGGGGGGGTGCAATAACGGCGGGGGCGCTCGGAACCGAAGCGCCGCGCATCTGTTCCTTCAATTGCCGGTTCTCGTATTGCAGTTGCTCGACCTGGCCCGTCAATTGCCGCACCTGTTGCTCGATATTATTGAGCCTGACGACGAAGTCGGACAAGTCTTCCTGGGCGCAGGCAGGGGCCTGCATCAACAAGAGGGCCACACAGGAAGTCGCAAAAATTCGATAAAACATGGATCGCCGTCTGATAGTTTCCGATGGAAGCAATAATAGCGCCGGGCGGACTGAACGCAAGCTGAGTAAGGTCTGCCCGGGGGTGGTTGCTCTCTTGCTTGAGCCCATAAAAAACCCGACGCGAGATATCCGCGTCGGGTTGATACATCTGAAAAGGATGGTCTTTTACTGCTGCTTCAGCACCGTTACCGCGCGGCGGTTCTGAGACCAGCAGGAAATGTCGTTGCAGACCGCAACCGGGCGGTCTTTGCCGTAGGCGACGGTGCCGATGCGCGAGGCATTGATGCCGCGTGAGGCGAGATAGTCGCGGGCGGACTGGGCGCGGCGCGCGCTGAGGTCGTAGTTGTATTCACGGGTGCCGCGCTCGTCGGCATGGCCTTCGATCTGGATGGTGTAGCGCGGATATTGCTGCAACCATTGGGCCTGTTTGTCGAGGGTTGCGGTCGCGGTCGAGGTCAGCGAGGTGGAATCGACCTCGAAGAACACGCGGTCACCAACGGACACGACGAATTCCTGCGAGCTGCCGGGCTTACCAGCCCCGCCCGCACCATAGCCACCGGCACCACCAGCGCCGTAACCACCAGCGGCCGCGTCAGCACCATCGGTGCCATCGGTTTTCGAACAGGCGGCCAACGCCAAGGCAAACACAACGGCAGCCGCAATTTTCACGGGGCGCGACATCAACATCAAACAAACTCCTTGCAGTCCCGGATGTGGTCCGGGCGAATTACCAAGCTCGTCGTGCGACCCTGCCCACGCAGCGTGGCAAGATCGTGGTGACGGTAAACTTTTCTCATTTATCCGCGCTTTTGGTTAGTATTCCGTAAACGCGTGACGCATTTGCAACAGGCGCGTCACCGTGCCTTGCTCAGTAGCGGCGACCAGGTCGGGTCGGAAGCTGCGGTCGGAGTCGGCACCGGCAACTCGACCCGTCCGGTCACGTCGACCATATAGAGCCTGCCGCCTGCCTGCCCGCCGGGATCGCGATAGAAGATGATGTACTGGCCGTTGGGTGACCACGTCGGGCCTTCCGAGTGGAAGCTTTCGGTGAGAACGCGCTCGCCCGAGCCATCGGTCTTCATAATGCCGATGGCGAAGCCGCCGGAACGGATTTTGGTGAAAGCGATGAAATCGCCGCGCGGCGACCATGCGGGCTGGGCATAGGAGCCCTCACCGAAGGAGATGCGCTGCTGGTTGGAGCCATCGGTATTCATCACGTAAAGCTGCTGCTTGCCGCCGCGATCACTCTCGAACACGATGCGCTTGCCGTCCGGTGAGAACGAGGGCGAAGTGTCGATGGCGTTGGTGGTGGTGAGCCGGGTGGTGGCGTGGGAGCCAAGATCCACCATATAAATATTGGCGTTGCCGGTCTGCTGCATCGACAGCACGACGCGCTGCCCATCCGGCGAGAAGCGGGGGCTGGTGGTCATCTGCGGGAAGTTGCCGATGGCCTGACGGGCGCCGGTTTCCAGATTGATCACCTGAACACGGCCCTGATCGCCGTATTTCTGGGTCATGAAGGTGATGTCCTGGGTGGTCAGCGAGTAACGCGGTGTCGAGACATTGCTATCGCCCTGCGTGATATAACGGATATTCGCGCCATCCTGATCCATCACCGCAAGCCGTTTGACGCGGTTTTCTTTGGGCCCGGTTTCAGACACGAAAGCAACGCGGGTATCGAAGAAACCACTGATGCCGGTGATCTTGGAATAAACCGAATCGGCAATAAGATGGCCGACACGACGCCAGTAATTGGGGTCGGTCTGATATTGCTGGCCGGCAAGTTGCTGGCCGGAGAAAATGTCCCACAGCCGGAACTCGGCCTTGAGCCGTCCCGAGCCATCGCGGCTGATGCGCCCCACCAAAATTGCCTGCGCGCCGGAGTTTTTCCAGGCATTGAAATTGGGAGCCGCCTCAAAGCTGGCGCGCTCGCCAATGCGGTTTTTATCGACAACGGTAAAATAGCCCGAACGGGTGAGATCGTTGGCGATGACACCGGAAACCTGCTTGCCCAGCTCGGCATCGCCCGAGAAATCGGCGATGACGATGGGTGTCGGTTTAATGCCAGCCGAGCCCACATCGATCATCAGCTCTGATCGGGCGGGTTGCACCATGGCCATGAGGCCGATGAACGCCGCAACGGCAGCCTTGCGGCAGTACCGCGAAAACGTGGCCGATAGGGGGTGCATCCGAGAGACGAAATTTTGCATTGAAAGCATGGTCTTCACTGGCATGATGGCGATCATTTTCATTGGCGTGCCTGAATATTGAATTTCATACCGAAGCTCTTCCACTCATCATAATAGACGGTAAATTGGGCCGGTATTTGTAACGGGGTGCATTGCCGAACCCCAAGTTTTGCTGCTCGGACAGCCGCGGCATAGGCATCCGGGTTGCCCCAGGTGTCCGTACTCATTTCGGTGGGTTCTGCGGCGAGCGAGCCATCTCTGTTCAATTGGATTCTGAGAACCGGAATGGGCGGATTAAGAACGGATTGCACAATTGTTGGCGCTTGGTAGCAACCGTTCAGCTTCTGTTGCAACCAGCCCGCCAGTTGTTGTTTCATGCTCGGGCTCAAAGTGGCCGCATTGCCTGTCGCCGCGCCTTTTGATGCCGTGGGATTGACCTCACGCGCCGACGAGCCGGTTGACTGCGAACGCTCTTTTGAACTCAGTGCCGAGGCGGCATCATCCAGTGCAGAGCTGTTCTGCGCGTTGGGGTTGCGCGTGCTCGGCGGTTTCGGGGGCTGTTGAGCTTGGGCGTTGGCGACAAGTTCATTCATCCTGTCGCGGTTTTTCTGTTGTTGCTCCAAACGCTTCTGGGCGGCAATCCGAACGCGCTCCTGCTCCAAAGCTTTACGTTTGTCGTCCTCAGCCTTGCGCTTGTCGTCGGCTTCCTTCTGCGCTTTATCTGCCGCTGCCTTTTCCTTTAACGCTTTTTCCTTGGCCTCTTTGGCGGCAGCGATGCGCTGTGCTTCGGCTTTCGCTTCGGCCTTGCGCTTCTGGTCCGCAATTTCCGCGTCATGCTCCGCCTTCGCCAGAGCTTCAATCTCTTGCGGCGTTGGCTTCGGCGGCTCCGGGTCGCGTTTTGGCGGCATGGGAGGGGGCGGAGGTGGTGGC
>JAVBJU010000024.1:0-80048 GCA_031546825.1 Microvirga sp. | reverse complement strand
TCCATGCCATACGACCCTCCATCGTTCTTCGCAAAACAATGGAATCACAGCATAAAAAGCCGCTCAACCCCTCAATTCGGATTTATGGGGCAGGCTCTAAGGGAAATCGTCATGCGATACGTCCTCGCAATCATCATTCTGTGCGCGTTTTTCGATCTGGCACTTGCCGCGCAGAAACGGCCTGAGTTTGACTGGAAAAAACACGATTATCAGCAATGCCTGAGTAATACCTCTGAGGAGCGAAGGGGGGAATGATTCAACCCTGTCGTTGGAAGAAAGCATTGAGAAATCCACTCCAGACTGCATCGCCAAAGAGCCAACAAACCTCAAGAAAATCAACGGTATTGCCATTGAGGAAATTTATAATACCTGCTTGGATGCCGCATTGGGACTGCGCGCTTCGGTTTTTCCTGTCAAAGCCAAGAAAGCACTCATTCCATTGGCGTTCGATGATTGCAGAAACCTGGAGATCCGATATCTCGGTTTGGCCCCCGCAGCGCCCGATAAAGCAGCTTTTGAAAAGGCCATCACGCTTAATCGTTCCAGAAAGCTGAAAGAACTCAATGCCGCTATAACAAGTTTTGAAGCGCGGGTTGGAAAGCGGATTGCCCTGTTAGAGGTCACGCAGAAACTTTGCCGCAACGTGAACAAACAGCTGCTAGCGAACCATTACAAACAAACCCTGCAACAATTCAAACGCCCATCCTCCATTCCCGAAGACGAGGTTGATTTCTTCGAGCACATCACCGCTTGGATCGATTCATATCTGTCAGATGTCAGGGCAGAGGGAAGAAAAACTTGGTGCGCGACGAGCCAGAATGAGCTTGAAAAGGCAGCTTTGAAGGGCGTTTTCACCAAGTGAATAGTATCTCCACCAACCGCCGCCAGCGCCGCATGGAAAAACCGCTCGTCAGCGGGTTTGGGTCATTGCTTGAATGGATGAAATTGGAGGCAGGCCGGAGCCGGCTGCCTATGGGTCGAGCAGAAGCTGCATTGCTTTCCGGCGCTGCGCGCGCAAATCGTCCTCGGTGACCTCTTCAGGTAGCATGTGGCCGGATAGCGGAACCGGCGCAACGAGCTGCCAGGGCTTAGGTTTTTCGTCTTCATCAATCGGCGTATAGGGGACTGTTTGTTCCTCTCTCCGGGCAGCAGCTCCTTCACCATCCGGAGCTGGCGGAGCGTTAGATATCGGGTCGTTTTTGCGCGCTCCAGGCATCATACAGGTTACCGCTGCCCGGCTTGTATCTGCCAACCACTCTGCCGCTTTCACATCTCCCGGAATACCTGCCTCGGGATCTCCCATGGCTAGGCCATGCACTCCCAATCCCAAAAAGGGATATTTGCCAAATCCGCTTTCTGAAATATATTTCAGCTGTCGGTCCGCAGCGGCATCATTCCCTTTGGCGAGATCGTCTCCAATCAGGTACTCTGGCGTCCACAGCTCTGTACTATAACCCTTTTTTTTCAATACGTTGCTGTGGTAGCCGTGTACGGTCCTGGCCCCTAACTCGGCCCCTCCATCAGCAGCTCCCGAAAGGAAAGCTGTGTTTTGGGCGCCAAAGTCGCCCCGCATGAATCCCAAACGTAACTCGTCCAAGCCTTGAGGTGTCAATGGTCGTCCGGCTTTAGCGGCCCGCAGCTTCAGGAATTCATTGGCAACACAGCCATCCATACCTTGGTTAGTTGCAGCATTCAGGGATAATGCGCCAAGCGCACTTCCCTTATCGGCCTGATACGTCCAATAGCCCGCCACATCGCCCTTCTCGGACAAGTCGCGCAGGGCATTGATGTCCTGAATTGTATAGCGCTTTGCCATGAATTTTCCTCACGAAGACAAGAATAGAAATGTCGTTGAATGAAGTAGAAATTTTCAAAAAGTTCGCTTTTTGTTCTTGACCTTAAACATCAAGACATCCAAACTGTTCACGTTGAGTACGGGCATTCTTTAAAGTCCCCAGCAAGGGGCGCGTCCACAACAAGAGGTAGAATAATCAGCCTAGCAGGGAGAAACTCATGAAGCCGGTAGCGTTACTCACATGCTGTTTTTGGATTTTTTCCTCTGTTTTATGTCAGGCACAAACCAGCGACGCAGCCGCGCTCAAAGTAAAAAAAATGGATGACGCGCTTGTTGACTATAGTTATTGCCTCGCCGAGAGTTTGAGAACCAATGCAGCCAAAATTCTTGCTCCTCAATCCTTGGCCGATGCGGCTCTGAAAGAATGCATCTCAAAAAGGCAGGCTTTAATTTCGGCGCATTCCCTGATCTCTGGCGAGCCTGAGACTTTTTCAGCTCAGGTTGTGACAAGTCTTGAACGGAAGCTCTTTTCAGACAAAATCCCAAACTACAGCGTTGAAAATACACTCTCATCTGCCGAGAATTCTGAAAAAATTAATCTGAATTATTATGCGTGCATCCACGAAAGCTACGATCAGGGGGCCCGTTCAAGTGTTGATAGGGCCGTTTTGATCAAAGACGTTGAAAAGAAATGTAAGCCGCAACGGGATGCCACCTATAACAATGCCGTACAAACAGGCGCGTCAGCCGAAAAGGCTCTCAAAACTACCCAAGACTTCACTGATCAGATTTTTGTCATGGCCGAACTTAATCATGCTGATATCATCGGGAGCCATATAAAATACATCACGTTTTTCCGCGGAAGCACAGAGTTCTGCGATGATGCAATCAAAGAAAAGACGTCAGCCCGAGAACAGGATTATCTCTCCCGGCTTGCTACTTTTGATGTCCGGTTTAATGATAAGGCCACGCTGTCCCGCATCACCCGCCTTCATTACGACCTGAACGCCAAAGGAATGGTCGAGGAATACGGAACCAAAAAATTCTGTCTTTTTGCCAAGGCAACACTGAGAAACATGGGCGTCAAAGTGTCGGACTACTTTCAACAATAACCGCTATTTGTGTGAAAGGATCGGTGTGTCTTTCACACAAAATCTAATGTCAGGTTCTCTTTTGGTTTTACCGTCGATGCCCCTGCGCCATCTGCACCAATAGCATCGGATCAATCCCCGCCTGTTGCAGCGCCTGCACCACCTGCAACTGCTGCATCATTGGTGCCATCGCCGCCTCATCGCCTGCGTTGTGCAGCATCATGCGCTGCGCAAGCGCCTGCTCCTTGGTGGCTGCCGCGCCGTATTTGGCGGTGTGAGCTTCTTCCTTGGCGATTTCGGCCATGGCTTTACGCTGCACCATTTGCGCCTGCATCGGGTCGGGCTGGCCCTGGCCTCCGATGGCCTGAAGAAGCTGGCGTTTCACCTGGCCGCGCAAGGGTGATGAGGCGAGGATGGCGGAAAGCACGGCGGGCGTTGCACCCAGGCCGCTCTCACGGGTGAGCGCAATAAGCTCCTTGAAGGTTTCATCCTGCAGGTTGGCGGAAGCCGGCACCCGATCGACAATGAGGTCCACGTCCATTTCGGCCAGGCGGTTGCGCATGGCGGGAGCCCCGGTCTGCGGATCGGGGATCGGATTGCCAAAGGCGTCGAGCAGCGGCTCATTGATCTGCACGAATTTCGGCGAACCGATATCATCCGTCACGCGCACCCACATGGGTGCCCGCCAGAATTGCCGGGCACGCGCCCATACCTGGCGATAGATGCGCAGAATCCAGTCATTGTAACCGGCAAATAACGTCGCCAGCGTCTGCAAGCCCGCTTGCTGCTGAGCCAGAATGGCGCGGCCCGATTGGCTTGGCGAAGCGTGCCCCATCAGGGCGTTGTTGGCCCCCTGCTTATCAATGAAGGCACGGGCATCTTGCAGCAATTCAGACTGGCCCGAAATCTCGGCCTCGGTCGGAATGATACCGATATCCCTGCCCCATTCGGCGGTGCGGGCCAGCACGATATCACCATCCGGCTTGTTGAGTTCACGCCTCAGCGCCTGCGGGTCGGTTGCAGCAATGGAGCCTTCCTTGCGGTAGGTCTGACGCGAGTTCAACAGATGCAGCATTTTCGAACGGCGATGATTGATCTCATCCTGCGCCGAGAGCATGGAGCGCACCACGCCATACCGCTCATTGTTGCGGTTCACATAGACACTGGCGAGTTCGATCGGGCAACACGGCTCACCATCTGCGCTGCGGTAGGGCGATTCCTTCGATGAAATCACCCCCGCACCAGTGAAGATCGAGTGCATCCAGATGCCACCCTCGATGTGGTAAAGTTCCACCACCAACACGCGGTTGCGCTTGCGATCAGACCACACATTGCCAATGGGCCGGTCGGCATAACTTTCGCTGGCGCCCTCATCGGAAAGGCCGCGGTCATCCAGCGCCCCTTCCACCGCCTCGCGCGCCTCTTCGCCATACATGGCGAGCACATCGGAAGCGTGCATCCAGATCGCCGAACCGAGATAGCGCGCATCCGAAAAATCGCTTTCGCGAGAGAACGGGTCAAACACCAAAGTTTCCCAGCGTAATTTGCGGATCTTGATATCGAACGAGCCCAAAGCATTGGGCACAACCTCAACAATGGCCCCGCCGGTGCCCGAGATCAGCATATCCCGCAGGATATCAATGCGCGCCTTGTCGAAGCGTTCGAGATCGCAGACATAGCGCAGGGTGTCGGTGGCAATTTCCGCCGCCTGCTCGCCATTCGGCTTGCGCGGCCATGCCTTTGGCGCTGTGTCCGATTGCTGCTCAACGCCGCAGATGCTCTCGACCTTGTCCTTCACCACATTCATCGTCACCGGCGGCTGGCGACGGCGCGCCAGTTCCTTCAATTCGCCGTCGGTCCATTGCTGGTCGTGGTAATAATCAATATCCCGCTGCGCCTCGCGCCGCGCGATTTCGGTGGAATCGCGGCACTCGTTAAACAGCGCCTTGAGCTGCGACAACCGCGTCTCGCCATCGGCGGAAGCCGGGCCGTCATCCAGCAAAGTTTCAATGGTAATCGCCATGGGAGTTTTCCGTGTGTTTGGGGTATGGGAAGCCGTTGGCGCGAAAGGGGGTTCGCGCGGCGGGATGGGTGGGACTTTAGGGAGATTACGTCGGGAAATGAGCCGACTATGGGGCTATTGAATAGCTGAATTAAAACAGAGAGCGCACGCGTTAAAATCCCCCGCCGGTATAGGGGTATTGCCGCGTTGCCCACCGGGACGGATCTTTAGGATCTCCGCCAAGAAATACCTTGTCACGAACAATGCTCATTGGGGGCAAGTCGTTAGAATTATTTCGCTCAGCCGCCGCACCGGATTGTCCGTCACTTTCGTCTAGTGGGTAAACGGCGGTGAAGTCGTCGACAGGTTTACCGCGAAATTTTGGAAAGTTTTCGGCAAGTAAATAGTTCTCCGGCTGAGATTCTATTTTGCTCTTCTCCTCAAAAACGTCTTTATCCGCAGGTTTGCTCGGAGTGCAATATTCTGGAGGAAGTAATTCCAGACCGAGATCTGCCCCTAGACCAACCCCAAAAAGATTTACGGAGCCTTTGGCCTTCGCACTCAACCCGCCTTTGCTATTGGCACCTAATGCTCCACCGACGCTGTAGCCAAGACCGCCGAGCGACTTATCCACTTCAGCCTTTCCGATTACGCACCATTCATCCGGCTCTCGTTCACCATTTATCATGCGCATAATCGCGTGAGCCTGTCTGTCGGGATCGATCACATCGGTCAGTCCGGCGAATGTTCCTGAAGGTATTGTAAACCCAGCATTCGCTTTCACCTTACCAGGATAATACTCAGCAGTAGTTTCAGCCTCCCACCCAGGAATCTGCACGCCTCCAATGTCTGCCGAATATGCCTTTGTAGAAGCAGAAACCTCCGCACCTGGTCCAGACGCGCTAACCCCTACAGTTCCTCCGACACCACCTTTTCCGAATTGTTTCTGCAACTGCAATTCGATAGGCTTTAACACGATACCAAAGGACGATTCGCGAGAACCACGATTACTGCTATTCGCTTCCTGAAAATCCGAACCAACGCTCGCCGCCGAATTAACGGTGATATCATGGCCAATATTTTTCATTCCAGAAACACGCCCACCTAGAGTACTATTTTGTTTGTATTCCAGATATGGATTTGAACTATCAACAGGTAGCGGAAACTCTCGATACTGATTTTTTTTTGCCGTTTCGAGCGACTCAACGGCAAGGGGAATGATCTGTTGTTTTGTCATTTCAGACAAGTCACGCAGATTTTGGTTCGTCAATCCCTGCATGTGCTCCGGGCCCGGCGACATATCAACTTTGGCTTTGCGCCGCGCAACTTCAGCGTCGTATTGCCTTGCAACTTCCATCCGCCGCCGAATTAACTCTTTTAGATTGGCAACACTGGGATTCGGATCTGCATTCAAAACAATGCCCATCCGTCGTAATAGATCATCACTGCTCATGGAAACCTCCAGTTCGGCAGCTCATTGAGTGCATGATGCCTCAAATGAGTAGTTCGCATTTTGTTCTTGATAACCTCCGAGCAGATTGATAACATCGCTTAATCAATAGCTAGAGTTTGCGTATATGTGGCGTTTTGCTTATGCGAGATGCTGGTTATACGCGTGGCATGCGGGTCAACATCCTCTGTGACCGGGGGCATCCTGCACTCCCCTAATCCACCACTTTTCAAGGGCCTTCCGATGACCGCCATTTCTTCAGCAGACGTATGGACAGCGGTCAGAGATTACTCTGTAACCCTGGTCATATCCTTTGCGTTCATCGCGCTGTTCGCTTTGCGCCATTCCAACAAAGTAAAAAAAGCTTTCGCAGCGGGGAACCCAAGACCAAAATCATATTTTTTGATCGTCATGCTTTCTATGGTCGCGACAATGATCATTGGCGTAACAACTGAATACTTTCTATTAAAAATATTCAAATACGGTTATTATTATTATGCGCCAGGTGATTATTTTGAAGGAATTTTATTTCTATCTCTATTTTTGTCGATGCTGGTTATTTCAAAAATTCTGCGTAAAAAGGCAAATTTTCTACAAATTGTCGCTGGAACAATTCTGGTAGCAACGGGTGCACTCGTATTCGGCGTCTATCAGTTGCGAGAGTCTGCCTATCCGCTCAGAAGTACAGCGTTTGTCAAAACTCAGGTCACAGAGATCCTAAGCAACTCACCTTTGGCAAAAATCAACATGGCGATACTCAACAAAGACTCCACACTCCTCCAGAGTATACAGTCTCAAGCCATAGCAACGATCTATGAGAGCCAGGGAAAAAATGCTCAAAAATACGGCCTTGATAGCGAAAATTACGATATATTAAGAAAGATTTCCTTCGCAACGAAAAGCAAGAACACCGCTCGCTATGTGCACCATGCGACTGATACTGACTCGGTTGCTGTTTTCAAAACCATAGTTGCATTGCTTAATCATTCCTCGGACCAAGGTAACTGCAACCTAAAATTTGGCGACTATGTCGTCTCCATATCAGAAGACAAACCAGCCTTGGAACTCCAGCAGTCTTATGTGGAGGCCATGGTGGCTCTGATCACTAACAGTGACCTAACACGCCAAATCGCTTTGCCATCCGAGGGTCGCCTTATTTCTATCTACGAAAAGGTAGTCCCTGAGGAGTTTAGGGAAGATTCACAGAAATCTAAGAAGCTTCCTGAAAAGAGGTATTGTTTATTATCTCTCCTTACATTCAACAGAACATTAAAACTACAGGGGCAAGAACTTGTCGAACTTTCTCGGTTCTTTCTGAAAAACATGTGGAAGTAACCTATCAGATGTAACGGTCGGACGCTGCAATGCCCACCCTCACACTCGCCAACTCCCCCCATCCCCCTCAAGCCACCGCCCAATATCCCGCGGCTGGGGCGTTGCTTCGGTTCCCGGCGCACCCGCCACCATTACCCATTCTTAACTCCATTTCGATTTAATTGGGCAAGACAGACGACCCATCGTGGAAAAATCAGCATTTCCCTTGTGTCGGTTCATGCTTTGTTCTAAAAAATAAAAAGAATGAGGAGCCCAGGAATGTTTCGCAAAACCGCTGCGGCAATCTTGCTTTTACTGATTGCTGTTTCAACGTCTCATGCTCAAAATATCCCGTCTCGTTCCGACATAACGGAATATGAATTTCGGCAGATTATCGTCTCTTATATCGCCTGCCTCGAAAATAATTATACAGAAAACTCCAAGCATATATCTGAAAAGCGAGAGATCGCGAGAAGAACCATAGCGTCATGCAAACCGAGAAAAGACGCACTCAAGGATAGTTTTCTGATAATTACAAACTCACCTCGAAAACTTAATGCACTGCTTGAGAAGGCCGAGAGATATATAATTTCTAGATCATCAAAAAAATATGATGCAGACTCTGGATCTCATTTGATTTTTTTAGGAAAACTAGAGGAAATTTATAAAAGCTGTGCAATGGCTAATAGACCCCATGTTTTAGATTTATATGATGAAATCTACTGGCTATTACGTGAAAACTTTGCCTATTACAGAAATCCGAGAGCAATGGAAAAGGCACAAATCAAATACGCCAAACTGATAGACCTGCCCTTGGCCAAAAGCGCCCCCGAACAATGGTGTCACCGCGTTGCCGATGAGATCCACGCCGCTGACCCCGATCTGAAGAAGCAGCTTTTCGTAGAATAGCGAAAACACGGCACCGTCAGGGAATTACTAAATCACGACACTCACACACGCCAACTCCCCCCATCCCTCTCCAACCATCGCCCGATATCGCGCGGCTGGGGCGTTGCTTCCGTTCCCGGCGCACCCGCCACCCAGGGCCGTGATACGCACGCATACCGCGTCTCGTCGGCAATATGGTCTTCCGCCTCGGTGTCGAGGTCTTCGGGTGTGAGCGGGTTGTGCTGCAGCACCGGCACGGTGCGCAGGAAGGCATGGCAGGTGTTGAAGACGAATAGCATGGGGTCGCCATCCACATTGCCGCGCAACCGCGCCCGCATCAGATCCCAACCGCCGAGCACACCGCCGCGGCTGACGCGTTGCTTGTGGCCGCTGCGTTCCCATGGCACGCCAGCATCAGCGAAGGTTTCGGCAATGGTGGGGCCGCCGGTATTGGCGAAACAGGCGTCATCGAGAACGCCATAGGCAATGCGGTCGGCGGCCTCTAACACCGCAACCTGTCGCGCCACTTCGGCGGCTGGCAGGCGCAAGCCGGAATTGGGTTTGTCCCGATGGCAGCCATACCACTCGCGATACCGCACCATGGCACCGCGCGGAATAACCCGCTCCTGCACCACCATCTCCTCACTCGCAACGGCCCACCAGCCAATGGAAAACGGCCGCGCCGTGCCCCAGTCGCCAGAGCGAAAGCGCAGCCAATGTTCGGGAATGGTGAAGGGGGAAAGCACATGGCGGCCAGCGTCCCAATCATCAAAGAACGCACCTTCCACCGCGCCCCAATCGCCCTGCAGCCAGGCTTGCACCAGCTCTTTATTGCCCACCATATGCAGGCGGTCGATATAGCCGGGGTCAGCTTTCATCAGAATCCGGTTATCGGTGATGCGTGAGGGGATCACCGCCACATGGTGGCTGCTGCCATTGGCGAGCTTGCGGGTAAGCACCCGGGGCTTGTCCGGGAAGGGAATGAGCCCGTAGCGGTTGGAAATCCAGTGCTGGCCCGGTCCGCCGGGGTTGCCAGTCAATATCATCTGCACCGGCACGCCATTGGCCGATCGCAGCAGGCCGAACAGGCGCTCGATGGGCGCGGGGTCGGCATATTGCCCCACCTCCTCCACCCACACATCGGTGAGGTTACGGCCCTGATATTCCTGCGCATCGGCGACATTGTCGAGATAGGCAAAAGCAATGCGCCCGCCATTGGGCATGGTCCAGATGCGGCGGCCCGCATTGAAAATTCCGCCGAGCGGTTTGTAGATCTGGCGGGAGCGGCCAATGGCGTCTTCAGAGGAAACCGTGGTGCGCCGAAACATCACCGCGTTGAAATCCGGCCCATAGCGGCGCTCTTTCAGCGCCCATTTGCCCAGTACGCCATCGGTCTTGCCGCCGCCGCGCGCTCCGCCGAAAAAGATCTCCGGCAAGGGGCAATCAACCAGCGCTTTCTGCGGGCCGGTTTGCGGACGCCAGACAATATCAGGCACCGGCATAGCGGTCGGCCCACTCACTTTCCGAGAGCGGTTCTGCGGTGATATCGTGGGCGGCATGGGGGTTCTCGTTTCTTTCACCGATGAGACCGTTGAGCTTGGCCACATCCATATAGACGCTGCGCGCCACGTTCTTGGCGGCGGCAATATCGGATTTCTCGCATTCTTCGGCGATGCGCAGCAGCCCGGCGGTCAGCATCGCAACCGTTACGGTTTTGCCCGGCAACACCGCCTCGGCCAGTTGTTCATCCGCCGGTTCGCGCGCCTCCCCTTTAATTTCGGCAATCCGCCGGCGGATCGAGCCGCTTTCCGTCAGTGCCCGTAATCGCGCGAGCAATGTCGCGCCCCGGTGGCAATAGCCCGCCGCCTGAAGCGCCTCTTCTTCCGTTCGGCCATAGGCCAGCGCCTGGGCAAAAAGCTCATGGCGCTCATTTCTGAGTCTGGTCATGGAAATATCCTGAAAGGTTTGAGCATTTCGGCTGAAGCGGTAAGTGTTGCCTGCCTCAAAGCCGTGAACGAACGCGGGTCCCCGTTGGACAATGCCAAGTGTTCAGATGAAGGCTGTCAGGACGTGCGGGGACAAAATTCGGGGGACACCATGAAACGCATTTTGATTGTGAGCACGCTCATGCTGCTGCCCCTTAGCGCATGGGCCCAACCCGAAAAAACTCTCCGTCAAACCGGCAGATTGTTTAATCGACGTGAAGGGCAAGCGCTCCGTTGATGGGCGCTGCAAATTTACTCTCCACAATGGCCAATCTCCGACCACGGCAATCTTGGTTAAGGAACGTAAACGCGAGCGATATTTTGCCTACATTAATTGCGATGCGCCCAAAGCCACCGCAGGTCGAGCTTCATGGAATGAAGAGCTCTCTTCATTCCATGCCGATGCGCCGCTCAGAGAGGTTTGCTTGATAGGGGCATGCTGGGTCAATTGCCGTATGAAAATACGCGCCTGAAAAACCGGCGAGCCCCGAATGGTCCCACCCTATCCAGGCCGAAAGCGCCAGCGCGCATAGGTGCAAAAGGAATGAGTTGGCTTTTGAGTGCTAACAGCAAAGCGCGCCTTCACCAAAGAGCAGCGCGCCAACCGCCGCCACCCAATTCTGCTAACATAACCTTTATACCCCAACTGACTGGCCCCGTCAATCTCTTTTTGTTCTTCTTTTGATCTATTTTTGTTCTCGTTGCCTATTTCATCTTAGTGCTTTGATATTCCAATAAAAAAGCCCGGTTTTTACACCAGGCTTTTTCGCGTCATAGAGACATGTGCGGGCCTGGCCCATGAAAGGGATGGATCCGCTGCGGCACGGGTGCCCCAACGGTGCCCCAGAAATCGGCCAGATATGTCAGGGCGTCACGCACCCGCCGTGCGATATAGCGTTGCGGCTCGCGCCCCTCCATTGTGCTTGCCAGCTCTTCAATGGGGCGGCCTTCGCAAATCGCCAGGATCATCAGCCGGTAATCGGCGCGGCCGAGAAAGGCGGCAATCTGGCGCAGCTCGGCTGTGGCCGTCGCCACCTGTTCCGAAAAGGCATCGGCCCGTATGCCGCCATCGACCCGATCGCGGTCATAACGCAGGGTTGCTGGCTGTCCGACACGAGACCGATACCATAGCGCCTGCATCTTCTGCCCAGCGAGGAACTGCACATCATCAATCTGCTTGCGTGACCGCCAATGCACCAGAACGTCGTGTCGCACATTGGCCTGCGCGTTGATGCGGGCACCAGGAAGATCAGGGTCCTCGACATTCAACCGGCCAAGCTCACCCCCCGGTTGTGCTGGCAAGATCCGGCACGGCTTTTTACGTCGCTTCATCGTCATGCAACATCCCTTCCTTGGCTAAAGCGGTGGTTGTTGGGCGCACATCTTGCAAATGGCAGCCCGGTCGTGATGGGACATGACGCATCGTTCCGAGAAACGCATACAGCGCTCAGGCAGGAAGTTTGCGTCTTGCGGCTTATCTTGGGTCTTGTATTCTTGGGTCTTTTATTCTTGGGTCTTGTATTTTCCGGTCTCTTATTCCCACGGATGTTCCCACATTGCCCGAGAAAGCCACGCAGCCAGTGCCAGCGGCTCTTCGTCCGGCGACATCTTTGCAGCACACCACGCGGCATAGCACTTCATGCCATCAAGCAATTGTGCCGCAGGAAACCCCTGCCGCAACCGGGCAATGAACTGCGAGAACGCCGCCTTGCGGGCCCGATTGTCGACCCTGCCGGGATAGGCTTTCACCAGCTTTTCGAAATCGGGGCTGGGGTCCGGCCCGATATCCAGCATTACCACGGCATCGATACCCGCAGGCGGCCTCATGGAAACACCACGCAGACCAATGACGCGGAACGCTGTGAATTGGCGCAGCTTCTCCAGTGATTTGCGACGTGGAGACCGGGCATCCAGCTCAATGGCAACCAAGCCACCACGAAATTCGGCGAGCACATCAAGCCGCCCGCCACGGCTGCCATCACTCATCGTCACTCTTTCGGTTTCCACGTGAAACCCTCGGCTCTCCAACGCAGAGACAACTTTATATTGTAACTCGGAAGCGACATCCGGAAGGCCGTATAAACTTTCCAGTACCGCCAGGGCTCGGGCTCCCGCCAAACGATTAGCTTGCGCGCATGCGGAACGTGACGCGCTATTTTCCTGATATTTCAATTTTAATTCATCGCCTAGTAAGAAAAAGGCCCCACCCTCACTGTATAAGAATGTAAACACCACAGCAACGAATGCAGCAATCAAAATAAGTCAATTTAGCATCGTTTTTTTACAACGCGTACTTAATGCAGCACATGGGTACAGACACTTTCATAAAATTTCCTGAATCAGATGCGGCATATGAGAGCAGAGCGTTCAGGCGGCGGATCCCCACACCACATAGCGGTGACATCAACGAAACGGGCGGGGTTTCTGCGAAATATCAGATCCCCCAACGGCTCAAGCCTTTGGCTTGGTCGCCGACCGGAACTCGCACTACGCCTGTCGCGCCCGCCCGCCGCTGGGCGCGTCGCAACGGGATACAGCAGGCCCGTTCGGCGTGGCATCACCGTTGCGCCGTCGCATTGCGGTGCCGACGCGGGAAGCGGCACGGGATGCTCGGCTTGCGTGCAGGCATCCACGTTGGGCGCGCCCGTCGCAGCGGCGGCCTGCCCGGTCTGTAGATCAAACCGGCAGGCGAAGCACCGGGGGCGGCCCCCATCATCCTGCCTAATGCGGACGGAATGGGCCAAAGCGACATTGGCACGGCACACACCGCAAACGTGCAATGAGCGATCGAAAACCCGATTGCCATATATGCCCCGGTGGGTGGCATCTTCAGGTTCGGCGGAGGGCCGGCTGAGACCGGCGAGAGGATGGGTTGATGTGGTCATGGATTTATGTTAGGTTAAACTTAAATTTAAGTCAAGTGCAAACTTAACTTAATTCAGGTAGGACATGACCATGCTGACATTGGGACAAAAAATCCGAACCGCCCGCAAAGCCAAGGGCCTGACGCAGGCGGATGTTGCCGATTATTTCGGCATCAAATCCGGCTCGGTCTCTCTTTGGGAAAGTGACGACACCCGCCCCGATGTCATGAAGCTGGAGCCGCTCGCGCGCCTGCTTGACGTCTCGATGGCTGAATTGCTCGGTGATGCAGGCGCAAAAGCCCCCCCCCTCCCGTTGCGGGATGCGCCCCAAAAACCTTTGATGCAACGGTCTGCCCCGGAATTTAGCGAACCGTTTGCCGTGCCGCCAATCCCTGCGCGGCGCGTGCCGGTATTTGGCCTGGCGGTGGGCGGTGAAGACGGACGCTTTGAAATGAACGGACAACTCCTCGACACGGTCTTTTGCCCGCCGGGTTTCGAGGACGCGCCTAATCTCTACGCCGTTTATGTCACAGGCGAATCGATGGAGCCGGTTTTTTCACCTGGCCAGACCGTGTGGGTTCACCCCAACCGCGCGCCCCGACGTGGTGATGATGTGATCATCCAGATCCGCCCTGATCACGAGGACGCCGCCCCCCATGGCTTCATCAAGCGTTATCAGTCCGGCACGCCAACAAAGATCGTGGTGAAACAGTTCAACCCGCCGCAGGAAATCACCTTTGATCGTGACGCGGTCTTGTCCATTCACAAGATCATCATGGTGCAGAAGTAGCACGCCACTGGGTATCCTTAGATAATTTTTCTTGATTTTGAGTTAGGCATCGCTTAATATAGCCATCATTCTCACCAAGGAATATCATGGCTATCGAGAAATTTTTCTTTGCTGATCTGTGTCTGATGGCGAATGTGGCCTCGGCGCTCGAAGGATACGCCGCCATTCGCACGGGCTCAGATTGGACCATCGACGATATTTACCTGCGCCAAATGGATGGCGCACTCAGCCCGGCGACGGACCCGCGCCTGTTCAGTCTGGTGTCTGAGGCGCTGGAGCGCGACTTTTCCGCCGATATCACCGGCCAATGCGGCAGCGACCTCAATAACGACCTGCGCTGGGTGGCATAACCGCTAAGCCCTCAAGCCCCGCGGCGCAGAAACGCCTCGAACGCTGCAAGCGTCCGGTCGCACACATGATGCTCGATGCCCTCGGCATCGATCTCGGCGGCATCGTCAGGCACGCCAATGGCCTTGAGGACGTCCACCACGATGCGATGGCGCACCCGCACCCGTTCCGCCATCGCCATGCCCGTCGGTGTCAGGAAAACACCGCGATAGGGGCGCGACATGGCGAGCCCTTCCCGCTTCAGGCGGGCCACAGCCTTGGTTGCGGTGGGATGGGCCACGCCCATCAGCTGGGCAATCTCGGTAATTCGCGCCTCACCCTGCTCGCGGATCAGGTCGTCGATCATCTCGGTGTAGTCTTCCAGCAAGACCTGCGACTGCGCCGCACGCGCCCGGTCGAAGCGGTTCTTCTGGTCGAGGACGGAGGGTGGAATGGTCGCATCGCTGGGCATGGGTACTTCTCGTCTCTCAGCGGAAGGGCTGTAAAATCAAAGCATCGAGACAAATTATAGCCAATGCTTCAAATTGTAAACGGCAGATTTATACTCCGAACGCATGGCTTTATCATCATCCCTATTGACAAAAATGAAGCCTTGGCTACATTTTTAAAAATGGGCCGGGGACGCTCCACAACCACATTTTCCCGCCCCCACCTGCGAAAGACGAACAGCCCATGTCGAGCGATATCGCTCACCCCTCCCCGGCAGCCCTGCCGCCGGAAATGCCCCCCGCCCCGGAAACCGGCGCGGGCACGCGTGGTCTGTCCCTGTCTGACCGCACCCGCCACGGTGCAAACGAAGCGCTTGCAGGGCGCAGAGGCGGCAAACGCTCGCTTCTGCTGTTTGCCGGGCCCGCCGTGATCGCCTCCATCGCCTATATGGACCCCGGCAATTATGCCACTAACATCCAGGCTGGCGCGGGCTATGGCTTCACGCTGCTGTGGGTGGTTCTGGTCGCCAATCTCATTGCCATGCTGTTTCAAGCGCTATCCGCCAAACTCGGCATCGTCACCGGGCGCAATCTCGCGGAAATGTGCCGGGATGAGTTCTCAAAACCCGCCGCCATGGCGATGTGGGTTGTCAGCGAAATCGCCGCCATGGCCACCGATCTTGCCGAGTTTCTCGGCGGTGCCATCGGTCTGTCGCTGCTGTTCAAGATGCCGCTTGACGCCGGAATGGCGGTCACAGCCATTGCCACCTATGGCATTCTGGTGTTTGAGCGCCGCGGTTTCCGCCCGATGGAGCTGATTATCGGTGCGCTGATCGCAGTCATCGGCCTGTGCTATCTGATCGAGATGTTCATCGCGCCGGTCGCCTGGGGCGATGCGGCCAAAGGCATGGTGGTGCCCCGCATTCCGGACGCCGCCGCCCTGACAATCGCCGTCGGCATCATCGGCGCAACGGTGATGCCCCACGCCATTTACCTGCATTCCGGCCTGACGCAAAATCGCATCACCGCTCGCACCGATGAAACACGCCGCCGATTGGTACGCTATTCCAATATCGAGGTCGTCATCGCGCTTGCCGTTGCGGGAATGATCAATATCGCCATGGTCATCATGGCCGCCAGCGCCTTCCATGCGGGCCATAGCGAAGTCGCTGAAATCGAAACCGCCTACCACTCGCTGACACCGTTGCTCGGCCAAGCGGCCAGCACCGCCTTCCTCGTCTCGCTGATTGCCTCTGGCCTGTCCAGTTCAGTTGTGGGCACCATGGCCGGGCAGATGATCATGCAGGGCTTTGTGCGGTTTCACATTCCGATCTGGCTGCGCCGCCTCATCACCATGCTGCCTGCCTTCGTGGTGGTGCGGATGGGCGTCAACACCACCGATGCCCTGGTGCTGAGCCAGGTCATTCTCAGCCTGTCGCTGCCGATCCCGATGATCACGCTGGTCTATTTCACCAGCCGCAGCGACATCATGGGCCGTTTCACCAATTCCCGCCTGATCCGCTGGCTCGCCATCGGCGGTGCGAGCCTTGTGCTGTGCCTCAACATCGTGCTGCTGCTGCAAACGGTCGGCCTCGGCATTCCCTTTCTGAAATAACCCTCTTGGGGGTTATGCGCCCCAGGTTTTTTCCAGCACACGCATCCAGTTTTCGCTGGCGATCTTGCGTATCAGCGCCTCGCCGTAGCCCGCCTTGCGCATCGCCTCAATCAGCGTTTGCAGCTTCTCGGCACCATTGAGCGCGGCGGGCACCATGGTGCCATCATAATCCGAGCCAAGGGCAACGCGATCCTCGCCGAGCTTCTCAATGAGATAGTCCAGGTGACGCACCATACCGTCAATCGGCGTGTCGGCATCGCGCACGCCATCCGCCCGCCAGAATGCAACGCCGAAGTTGATGCCGACCAGCCCATCGCTCTCACGGATTGCCTCGAGCTGCTTGTCGGTGAGATTGCGCGATTGCGCGCTGATGGCGTGGACATTGGAATGCGAGGCTACCAGTGGCGCGTCGGATATCTGCGCCACGTCCCAAAAACCCTTTTCGGTCATGTGTGACAGGTCGATCATGATCTTCATGCGATTGCAGGCACGGATCAGCTCTTTGCCCTTGGCGGTGAGGCCGGGACCGATATCGGGAGAAGACGGATATTTGAACGGCACGCCACCGCCGAAAATGTTGTCGCGGCTCCATACTGGCCCCATGCTGCGCATTCCGGCGGCGTAAAGCACATCAAGCATCCGGAAATCGGGGTCGATCATCTCGGCCCCCTCCACATGCATCACCATGGCGAGTGCGTTATCATTTCCAGCACGGCGTATATCGGCGACTGAGCGGCAAATGCGCGCCGCACCCTTCGAGGCGCGTTCCAGCCGCAAGAGCAGCGATGCCATTTCCATGGCCGGGCGCACGGCCTGGTCGTAATCAAGCAGATAGCCGCTGGCGCCGGGACTTAAGTCCTTACCGTCCGCGCCCTTCGGGGTGGCGATGTAGATGGCGAACAACCCGCCACTGAAGCCGCCTGCGCGCGCACGTGGCAGATCAAGGTGGCCGTCGCGGCCTTCCAGAAAAGTCATTTCGGCATCGGGCCGATCGAGGGCAGCGAGCTTGTACAGCGCATCGTTATGGCCATCGAATACGGGAATAATCGGTTTGTCGCTCATGGAAACCACCTGCTGTCGCATTGCCATCCGGGACCGCTGTCTGTCCGACTCAAAGGGCCCGATGAATCCCCTCCGGCATATCACCCTTGCGCGGCGCTTTCACCGCCAAATCGCTAATACCGCAACGGAGCTTTCAACTTTATATATCCTCACAGTTCCATTCTGCGACGAAGCCGCCGACCGAAAACGGCGTGAAGTTTAATCCCGAAAGGCCGAGATCATGATCAACAGACGCCATTTCCTTGCCGGAGTCGTGGGCTTACCCGCACTGAGCTATCTCGACCTGACGGCCGCGTTCGCAGATACGCCGAAAGATGTGCTGGTGATTGCCCAGCAACTGGACAACATCACCAGCCTTGATCCCCATGAGGGCTTCGAAAGTATCAGCTCGGAAATCATCACCAACATGTATCAACGCCTGGTGGTGCCGAACCCGGCCAATCCCAACGAGGTCATCGGAGACCTCGCCGAAAGCTGGAAAGCCTCGGAAGACGGCAAGACGGTGACCTTCAAGTTGAAGAAGAACGTCACATTCACCTCGGGCAGCCCGGTCACGGCGGAAGACGCCGCCTATTCGTTGCAGCGGGCGGTCATCATCAACAAGACGCCCGCCTTCATCATCTCACAGTTCGGCTACACCAAGGACAACGTCAGGGATGCCATCAAGGCCATTGACGCCAATACGCTAACGATGACGATCCTTGAACCCGCCTCGCCGCAATTCCTGCTCTATTGCCTCTCCGCCAATGTCGGCTCAATCATCGAGAAGAAGGCAGCGATTGCGCATGAGAAGGACGATGATTTCGGCAATAACTGGCTACGCAACAACTCCGCCGGTTCAGGCTTCTTTGCGTTGCGGGCATGGAAGCCTTCTGAAAGCGTGATGCTTGATGTTAACCCGAATGGCGGCACCAATGGCAAGATCAAGCGCATTCTCATGCGCCACATCGCCGATCCATCGGCCCAGCTTCTTCTGTTGCAGAAGGGGGATGTTGATATTGCCCGCAACCTGACCACCGAGCAGCAGCGTGGCCTTCTCAAGGACCCCGAATACACGCTGGTGCGCACCGGCGTCGCCTCGTTGAACCTGCTCTCCCTCAACCAGAAACACACAAATCTCCAGAAGCCGCAGGTGTGGGAAGCGATCAAATGGGCCATTGACTATCAGGGCATCCAGAAAAACATCGTGCCGCTGACCCACAGCGTTCACCAGTCCTTCCTGCCCAAGGGTTTCCCCGGTGCTGTCACCGACACGCCCTATAAGCGCGATGTCGGCAAGGCCAAGGCGCTTCTGAAGGAAGCCGGGCTGGAAAGCGGTTTTGAGATTACGCTCGACCACGCCTCGACGCTGCCGGAACGTGACATTGTCCAGGCGATCCAGGCTAATCTCGCCGATATCGGCATCAAGGTGCGGCTCCTCTCGGCGGAAGGGCGCGCGGTGCTCACCAAGATGCGCGCCCGCCAGCATGAAATGGCGTTCTCGGTATGGGGCTCGGATTATTTCGACCCGCATAGCAACGCCGAAGCGTTTTGCATCAACTCCGATAACGGCGACGATTCCAAGCGCCGCACGCTGGCCTGGCGTTCCGCCTTCGCCGACACCGATATCACCCGCCGCGCCACCGAGGCCGTGCGCGAGATCGACCCGCAGAAGCGTCTGGCGCTTTATGACAAACTCCAACGTGATTTTATGGCGAAAAGCCCCTTCGTCATCATGCTGCAATGGACCTATTCCGCCGCCTGCCGCAAAGGCGTCAACGGCGTGCATATCGGCATTCTCAATGATGGCACCTATGACAAGATAACCAAGGCTTGAGGCAAGCCTGTTCGCCGCATTTAACGCACGTGCGGTAACCATGCTGTCATTGCGCTATGTTACCGCACGATAAAGCGAAAATCGGATATTGCTTCGGGGAGCCGCTTGTTTCAGTATACCTTTGCAAGAGAAGATAACGCGCTTGGCGTGCCACTGTCGGCGAAAGACGGCATAGGGCTTCCCCAGGCGGTTGCCATCGGGCGAATTTCTGGGGTTCATAATGGCTGCTCCTTCCTCACCCTTGAGGAGCAGGCTCAATTCATGAGGTTAGTGTCATGTTAAACAGGCGTCACTTCCTTGCCGGAGCCCTCACGCTCCCGGCTTTCAGCTACCTCGATCTGACGGCGGCTTTTGCCGATACGCCGAAAGATGTGCTGGTCGTCGCCCAGCAACTCGACAACATGACCAGCCTCGATCCCCATGAAGGCTTTGAGGGTGTTGGCTCGGAAATGGGCGCGAATATATACCAGCGCCTCGTGCGCCCCAACCGCACCAACCCCAATGAGATCGTCGGCGACCTCGCCGAGAGCTGGACCACTTCGGCGGATGGCAAGGTTGTGACCTTCAAGCTGAAAAGCACCGCCAAATTCACCTCCGGCAACGTCGTGACGGCGGAAGATGCGGTCTATTCGCTGCATCGCGCCGTCATCATGAACAAGACACCGGCCTTCATCATCACCCAGTTCGGCTACAACAAGGACAACGTCGCCGATGCCATCAAGGTGATCGATGCGCACACAATGTCCATCAAACTTCTTGAGCCGGTGTCACCGCAGTTCCTGCTCTATTGCCTTTCCGCCAATGTCGGCTCCATCGTCGAAAAGAAGGCGGCGGTTGAGCACGAGAAGGATGGCGATTTCGGCAACAACTGGCTCCGGTCCAACAGCGCTGGTTCGGGCTTCTTCTCGCTGCGCGCGTGGAAGCCTTCTGAGAGCATCATGCTGGATGTCAACCCGACGGGCGGTGCCAACGGCAAGATCAAGCGCATCATCTTCCGCCACATAGCCGATCCGTCTGCCCAGTTGCTCATGCTGCAAAAGGGCGATGTTGATGCGGCCCGCAATCTCACCACCGAGCAATTGCGCGGCCTCCTCGACAATCCAGAATACACGATGGCGCGCACCGGCGTTGCCACGCTGGTCACGATCTCCCTCAACCAGAAGAACCCCAACCTGCAAAAGCCGCAGGTGTGGCAGGCCATCAAATGGGCCATCGACTACGAAGGTATCCAAAAAAACATCGTACCGCTTACGCACACTCTGCATCAAGCGTTCTTGCCCAAGGGCTATCCCGGTGCGGTGACAGACCTGCCCTTCAAACGTGATGTGGCCAAGGCCAAGGCTTTAATGAAGGAAGCGGGGCTCGAAAACGGGTTCGAGATTGCCATGGACCATTATTCTGCTCAGCCATCTCCCGATATCGCCCAGGTCATTCAAGCCAATCTCGCCGATATCGGCATTAAGGTGAAATTGATGGCAGCGGAAAACCGCGCCGTACTCACCAAGATGCGCGCCCGCCAGCACGAAATGGCCATGAGTTTTTGGGGCTCGGATTATTTCGACCCGCACACCAATGCCGAAGCCTATTGCATCAACCCGGACAACAGCGACGACTCTAAGCGCCGTACCTTCTGCTGGCGCTCAGCCTATTATGACCCGGACATCAACAAGCGCGCCATCGAAGCGGTGCAGGAAATCGACCCGAAGAAGCGTCTGGCGCTATATGATAAGTTGCAGCGCGACTTCATGGAAAAGAGCCCCTTCGCCATCCTGTTGCAATCGACCTACACCGCCGCCTGCCGCAAGAATGTCAACGGCGTGCGCATCGGCGTCGTCTCGGATGGCACCTACGATCAGGTCTCCAAAGCGTGAGTGATTCCCTGAAACTTCGGAAGCTGGCGAGCGTGCTCGTCAGCTTCGTGCTAACGTTGTTCGGGCTTTCGGTCATCACCTTCTTCATCGGCAGGGTGATGCCGATTGATCCCGTTCTGGCGGCGGTCGGTGACAACGCCACTTTTGAGGTGGTTGAGCGCACCCGCCGCGAGATGGGGCTCGACCAGCCCCTGCCGCTGCAATACCTCACCTATGTCTGGCAGGTGCTGCACGGTGATTTCGGCGTTTCCATTCTGACCAAAAACCCCGTCACCGCCGACATTGGTCGCTACTTCCCGGCAACCATTGAGCTGGCAACGGCAGCCTTGATCCTCTCAGCGATCATCGGTATTCCGCTCGGTGTCTGGGCGGCAGTACGCCAGGGCAGTTGGCTTGACCAGACGCTGCGCGTGATTTGCCTCGCCGGGCATTCGATCCCGGTTTTCGTGTTGGCATTGCTCGCTCTTCTTGTTTTCTACAAGGAGCTTGGCTGGACCCCCGGCCCCGGTCGCCAGGGCGTGATTTATCAGGACATGATCGACCCGGTGACGGGCTTCATGACCATCGACTGCTTGCTCGCCCGCGACTACGACGCGTTCTGGGATGCCGTCCAGCACATGATCCAGCCGGTGTGCGTGCTGGCCTATTTCTCGATGGCTTATATCACCCGCATGACCCGCGCCTTCATGCTGGAAGCGCTGCGCGGTGAATATGTCATCACCGCCCGGGCCAAGGGCCTCGCTTTTAAAACGGTGATCTGGCGTCACGCCTTCCCCAATGTCTCGGTGCAACTGGTGACGGTGCTCGCACTGACCTATTCCGGGCTATTGTCGGGCTCCGTTGTGACCGAGACGGTTTATTCGTGGCCGGGGCTCGGCCAATATCTCACCACGGCCCTGAAAAATGCTGACATGAACCCGGTGATCGGCGCAACGCTCCTGATCGGCACGGTCTGCGTCGCGCTCAATCTCATTGCCGACCTTCTTTACCGTAAATTGGACCCGCGTGTGCGATGACGAGTGCCCTGACCGAACACCGCGCCTTCACCCGCGCCTGGCTCCTCGATGAAACTCCGGCATCACGCGCGCAAGCGGCCTGGGGCCGTCGTTATCGCGGCTGGCTCGATCTCAAGGCCAACCCGTTGGCGCTGATCGGCCTTGCCATCATTTTGCTCACCGTGATTTTGGCCCTCGCAGCCCCCCTGCTCGCCACCCACGCACTCGATACCCAAGACCTCGCCAACAAGCTGACACCGCCTTCCGGGGCCCATTGGTTCGGCACCGATGAGTTGGGGCGTGATATCTATTCGCGTGTCCTTTATGGCGCGCGCATCACGCTCGGCATGGTTGTGACGGTGGTGGTGATGGTTGCGCCATTGGGGCTCTTTGTCGGCTGCATCGCTGGCTATACCGGCGGCATCATTGATGAAGTGCTGATGCGCCTCACCGATATATTCCTTGCCGTGCCGCGTCTGGTGCTGGCGCTGGCCTTCGTGGTGGCACTCAAGCCCGGCGTCGAGAGCGCCATTCTCGCCATCGCTCTCACCGCCTGGCCGCCCTATGCGCGTGTAGCCCGAGCCGAAACACTCACGGTGCGCAACAGTGATTATATTGCCGCCTGCCAGCTAACCGGCGCGTCGCCCTGGCGCATCATTTTCCGCCACATCGCGCCGCTGTGCGTGCCGAGCCTCGTGGTGCGCATGACGCTCGACATGAGCAGCATCATCATCACCGCCGCAAGCCTGGGCTTCCTTGGCATGGGCGCGCAACCGCCCTCGCCTGAATGGGGAGCGATGATAGGCACCGGCAAGGATTACCTCTATACCCATTGGTGGGTCCCAGCCGTTCCCTGCACCGCCATCCTCCTCGTGTCGCTCGCCTTCAACTTCCTCGGCGATGGCCTGCGCGACGTACTCGATCCGAAGCAAAGCTGATGCTCATCGATATTCAAAACCTAAGCGTTTCCTTTCCCACCCGGACCGAAATGTTCGAAGCTGTGCGCGGCGTCTCCTTTACGCTGGGCTCCGAAAAGCTCGGCATTGTCGGTGAAAGCGGCTCGGGGAAATCGGTCACGGCACGGGCCCTGATGCGGCTTCTGCCCGATAGCACCCGCATCAAGGCCGACCGCATGACCTTCGACGGCATCGACATTCTTGCCGCCAGCGACAAGGCGATGGGAGATATCCGCGGCAGACGTTGCGGCTTCATTTTGCAAGACCCGAAATATTCGCTGAACCCGGTGATGACGGTGGGCAAACAGATTGCCGAAACATGGCACGCCCACAAAGGCGGCACCCGCCAGGAAGCTGAGGAAGCAACGCTCGATCTGCTCAATCAGGTACTGATCCGCGATCCCAAGCGGGTGACGGGGCTCTATCCCCATGAGGTTTCGGGTGGCATGGGCCAGCGTATCATGATTGCGATGATGCTTGCCCCCGACCCCGAACTCCTCATCGCCGACGAACCCACCAGCGCCCTCGACGCCACGGTGCAAGCGGAAATTCTGCGGCTGATGGAAAAGCTGGTTTCCGAGCGCGGCATGGGGCTCATCCTCATCAGCCATGATCTGCCATTGGTGTCGCATTTCTGCGACCGCGTCATGGTGATGTATTCCGGCCAGGTGATGGAAACACTCGCCGCCTCTGACCTCAAAAACGCCGCGCATCCCTACACCAAGGGCCTTTTGAACTGCATGCCATCGCTGTCGCAACCGCGCAATCTCCTGCCGGTGTTGCAGCGCGACCCGCAATGGAAGGATGACAGGAGGGCAAAGGCATGAGCGCATCCCCAATGATCGCCGTTGACGGGCTACGGGTCCGTTTCGGCCAGACTGAAGTCGTCAAGGGTGTTTCGTTTTCGGTGCCGAGCGGTGATTGCTTCGGCATTGTCGGCGAAAGCGGCTCGGGAAAATCCACCATTTTGCGTGCCATGTCCGGCCTCAACCGCGAATGGCAAGGGCGCATCAGTTTCGACGGCGAGGATGTCGCGCCCAAGCGCAGCAAGGACTTTTTCCGTCGCGTGCAGATGGTGTTCCAGGACCCGTTCGGTTCGCTGCATCCGCGCCAGACCATCGACCGGATCTTGAGCGAGCCGCTTATGGTGCACGGTATCGACGATATCGAGCATCGCATTGAGCGCGCGCTCAACGAGGTTGCTCTGCCGACCTCGGCACGGTTTCGCTATCCACATCAACTGTCTGGCGGTCAGCGCCAGCGCGTCGCCATTGCGCGCGCGCTCATTGCCGAGCCGAAAATTCTGCTGCTCGATGAGCCGACCAGCGCCCTTGATGTTTCGGTACAGGCGGAAATTCTGAATCTACTCGCCGACCTGCGCCAGCGGCTCGGGCTGACCTATATCCTCGTCAGTCACAACCTCGCCGTGGTGGCGCATCTGTGTTCGCGGCTTGGCGTCATGCTCGGCGGTGAAATGGTGGAGCAACTATCGTCGGAAGATCTGCGGCAAGGGCGAACGAGTCATCCGCATACGGCGGAGTTGCGGGCGCTGAGCGTCGAACTCGAAGAAGCATAAAGCGCGAATAATCATCGCAAGGAGAAGCCGAATGTTGTCGGGAACGGAAGCGCTACGCTGGGCGGATGCCGCCGCAGTTGCAGAGGAAATCGTTGCGCCATGGAAGAACATCCATGGCCCCGGCGGTGCGATTCTGGCACTCGACACCAACGACATTAAAGTTGAAGCCTGCGGCGGACTGGAAAGCCTCGCCACCGAGATGCCATTCTCGCCCGACAGCGTCGTGCGCTACGCCTCCCTCACCAAGCACTTTCTGGCAACGATGGTAATTCGCCACCCGGCGCTCATCGACCTCAATGACCCGCTCGGCAAGCATCTGCCCAACCTCAAGAAGCCGATGGCCGATGTCACGGTTGGCCGTGCCCTTGATATGACCGGCGGCCTGCCGGACCTGCGCGAAAGCCTCTCCCTGCTCGGCCTCCCCGTCCACATGGCGACGGAAGCCCCTGAACTTCTCGAATTCCTCTATCGAAACGGTACACTCAATTTCGAAGCAGGCACCGAGATCGCCTATTCCAATACTGGATACCGGTTGGTCGAAGCGGCGCTGCGCCTCAAAGGGCTCGACTTCAATGAATGGATCGGCACTGAAATTGCCGAGCCACTCGGCGTCGAATTACAGGCC
This sequence comes from Microvirga sp., assembly GCA_031546825.1. Lineage (GTDB taxonomy): Bacteria > Pseudomonadota > Alphaproteobacteria > Rhizobiales > Beijerinckiaceae > Hohaiivirga. Next base: position 54,577 of record JAVBJU010000024.1, on the reverse strand, counting down.
CCCGAAACCTGGTATGACCCGGTGCAGGGATTAGTGCCCGGCTATTGGCAAAAGGACGGCGCTTGGAAAGTCGGTGTTGCCGGTTTGCACCTCTCTGCATCTGGCAGCCTGACCGGCTCGGGCCGCAGCCTCGCCCGCTGGTTACAAACGGTGCTCGCCAATGACGGACCCGGCAGCAATGTGCTGGAAACGCTTTCCGCAGAGCGCACTCTCACCGATGGACGCCCCACCGCCTATGGCCTCGGCATGGCCTGGAGTTCTTTCGACGGACGGCGCTTCGTTGGGCATGGCGGATCGCACGCAGGCTATAAGTGCTATTTCCTGCTCGCGCCCGAACAAAAGGCCGGCATCGTCATCGTCTCAAACCGCGAAGACACTGCAACCTTCGGTCTGGCCCAGCGCATGATGGCGGCCCTGTGCAACCTGAAGCTTCCGACGGTGACGCAGACGATCCCGAACGGGTTGTACGCCACGGAGGAAGGCCCGTTCTGGCTTCAGATTGAGGGCAGCGTGGCCACATTCCTCGGCACAGGCGAGACACTTTATGAAGGTAAAGACGGCTGGTCTGTCTCCCAATCCGCCCATTTTCCCATGCGGCTGCGCTGGACGGGTGAGGCGGTGGAGGGCGAAATCGGCCATGCCACACACCGCTTCCTGCCGGTCACAACCACGGAATTGCCCAAGGGCATTGCCGGGCACTGGGTCAATGGGGAGGAACATGCCGCCTTCGATATCGCGCTCAACGGGCCGGATGGGCCTACCCTTGCGATGGGCACCGGCCCGGCCCGCCTGAGCTATCGTCTGCGTCCGCTTGATGGCACGCGCGTCATCATGGATGGACAAGACGGACCATGGGCCAAACAGGCAAGCCTGGTTTTTGAGGGTGATAAGGTGACGCTCTCGCTCAACCGCAGCCGCGGCATTGTGTTCCGACGCTAGAAAATATGGTCTGTGTCGGATGGCACCACTGGATTTGGGTGTGAGGTTGACAAATCATGCTTTCAGATTCATCTCTCTTAAGATGATAGAGGAAAGATTACCCATGCGTCGGACACTTTACCTGGTTGCGGCCTTGGCCGTTGGACTCGCCGGCTGCTCCCAGATCGGGGAAAAGCTCAGCCGCAAAGATCCGGTCAACACACTGCGCCCGACCATCCCGGTGGGAGGCTCGACCAATGCGAGCTCCAATCCGCTGCTTGTTCCGCCGGGATATAGCCAAGAGCAGGTTGCGCCCAAGTAACGGCCGGACTCTGCCCCATGAAAAACAGAGTGCTCTTGCTTTAAGCCGTCAATCCCCTTAGCTGACGAACCCTTGAAGGCGCACCGCACCTTCAAACTGGCAAGGCTTATGGAACATGATGCACGCGATATCACTGGAGCAATGGTTCAACTACGCCGGTGTATTCGTTTTTGCGGCCACCGGCGCACTGGTCGCCTCGCGCCGCCAACTTGACCTTGTGGCATTTCTGTTTCTTGCCAGCATCACCGGTATAGGCGGCGGTACGCTGCGCGATTTGGTGCTCGGTTCCATGCCGGTCATCTGGGTGAAAGACCCCGGCTATCTGCTCGCCTGTGCGGCGGCGGCTGTCAGTGTCTATTTCACCGCCCATCTGTTCGAATCACGCTATCGTTTGCTGCTGTGGCTCGATGCCATCGGCCTTGCCGCCTATTGCGTGATGGGCGCGGACAAAAGCCTCACGCTCGGGTACGGCCCGATTGTTGCCGTGGTGACCGGCGTGCTTACCGCCACCTTCGGCGGGATTTTGCGCGATGTGGTGGCGGGCGAACCTTCGGTGCTGATGCGCAAGGAAGTCTATGTGACAGCGGCACTCGCCGGCGCAGTTGTGTACACCATCATGCACGCAGTGGGATTGACGCCTCAGATCGTCTCCGCAGTGGTTGCCGCCGGTGTCGCCTTCATTATTCGGGGTGGTGCATTGCAATTCAGTTGGACATTACCCACCCACTCCCGACGCGGGCGGACGGAAGAACAACTGCGGCAAGACGGGATTATCGGCGAAGAGTGAGGTAAACTGGTACATCATCTTGCCTCGCCCCAGGCGAAAATAAACCCAAGGCACTACCAGCCATGCCCAAAGATCCGCAATTCAATCGCGATGCCCCTGCGCCGTCCGGAATGAGTGAACAGGTCTCGCCACTTGTTCGCCGGATCATTGCACCCAACCCCGGGCCCTTCACCTTCACCGGCACCTGTAGCTACATCATTGGCCATGGCACAGTTGCGATCCTCGACCCCGGCCCCATGATCCAGCAACATGCCGAAGCGCTGCTTCGCGCGGTGGCAAGTGAGAAGGTGAGCCATATCGTTATCACCCATACCCACCGCGACCATTCCCCGGCAGCGGCGTTCATCCGCGAAAAGACCGGCGCACTACTCGTCGGCTGCCATCCTGAGCCGCTGGCGCGGCCCTTGCGCGACGGTGAGACGGACCCGCTCACCACCCATTGCGATGCGAACTATCGGCCAGACCGTGTGCTTGCAGAGGGTGACACCGTCACCGGTCCAGGCTGGCTGCTTGAAGCTGTGGCCACGCCCGGCCACATTGCCAACCACCTCGCCTTTCGCCTCAACGAGGAGAACGCCCTGTTTTCGGGAGACCATGTGATGGCGTGGTCCACCACCGTGGTGTCACCGCCGGAAGGGTCAATGAGCGCCTATATGGCGTCTCTCGAAAAGCTCCTGAAGCGTTCGGAGGAACTCTATTGGCCTGGCCATGGCGGACCGGTGCGGGAGCCGCGCAACTTTGTCCGCGCTCTCCTGCTGCACCGCCGCGCCCGTGAGGCCGCCATCCTGCGCCACCTGCGCAAGGGCGCAAGCCCCGTTACCGCGCTTGTGGCCGCGCTGTATCCAGAACTGAATCCCGCCCTCATTCCCGCTGCCGCCCGCTCGGTCATGGCGCATCTCGAAGACATGCATGAGCGTGGATTGGTTGGCCGCGAGGGGCTCGATGATAACGAAAGTGTGTTCCAGATTATCTGACGCTCTGCGACGAATGCGCTATTCCGCAATGGATATTCAGTCTGGTATGGCATTGTGTTCACGGGAGTTTTGATATTGGCTTTATTTGATCGTTTGGTTCACGCATCCCTGCATTTTGCGTTCTCGGCTGTACTGGCGATGATCGCGCTGCCTCATCTCGCGAATGCCCATGACTACAAAAGCGGCCAACTCACAGTGCTCCATCCCTGGTCTCGCGCCACGCCGCCGGGTGCCAAAGTGGCAGGCGGATATGTGACGATCAAGAATGAGGGAACTGAACCAGACCGCCTCGTCGCCGTTTCCAGCGACATTGCCACTACCGTGGAAATCCATGAAATGACGGTCAAAGCTAATGTCATGCACATGCGGATGCTGGAAAACGGTTTGTCCATCCCCGCTAACAGCGAAGTGGCTCTCAAGCCCGGCACGTACCACATCATGTTCATGGCACCGAACCAGCCGCTGAAGGCCGGGGACACATTCACCGGCACGTTCATTTTTGAGAAAGCCGGAAAGGTGCCGGTGGAGTTCAAAGTTGAGGCGATGGGCGCTCAAGTGCCGATGCATTCCGGGCATTGAGGCCGTAGCTTTTCACCCCAATGGAAGCCCCTGCAACAATTCCGCCAGCAAGCCGCGCACCACATCGGCATTGTTGGCGAAATCAAAATCGCGGTAGCGGGAGACGCAGCGGATATCCACCCGTGCGCCACCCGCCATCGGCCGGATGCGCACGGTCATATCAACCGGAAGCCGTAACACGGGCGTGTGCAACACCATATCCACATGCCCGTCACCCGATCGCCTCCCCGGAGCAACCACGGCAATCACCGACCAACCATTGTCGCGGGCGATTTCCTGAACCTGCTGCAAGAGTTGCTCGGGCTCCCCGTCAACGGCAAGCGACGTGATATCGGGATTGGCCGCAGCCTGACGCGTCAAGGCAGCCATGGAAGGTGTTTCGGGAATGGTGTTTCCCCGCGCCGCAAACGCCGCGCCTGTGCGCGAGAACGGCGGCAGCATCCGGTAATTACTGCTGATATCATTCGACCCCGGCCACAGCAGCAAATAGCCCCGCACGGATAAAGGGGCGAGGAGAATCATCAGCGCGCAAAAGAAGCCAAGCAGCGCCGTGCCAACGCCCCGATCATCCTCGCGCCATATCCGCACGAAAGCTGCCAGAGCAAATAGAATTGCGGTGGCGGCCACAAGCAGGATGGCAATGAAGGCGGGATAAGCGCTGCCAAAATCCAGAAAGTGGTAACGCAGCAGCAACACGAGGGACAGTGTCGCGATCAACGCAAAGCTCGCGACCCACCATGCCCGGTCCGCATTGCGACACCGCTGGCGATAGGGCATTTTTCGCGGATAATGGTGCATTAATCCCCGTCCTCCCGCTGTGCCAGTGGCACAGCCCATGAAGGTAGGGCGTAACCTTTCCTGAAACAGGTTGACGAAGCAGTCTGGACAAAGTGATGAGTGTCGTTACAAAGTAGTACACCGTGCACATCTGGAATTGTTCGGATAAATCAAAGCGCTTCTACGAGGGCTCCATGGCTGACGATCTTCTCCTGTCTTCCGCTACCGATCTTGCCGCACGGCTTAAAAGCCGCGAGATTTCTTCGGAGGAGTTGCTCGGCAAAACGCTTACCCGCATCGAGAAACTGAACCCCGCCATCAATGCCGTCATTGCACAGGATGTGGAAGGGGCGCGTCGGGATGCAGCGCGGGCGGATGCTAACCTCAAGGCTGGCAATGGCGGTGCGCTCGAAGGGCTTGTTATCACCATCAAGGATTCCATCGACGTTGCGGGTCTCCCCGCCACGTGCGGTGCACCGATCCACCGCGACCGTATCGCCGATACGGATGCCCCCGCTGTTGCCCGTTTGCGTCAGGCCGGTGCGGTCATTCTCGGCAAGACCAACGTGCCGATCTTCACCGGCGATTTTCAGAGCTTCAACAGCCTGTTCGGCGTCACCAACAATCCGTGGGATCTCACCCGCTCACCGGGCGGCTCGTCGGGTGGCGCGGCGGCGGCGGTGGCAACGGGCATGAGCGCTTTTGAAGTGGGCTCGGATTTTGGCGGCTCGATCCGCTGGCCCGCCCATGCCTGTGGCGTGTTTGGCCACCGCCCTACCTATGGTCTGGTGTCAGCACGCGGCCACGTACCGCCGCAGCCTGGTTCGCTCATCGACCCTGCCTTCGCCACTCTCGGGCCGCTTGCACGCTCAGCGCAGGATCTCGCGCTTATCCTCGACATCATCCACGGCCCCGCAGCGGTTGATGGCGCACGCGCAAAGCTCGAACGCTATGCCCCCGCGACACCATCCGCCCTGCGGGTTGCAGTATGGGCCGACGACCCGGAGGCTCCGGTCGATGCCGAGGTGTCCGCGGCGGTGCGCCATGCGGCACAGCTCCTCAAGGATGCGGGCGCGCATGTTGATGAACTGGCGCGCCCCGATTTTGTTTTCGCCGAAGAGCTCGACACCTTCAGCCTGTTTAACCACGCCATCATGGCGGTGGGCTTCCCGGAAGAGGTCCGCACACGCCTTGCCGCCAAGGCGAAAGAGCTTGCTCCGGGAGACCGCTCGCACCGCGCCATGCAGGCGCGCGGCGCGAAGATCGACGCTGAAACCTGGGCCGCTCTCGAACGGCGCAAGAAGGAAATCATTGCGGCGTGGCAGGCCTTCTTCACCACATATGATGTGCTGTTGTGCCCGCCTGCCCCCGTCGCCGCCATTCCCCATGAGCATCAGCCGGGGTTCCATTCGCGGGTTCTCATGGTCAATGGAACCGAGCGGCCCTATTTCGACTTCCTCTACTGGTCGTCGTTTGCATCACTCGCCGGACTGCCCGCCTCTGCCGCCCCCATCGGGCGCACAGCTTCGGGCCTGCCGGTGGGCGTGCAGATTGTTTCAGCCCCAGGCAATGACATGAAAACCATTGCCTGTGCAGGACTGCTGGAGCGCCTCGGCCCCGGCTTTATCGCCCCACCAATTTGATATATCAGGTGCGGCAATTCGCTAATCGGCGTTTTGCACCGGATGCCGCTATAGTGCCACCATCATTACAGGAGAATGCCATGACCAACCTTTCCCCCCAAGAAGAAGTCCTCGCCCGGGCATTGCTCGCTGCCCGCACCAAAGGCGTTTTGGCCGACCCGAAGGCCGTGCCTGCTCCGGCGGATATCGCTTCAGCGATGCGCGTGCAGACCTGGGTCGTGTCTCAGCTAGGTGAAAAGATTCTCGGCTGGAAGCTCGGCTTCACGGCAGATGACGTTCCCTTCGCTGGTCCGCTGCTGGCCAGCACCGTCCACAAGGCTCCGACCCGCTGGATTCAAAAAGCCGGCCCGGATTTCCGCATCGAGATCGAAATCGGCGTGCGTATCGCCAAGGATCTTCCCGTGCGTCCCGGCAAGCCCTACACCCGTGAAGAAATCACCGCAGCCATCGACACGGTATTCTGCGGCATCGAGATGCTGGCAACCCGTTATTCCGACCCGTCGAACCTGAGCTTCCCGCAAGGTCTTGCCGATAGCGTTCACAACGGCGGATATATCTTGGGTCAGGAAAAGAAGACCAAGGAAATCCCCGGCCCGCTTGAGAGCATGTCTTGCCGCGCCACGCTTGATGGTGTCGAAATCTACAACGCCGTACCCAAGCACCCGTGGAACGACATTCTCCTGCCAGTCATCGGTTATGCGACCACGCCCAACGACGGACTTGGTGGTCTCAAGGCCGGGCACATTCTCACCACCGGCAGCATGTGCGGAGTCATCTCCACGCCCAAAACCGGAAAACTGGTCACAAGCCTCACCGGCTTCGACGACATGGTGGTCGAACTCGCCCATAGCTAAGCGCCTGCCAAACGGTAGACAAATGAAAAGAGGCACCTGTAACGGGTGCCTCTTTTATTATGCTCGCATGTTATATCGCGGATTTTATTGATCGAGCACCGCCACCGCCCGTGTCCAACCGGCGGACCCGCCCCGGATTTTGACCGGGAAACAGATCAGCGTGAAGCCGGTTGAAGGCAGAAGCTCAAGGTTGTGCAGCTTTTCTAGGTGGCAATAGCCGATATCGCGCCCGGCCTTATGCCCTTCCCAGATCAGCCCCATATCGCCGGTCTCTTCGACGCGCTTTTTGGTGTAACAGAACGGCGCATCCCAGCTCCAGGCATCGGTGCCGGTAAGGCGCACGCCCCGCTCAAGCAGATAGAGCGTCGCCGCACGGCTCATGCCGCAGCCGCTATTGATATAGTCGTCCTGGCCGTAGCGCTCGCCCGCCTTGGTATTGATAACGACGATTTCCAGCGGTGACAGCTCATGGCCAATGCGCTTCAATTCCGCCTCAACATCAGCGGCCGTCACGAGATAACCATCATCGAAATGGCGGAAGTCGAGTTTGACGCCGGGCTGCATGCACCAGTCCAGCGGCACCTCGTCGATGGTCAGCGACCGGCGCGGTGTGCCGGTCGCGTGATCCATGGTGGGATGGAAATGATACGGCGCATCGAGATGGGTGCCGTTATGCGTGGTCAACGCAACGGTTTCGATGGCCCATCCCGCGCTGTCGGGCAAATCCTCGGCCTTCATGGTCGGAAAGAAGCCCTGGATGCGCGGGATCGTGTCGATGTGATCGAGATAATCGATTTTGGGGCGGGCAATGGGCGGATCGCTGATGATATCGTTTTCGAGACAAATCGACAGATCGATAATGCGTTTAGCCATGATGCCCGCTCCTGTTTACTTTGCCCCGGCTCCAGCCGCAGCCAGTGCCTGTTCCTTTTCCGAAATCTGCTCTTCCGAAGGGAAGCGCGGCAGAAGGAACATCACGATGGCCGATGCGATGAGCAGCCCGATATTAACCCACAACACCACGCTATAGGTCTTGGTCGCGTCGAATATCTTGCCTGCAACGAATGGGCCGATGGAGTTACCGACGATGAACATCGCGTAAACCACCGCATAAAGCTTGCCGTAATGCTTAAGGCCGCAATAGCGCGAGACGAAATAGGCAATGAGATCAACCTCGGCACCGAGCGATAGCCCCACGAGGAAAGCCGCAATCTGCGCAAAGTTCGCGCCGCCCCAAATCAGGATGGCAGCCCCGATGCCGGTCAGCAGGAACATTCCTCCGGCGACGTATCCGGCGAAGAACTGGTCGACCAGCCAGCCGATCACAATACGACCAACCACCACACCAACACCGATGAGCGACGCGATACCCGCCGCCTGCACGGCGGTCATACCTGAATCACGGAGCATCGGCACCATGTGGATCATCATCGAGGAGATGGCGAGCGACACCAGGAAGAACCCGGCAAGCAACATCCAATAGCTGACCGTCGTGAGCGCCATCGGCAAGGTGAGGCCAATTTCGCCGCCCTTCTTTTTCGCCTGAATGGTTGCCTGGTCCGTGCTGGTCTTGACGCGCAGCCCGAAGAACAGCACCGGCCAGACCATCAATGCGACAACAGCCATGACGCCGTAACCCCAGCGCCAGCCATAGGTCTCGATGATCGGTGTTATTGTCGGCGGAATGATGATGGCGGCGATGCCGATGCCAGCCAGCGTCAGGCCGAGAGCGGTCCCGCGCGCCACATCGAAATTGCGGCTGACAACGCGGGTGTAGAGAATGGGGGTCGTGCCGCCACCGAGAACCATCAATATGGAATAAAGGAAATAGAACTGGAACAATGTGCCGTTCATCTGGCTCAGGCCGAGCAGAATGGCGCTGAACAGGATAACCGAGGTCAGCACCACCTTGCGCGGCGAATAGCGGTCAATGACCCAGCCGATTACTGGAGCCAGAGCAGCCAGAGCCAGCGACTTGAACAGCAAGGCGGCGGTAATATCCGCGCGCGTCCAGCCGAAGTCGCGTTGCATGGACTGCATGAACAACCCGAAGCTGTAGAAGGGCAGCGAAGAAGCACCGGCACCGCAGCCGATCATCGCGGCGGCAATGATAAACCACCCCTTCTTCAATTCGCCCATTTTGGAATTGCTGGTATTCATCTTGTTTTCCCCTTCCCGTCTGCGACCAGACGACGGACGATGGCAGTAGCAGCGCTGCTACATTTCGGGAAAAACCAGCGGCTCCCCCTCCACTGGCATTATCCCGTTATTTTAACGGCTTATCGGGCTGCACGCAGTCCGATAATCTGACGTGCTTCAGCAACGGTTGCGATCGGGCGGTCGAACTCTTCCGCCAGCCGCACCGTGCGTTCCACAAACTGCGCGTTGGTCTTCACCAAAACGCCCTTGCGGTACAAAACGTTGTCTTCCATCCCGACGCGTACATGACCGCCCATGTGGATCGCCATCGTCAACAGCGGCAGATGCCCGCGACCAATGCCAATCACTGACCAGGTCGAACCTTCCGGAATCTTGCTGAGCAGGAACAGAAGGTTTTCCGGTGTCGCCGCCATGCCGCCGCGTGCGCCGAGCACGAACTGGAAATGCATCGGCGCGGCGATAAAGCCATCCTTGGCAAGCCGCACCGCATTATCGATCATCGCGCTATCGAACACTTCGATCTCGGGCTTCACTTTGGCCTTGATCGTCGCCTCGCCGAGCTTGCGCAGGAAGCGCGGGGAGTTTTCAAAAACCCGCTCGCCAAAATTCATCGAACCGCAATCCATCGAGCACATTTCCGGCTCAAGAACGAGGTGGGCGAAACGGTCTTCATCGGTCAGCGGCAGATCGCGCCCGCCCGATGTGGTAAGGTTTAGAAGGATATCGCACCGCTGGCGGATAAGTTCCACCGTACGTGAAAAGGTATCGAGCGACATCGACGGGCCGCCCTTCTCATCACGAACGTGGATATGGGCCATCGCCGCGCCCGCGAGATAACATTCATAAACCGAATCCGCGATCTCTTCCGGATGCAGCGGCAGGTCGGGATGCTGTTCACGGCTCGTGACGGCACCAGTTGTCGCAACGGTAATGACCAGTTTTTCCATAATGGTTACGCCCCATTCCGAAATGGCGCGGGAACGGCGCGATCCTGATCTGGTTCTTTTAGGCCGCTGGGGCCGATGGAACCAAGCAATACATCAGAACGAACGCGACCGTGGACCCGCCTTGAAGTGGATAAAATATTTTGGATCCAAAATACAGAACACTTGGTTTTTGTCAATGCTGCGATTAAGCTGAGGGGGTCTTCGCAAGGTGCAGGCCTGAACCGAAACCGGATCAAATTATGTTTTGCCGTAAACACAATTTGACCTCGGAGGGTTCCCGTCCGAACCAGAAAGCCCTACGAAGACAAAAAAGCGGAATGGCGGGTGATTCCCGTCGCATGCCTTGCAATTTCGGCAGTAGCGACGCACTCGACACGGCTTCGCACGTTTAAGGAGACCCGATGTATTCCAATCTCCATGATCTCGCCGAGGCGAAGCGCGGCGCATTGATGACCCTGGAAAGTTTTGTGCTTGAGAGCCTGCGTGAAGCCCTCGCCCAAGGCTTTTTCCTGCCCGGCGAAGAGATCAACGAGAAAGAGCTTTCCCAGGCGCTCAAGACCAGCCGCATGCCGATCCGCCAGGCGATCGCCGTGCTCGAAGGTGAAGGCCTGCTCGTGCGCATTCCGCGCCGGGGCACCTTCGTCACCGAGGTCAATGCCGAGATCGTCGAGGAAATCTACGCGATGCGAATCGAACTTGAAGCGCTCGCCGTCCGTCGCGCTGTGCCGCGCATGACGGACGCCGACATTGCCCGATTGATCCCCTTCACCGCGATCAGACCGGAAACAATCGCGACAATCCAGCAGCACATCGAGATGAACCACGCTTTCCACGAAGCGCTCTACGCCCCTTGCAACTGGCCACGCCTGCTGCGCCAGATTCAGCAACTGCGCACCGCCATCGGCGTGCACCTCATCCACCGGGGCAAATTCTCACCCGAACGCGAAGAAGCCTCAATCCGCGAACATCGCGCCCTTGTTGATGCCTGCCATAACCGCGATGCCGAGCGGGCAGAACAACTGATCCGCCAACACAACGAAAACGCCAAAGAGATGTTTGTGCGCTACAATCTGTGAGCGGGCCGCGAGCGATTAACCCGGCGGCTCACGCAGCCTTCATGAACATCACACGGACCAGCAACGCCCCGGCCTCGCGGACGGGGTGGGTGGCCACGGAAACCACCTTGCCTGCTGTCGGCGCGTGATATTCCTTCATCACGTCGCCGAAGGCGTTGCGTTGCACGGCGACAAGCTGCCCCTGCTGCACATCCTCACCGATGCACACCAGAATATCAGCAAAGCCCGAGACGGTGGCGCGGATGGAATCCCAGGCATTGGCCACGTAAGTGCCAACCGTCGCGGCTGTCGGCCCCAGTGGACGGTCGATCATGCGGTGGTGGATCATCACATTGAGAAGGCCAACTACTGCCCGGTCGATGAGTTCCGGCTGGTAAACGGCGGGCGCACCCACTTCGAGCGTGACTGAAGGAATACCCACTTCCAGAAAAGCCTGTTCGGCTGCACCGGCCTCACCATCGTCAATCTTGATCTGATCCGCCGGGATCAACTCCGCCAAGGCCTTTGAGGCCGCATCGCGGTAATCGGCATAAAGCATCAACGGATAAGCCGTGCCGCTGGATTGCGCATGCAGATCAATCACCATGTCGGCATTGTTGGCGAGCACGTGGTGGAACAACCGGAAAATCTGCTGTTCCGCCGCATTGCCCGCCTCTTTTCCGGGCCAGAACCGGTTGAAGTCATAGGCTGTGCCGCCGTCTGTTTGCACCGACCAATGGCGGTTATTGGCAATCAGGCCGGTCATATTGGCGATATGCACGACGACAATGGTGCCTGCGAGTTTGGCCGGATCAATATCCGCCAGCAGCTTTTGCAATACGCGCACGCCGTTGATCTCATCGCCATGCACCAGCGCCTGTAAGCCCAGCACCGGACCCGGACGCGCACCGCGCATCACGGAAACCGGCACCAGCCAGCGTTGCGACAGGGCGTTACCCGCACCCTGAAACCAGAAGCGATAATGCTGGCCGGGAGCAAGGTCTTCGACATTGAGGTTGTCGATGACCTCAATGCCGTCAAGAATGCTTCCCGTGCGCAGTGTCGGCGCGTTTTTGGCCTTGATTTGGTTCGGCATGGCCGCCTTCCCTCCGCTCACGACGACAGCATTGCGGCAGCGGCGATGATGACGAGATCAATCACGAACAACGCAATGACGAGCTTCATCACGAATTTCAGCCAGGTGCCATAGTTGATGCGGCCCATCGCCAGCCCCGCCATCAGCGCGCCGGATGTTGGCGTGATGAGGTTGACGATGCCAGACGCGCTCTGGAACGCCGTCACCACCACATGGGCCGGAACATTGGCAAACTGGGCAAGCCCACCGGTAATCGGGATGGTCGCGCCCGCAAGGCCCGATGTTGACGGAATGAGGAAGCCGAGCGGCAGATAGAACAGATAGGTGAGCACGGCGAATACGGCAGGCGACAGGCCGGTGAGCACCTGCTCGCCCCAGTGCAGCACGGTCGCGGTCATGTAGCCGTCATTCATCACCACCTGGATGCCGCGCGCCACCGCCACGATGAACGACACGCCGAGCAGATCGCGCGCTCCGGCGATGAAGCTCTTGACGATTTCCTCTTCTGAGAGCCTTGCCACAAAGCCGATGATGACCGCCATGAAAAGGAACAGCATCGAGATTTCCCGAAATTCCCAATCTCCGAGCATCACGACCTTGCCGAGCACGGGGCCAACCACCGGCAAACCGAGGAGCCACGCGTTGGAAACCTTGAAGATGTTAACGCCGAACCTGTCCCACGGGATTAGCGAAACGGTCATCAGCAGGAAGGTGAAGCCCATCAGCCACAACACGGCCTTTTGGCGACCGGTGATGCCGGTCGAGGTTTCTGTGCCTTTCCAGTATTCGCGGTCGGCGGCAAGCGTGTCGGCCATCAAAGAGTTGGCTTCGTTCTTCTCAACACGAACGGCGTAACGGTAAAGGTAGATGGTCGCGAGCCCGACATTGGTGACCCAGATCAGGATGCGCCAGTTCATGCCGGAAGCGATGGAAATCTTGATGGCTTCGGAGGCCACGCCCGTGGCGAACGGGTTGACGGTTGAGCCGAGCGTGCCAATTTTTGCGCCAAGTAACAGACAGGCGACACCGACAATCGGGTCAAGCCGGGTTGCCAGCATGATCGGCAGCACCAGCGGCAGAAAGGCAACGCATTCTTCCGACATGCCGAAGGTGGTCCCGCCGAGGCCGGTCAGCAGCATCAGTAGCGGAATGAGCTTCGTGGCGTCGCCATCGCATTTGCGCACGGTGAGCGCGATGCCCGCATCCATCGCCCCGGTCTTGGTGATAACCCCAAGGAACCCGCCGATGATAAGGATGAACAGCGAGATTTCCACGGCGCCGCTGGTGGCCTTGGTGCCAAGGAAACCATTGATTGGCGCTTTCAGCACCTCGAACAAACCTTGCGGGTTCTGCTTCACGCTATGATAAGTGCCCGCAATAAGGGCCTTGCCACCCTGAACCTTGTCATATTCGCCCGCAGGCACAATCCATGTCAGCACTGCAACAACAGCAATGATGAGAAACAGAATGGTATAAGATGATGGCAGCTTGAATTTCATGGATCCCTCCCGACACACGAGGGGATCAACCGGAAAACGCCGTTCCAATCCCCTGAGGCGACGGCTCAGGGTTTAAGCGCGGACGTATATGCTGTCCAGAGGTCAAAAAAACGCAGCAATATTTTTCATGTGCGCGGGCTGGTGCCAGACATGAAGGAACCAGCCCGCGCGTTAATTTAATGATGGGCGGGAGCATCGCCCTCCTCATCCTTGTCCCCCACGAGCTTGCCGAGTTTCCCGGTCAGGAACCGCGACAAGTCGTCGATAAGGATAAAGAAAGCGGGCACGAAGATGAGCGACAGCGCGGTCGAAACCACAAGGCCGCCCATCACCGCAATCGCCATGGGTGCGCGGAACTCGCCGCCGGCACCGATGGCCAGCGCGCTGGGCACCATGCCAGCAACCATCGCCAAAGAAGTCATGACGATGGGGCGCGCGCGCTTTCTACCCGCATCAACGATGGCGTCGATGTGGTTCCACCCTTCCGCGACACGCTCCACTGCAAAATCAACCAGCATGATGGCGTTCTTGGTGACAATGCCCATCAGCATCAGGAAGCCGATCACCACCGGCATCGAAATGGAGTTGCGCGTGAGAAGCAGCGCTAGAATGGCACCGCCAATAGACAGTGGTAACGACAGCAGAATGGTAAACGGCTGGAGGAAGTTGGCAAACAACAACACCAGCACGCCAAGCACCAACATGATGCCGATACCCATCGCCTGGGCAAAGCCGGAAAACACCTCGTTCATCACCTCGACATCACCGAACTGACGTATTTCAACACCCGCCGGACGGTTCTTGACCGAGGGCAGCGCCATCACGGCATCGACCGCCTCACCAAGCGCATCCGACCCCTTCATGTCGCCTTCCATGGCAATGCGCAAAGCGCGATCGTAGCGGTCGATGGAAGACGGGCCGCGGCCCAATTCCACCTCCGCCACAGCATCAAGCGGCACCGGACCGGCGGCGGTGGGCACTTTAAGGGTTCGCAGCAGCACGAGATCTGCCCGCGCCGCGTCAGGCAATTGCACCCGGATGGGAATTTGCCGCGTCCCTGAATTGAACTTGGCCAGATTGGCCTCGATATCCCCCATCGTCGCCACCCGGATGGTTTCGGCGATCACATCGGTGGAGACGCCAAGCTCAGCCGCAACGCCAGCTCGCGGTTTGAGGCGAATTTCCGGGCGGTCAAGCGGCACGGTGGAATAAACGTTTTCCAGCATCGGGATAGCGCGCATCTCGCGCTGCATGGCGTTGGCGGTGGCAATCACCGCCTGTTCGTCGGCTCCCGCCACTGTGAGACTGAAAGCGCGTTGGCCATTATCGTTGAGCAAATAGAAGCGCACATCCGGCAGTTCCGTGAACATGCCAGAAATCTTGGTTTGCAGTTGTGACTGCGTCAGCTTGCGCTCATCCTTTGGCACGAAATTGATAATCAACGTCGCCGTGCGGATATCCTGCCCTTGCGGCACCTTGATACCACCGGACACAATCACCGAATGCACCTCGGACATGGTGCGCAACCGGCGTGTCATTTCATCGGTCACCTGGCGGGTATCGTCCAACCGCGCACCGGGCGGCAATTCGACAATGAAGATCGAGCGGTTCACGTCCTCCTGCGGCATGAAGCCCGACGGCAACAGACCTGTCGACATGATGGACAGGATGAAGAAGCCCGCCCCCAGCGCCAACGTGCGGTATTTGTGGCGTACAGACCAATCAACGAGCCGCGTATAAAACCGCATGATCGGCCCATCACGCTCCTCCACCGCTTCGTGGGGCTTCAGGAAATAGGCGGCGAGCAACGGGGTAATAAGGCGCGCAACCAGCAGCGAAAACAGCACAGCAACCGCAACCGTGATGCCGAACTGCTTGAAATACTGACCGGCGATGCCCTTCATGAAGCTCACCGGCACGAACACCGCGACAATGGAAAAGGTGATGGCGATCACCGCAAGCCCGATCTCATCGGCAGCCTCAAGGGAGGCGCGGTAGGGCGATTTGCCCATGCGCATATGGCGCACGATGTTTTCGATCTCAACGATGGCGTCATCGACGAGAATACCTGTAACCAGCGTGATACCGAGAAGGCTCACAAGGTTCAGTGAAAAACCAAGCCAGGAAATGACCCAGAAGGTGGGCAGCACCGACAAGGGCAAAGCCACAGCGGCGATTGCCGTGGCTCGCCAGTCGCGCAGGAAGAAGAACACCACGATCACCGCAAGCACCGCCCCTTCAATGAGCGTGTGCATGGCAGATTCGTAATTGCCAACCGTGTAGGTCACTTCGGTGTCAATCAACTCAAGGCGCACATCGGGGTATTGCTGGTTGATCTCGGCAATGCGTTTTTGCACCCCGACCGCGACGGTCGCATCGCTCGCGCCTGAAGCGCGGGATATGGCAAAGGAAACCACCGGCGTGCCGTTGAAACGGGCAAACATGCGCGGCTCTTCCGAAGAGTCAGTGATGGTTGCCAATTCATCGAGCCGCACCTTGCGGCCACCGGAAAGCACAATATTGGTCGCAGCGAGATTATCGAGCGACTGCGCGCCTCCGAGGGTGCGGATCGACTGCTCCTGCCCGCCGAGTTCGCCGCGCCCGCCGGTGAGATCGACACTGGTCAAGCGCAGTTGCTGATTAACCTCGGCGGCAGTGATGCCGAGCGACAACAACCGCTCTGGGCGCAACGTCACGCGGATTTCACGGTCAGCGCCGCCGCTGCGGCGGATCTGCGCCACACCCGGTACGCTTTGCAGGGCGCGCGCCACCACGTCATCGACAAACCACGATACATCTTCCGGCGTCATTGCCGGGGCGAAGGCGGCATAGGTGGCAATGGGCAGACCAGCAATATCGAAGCGCTGGACGATGGGCTCGTCAATGGAGCGCGGCAGGTCGACACGTATCTTGGCGATGGCATCCTTCACATCGTTCAATGCGCGGTCGGAATTTATTTCGATCTGAAACTCGATGGTGGTGGTCGATACGCCTTCCGAGATGGCCGACATTATGTGTTTGACACCATTCACCCCGGCCACAGCATCCTCGACCCGCTTCGTCACCTGGTTTTGCAACTCAGAGGGCGCAGCGCCCGCCTGGGTCACGGTGATCGAGATAATGGGCAGATCAATGTTGGGAAACCGTGTGATCGGCAAATGCGAAAAGCTGAAAATGCCGAGCACCGTCAATACGATGAACAGCACAATGGCGGGAATGGGTTTGCGGATGGCCCAGGCCGAAATATTCAAACGCATCAGCGGGCCTCTTTGACCGCAGCGGTGGCGGCGGGCACAGTGCGCACGGCATCGCCATCCTGCAGGAAGCTTCCGGCGCGGGCAACGATCTGATCGCCGTCCTTAACGTCACCAATGACCTCAACAAAGCCTTCACCGGACAAGCCAACCGTGACGCGCCGCGTCACAACGCGGCTATCCCGCACCACCTGCAGGCTTGGCCCCTCAACGCCATAGATGACAGCCGTGGACGGAACCGCAATGGCAGCCTTGCGCGCCAATTCAATGGTGGCATAAGCAAACGCACCGATACGCAATCCGCTCTCGGACGGCACGGCAATGCGCACCTTGCCAAGCCGGGTCTTACGATCAACCTCGGGCGAAACAAGCCGCACCTGGCCTTCAACCTTATGCCCGGCATCCAGCGTGACAATCGCCGGAGCACCTTCATGCAGGCGCGGCAACTGGTATTCGGTCACATCGGCTTCAAGTTCGATGCGCCCAAGCGCAATGATACGAAACAACGGCTCGCTGGCCGCCGAGGCAACCGCACCGATGCGCGCGATCTTGCGGCTGACAATGCCCGCCTCGGGGGCGCGGATATCGGTGCGCTCCAGCCGGACACCGAGTTCGGTGCGTTGCGCTTCGGCGATGACAAGCCCGTTACGCGCCGCATTGAGGCGCCCTTCAGCGGCGCGCGCAAGTGATTGCTTCTGTTCGAGCGTTGCTTCGGTGCTGTTGCCGGAACGGCTCAGCGTCATGGTGCGTTGCAGGGATTGCTGGGCTTCGATATTGGCGGCTTCGGCCTGAATAATCTGATTTTTCGCCTGCTCGATGGCGGCGGTCAGTTGCGTCATCTGGGCGTCGAGAATATCGCGGGAAAGACGAGCCAGCACCTGCCCCTTTTCAACACGCGCCCCCTCATCAACCAGCACGGCGACGATGCGGTAGCCATCAATTTCCGGCGTCACCAGAATTTCATCAAAGGGCACCAATGTCCCGGTGACGGCGGCGCGGTCGATGACATCGCGCATCTTCGCTTCCGCGACGCTCACCAGGGGCGCGAGCACCGTCGGCGCAGCCTCCCCGGCGGAAGGCGACCGCAACAGCGCCACGGAACCCACAACAGCAAGGCACAAAGCGCCACCGATCATCATTTTCTTTTTCGTGGTTTTCGGAGCCGCGCGCTGCGCGTTTACTCTCAGAGCGACTTTCCGCATGAGGTATTTCCCCTGTGCGCGGATGGTCTCCACAAGGTGTTCCATATTCCCTAAATTAAATTGGCGATTTGCCATTATTCAGTATCCTTAGCGCGAGGCGGCAAAGCGAGGGTGCCCTGCACGGCCGCTTGTAATAAAGTGTCGATCTGGGCGAGCGCCCGCTCCGGGTCGAAGCCGCGCAGAAGCGCGCGCTGCACCAGAAGTCCGTTGCTCATCACCAGCAAAAGGTCGAGAAAAGCGCCAGAGTCGAACTGCGGCGGCAACTGCCCGCCCACTTTGGCGTTTTCAAACATCGCAAAAAGCATCTTGCCATTGTCTTCGTCACAGCGCGCAGTCAATGACGCGATGTCCGGGTTATGGGTGGCCTCGGCCCATATTTCGATCCACAGCGCGATCCGCTCCTGCGGCTCATGCGCCAGATAGCTCCAGCACAATTTCAGAAAAGCATCGCGAAAGTTGTTCTGAGCCTTGATGATCTCGAGCTTTTCCGCAACCATCGCCCGGTCGCGGGCAATCAGCCCAGCCACCATCTCCGACTTTGACGGAAAATAACGATACAGGTTGCCAGGGCTCATGGCCGCTTCGCGGGCCACATCCTGCATGGTGGCACGATGAAACCCGTTGCGGGCAAAGCACCGCTCGGCCGATTCAAGAATATGAATGGCACGCGCCGATAGTTCGGGCGCAGTGACGGGCGACTGAAGCTGCATAAACCTACCCAGAGAGAATGAACATTCATTCTCATATGCCCATCGCTCCTGAAAACGTCAAGTCCTTCATCTGTTGAGATGCCGACAGGTCGAAACAGCCGGGCTATCCGCCCTCGCTGGGACGGCATCGTTTGCAGGCCCGAAACCCCGCATCTTCGGCAGCAGAATAGCTCGCAAAGAATATGACATTCTTGCGCAACGGGGTACGCGCGCAACAGCCGGGGGCGCAGTAGATTCCTGTTGTTCTGACAGCCAGGAAAAAGTGGCCGCGCGCGGCCCTATCACGGGCGACCACCACACGCCATTTGTCATCATCCGTTTCATGCAACGGCACAACATGACGCTCTGGCGGGCGCCAGTCCGTGGAGGGTATTGCGGGTGCATTGCGAGAGCTGACCATATGCCATTGTGATGCAAACAGCTGTGCGACGACACCCGTTTCCTGCAAAACCTTCAAGTCTTTGAAATCTCAAGCCAATGCTGTCTGTAGATTAGATTTACTCGAATAAACGACTCAACATGATGGTTTCCATGGAGAAAATGATTTTAATAAATCAATCTATCCACATTTATTAGATTAAACTAATTATAATCTAGCGCATTAAAGTCGAATTAAATTGAAAAAATCTATCGAAAACAATACCTCAACAAGTTGAGAATCAAGCGATGTCGGAACACCGCTATTTTTAATAGCGGTGCCCAGATTGCTACTTTGGAGAGTTCCATGACTAAAATATTCCATACTTCTCTACTTGCCGCTTTGCTGATGTCGGCTCCCGCCATGGCGGCCGGAACGCGGGCGGCCGAGAAGCAGGAAGAGGCGAAGCCTGCGGAAGCGGAACAGAAGGAAAGTATCGCCCCTTATCTTGGTCAGCTCGGCGATCCCGGTGGCCTACGCGCCGCGCTTGCCGCCAAGGGCTATACTTACGGGCTCATCTATACCGGCGAAATTTTTGGCAATGTGGCGGGCGGGGCCAAACGCGGCTCGACCTATATGGGGCGCTTGCAACTTGATCTTGATACCGACCTCGAAAAAGCCTTCGGTTGGAAGGGCGGTTCGTTCCATGCCAGCGTTCTCCAGATCCACGGCAAGGGCGTCACCGGAAAATTCACCAGCAATCTGCTGACAGTGTCAAACATCGACGCGTCGCCTTCCACCCGCCTGTTCGAATTGTGGGTGGAGCAGAAGCTGCTGGATGACAAGCTCTCGATCCGCGCAGGACAGCTTGCCGCCGATTCCGAATTTTTCGCCAGCGAGCATGCAGGTCTCTTCATCAACTCCACCTTCGGCTGGCCGGGGATTATGGGGATCAACCTGCCAAATGGCGGCCCGGCTTACCCCGTAGCCACTCCCGGTATCCGCGTGAAATATGATTTTACCGCCAACACCTCCTTGATGGTCGGCCTGTTCAACGGCGATCCAATTGGTCCATGCGACCGGGATAATCCGCAATATTGCGACCGGCGCGGCACCAGCTTCCGCACCAGCGACGGCGCTTTCTGGATCGGTGAAGGCAGCCACAAATATTCTATCGGTGGCGAGAACGGCTTTGCCGGGCAGGTGAAGATTGGCGGCTGGTACAACTCCAACCGCTTTAACGACCAGCGTTTCGACAATACCGGCCTGTCGCTTGCCAACCCTGACTCAAGCGGCGTTGCCCGCCAGTTCCGTGGCAATTATGGCCTCTACGGCATCCTCGACCAGATGGTTTACAAATTCGGCACGGAAGGTGATCGCGGCATCGGCCTGTTCACCCGCATCTCAGCCGTGCCAGGCAATCGCAATCTCGTGGATTTCTACTTTGATGGCGGCGTCTCGGTGAAGGGCCTGCTTGAAAGCCGTCCCAACGATCAGTTCGGCATCGGCTTTGGCATCGCCAGCATCTCATCACGCGCCAGCAACCTCGACCGCGACAAGGCATATTTCACCGAAAGCTATGTCCCACGGCGCGATTATGAGGCGGTGCTTGAGGTTTCTTATAAGGCGCAAATCGTTCCCGGCTGGACCATCCAACCGGACTTCCAGTACATCTTCCACCCGCAAGGCCGCATCCTCGACCCGAACGATGCCACGGGACAGAAAGTGCTGAAGAACGCTGCGGTGTTTGGGCTGAGAACAACGATCAATTATTGAGGCCGCAACGCTCAAAAATCAGGCCGGGATGAGACAAACTCATCCCGGCCTATTTTTATGCGCAAGGCGTGATCGAGGCCCTTTTTAGAGGCTTTCGTCACCCGAAATCTCGATGCCGAAGCCGCGCAGGCCAATATAGGAACGCGCGGCGGATGAAATATTGCGGATCGAAGAGACGCCAAGATCGCGCAATATCTGCGCACCGAGGCCGATCTCGCGCCATTGATTGACGCGCGCGTCTTCCGAGCTTTCCTCGCCGGGAGCCAGTTGGGTGGTCGGTACGCCAGCGGTGCCGTCGCGCAGGTAGACGAGGATACCCCTGCCCTCCTTGACGATCTTTTCCATCACCGGCGCAATCGTCTTGGCACCGGCAAACACATCCGCGAGAATATTGGCGCGGTGCAGCCGCACCAACACATCCCTGCCGTCACCAATGCGGCCATAGACCAATGCCAGATGCTGCTCGGGGTCGAACGGCGTGGTGAAGGCGTAACCGGTGAACTCTCCCCACTGGGTTGGCACGGGGAAAGTGGAAATCCGTTCCACCAGCTTTTCGCGCATCTGGCGGTAGGCAATGAGATCGGCCACCGAAACCTGCTGCAGCTTGTGCTTGGCAGCAAATTCCTTGATCTGATGGCCCTTCATCACAGTGCCGTCGTCATTGGCCAATTCACAAATCACACCAACCGGCGGGAGGCTTGCGAGCTTGCACAGATCAACCGCCGCTTCGGTATGGCCCGAGCGCATCAATACGCCGCCATCCTTGGCAATCAGCGGAAAGACATGGCCGGGGCGCACAAAATCGGAAGCGCCAATATTATGGCTCGCCAGTGCCCGCACGGTGTTCGAGCGCTGCTCAGCGGAGATGCCAGTGGTGAGACCATGCTTCACGTCCACCGTGACGGTGAACGCGGTGCCGAGCGGGGCGTCATTCGATGCCACCATCGGATTGAGGTTGAGCTTGCGCGCGAGTTCAGAGGTCAGCGGCGCACAGACGATGCCGCAGGTATTGCGGATGATGAAGGCCATCTTCTCCGGTGTGCACAGGGAGGCCGCGACGATCAGGTCGCCCTCATTCTCGCGGTCATCATCATCGGTAACAATGACAATCTCACCCTTGGAAAAAGCCTCAATTGCCGCCTGAACGCTGCTCATTTTTTTCTCCTGAAACCGGAAGCCTTGTTTAACGCCTTATGCCTCAAACGGCCAGTGACGAACCTCGCCCACCTGGCCGCGATGGCGCAAAAACTGATCCGCAAGAACGCAAGCAACCATCGCCTCGCCCACTGGCACCGCGCGGATGCCGACACAGGGGTCATGACGGCCCTTGGTGCGCACTTCGATTTCCTTGCCCCCGCGCGTCACGCTGTGGCGCAGTTGCAGGATCGACGATGTTGGCTTCACCGCAAAGCGACACACCACCGGCTGTCCCGACGAGATGCCGCCGAGCACGCCACCGGCATGGTTCGAGGTGTATTTGGGAAAACCCTCATTGCCGGGATACATCTCATCGGCGTTCTCTTCGCCGGTCAGTTCGGCGGCCCCAAAGCCCGCACCAATCTCGACACCCTTGACCGCATTAATTGACATGAGTGCGCTGGCAAGTTCGGAATCAAGTTTTCCATAAATCGGCGCGCCGAGCCCCGCTGGCACGCCTTCGGCCACCACTTCCACCACAGCACCTATGGAGGAGCCCGTCTTGCGAATCCCGTCGAGATATTCCTCGAACACCGCCACCATCGCCGCATCGGGGCAGAAGAAGGCGTTCTGGCCCACTTCGCTCCAATCCCAGTTATCGCGGTTGATCTTGTGCGGGCCGATTTGCACCAGCGCGGCGCGCACATTTACCTGGGGTAACACCTTGCGCGCAACGACGCCCGCCGCCACACGCGCCGCCGTCTCACGGGCGGAGGAACGCCCGCCACCACGGTAATCGCGGATGCCGTATTTGATATCATAGGTGATATCGGCATGGCCCGGCCGGTAGGTTTCCTTGATCTCGGAATAATCTTTTGAGCGTTGATCGACATTCTCGATCATCAGCGTGATCGGCGTGCCGGTTGTCACCTGCTTGCCGGTTTTCTCATCGGTGAACACACCCGAGAGAATCCGCACCGTATCCGGCTCCTGCCGCTGGGTCGTGAACCGCGATTGTCCCGGACGCCGCCGGTCAAGCTCGCTCTGGATCTCTTCAACTTCAAGCGGAATAAGCGGCGGGCACCCGTCAATCACACAACCAAGCGCAGGCCCATGGCTCTCGCCGAAGGTGGTGACGCGGAACAAATGGCCGAAGGTGTTGTGCGACATGGGAAAAGATGCCTGTGGCGAAGGGGATTTTCAAAATCCGTCTTACGAGCAAACGAGCGCAATGTCACCCCTGACATTTGCCGCTCATTTGCGCTGCCTAGGCATCCGCAGCGTCATATTAAGCTGCGACAATTTGTCCCTTATGGGGATTCAAAGGCCATGCTCAAAATCAAACCCGTGTTGAAATTTCCAGATGCTTACAATCTGGCGGCAGCACGTTTTTCTCCCAATTTCCCGCGCCTGTAGCGACCATCGCAGCGCTGTATCCTTGACCCCGAGCGCCGCCCGTGGCAAGTTGGCGAAGTTCTAATTATGAACTTTTGTTCGACAGGAGAACAAGTTGAATAAGATAGTCCCTTCCCTAGAGGAGGCGATAGCGAACATCCACGATGGTGCGACGATCATGATCGGCGGTTTCGGTGATGCTGGCGTCCCCTTCGAATTGATTGATGCTCTGGTCCGGCAGGGCGCGAAAGATCTCACCATCGTCTCGAACAATGCTGGCACCGGGTCCAGCGGTGTCGCGGCTCTGGTTGAGAATGATCGCATCCGCAAGATCATCTGCTCCTTCCCGCGCCAGGCGAACGCCAAGGCTTTCGATGAGCGTTATCTCAACGGTACGCTTGAACTGGACCTCGTGCCGCAGGGCAATTTGGCGGAGCGCATCCGCGCAGCAGGTGCCGGCATTGGCGCTTTCTTCACGCCCACCGGCTTTGGCACATTGCTGGCCGAGGGCAAGGAAACGCGCACGATCAATGGCGTCAACCATGTTCTTGAATATCCCATCCATGCGGATTTTGCGTTCATCAAGGCCGACAAGGCCGACCCGCACGGCAACCTCACCTATCGCAAGACCGCGCGCAATTTCGGCCCAGTGATGGCAACCGCTGCCAAGTGCACCATCGTACAAGTGCGGGAAGCCGTGCCGCTTGGCGCGCTCGACCCGGAAGAAATCGTAACCCCCGGTATCTTCGTGAAGCGCGCCGTCGTTGTCGCATCTCCGCGGCTGTACTCCTGATCGGTCGAAACGAGGAAGATTGCACATGACACAAGATGTCCAGACAAACGGCGCGCAACGCCTGAACCGGCAACAGCTTGCCGCCCGCATCGCCGCTGATATTCCCGACGGCTCCTATGTCAATCTCGGCATCGGCGCACCGACCGAAGTGGCCAACTGCCTACCCGAAGGCATCTCCATCATCCTGCACACCGAAAACGGCTTGCTTGGCATGGGACAAAAGCCTGCGGAAGGAAAAGAAGACCCGGAACTCATCAATGCCGGAAAGCAGTTCGTGACGGAAAATCCCGGCGCGGCCTTTTTCCATCATGCGGATTCGTTCGCCATGATGCGTGGCGGCCACCTCGATTACTGCGTGCTCGGTGCCTACGAAGTCTCCGTCACCGGCGATCTCGCCAACTGGCACACGGGTGCCAAGGATGCCATTCCCGCCGTTGGCGGCGCGATGGATCTCGCCATTGGTGCCAAATCTGTCTTCGTCATGATGGACCTTTTGACCAAGGCCGGCGCCAGCAAACTGGTGGCGAAATGCAAAAGCCCATTGACCGGAATTGGTTGCGTGAAGCGCATCTATACCGATTACGCCACATTCGACATCACTGAAAAGGGCGTCATTGCCCGTGATCTCGTCCCCGGCATCTCTTTCGCTGAACTCCAAAACTTGTGCGGCGTTTCACTGCTTACCGCCTGACACTCCTGAAAGGACCAACTGATGACACAACAAGCCTTCATTTGCGATGCGGTCAGAACGCCTTTCGGACGGTATGGCGGATCGCTCGCCTCGGTGCGCGCCGATGATCTTGGAGCCATCCCGCTCCGGGAATTGATGCGGCGTAACGCCAAAGTCGACTGGAATGCCGTCGATGAGGTGTTTTACGGCAACGCTAACCAGGCTGGGGAATGCAACCGCAACGTGGCGCGCATGTCGTCGCTGCTGGCCGGTTTGCCGGAAACCGTGCCGGGCGTCACGGTCAATCGCCTGTGCTCTTCGGGCATGGAAGCCATTGGCCAGGCCGCACGCGCCATTGTTTCCGGCGAGATGCAGCTAACGCTGGCTGGCGGCGTCGAGAGCATGACACGCGCCCCCTTCGTCATGGGCAAAGCCGACAGCGCGTTCTCGCGTAGCGCGCAGATTTACGACACGACCATCGGCTGGCGTTTCGTCAATCCCTTGATGAAAACGCTTTACGGCGTCGATTCCATGCCGGAGACCGCCGAAAACGTCGCCGATGATTTCAAAATATCGCGCGAAGACCAAGACCTGTTTGCGCTGCGCAGCCAGGAGAAGGCAGTCAAAGCCCAGGCTGCCGGTCTGTTCGACAAGGAAATTGTGGCAGTGGAAATCGCGCAGAAGAAAGGCGACCCCGTCGTCTTCGCCCGCGACGAGCATCCCCGCGCCACAACGCTCGAAAGCCTGACCAAACTGAAACCGGTAGTCCGCCCCAATGGCACAATCACGGCAGGCAATGCTTCCGGCGTCAATGATGGCGCTTGTGCCACCATCGTCGCCAGCGAAGCGGCTGCCAAATTGTATGGTCTCAAGCCCATGGCCCGCATCGTCGGCATGGCGTCCGGTGGCGTTGCCCCGCGCGTGATGGGCGTCGGGCCAGTTCCGGCGGTGTGGAAACTCCTGACCCGCGTCGGTATCAGCCTCGACAAAATCGACATCATCGAACTCAACGAAGCCTTTGCCGCGCAGGGCCTTGCCGTCATGCGCGAGTTGGGCATCCGCGATGATGACCCGCGCGTCAACCGCCTTGGCGGTGCCATTGCGCTTGGGCATCCCCTCGGTTCCAGCGGCGCACGGCTCGTGACAACAGCGGCCTATCAACTGGTGGAAACCGGCGGGCGTTACGCCTTGTGCACGATGTGCGTTGGTGTTGGACAGGGCCTCGCAATCCTCATCGAACGGGTCTGATCCTGTCAAACACGGAAGGCGTTCCGCGGGATGCCTTCCGAATTTGAGAAGCAAAAATTTATGTGGCTCCCGCCAAACGGCGGCAAAAAAACCTTATCGACAAAAATAAAAACAGACAAAACAACACATTTTGGAGCTTGGGATATGCTTACATTCCTAAAAAATAAAGAAAATTATCGCTGGATCATTCTTTTTGCCTGTATGCTCGTCTATTGCACTTCACAGCTTGTGCGTTGGAACTATGCGAGTATCACGAAGTACCTGATGGATGACCTGCATATCGGCAAACCTGAACTGGGGGTTCTTGGGTCGGCCTTTTTCTATGCTTATGCACTTGCGCAAATTCCGTGGGGTACTGCGGCCGACGTTTACGGCAGCCGCCGTGTCATCCCGGTCGGAATTGGCATTCTTGCCCTGTTCCTCGGCGGCTTTGCCCTGAGCGCCACCTATACCCAGGCCATTTTCTGGCGTGCGGCTATGGGCTTCGTTGCGGCGGCCGGTTATGTGCCGATTACCTCAGCGCTGGCACGGTGGTTCTCGATCAAGGAACGCGGCTTTGCCATGGAAATGTATTCCGGCGTCGGCGGCGGCCTCGGTGAAGTCATGACCTTCCTGCTCATCCCGGTTTTCGCGGTTGTTCTGTCGAGCGGTTCTTTCTTCGGTCTGGTCGGCTGGCGCGGTTCCACCGTGTTAATGGCCTTCGTCATCTTTGTGATTGCTGGCGTTTCATTGTGGTTGTTGCGTGCCAATCCCACCGATATGGGTCTTCCGTCCATTGAAAAGCAAGAAGACAAGGAAGAGCACCAGAAACTCACCTACCGGCAGACCCTGGGCGTGATCTCCAAAGACCCTGCCCTGTGGATTTTGTCGCTGGTGTGGTCGGCTTATATGGTCGCAACCCGTCTGGTTCCTGGCTGGCTGCCGCTCTATGCTGCTGACTTCTATATCCAACAAAATGGCCTGTCCAAGGAGATGGCTCTGATCGCCGGTGGCGGTATGGCAACCATGTATGTGCTCGGTCGCGTTTTCGGCACGCCAGTAGTCGGCTGGATTTCTGATAAACTGCTCAAGCGCAACATTCCGCGTTCGGTGGTGATTGGTGTTGGCCTGTTGCTGATCGCGTTGGTGTTCTATCTGTTCACCTTGCCCATCCCCAACTCGTTCATGCTTGGTCTGCTGTGCGTCTTTGCCGGCGTCGTCATCAACATCTTCCCGTTGATCAACGCCTCTGCAGCCGAAATCTGGTCGGTGCGTTCCACCGGCTTCAGCATGGGCATCATCAACATGGTTGGTCAGTTCGCCGGTGCCCTGGCCTTGTCGGTCAGCGGCTTCATGGCAGCGAAATATTCGGTTCCCGGTGGCTCGTTCTACACCGAGTTCCTCGGCATCTGGTATCTCGGCATCATCACCAGCATCCTCGGTGCCTTTGCCACGCTCTACATCATTATCCGCGAGCGTCGGGTCGTGAAAATCAAGGATTAATAAGAAGCAGAAACTGCCACAAAAGTGGGACGGGACCGATCATGCTCGCCCCACTTTTCAACCCGCAGCAAGCAACACTCCATGGCCGTGATATCCCCCATTTCCGGCCATGGCTTTTTTCAAATCGCAGCACAGCCCACCATGGGCCCGCGCGAATTTCCGTTTCCGACCGGTCATGAATAATCTAAGGTGCTCCCCAAAGTGAGATTCTCTACGCTCCGCCCGAGGATTGTGTGCCCCAAAGTTTACATGAAGAAGAGACCCAACCGGTCATGAAGCCGGGCGACGGTTATGTGCAGTCCTTTGTGCGTGGCCTCGAAGTCATTAAGTCTTTCAACCGGGAACGACCGCAGCAAACGCTGACCGATGTCGCAGCCGCAGCAGGACTGACCCGAGCGGGCGCGCGCCGCATTCTTCTGACCTTGGTCCAGTTGGGCTATGCGGGCAATGAAGGGCGGCTGTTCTGGCTCACACCGAAAATCCTTGATCTGGGCTATGCCTATCTCTCGTCGATGCCGTTATGGGACGTTGCCGAACCCATCGTCGAGGATCTCGTCGCAGAGGTAAAGGAAAGCTCCTCGATCGCCATGCTCGATGGCAACGACATCGTTTATGTGTTGCGCGTACCTACCCGCCGCATCATGACGCTCAATCTTTCCATCGGCAGTCGCCTCCCGGCGGCGGTCACATCCATGGGCCGCGTGCTGCTCTCGGGCCTTGATGAACCGGCTCTCACGGCCCATCTCAAGACCTTCCTGGCACGCAATTATCCCTCCGCTGCCCCACTCACGCTGGAATCACTGCAATCCGCAATTGCAACCACACGCCAGCAAGGGTGGTCGATGGTGCAGCAGGAACTGGAAAGCGGGCTGATTTCCATCGCCGTCCCCGTTCGCGACCGCAGCCAGCGCATCATCGCAGCCATCAATATTTCCAGCATTGCTGACGGCGAAGATTCCATTCAGCGGCTGAAATCCTTCCTGCCACGCCTGACAGAGGCCGCAGAGCGTATTTCACACAGCCTCGAAAAGCGCCGCATGTGAGCGACGCTTTTCCACGCGACCGTTGGTGATTATCGTTCCGGCTATGCCTTTTCCATCACCGGCACCGCAGGCGCACCTTCCCAGGCGGTATTCGCCGGGATGCTTTCACCCTTCATGACGATGGTCAGCGGGTTGAGCTGGGCAAAATCACCCACATGGCTGTCGTAGAGCACGGTGGCATTCGCACCGACCGTCACACCCTTGCCAAGTTCCACACGGCCCACCTTCATCACGCGGTCTTCATAGAGATGTGTCTGTAAGGCGGAGAGCGTGTTGATGGCGCAGAAATCGCCGATGGTGACGCAATCAAACTCGGTAATGTCGGTCGAGTGCATGCACACGCCCTTACCGATTTTGGCTCCGAACAGGCGCAGTACCCATGGCAGGAACGGTGTGCCCTGCAGATGCTCCAGCAGCACTTTTCCGGCCAAGCCCCAATAGAGCACCGCCACCGCCTCAGTCCGCATCGCCCAGAACGACCACATCGGCTTCATGGTGGGCTTGTAACGCCCCATCATCAACCATTTGACCACGATCACACACATCACCTGGATACAGGCGATGAAGGCTGAGCCGATAATGAAGCGGACAAACAGGCCGACATAATCACCCTGCAAGATCGCGGGTAAGAACCACGTATCAATGACGATCATCGCCAGCATGATGAACAGCGCAGTGGCGAATGAGGTGTGCAGCGCTTCGAATATGGCGCGCGCCGCCATGCGGCCGAAGCCTGGCTCATAGGTCCAGTTGGCATCAACATTGACCTTCTGGCGGGTCGGCAGCTTGATCGGCGGCGAGCCAAACCAGGTATCGCCCGGCTGCATCAACTCGTTGGCGGGCGGCTTTGACTTGATGCCGATGAGTACACCTTCCGGGATGTCCGCACCGGGAGGCACCACGCCATCATTACCGATGAACACTTTTGCCGCCGTTTTTGCGGGCAATATCTTCATCCAGCCGCGCTGAATTTCTTCCTCGCCATAGACCACTTCATCGGCGATGAAGTTGCCCGCCCCGATCTCGGTAACATCATAACGTCCGGACAAATTGGTGGAAATTTCCGCCCCCTTGCCAATGCGGGCACCCATCAACCGATACCAGGCGCGCATATAGACCGTGGCATAGAGCGACGACAGCGTTTCCAGCGTCACTTCGGTGGCAAAGGCCACGATCCATTTACGCATGTAGAAGCCAGAGAACACCGAATAAGTGCCAGAGCGAACGCGCGGCAACACCACCCAACGCACAACGGCGATGAACAGCACAGTGAGCGCCGTCAGGCACATCGCAGTCGGCCATGTCAGCAGCGGCAGGTAATATTCATAGGGGATATCGGTGATGGTGGAGACGAAGTCGTCGATACCATCAAGCACGATGAAGGCCGGGAACAGCGGTAACAGGCTGATCGCCGGGATGACCATAAGCATGATGAAATACAAAGCACCGAACACCGCGCGCCGCCGTGGCGACGCCTCGGCGGGCTCAGGCAGTTCGGCGATATCAACATCACCCACCTTACGCCCCGGTGAGCCGTCCCAGATTTCGCCCTGACCGAGCGTGGCATCGGCCGGAATGACGGTGAGATCGAGGATTTCACAGAAATCGCCGATCTTGCTATCGGCGCCGATGACCACTGATGAGCCGACCACCACATCCGCGCCGATATCAACGGTGCCGATAATCAGTTCATTGCCAACAATCTCGGCATTGGCGATGGCGACCTTTGCGCCTGTGGAGGTGCGTGCGCCAATGGAGAGGAGATCTGGCGCACCGATATCTATGTCACCAATGATCGCGTCTTTACCAACCTTCGCACCCATCAGGCGCAAGTAAAGGCGAATGATCGGCGAGCCCTGGAGCCATTTGATATGCACCAGAACCGAAAGCCGCCGCACCAGCCACCAGCGGAAATAGTAGACGCCCCACAACGGGTAGCGGCCCGGCTTGGTCCGGCCAAGAATGATCCACTTTGCCACCACCGAGAGCCCGGCGGTGACTGAATTGATAAGTACATAGACAACGAGCAACGTTGCCATCTCGGCCCAGGCACTCCAGCCCTCACCCGAGACGAGCAGATAGGTAACGAAAGCGCCGAGCCATTGCAGCGTGGCAAGGGCAATAATAAAGGGCAACACCACCGCTTGGGCGAGACCGCAGAGGAAACGCCGCAGCAGTGGCGGGGGCGTGAATTTCAGGTCTTTTCCGGTTGCGGCAGCGCCAAAACCGCCGGTGCGCGCGATGAGCGCGTCCGAGAGCTTGCGTAACGTGCGACTATTATAAACATCCTGAAGCGTAACAGCGGCCAGCCCCGGCATCTGCCTGACGGCAGAGACAAACCGTGCCGCCAGCAACGAATGACCGCCGAGATCGGTGAAAAAGTCCGCTTCGAACGGCACAGACTGCCCGCCAAACACACCGCGCGCCGCATCTAGCAACGCCGCTTCGGTCTCATTTTCCGGCGCGTCTTGTTCAATCTCGATCACGGTGGTGAGTTGCGCCGCTTTCAGCGCCTTGCGATCAACCTTACCGGAGGTGAGGCGCTGCAATGACTTGGCCAATTCGAAGTGGCTCGGCACCATATAAGGTGGCAGTTGTTCACGTAACTCGCGCCGCATCTCGACGGGGTCGAGGCCGGTGCCCTCCTCCTGAACGATGAAGGCGACCAGCCGGTCCACACCGTCATCCCCGCGCAACACCACGGCGGCTTGCTGCACACCTTCCAGCGCCGCAATCTTCGCCTCAATCTCACCAAGCTCAACCCGGAATCCGCGAATTTTCACCTGATCGTCGATGCGGCCATGAAATTCGATATTGCCGTTGGCATCAATCAGCACCGCATCGCCCGAGCGGTAGAGCACCGGGTCGCGGCCATCATCGGAAAACGGGTTCTTGATGAATTTTTCTGCGGTCAGTTCTGGCCGCAGCAGATAGCCTTCGGCCACGCCGGGACCACCGAGCAACAATTCGCCCTCGACACCGGGCGGCAACAGGTTCAGCGCCTCATCGACCACATAGCAGCTATAATTGGGGATAGGCTTGCCGATGGTGACGGCCTCACCCGGCTGCATCTCCAGCGCAGTGGCAACCACGGTCGCCTCTGTTGGCCCATAAGTGTTGAAGAGATGCCGGCCAGGCTTGGCCCATTTTTCAAGAAGTGGCTGGGGCAAAGCCTCACCGCCAAGGAGAATGAGGCGCAATGTGCTGATATCGCGCGGCAACAGCGCGAGCAGCGTCGGCACCGTGTCAATCACAGTCACGCCTTCGCGCTCCAGAAGCGCTGGCAGGTTCTCCACGTCACCAATCATCGGCGGGTCGGCGACGAACAGCGTCGCACCCACGAGATAGGGCACCCAGATCTCTTCCATCGAGAGATCGAATGCCACCGATGCGCCCTGGAAGCAGATATCGCTCTCGGCAAAGCCATAAACCGCATTGGCCGAGCGCAGGAAATGGCAGATATTGCGCTGGGTGATGACAATGCCCTTGGGCATCCCGGTCGAGCCTGAGGTGTAGATCAGATATGCCGGACTATCGGGCGTGAGCCCTGCGGGACGCAGCGCCAGCGCGTTTTTGTCGGTTTCATCAATGAGGTCCGCAACCGTCGTCGGTACACAGGTTGCATCCGGCACAACAAACCCCGCCGGATCAGCCACGATCAAAACCTTGCCCCCCGCATCGTTCATGCAGATGGCCACCCGGTCGGCGGGCGCTTCGGCATCAAACGGCAGCCATGCTGCGCCGGTACGGGTGATGGCGATCTGGCTCAGCAAGAGATCGAGCCCGCGCGGCATCCATAAGCCCACCACACTCCCGGGCCCCACACCCTTGCGGATCAGTCCGCGGGCGATGTGGTCAATGCGGGTTGCAGCCTGCGCATAGCTAAGTTTCGCGCCACGAAAGACAAAAGCGGTCTTTTCCGGCAAGCGCGCGGCAGTGGCCGCGAATATCTCGAAGAGTACCTCGTCACGCAGGAACTCGGGGCGCGCTTCACCATGCAGGATTGCACGCACCGACTGACCGGCAATCGCTTCGCCATCGCCTTGAAAATGCTGCGTCATTTCTGTCTGAGACTCTTCTCTGCGAAGCCCTGTTCCGGTCAGGCCCCATCACACCGCTATGGATGTCCCGCTATAGCCGGTTCTCCATGAACAAGCACTAACAAAACTGGCATTACGCGCGCGATTTTGAACGAGGCGGTGTGGGAGGAGCAGGCATAAAGCTCCTCTCTTATCTAAAACTGCCACACACGATTGGCCCGCACAGCGACATCAGCGCATTGCGCCATAAGCGCATCAAACGGCTCGAAATCGCCGAGCGGAAATCCGCATCCGAAGCCAGTTGCAACGCACCGTTGTTCGCAATCACGTAATTAATCGGACTGTCGTCGGCGGCCCCTTCAGGGAAAAATGAATTGTGGCGTATCCCCGCGCAGTGCTCACCGCGCCTTATCAAACCCAGTTGAAAGACGTTCCTTCAATCACCAGAATCCGCCCCTGCCAGATGTCGATCAGCGGCGCTTTTTCCTTGGCCACGCAGCCGGTCGCGGCCAGAACCGCGCGGGCGACGCCGCCGTGGGAGATCAGAACGGTATCGCGTGTGAGGGTTGCGAGCACCGGGCGGACGCGCTCGGCCAGCATGGCGTAGCTTTCGCCCTCAGGGGAAACGGTGCCCCATCTGTCCATATCGCGGCGTGCATACATTTCGGGGTGAGCCTGGCGCACTTCTTTCCAGGTCATGCCTTCCCACTGGCCGAAAGCGATCTCTTTGAGAAGCGGCTCACGGCGGCAGGTTTTGGGCTCAAGCCCGAGCGTGCGCATGAAAATATCCGCGGTCTCAACGGTGCGCAGCATGGGGCTGCTGAGGTAGTCCAGCTCAGCCGGGCGCGCGATGAGTTTGGCGAGCTTTAAGCCCGCCTCCTCCGCCTGCCAGCGGCCCTTCTCATTGAGCGGTATATCGCGCTGTCCCTGCATCCGCCCGGCGACGTTCCAATCGGTTTCACCGTGGCGGACGAAGTAGATTTTCGGAGATATGGAAGAAATGGCGACTGTCACGAAACTCAGACGCCTTCTTTGTTGAGCGTAATGTCAGGCGCATCCGGACTCTTCATGCCGACAACGTGATAGCCGGAATCCACATGCAGAATTTCGCCGGTGATGCCACGCGCCATTTCGGAGACAAGGAACGCTGCGGTGTCGCCCACTTCCTCGATGGTGGTGGTGCGGCGCAGTGGCGAGTTATACTCGTTCCACTTGAGGATGTAGCGGAAATCCCCAATGCCGGACGCCGCGAGCGTCTTGATCGGACCAGCGGAAATGGCATTGACGCGGATATTGGTCGGGCCGAGATCCGCCGCGAGATAACGCACGGAAGCCTCAAGCGCCGCCTTGGCAACGCCCATCACATTGTAATGGGGCATCCACTTCTCGGCACCGAAATAGGTCAGCGTCAGCAGCGAACCGCCATTGGGCATCAGCTTCTCGGCGCGCTGTGCCACAGCCGTGAAGGAGTAACACGAGATCAGCATCGACTTCGAGAAATTGCCCTCGCTCGTCTCAAGGTAGCGGCCCGTCAGCTCATCCTTGTCGGAATAGGCGATGCAGTGAATGACGAAATCAATCGTGCCCCACAGCTTCTCGACCGCCTTGAACACGGCGTCGATGCTTTCGGGTTCGGTCACATCGCAGTGGCCGACAACATGGCCATTCAATTCTGCGGCGAGCGGCTCGACGCGCTTTTTCAGCGCTTCGCCCTGATAGGTGAAAGCGAGATCTGCTCCAGCGGCACTGGCGGCTGCAGCGATCCCCCAGGCGATCGACCGATTATTAGCCAACCCGAGAATCAAGCCGCGTTTGCCAGCAAGAATGCCTGCTGTCTTGTTTTCAGACATGTTTATTCCATCAATTAAAATCAGTTTTCTGCAGCCTCTTTAGCGGAGGCAGCGCCCGGACGGAAGAGCGTCACAGCGGAATCTTGAGCGCGAGGCGCGCAAAGGCAGCGGGAAGTGCTGTCTCGCTTGGTCCAGCGGGCACCACCGCAATGCCAAAAGCTGAGCTAAAAAACACTAACCCATTGCAATAGAAAACAAAAATTATTTTCTTGAATTGAAACAAGTTGTAACCGTTTGTGATCGGTCATTTCACCATCGCTTTGGCATCACGGCGCTTGTGGGCATAGTCGGTGAGGGCATCGTCGAGCTTTTCGGGCAAACGGATCTCCACGGTCGCCAACAGGTCGCCGTGTCCGGTCTTTCCGGGGAGGCCTTTGCCTTTGAGTCGGAAGGTGCGACCAGAATTGGTGTGAGCCGGTATTTTCATCTCAACCGCGCCGGTGAGCGTGGGGATACGGACAGGGCCGCCGAGCACGGCGTCTTCAATCTCGACCGGCAGTTGCAACCGCAGATTATCGCCTTCGACCGTGAACTTTGCGTGTTGCGCGATTTTGACCGTCAGCAGCGCATCGCCCGGCTCACCGCCCATGCCCTCATCACCGAGGCCGCGCAGGCGAATGACCTGGCCATCGGCGACGCCCCTGGGAAGCAGCACATCGATGGAGCGCCCATTGGGCAGGCGGATGCGCTTCTTTTCGTCGGCAGCAACATCTTCAAGCGTCACGGTCATCACCGCGTTGACATCGGCACCGCGCGTCTGGCGTCGTGTCCGCCGCCCGCTACCACTGCCAAACAGCGAGGAGAAAAAGTCATCGCCCCCACCGAACGGATTGCCGCCGGTGAAGTTAAACTGCTCGAAACCACTGCCGCCGCCACCGCCGCCGCGATTGCCGCCGAACCCTTGGAAACGCGGCTTGCCTTCGGCGTCGATCTCTCCGGCATCGAACTGGGCGCGCTTCTTCTCTTCACCGAGAATTTCATAGGCCGCGTTGATCTCGGCGAATTTTTCCTTCGCCTTGCTGTCCTTGTTGGTATCGGGGTGCCACACCTTGGCGGCCTTGCGATAGGCCTTTTTCACGTCCGTCTGGGACGCGTCCTTTTGCACACCAAGGATTTCATAGGGGTTACGCATCAATAAAAATCCGCCCTGCGGTGGTTCCGTGAACTGTCTCTTCCGATATGGGTGAAGCGTTGCGATATTGCAACATTCGCGCCCATAAATTCACGCTCCATTGGCGTGGTTTTCCGCAATGCATTTGCGCCATTCGGAAGACATGCCGACGAGACGGCGCTAAGGTCTCGCCCATCTATTCCAAAGCCATCAAGGATGCCATGGCGACCGCACTCCTGATCTATCACAGCAATGACGGCCAGACCGAAGCCATCATCAGCCGCATCCGCGACCATCTTGCGGCGACGATGGATGTGGAGATGCGCCCGATCCACCACAACCCACCGCAGGATTTTTCCGGCTATGACGGCGTCTTCATTGGCGCCGCCATCCGTTACGGACATTTTCACAAGGATATCGTCGCCTATGCCACGGCGCATGCCCAGGCGCTCAACGCCCTGCCCTCGGCCTTTATGGGCGTGTGCCTGACCGCGCGAAAGCCGGAAAAACGCAGTGTCGAAACCAATGTTTATCTCAGAAAATTCCTGGCCCGCGCCGGCTGGCAACCCCAGACAATCACAGCGGTTGCCGGTGCGCTTCTCTACCCGCGCTACGGCCTCTTCGACCGGCTCGCCATCCAGATGATCATGCGCATCACCGGCGGCGAAACCGATACGTCAAAAGAGGTGGTTTTTACCGACTGGCAGCAAGTGGAGGAATTGGCGGCGCGTTTCCGCGAAACCATTGTAGCGACGAGCTGACAGGCGTTATTCGCTTTCCCGCCCTTTCAGGCGGCCGGAGGCGTCATAATAATTGCCGTTGCTGTCCTTGCGCCCTTTATAGGCGCCGGTTGCGTCATAGTAGCGACCGTCGCCGTCGACGCGGCCTTTGGAGGAACCTGTGGCATCATAGTGATTACCGTTATCGTCCCTACGGCCTTTATAGGAGCCGGAAGAATCATAATAACGGCCATCGCTGTCAACGCGCCCCTGGTAAGCACCCGTCGCATCATAGAAACGTCCGTCGCTATCTTTGCGCCCTTTATAAGCACCTGTGGCGTCGTGATAGGTCTGGGCTTGCGCGCCTGTTATGGCAAGGGTGGCAATCATTGCAGCAAGGAAAAAAGCGTTGGTTCTCATGGCAATCGTTTCCTTATCGCCCAGTGGGATCATGCCAGATACATAACCGCGCTGTGTTGAACGCAGCCGGAATGCCGCGTTCAACAGTCATTCAGCCGTTCGGCGCAGAAATTCTAGACCTTCACCACCGCCCGGCCGCGCACCTTGCCGGCCATGATCTCTTCGGCAAGCTTTGGCAGATCCTCAAGTGTCACTTCGCTGGTCAGGGCTTCGAGGTGTTTGGCGTCGATCTCTTTGGCGAGGCGCTGCCAAGCTTCATTGCGTTGCGCCAGCGGGCATTGCACGGAATCGACGCCAAGCAACGCGACGTTGCGCAAGATGAAGGGGAAGACCGAGGTCGGGATTTCCACTGAGGCCGCGAGGCCGCAGGCGGCGACGGCACCGTTATAGCGCATGGCGGCGAGGATATTGGCGAGGATGGGGCCGCCGACGGCGTCAACGGCTCCGTGCCAGCGTTCGGCCTGGAGGGGTTTGCCGGGCTGAGCGAGGGTTGCGCGGTCGATGATCTCGGCGGCACCGAGGCCCTTGAGGAACGCCGCCTCTTCCGGACGACCGGTCAGCGCATGGACAGTGTAGCCAAGGCGTGAAAGTAACGAAACGGCATAACTTCCAACACCGCCCGCTGCACCGGTGACAATGACGTCCCCGCCCTTCTCGATGCCGTAGCGCTCGAGCGCCATCACGCACAGCATGGCGGTGAGCCCGCCGGTGCCGATGGCCATCGCGGTGCGGGTGGACATGCCCTCCGGCAGCCGGACGAGCCATTCGCCCTTGGCACGCGCCCGCGCGGCGAAACCACCGGACCAGCGCTCGCCGACACCCCAGCCGTGCAGAATGACCTTGTCGCCCGCCTTCCACGCCGGATTGTCGGAATGGCGGACCGTGCCCGCATAATCGACACCGGGGATGATCGGGAAATTACGCAGAATGGCATTGCGCCCGGTCAGGGCGAGGCCGTCCTTGTAGTTGAACGAGGAGTACTCGACATCAATCAGTACATCGGCGGCGGGCAGATCCGCCTCGGGGTATTGCTCAATCGCCACAACCGTTTTGCCGTCCACTTGCCGCGCTACCAAGGCTTTGAATTTGTTATCGCTCACGAGATCATCTCCTCAAGACCGGCGGCGTTGCCGCATAAAACTGGACTGAATTCTATACCCTCTCCACCAGGGCTATTCACTCTTTCTTCACCACGCTGGCAGATTGGCTTCCGCCTTGGCCTGGTTTCCTGAGGAAAACTCCTAAGCGAGCGGAATGCCGAGTTCAATTCGCAGCTTTTTGGTCAGCCCCGCCGCCACCAGCTTGTGCGAGCGGGTGGCATAGGCGCGCAGATCGGCATCGGGTAAATCGGCGTGAATGGACACACACACCCATTGGCGCTTGGCAAAATAGGGAGCCTGCGTGATACCGGCAATTTGTGTCAGGATTTCAAAGCTGTCTTCGGTGCATTTGAAGAAAATGCGGCCGCCGTTTTCGTCGTGGCCCAGCAGCATAAACACCTTGCCACCCACCTTCGCCACGCGGCTCTCCCATTGATCGACCAGCGTCACGCCGGGCAAAGCCTGGGCAAAGGTGTCAAATTCCGGCATCTCAAACAGGCGCATGTCATTCTCCCCACCGCAGAATTTTGCCTGTCGGCTTTTAAAAATGCCTTTTTACACAAGGCGTTAGACTTTCGCTTTCGCCACCGGTTTGGGCACGGCTTTGGCCGCAACGGGCTTTTTTGCACTCCCGGAATCGGCCGGCTTTCCGGGCTTGACGGCTGGTGCCTGCGCCTTGGGCGGGGCCTTGATATCGCTGACATCCCAAGCCCCACCAGAGGGGCGGCACGCGGTGCCGACGAGGTTCCGGGTTTCAACGGGATCTACCACCAACGTCCTGAAATTACGGCAAACTTCGTCGTTTTTGACGAAGGGAGGGCCATCCGGCACGAAGCTGCCCTTGGCTTGCGTTTGCGGGTTATCCCACAGCACGCGATCGGGCGAGCCGTGGGGATCCACTGCAACCGCAAGCGCAGCTTTGGCCCGGCGCAAATCCTCTTCGGTGAGGTTTTTCAGTTGCGCCAAAGGCTTTTTCGGCTCAGACACCGGCCCGATGGACCCGGTCGCAATATCGTCTTCAAGCGCTATTTCCTTGGCGGCATCGGTTTTCGAGCCCGGAAAGGTCCAGCTGCACCCGGTGAGCCCCACAGTGAGGGCAAGCAGCAATACCGGCAGCGCGATGCGGCCCCACAATCGGGCACGGGTCGCCTTGCTTTTGTTGCCGTTTTCGGCAGTATTGGAACATCGTTGCATCAAATAGCTCGGCCATGTCATGAAAAATTCGGATAGTTCTCGAAAAGATCAAAGCGCACCCGGGTTAATAACTGGTGACTTCACCGAAGCGGGTGAACCGTGGGCGCTGTTTGATGCCTGGATGAAAGAGGCGTCGGCGTCTGAGCCGGAAGACCCCAACGCCATGCAGATCGCAACCGTTGACGATACGGGTATGCCAGACGTGCGCACCGTGCTGCTCAAGGGCGTCGATGCGCGCGGCTTCGTGTTTTACACCAATACCCAATCGGCCAAAGGCCGGCAGCTCCTCGCCCATCCCAAAGCCGCCCTGGTGTTCCACTGGAAGAGCCTGCGCCGCCAGGTTCGCGCGCGGGGGCCGATCACCCGGGTGTCCGATGAAGAGGCCGATGCCTATTTCCAGTCACGCCCCCGCGACAGCCGCATCGGCGCCTGGGCCAGCCAGCAATCACGCCCGCTCGAAAGCCGCTTCGCCCTGGAAAAAGCCGTGGCGCGCTATGCCGCCCAATACCTCATTGGCGAGGTTCCGCGACCGCCCCACTGGACCGGCTTCCGCCTTGCGCCCGAATATCTGGAATTCTGGCAAGACAAACCCTTCCGCCTGCACGACCGCGTTGTGTTCTCGAAAGCGGATAACGGCTGGCACCAGACACGGCTCTACCCGTGAGCGCGAACGACACGTCGCGCCAATATCCCGACCGCCCCCATGTGGCGGTGTCGCTGGCGTTGTTCCGCGCCGATACCGTATTGCTGGCGTCGCGCGCCCTCACCGAGCGCGGCCATCTCTATTCCCTGCCCGGCGGCATGGTTGAGCCGGGCGAGACGCTGGAACAGGCTGTGCTGCGCGAATTGCATGAAGAAGTAGGGTTGCACGCGGCAAACCCGATTCTGATCTACCCCCACGAGATCATCGACAAAGACGCCAAAGATGCCATTCGCCACCATGTGGTGCTGATGGTCCATGCGGCATGGTGGCAGGGCGGCGAAGCCCAAACCGGCCCGGAAGCGCTTGATATCAAATGGGCCAATTTTGATGAAATAGAGCAGCTTCACACCACGCCCCACCTTGCCGAAGTCGTCCGCCGCGCCAAAATAGTTCTGGATCAAAGTGCAAAGCGCACCTGACAGGAACTTGGCATAAAAGGAACTTGGCATATGCGCCTTCCGCGCTCGGCCCTGGCATTGTGTGTGTTGGTGATGCCCCTCATCACAATGGCCCACGCCCAAACCGCCACGCCCAAGAGCCCGTGGCAGGACAGCACCGCGGCGAACCTTGACCGGGATATCTTGCGCCTGTCCGAGGTCACCGGCGCGCTCGCCTTCCTACGCGAGCTGTGCAGCGCAACCGACGCGGCCGAATGGCCACAACGGATGCAGCAGCTTCTTGCCGCCGAAGGCGCGACGCCCGAACGTAAAGGGCGCATCGCAGGTGCCTATAACAGCGGGTATCGCAACTACGCCCTCACCTACCGCATCTGCACCCCCTCCGCACAAGAAGCGGCCAAACGCTTTCTTTCTGAGAGCGGTCGCCTTTCCGGCACTATCCTTGATCGTTACGGCAAGTGAGCCAAAAGGGCGCTCATTTCAGGCGTTAACCGATTTTAACGGTTAAGGTGGCGCAGGTTGCCAGAAGGCTCTAGGGTCTTACGGATGACAACCGAAAGCCCGGCAGACAAACGCCCATGACCGACAACGAAATCATGATGACAGAACTCGCCGAATGCTCCGCCATGCGGGACGCGGCGCTCGGCTATGTCATTGAGGCTTTTGCCGAGGCGCGTCTTGACGGCCTCGATACGGATTTTGTCGCCCAGGCCGCCGTCTCCGCCGCGTTCCATGAACTCGTCGGCACCTATGGCGAAGACGCCGCCGTCGAATACGCTTCGGGTCTTGTCGAGCGCATCAAGGCTGGTGAGTTTTCGCTTCTGCCGAAGCACTGAGCGCGCCCCGCCCCCATTGAGCAGCAGATAACTGTTGCGCGCACGTCTTCACCCGCGAGCCACCTCCCCCGCCGGAGCATATCTCACTGGACTTTTTCAGATATATCACTAAAAAGAATACAGTCTGAAAAGAAAAAATGGCGCGTTTTTCTGTCGTATGACAGTAATACTCCTCGCACAAGCTGCGAAAGCAAGAGCCGGAACAGCGGTTTCGATCGGGACAAGATGCAAAACACCACAGCCCATAACGCCGCCGATGGCGGGACGCAGAGCATCCTCACCAACCGCTGGGTGGTCTATGGGCTCGCCACACTATGCTGCTGCCTGTGGGGCGCGGCCTATCCCGGCATTAAATCGGGCTATGCGCTGTTTGGCATCATGCCAGACGATATCCCGTCAAAGCTGGTTTTCGCTGGCTGGCGGTTTTTTGTCGCCGGGCTCATTCTGGTGCTCATTCGACGCTGTTCGGGCGCATCGTTGCGCCTCGGCCCCGGCATCGTGCGCGGC
Organism: Microvirga sp.; assembly: GCA_031546825.1. Lineage (GTDB taxonomy): Bacteria > Pseudomonadota > Alphaproteobacteria > Rhizobiales > Beijerinckiaceae > Hohaiivirga. The sequence continues at coordinate 13,020 of JAVBJU010000024.1, read as the reverse complement.
ATCATCACCCTTGGCCTGACCCAGACCAGCCTGCAATACATCTTCTTCTATCTCGGCCTCGCCCACACCACCGGCGCGAAGGGCGCTATCCTCAACGGCACCACGACGTTTTTCTCCGTCATCATCGCCCATTTCCTGTTCCGCAACGAAAAACTCAGTGCCGGACGCGCGCTCGGCTGCATCATCGGCTTTGCCGGGGTGATGCTGGTGAATTTCAATGCCGATCTCGACTTCTCATTTTCGCTGAACGGCGATGGCGCGGTGGTGCTTGCTGCCTTCATCTTCGCCGCCTCCTCCATCTTCGGCAAAAAGCTGTCGCAACGGATGGACGCGGTGGTGATGGCCGGAATGCAACTCACCCTGGGCGGCGCAGTGCTGACGGCCCTCGGCTACGCTTTCGGCGGCAATCTCGGCCATATCTCGGTGGCGTCAGTATCGGTGCTCGCCTTCCTGATCTTCCTCTCCTGCGCCGCGTTCTCGCTGTGGAGCCTCCTGCTCAAACACAACGAGGTCGCCATCGTCACCGTATTCAACTTCCTCACCCCGGTCTCCGGCGCCATCCTTTCCGGCCTGCTGCTCAACGAGAACATCTGGGACTGGAAGCTGTTGATGGCACTCGCACTCGTCTGTATCGGGATTTACCTCGTGACGACAGCGGGAGCGAAGAAGACGGCGGGGCGGTAAATCGGATGCATATTAAACTGCTTATCACCAACATCATGGCAAACATTGCGATTCACATTAATTTCGGTGACAGTTTACTCATCTCCGCGTCCTCACCTCGTGCCTTTGGCCCGGGCCGCTGTGGGCGCAGAAGTCGGCCTGTGGTGCTTTCGAGTTGCGCAACCCACTCCGGCGCACCGAGCGGCCTGCCAATGGTCTCGGCGCGCCGCAGGGCTTGACGGGCGTTGTCATCTTCGCCGCTGGCCAGCAAACCTGCGAAGTCGGGGAAACGGTCGCGGACAGGCGCAAGATCGGTCAGCCCATCGCTGCGACCGCTGAGATGCGCACCCACGCTGGACCACGGCCAGTCCTCCGCCCGCGCCACCAAACCGGCACGCACCGGGTTGAGGCAGACATAACGCACCGCGTGGGCAAGATGCGCCTCATCCATCACTACCGAGCCGAAGCGCCCCTGCCATAAATGGCCGGTCCATTTGTTGCGCGCATTGATGTGGGCGGTGTAGCGGCGATGGGTTTCGCCCAGCATCGCCCGCAACCCATCCGCCGTTTCGGGGATTGCCAAGAGATGCACATGGTTTGGCATCAGGCACCACGCAATCAGCCGCGTGCCCGATTTCGGCGCATGGATTTTCAGCAGATCAAGATAAGCGCGATAATCCGCCGCCTCAAAAAACACCGGCTCACGCCGATTGCCGCGTTGCGTGATATGATGGGGAAGTCCGGGGACCACAAGACGAGCGATACGTGCCATTCTGCGATGATGACACGAAACGGGAGATGAGTAAACTGTCACCGTAATTACTATCACTACTCAAGTAGTAAAAGATGCCGATCTGATAGCAACTGGAGAAATACAAGGGTCGGTATGGCACTTTTTTACAAGTCCCGTTGCAGGTCAGGGTGGACCGAGCCAACCTTTGTCAAACCTGCTCATAAATTCTGGTATCGGTATTAAAATTCACTGAGGGTGATCATGGAATATGGATTTCCTAACATGCCATTTAAGGCAACATTTAAGGAATTTTCAAAGAAACAGGCTTCTGAATATAAAGACTGGTTTATCAGTCTGATTCCTGAACGCATATTTTTTTTACAGCGGGCGGTTCGGAGGTCTCCTTCACATAGTGATTGGAGCGCGGATCTGAGTCCTGAATCACTTCTCGGACTTGGAGAGTGGTTTGTTTCGCAAGTTAGAACGCGCGAGCGGACTGTGGTAGAAATGCAGGAGCTCAGACAAAAAATACCAGATTTCATAGAAATTTCATCTCAAGAACTTTCAGGTGAAACCCTTAATAAGGCGATTGATGTTGGTATATATTTGTCTGAAGTTGTAAAAGTAAATAATCAAAATATTGAATGGGTTGCTTTCGTCAACAACAAGAGTTCTGTCGATTATGGGCAGCCAGTTTTATCTGGGTTTGGAAAACGTGTACTTAATCCTCTTTTAATAGCCGTTAATATGGCTTACGGTGTTACGCGCGGAACTCTCGATGGAGAGAGACTCACACAGCTATATAAAGTTTGGTCAGATCTGTCCCGTGGGGTTGCCCCCATTACACCGGCCTCTCTTCTTCTGCAGGCTAAGAAGAGCAAAAAGGCTACTTGAAGGGGTTCTGTCGCGCTGTCCCCTCCGAGCGTCCGGGGGAGCCCTCGAGTACAGGCGTCTCAATTACGGTGATGTTGTGGACGGCGCCTTCACCGGCATCAGGCTCGTAAACGAGTTGTGCCATGATGGTTGTTGTCGAACTCATCATCAAGAGGCACCGTCCATGGGCAAGTCTATCATCGATTTATCGTCTGTCACTACTGTTGGCCTTGATCTGGGCAAGTTAGTTTTTCAGGTTCATGCAATTGACGCTGCGGGTCAGGTTTTGGTGGCAAGCGCGCTCAAGCGCAACAAAGTTCTGGCCTTCTTTTCCGCCCTGCCACCTTGTCTGGTGGGGATAGAGGCCTGCAGTTCGGCACATTACTGGGCGCGGGAGTTAAGCAAGTTTGGGCATCAGGTGCGCTTGATGCCGCCAGCCTATGTGAAGCCCTATGTACGGCGGCAGAAGAACGATGCGGCCGATGCGGCGGCAATCTGCGAGGCAGTCACGCGGCCGACCATGCGGTTCGTTCCGGTGCGCAGTATCGAGAACCAGGCAGTGCTGATGCACCATAAGACGCGCGAGTTGTTGGTTGCGCAGCGCACGCAGATCATCAATGCCCTGCGCGGCCATTTTGCCGAAGTGGGAGTTGTTGCGGCCCAAGGGGCCGACAAAGCCCGTGGCCTGGCAGAGCTTCTGGCCAGTGACGATGGGGCGTTCATCCCCTTGAGCGTTCGTGTGGCGCTGGCTCCGCTTGCCGAACAATTGCACCAGTTGGATACCGCAATCCATCATTGTGATCGGGCGATCAAACAACTTGCCATGCAAGACCCCATCGCCAAACAACTGATGAGCATTCCCGGCCTTGGCCACATCACTGCCTCAGCCATGGCTGCAACGGTTCACGACATATCCGGCTTTGACGGTCCACGCGAATTTGCCGCCTTCTTGGGCCTGACGCCGCGGCAACGCTCTTCCGGCGGCAAGGAGCGCTTGGGCCGCATCTCAAAGATGGGTAATGGGTATCTGCGCAAGCTCCTCGTGATCGGGGCCCATGCCGTCTTGTACCATCGCAAGGGCCACACGGATCCCTTGCGCGTTTGGGCGGATAAGCTTCTGACAAGCAAGCCCTTCACGCTTGTGGCCGTGGCGCTGGCCAACAAGATGGCACGCATTGCCTTCGCCGTCATGAAAAGCGGGATGAGCTACAACGGCAAAGCTCAAGCCACTGCGTAAGGGGAAAAGACAAAACGGAATAGCGCTAAAAGGCGATCAACCAATCGAGGGTGACCAAGTAGTGATGCGAAGGAAACGATAGAATTACGGTGACAGTTTACTCATCTCTACATCCTCACCTCGTGCCTTTGGCCCGGGCCGTTGTGGGCGCAGAAGGCGGCCTGTGGTGCTTTCCAGTTGCGCAACCCACTCCGGCGCACCGAGCGGCCTGCCAATGGTCTCGGCGCGCCGCAGGGCTTGACGGGCGTTGTCATCTTCGCCGCTGGCCAGCAAACCTGCGAAGTCGGGGAAACGGTCACGGACAGGCGCAAGATCAGTCACCCCGTCGTTTCTGCCGCTGAGATGCGCAGCCACGCTCGACCACGGCCAGTCCTCCGGCCGCGCCACCAAACCGGCACGCACAGGGTTGAGGCAGACATAGCGCACCGCATGGGCAAGATGCGCCTCATCCATCACTACCGAGCCGAAACGCCCCTGCCATAAATGGCCGGTCCATTTGTTGCGCGCATTGATGTGGGCGGTGTAGCGGCGATGAGTTTCGCTCAGCATGGCCCGCAACCCATCGGCGGTTTCGGGGATTGCCAAAAGATGCACATGGTTCGGCATCAGGCACCACGCAATCAGCCGCGTGCCCGACTTCGGCGCATGGATTTTCAGGAGATCAAGATAAGCGCGATAATCCGCCGCCTCAAAGAACACCGGCTCACGCCGATTGCCGCGCTGGGTGATGTGATGGGGGAGTCCGGGGACCACAAGTCGAGCGATACGTGCCATTCAGCGAGAATGACAGAAAATGAGAGATAAGTAAACTGTCACCGTAATTCCGAGCGGCCTGCCAATGGTCTCGGCGCGCCGCAGGGCTTGACGGGCATTGTCATCTTCGCCGCTGGCCAGCAAACCTGCGAAGTCGGGGAAACTGTCACGCACAACCGCAAGATCGGTTAGGCCATCGTCATGGCCGCTGAGATGCGCCCCCACGCTCGACCACGGCCAGTCCTCCGCCCGCGCCACCAAACCGGCGCGCACCGGGTTGAGGCAGACATAACGCACCGCGTGGGCAAGATGCGCCTCATCCATCACAACCGAACCGAAACGCCCCTGCCATAAATGGCCGGTCCATTTGTTGCGCGCATTGATGTGGGCGGTGTAGCGGCGATGGGTTTCGCCCAGCATCGCCCGCAACCCATCCGCCGTTTCCGGGATTGCCAAGAGATGCACATGGTTTGGCATCAGGCACCACGCAATCAGCCGCGTGCCCGATTTCGGCGCATGGGTTTTCAGGAGATCAAGATAAGCGCGATAATCCGCCGCCTCAAAGAACACCGGCTCACGCCGATTGCCGCGTTGCGTGATATGATGGGGAAGTCCGGGGACCACAAGACGAGCGATACGTGCCATTCTGCGATGATGACACAAAATGCGAGATGAGTAAACTGTCACCGTAACTCAGCGATCGAACCCCCTCGACGCTCTATGAAAATAACGCAGGGACACACTTCAATTTACAGTCTCACAAAACCAGACGGGACAACCAAGCTTGCGAGAACTCCTCAACTGTATCAACATTGAGACCTTCTACAAATGGAAGCGAACACTCGTACAAAGAGAGAGGAGAAACTGGCAACCATTCGGCTGGAACATAAGGACTATCAACCCGAACCTGATACCCGTGCCGCCATGCAATTTTAGCATAGATAACAGCATCAGTAGATATTAGGTCTTGAGTAAAGCCGCTTTCAACATTTTGCCGAATTCGTATAATATTTGAGGACGTAATTTCTTCTAAAAAATGTTCCATTCTTCCGATAGCACCATCAGCCAGGGCTAGATAGAAGCGACTATCGGAAACATACTTCGCATGCCAAGCGCTTTTAGGCGGATTAGCCATAACCTTGTGACAACGTTCTCTCAAACGCTCCCATTCCCCACGCAATGCCAAGCGGGTTTGGTAGACCCAAAAATGATCTTTCTTGGGATTTTCTGCCGCCACAAGATCAAAGAGCGCATCATCGTAGGTAAGCCAGTTTATAACATCTTCATTATCAGATATAAGAGGCAGGAGAAGCTCAGAAAAAAGAGGACCTGGGGAGTAAGTCAAGTTTGGCTTATTTTCCATTGTTTTCAATAGATGAAAAATTTTAACTATTATTGATCCACAATAAGAATATTTTTTCATAAGAAAAATATCTTTTTCCTTAAACCAAACAACCATTGCTTTCGCTAAAAAGAAAGAATTAAATCTTAAAAGCAATGACAATGAATTATCACTCCTATCAAAAATCTTTTTACTCATAATAGCTATGTCAAACATAGTACTAAGATGCCCATCTATGTGCAAGAGTCTATTTTGTAATTTCATGACCCTTTTCTCGCTCATCTGCCACCCCCTAGTTTACTACTTTAGTATTCTACCTTTACCAAAATTAATTGACCGCTGGTCCGGTCAATTCCGTAATTCTGTCACCGTAATTCTACGTCATTGCCAACGCCGCGCTCGCGGATTGCCTCAGATGTGAGGCAGAGAATTCACCTTGCTTACCGAGAGAGGTTACTTCCATGTCAAAGAAAATTTTCCTGCCACTCGCAATCGCGCTGATGTCCATTGGATTGTCAGGATGCGGCATGTTCGACGGCTCGCAAACTGTCAGGAATGCTCAACGCTATTCCGGTCTTGGTGCCAACGGTAGCACCTACACAATGCGGAGCAAAGGCACATACACCATAGTGGAAAGACACCGTCCCCGCCCGGCTGCAATAAACGCTCCGCAATAGCTGAACCCTGTTAGCCGTCAGAACCTGTTATTACGGCGATGTTGTGGGCGGCGCCTTCACCGGCATCTGGCTCGGATTGAGAGCTGTGTCATGATAATCGCAACACTGGTACTACACGCCATAGCTCGGCATAAAGCTCACCCCTTCCCTCCCCCCAAAATCACGCACAAAAAAACCCGCCGAAGAAACCGGCGGGCTTTTTGTAACCTCAGGGCGCTCCGGGGAGCGCCCTGCTATGTCTTTGTTTCAGGCAGCGCCTGTGCTTACCACTTGACGCTCATGCCGAGACGTCCGTCCCAGCCCTGGCGACCCTTGTTGTCCAGCGAGCGGTTGTAGGCGCCCGAGGCAAACAGGTTGACCTTGTCGGTCATCTGCGCTGTCACGCCTGCACCCAGTTCACCCCATGTGCCGCCAAGGTAGGAGTTGAACGGCGTCAGGTTCTGGCCATCGAGCGAACCCCACGAGGTGGTGGTTTTGCCGAGGAACTCATGCCAGGCATTGGCACGGACCCAGCCGGTGATCAGGCGCGGTGCCTGGCCTTCATCGGCGCGGTTCCATGTCTTGGCAAGGCGCAGACCCACGCGGGCACGCACCGAGTCGGCATCGTCAAACCGCACGAAACCGAACTGGTCGTGGGAGTTGTCGAAGGACACGGTCTGGTAGACCGCCTGCGCCTGCGGCTCAAGCGCGAAGCCATTGCCGAGCTTGAAGGTGTAACCGGCTTCCAACGAACCGAGCAGGCCAAAGCCGTTCGGCTTCATTCCCTGGCCGTAAACCGACCGGGCATCGGCCTCATACCAGGTGCCCTGGATGACCGCATCGGTGTACCAGCCCGTCGGGCTGCGATGCGTCCAGTAACCGGCTGCGGTGTAGGCATCCATATCGACCGTTCCGGCCTTGGTGCCGAGCTGGCCATTCACATCGGAAGTGATCTGACCATAACCGATATAGACACCGACCTTGTCCAGCGTGCCGTCACCCTGTTCACGGGCATAGACATCAAGTCCGGCCTGGATGCCAGCGAAGGTGTAGTCATAGTTCGGGCCGCGACGCATGAAGTTATCGGGCTCGTGCTCGCCACGATCACCCATCAGACGTGCCCAACCGGACGACGCCCACTTGGTCTTGTCTTCACCAGCCTTGGCAGCCAGCGGAACCCGCACAACGCACTTGAAGTTCTTGCTCGGGTCTTTGCACCATACTTCACGGTCTTCCATCACCGGATCGCTGGTGTGATAGCTCTCACCAACCCGGTCCTGAAGCGAGCCGAGCATGGAATAGCCATATTCAAGCGCCAGCGGCGGGATCACCATGGAGACCGGAACCTCCACGCGGATGATCGGAACCGGCTCCGGGTTCACCGGGGGCGGGGTGACAGGGGTCACCGGAGGCGGGTTGCCCGGGCCGGGCTCGACCGGAGGCTCAACAACCGGCGGCACAACCGGGGGATCGAAGGTATTGCGCAGATACCAGTTGCCGTCGGCGGAATCGGCCCCGACGCCACCGTGGAACAGCAGGTATTCATACGCACCGGCAGCCGCACGCGAGCCAAGCACGAAGACGCCAGCGGCGGACTGGGGCTTGTTCAGAACTTCAACCAGCAGAATGCCGTTGCCATCGGTGTAGGAACCCGACCCGGTGGTGGTGAGAACAAGCCGCGTTGCGTTGGTGGGGTTGTTGTCAAGAAGGCGGGTGGAATCAACCACCACAACGTCGGACTGCGAAGCCGCGCCGCCTGCGTTCAGCACGGTATCCATGAAGATCGTGCCTTTGCTGGAGACGAACACGCCGCCGCCATCGGTACCGGCAGTGTGACCGCCTGAGATCACCAGAACGTCACCAGCACGGTGATCGCTAACCATGCCACCGGCGCGGAGTGTCGTTTCCGGGCGCATATTGGTCATATCAATGATGCCAGCCTGGGTGAACGTATTCACACCGTAGATATGCCCCTGGACCGGGCCATCCTGCGTCGGCGTATTGTAGGTGTAACCCAGCGGCATGTAAGCACCCGCCGCGCTGTAGGAGGTCGGTGTGCCTTCCATACCGCGCAGGCGCAGGGTTCCGGTGTTATTGATGCTATTGGCCGTGCCCGCACCAAAATCCGAAACCGCGAGCTTCCAGGTCTCACGCGTTGCGTTCATGTCGGTATCGGCGAAGCTGCGCAGATCCCACAGGCCCGCGTTTTCAAGCGCATTGATGCCGCCACCCATCAGGATGACGCCGGTCATAACGCCGGTTGCCGTGTTGGTCATGGTGGTCTTGGACGCGGCCGTCGTGGTGAGTGCCGTCACCACCACATCCTGGCGCGCTTCCATGATGCCGCTGTTGTCCAGGGTGTTGGTTTGGGTGGTGTTCGCGTTGGTATACTGCAGAGCCGCCGCACCGCCGTTGACCAGAGCGCCGTCTGCGATCTTCACCGCGTTTCCGGCACCAGCGCCCGCCTGCAAGCCGAGGCCACGCAGCACATCAACCTTCGCCGTGGCGCCAACCGAGATCTCACCCTTGACGGTGGAGGTCGTCGCCTGGTTACCGACAACGATGCCGTGACCGACGTCAGCCGTATTGGCCAGCTTGATCTCGCCGTTATTGAAATCAACCGAAGCCTTGGCACCGGCGGCCATCGCCTGCGCCTCAATGCCATGGGAGGCATTGGTGGTGATCGTATTGCTTGCCGTAACCGTGGCATCACCCGTCAGGGCGTGGGCGTAAACAACCGCCGCAACGCCCGCAGTGGTCGGTGCGCTGGTCAGCGTGAGGGCGCCCTTGGTGGTGATCGCCACCGAGTTGCCTTCACCATGGATGACGTGAATGGCATTGGCACCCGAGACGGTGATCTTGTCGTCGTTGGCGATGGTCACTGCGCCGCCGGTGGATGCGGCGTTAATGCCCGCAACCCCGGTGGTGATGGTGCCACCATGCTGCTTGACACTCACCGCACCGCCCTTGGTGCTGGTGGCCTGGATACCGGTGGTGTCGGAGGTGATGATCGACTGCGAGTCAACCAGAACAGAGGTGCCCTTGGTCGACGAACCAGCCGTGGCCAGAATGGCCGCGCTCGACGTGGTCTTGATGGTGCTGCCAACGCTGGTCTTGACCGTGGCATTGCCCAGACCGGTTCCGGCTTCCCAGGCGTACAGGCCGACGCCGCGAGCGACATCAACCGTTCCGCTGTTCATGGTGATATTGGCATCACCGCCGCCAACCGCACGGGCTTCAAGACCGTGATTGGTCGTGCCAGCCACGGACTTGTTGGAGACAGTGCCAGCGGTCATGGTGATGTTGGCGCTCCCCGTGCCCGAGGCCAGAGCCAGCGTGGTCGAAGCAGCATTGGCACCATCGACGGTCAGCGTGCCGCCACCAACGGTGACGCTCGCGCTCCCCGCCCCTGCGGATTGAGCCTTCGCGGCAGAGCCAACAGCGGAACCCGTGATGGAAATCGCACCGCCACTGACGGTGACGCTGGCGTTCCCGCCACCAGCGGCCTGGGCCATTGCCGCCGAAGCAGCGGTGGCACCCGTGACAGAAATCGTGCCGCCAGTCATGGTGACGCTCGCGGCACCCGCCCCATCGGCCTTGGCCAGCGCCGCCGAGGCCGCGTTGGTACCCGTGACAGAAATCGTGCCGCCCGTGGTGACGCTCGCGGCACCCGTACCTGTGGCCTGGGCCAGTGCGGCCGGGCCCGCGTTGTCAGCAGCGATGGAAATCGTGTTTGCAGTGTGCGAGACGGAGACTGCACCGTTTTCGGTGACAGCCTTGATACCGGAAGTCTGGTCGCCAGCGGCGATGGTGATTTTACCGCTATTGGCCACCGTCACTGTGCCGGTGGAGGTGGAGGTGGCATAAATACCATGCGACCCCACGTTTTGCGGCAGAAGCTCATTGCTGTTGGTGACGCTGACGTCGCCTGTGCCGGTCGAATAGGCATAAATGGTATGGGATGCGTCGACCCCTTCGGTTTTGATGACACCGCTGTTGACGACCACCACGTCCTTGCCACCCTGGGCATTGAGGCCCACCACACCCGCGGTGATAGAAGCGCCCAACTGCTTGACGGTCACCAGACCGAGGCCCGCAGTCGCGCCACCGATACCAACGCCTTTTGCGATGACTGTTGAGCGGGACTCGATGGACACCTCTGAACCAGCACGCGACGTGCTGCCCCAGCCGATGATACCGTTGCCCCCGGAGGTGACGGAGGTCCCCTCCCCGGTCTTGATGGTTATGGTGCCGCCGGCACCGTTATTGCCATCCCAGGCCACCAGGCCGTAATTGACCGCGTTTGTTACTGTGCCACCATTCAGGAGAATGGTGGCGTTGCCGCCGCCAGCAGCGATTGCCTCAATCCCGTGACCGGAAACGCCGCCAGTGGTGTTGTTGATGATGGTGCCGCTTTCGACAATGACGAGGGCATTACCAAGGCCCATTGAGGCCGAAGAAAGGACCGGGAAAGCGTTGTACCCATTAGTCGTAAGCGTGCCACCTGAATGCGTTATCGTGGCGTTGCCGCCAACGGAAAGCGCATGCATGGTGCCCGCCCATTCGCCACCCCAGGCGAGGATATCCCCGGTATTGTTAATTGTGGCATTGCCCATTGCGTTGGCAAAAATGCCGTGGCCATGCGCCACCCCGGCCTGGATGTACCCGCTGTTGTTGATGGTGATATTTGCCCCGGCCCCGGTGGAGTAGCCGTATATGCCATAACCATCGTAGCTACCAGGCCCTGCGCTGGTCTCGATTCTTCCCGTATTGGTGATGTTGATCTGACCAGTCGTAGATTCCGCCGCAATGCCCCGCGCTACGTGGCCATTGATCCTGAGTGCGGCACTGTTGGTGATCGCGACGTTTGCGCCGTGCATGCTTTGCGCATAGATAGCATCGGCATAATAACCATTGGTGGTAATCTTTCCAGTATTGGCGATGGTCATCGCCCCGGATCCGCCGATCGCGTGAATACCCAGCCCTCTGGTGCCATACGCAGTAATCGTCGCGGCGCTGGTGATGTCAATGGTGCCGGAACTTTCGGCCGCTTTGACATTCAAGCCCGCGTGCAGCCAGTTTGGATTGTCGTATGACAGCGGGTTGCTGTTGTTCACGTTCAAAATAACGTCGGAGCCGAGAGTGACCTTGGCGGAACCCGTCGCCGCTCCCCAAGCCGCTCCAGGCGAGGGCATCACGGAAATGGCATCGCCGCCGACCGCCGAAATGGTACCGGTGCCGTTGTGGATGAGCGTGGCACTTCCGGTCGCCGCAGTGGCGTTGACGTCATAGCCGTTATTCCCGTCACCAAAAGCGGCGTTGGCCGCGTTCAGCGCCTGACCGGCGTTGATCGTCACTGTATTGTCGCCAGCGGCTCTGGTTTGAGGCAGCAGCCGTTGCCCCTTATCCTGGGCGAAGGCCGGGGAAGTGACACCCGCGGAAAAGACAAGCCCGGCCACAGCCAGCGACAATAGCGACGCGCCGGACAGCAATGCTTGACTAACAGAATTCAATTTCGTTCCCGTGGTTTCACTTTTCATGTGATCGCCCCATATTTTTTTTGACACAGTATCAATTCATCAGCTCAACGGATTGAGCCAATCGACAACGAAGAAGGCATGGGCATATGAGCCGCATCCTTCCCGTCATCTCGCGACGGTCGCACCGACACCCGCAGGCACCGTTGCGCATAATTAGTCCTTGGCGCGCGTTTTGGCGGAGAGCAGCTTCAAGCCCATCCGTCCGAAGCTATCCGGTAGTTTATTATTTTAAAAACCCCGAAATAAGCAATTTTTGCTTTGTTTTGGCACGCTGCGCCAATGTTTGGCATTACATCGCAAGCACGAATGCAACCATACAACACTAGATCGCCAAATAACCGACAATATCTACACATGTCAATAAACAGATGATTCAAAATCAGAGTTGTTAATCAGTGCGCGCTTGGTTTCCACCCCAGTCGATGGGGGATTTTCGGCAGTTCCGGCCAAGCTAAAACCCTGTTAGCGCACGCGCTGTTAGCCTGTGGTCAACCCTGGCGGTTGGGCAGGCATCCGCGCCCTGAGCCCACTTCCGGGAGCAGCCTTTATGGCACACCGTTGCATAAAAACAACAGTTCAGCCGGACGCGCCCGGCGCTTCGGTCTTGTTGGATATCGGGGTTATCTGGTGATGGCGGCAGGGTGCCGTGGCACCGCCCTGCCGTTCTCTTCCGGGTCTGTTCAGGCTTCTTCGAACCGAACCGCCTCGCCCTGTGCGCCCTCAACCAGAGCACCTTCCCACATCACCTGTTTACCACGGATGATGGTACCAACCGGCCAGCCGGTGACGGTGACGCCATCATAGGGCGTCCAGCCGCATTTGGAGGCAATCCATGCATTGGTAATGGTTTCGCGCTTCTTCATATCCACCACGGTGAAATCGGCGTCATAGCCCACTGCGATACGGCCTTTCTTGGCGATGCCGAACAGGCGCTTTGGCCCGGCGCTGGTGAGATCAACGAACCGCTCCAGCGTCAGCCGCCCGGCATTGACGTGATCAAGCATCATCGGCACCAGGGTCTGCACTCCGGTCATGCCCGACGGCGTATCGGGATAAGTCTTGCTTTTCTCTTCACGGGTATGGGGCGCGTGGTCGGAGCCAAGAACATCCGCTACGCCCTGCAACACGCCGTGCCAAATGATCGTATCGCCGGTGTAGTTGTTGAGGGCGTCGAGAACGAGGACGCCGTCCCCCTTCTTGTTCAAGGAACCGACGCCGGAGAT
>JAVBJU010000010.1:0-129092 GCA_031546825.1 Microvirga sp. | reverse complement strand
GCCCAGATGGCCGCATTTCTTCTCGCTCGCCAGTTGGGCCTCAAAATGGACAGCGGCAGCGCCTGCTTCGATCATAGCTTTCATCAACTCAAAAACATTGAGCGCCCCGCCAAAGCCTGCCTCGGCATCGGCAATGATCGGCACGAAATAGTCGAGGGTTGCGTCCGCTTTGCCCTCAAAACGCTCCATCGTCTGAATCTGGTCGGCACGCTGCAGGGCTTTGTTGATGCGCCGAACGATGGCAGGCACCGAGTCGACCGGGTAGAGGCTCTGGTCCGGATACATATTGCCGGAGGTATTGGCATCCGCTGCCACCTGCCATCCGGACAGATAAATCGCCTTGAGTCCCGCCTTAACCTGCTGCACCGCTTGATTGCCGGTGAAGGTGCCGAGCGTCGGCACGAAGTCTTCGCTGTGCAGCAATTCCCACAGTCGCCGCGCGCCATTTTCGGCAAGAGAATGCTTGATTGGCAATGAGCCGCCGAGCTTTTGAACCTCGGCGGCGGAATAATCGCGGCGGATATTCTTCCAGCGATCCGGTGCCCATTCAGGCGCAGGGAAATTTCCGGGGCGATACGGGTTCATCTTGTCCATCGGGACCTCCAATAAAATGGTTTCGTTGCAGCAAACAATTGTCAGTAAAATTGGGTCGGCTATCCGCCCGCACCGTGACGGGTCAGGCCTGGGCCGGGCGCATGAAAGTTGCGGCGACCATCGGCAGGCCTTCGAACAGCACATGCGCCGCCCCCTCGCCCGCCATCGTGAAACTGTGCCGCCCGGCACGGTGGATAATGGTATAATGCTTGGCTGCCAGTCCCTGCGCCCGGAAGCTGTCCATGACCTCGGCCATGCTCGGTGCGATAATAGTGATGAAATCCTCACCCAGCTTGGTTTCCAAGCCGTTTTCCATGCCTCTCTTGCACATCGTTTTGCTCATGACGTTTCTCCTGATTGATGGAACGCTTCAAATGCATTCGCCTTGAGTAAAAAATTGACAATTGTCACGATAATTACAAGATGAATAATGAAAACAGCGCGTTAAGCTGTAAATCATTGCAAAGAAACGACGCGGATTTTGTAAACCGTGCCACAGGAAGGAACGATCGATGGCCCGCGCCGAACCTCAAATCGGCGGGCGTATCAAGCGGTTACGACACCAGAAGGGTCTCTCTCAGACCCAGTTGGCGGAGGCGCTCGATATTTCCGCAAGCTATCTCAATCTGATCGAGCACAACCGCCGTCGCATCACCGTGCCTCTGCTGTTTCGCATCTCTGGCCATTTCGGGGTCGAGCCCGGCGAGTTGGCGGAGAGCGATGACGGCCGGTTGGTGGGGGATCTCATGGAACTGTTCGGTGACGATCTGTTCGCCGACAGCGACCTCACCAATCAGGATATACGCGACCTTGTACAGGCCCACCCCGCCGTGGGTCGCGCGGTTCTGAAACTCTTCGATCGGGTCAAGGAATTACAGCGCCCGGAAGCCCTGCGGGAAAGCGCGAGCACGGGTTACAATCTCGTCACGGAAGCCGTCTCAGACTTTCTCCAGGAAAACGGCAACTATTTCCCAACCTTGGAGGCGACGGCGGAGCGCCTGCGGCGGGACATTGGGGACACCACCGATAATTTTGAGCAAGGTTTGCGGGATTATCTCTTCAACGTCTTTGGCATCGAAACCCGCGTGCGCTCGCTGCCCAACGGTGTCATGCTGCGCGAGGAAGACCATGGGCGGGTACTGGTGATTTCCGATACGCTCGAGCCTCGGTCGGCGTTCTTCACCCTGGCGATGCATGTGGCGCGGCTGATTGCCGAAAAGGAGATGACGGCACTGATCCTGCAAAGCACATTGCCCCAGCCGGACTCTGTCGGTCTGGTGCGCTCGGTGCTGGCATCCTACACCGCTGCGGCACTCATCATGCCCTATGAGGCCTTCTTCACCGCGTGCCGCGATACGCGCTATGACATTGAGCGGATCGGACGCCGCTTCCGCGCCACTTTCGAGCAGGTTTGCCACCGCATGACCACGCTGCAAAGGCCCGGAATGAGCGGCGTGCCCGTCCACCTTATCCGCACCGATATCGCCGGTAACATCTCCAAGCGTTTCTCACTGTCGGGCATCCATATTCCGCGCCACAGTGGCGCCTGCCCACGTTGGAATGTCTACGCCGCATTTCTCAATCCTGGCCAGATCAACATTCAGCTGAGCCAGATGCCAGACGGCCGGCGTTATTTTTGTATTGCCAAGGCTGTCATCAAGGGGGGCTACAGCTACAACGCGCCGCGCCGTCATTTATCCATCGGACTCGGCTGCTCGATCGAACACGCCAACCGGATGATTTACGCCGATGGTATTGATCTAACATCCGCCAACGGCGCGGTGCCCATTGGGGTCGGGTGTCGCATCTGTCCACGCCGCGAATGTGGGCAACGCGCCCATCCGCCTGCGGACCACCGCTTCACCGAGGATGAAACCCTGCGCATGGAAAATTTTTATATGGGCGGAGTGTAGGGCGGAAAACCGCCCTATTCCACCGTCACCGATTTTGCCAGATTGCGCGGCTGATCGGCATCTTTTCCGGCCAGCACCGCCGTGTGATAGGCGAGAAACTGGATCGGGATTGCATAGATAATCGGCGCAATGAGCGGGTCGCAATCGGGCACAACAATCGTCGCCGCATGATCAAGCCCCGAGGCTTTCGAACCGGCTTCGTCGGTAATCAGCATGATACGCCCGCCGCGCGCTGCAACTTCCTGCAGGTTGGAGACGGTCTTTTCCTAGAACGTATCGCTTGGCGCACTCACCACCACCGGCAGCGTCTCATCAATCAGCGCAATGGGGCCGTGTTTGAGTTCACCGGCGGCATAGCCTTCAGCATGGATATAAGACAGCTCTTTCAGCTTCAACGCCCCTTCCATCGCCAGCGGATACGAGGTGCCGCGCCCGAGATAAAGCACGTCGCTTGTCTTGACGAGGGTGTGGGCCAATTGTTCGGTTTGCGGTTCGATTTTCAGGGTTTCGCTCAGAAGCCCCGGTACTCCGATCAGCATATTGACAATGCGCTTTTCATCCTCCGCCGAAAGCGTACCACGTGCCCGGCCCGCCGCAACGGCAAGGCACAGCAGCACGGCAAGCTGACAGGTGAAAGCCTTGGTGGAGGCCACGCCGATTTCCGGACCGGCCAAGGTCGGAAAAACCACATGGCTTTCCCGCGCCATGGTTGAGGTCGCCACATTGACGACGGTCATGATGTGCTGCTCACACTGCTTGGCGTAGCGCAGGGAGGCAAGCGTGTCGGCGGTTTCACCGGATTGCGAGATGAACAGTGCGAGTTCACCCGCATCAAGCGGCATCTCGCGATAGCGAAACTCGGATGCCACATCAATTTCGACCGGCAGGCGTGCCAGGCGTTCAAACCAGTATTTGGCGACGAGCCCGGCCAGATAAGCCGTGCCGCAAGCGACGATCGACAGGCGTTTAAGGTTCTCGAATTTGAACGGCAGATCTTCCGGCAGTGAGATCCGGCCATTGGCGAAATCAACGTAATGGGCCAGCGTGCGCCCCACCACTTCTGACTGCTCGTTGATTTCCTTGAGCATGAAGTGGCGATAATTGCCCTTATCAGCCAGAAATGCTCCGGTATTGATGCTGTAGCGCTTGCGGCTAACGGGCGTGCCAGCGGCATCGCGAATGTCCACTTTGGCGCGGCTGATCACCACCCAATCGCCCTCGTCGAGATAGGCGATATCGGCGGTAAACGGTGCCAGCGCCAGCGCGTCCGACCCCAAAAAATTCTCGCCATCACCATAGCCCACCGCGAGCGGTGCGCCGTGGCGCGCGCCAATCAGCAGGTCGTTTTCACCCGCAAACAGAAAGGCCAGCGCAAAAGCACCGCGCAACCGTGGCAACGTCTCGGCCACTGCATCAATCGGTGCTTTGCCAGCCTTCAAGGCGCGGGACACCATCTGCACGACAACTTCAGTATCGGTTTCCGTTTCGAAAACGATTCCTGCGGCGGTCAGTTCTTCCTTGAGTTCACGGAAATTCTCGATGATGCCGTTATGCACCACGGCCACCCGGTCGGTCGCATGGGGATGGGCGTTGATTTCATTGGGCTTTCCGTGGGTTGCCCAGCGGGTGTGGCCGATGCCGGATGTGCCGGATAACGGATGAGCCCGCAGCTTGGCATCGAGATTGCGCAGTTTGCCCTCAGCCCGGCAGCGTTTCAGCGTCACGCCATCAAGCGTCGCCACACCAGCCGAATCGTAGCCGCGATATTCCAGCCGCTTCAACGCTTCGACAATCAGCGGCGCAACCGGCTCATTACCGAGGATTCCAACGATACCACACATATTGTTTCTCTTTCGGAGCCACCCTGTACAGGCGGAATAATTCTGCGCTTATAGCTACGCGGCACACACCATCACGCCAAATCAAGTTGCGTGACCGATTATGACAGCCGCGAAAATAGGTTCATTTTTTGTGCGCGGCGCGAAATGTCTTGCCCCAGCCAGGCCTGTCAATCTGCCGCCCACGGGCAACCGCGAGTGCATCGCCAGCGACATCCTTGGTGATGACCGAACCGGAGCCGATGAAGGCACCTGGCCCGATGGACACAGGTGCAACCAGTGAAGAGTTGGAGCCGATGAAAGCCCCCTCGCCAATCTGCGTCTCGAATTTATTGAAGCCATCGTAATTGCAGGTGATGGTGCCCGCGCCGATATTGGCGTGCGCGCCCACTGTTGCGTCACCGAGATAGGTGAGATGCGAGACCTTGGCTCCCTTGCCGAGCACCGTCTTCTTGATCTCGACGAAATTACCGACCTTGGCCTCCTCGCCGACCACAGTTCCTGGACGCAGCCGGGCGTAGGGGCCAACCGATGCACCATCAGAAATAGACGCGCCCTCAAGATGGCTGAAAGCGTGAATGACAACACCGTTGCCCACACTCACGCCGGGGGCAAAATACACGTTGGGCTCAATCTCGACATCTTTGCCAAACGTGGTGTCATGGCTCAAAAATACGGTTTCGGGCGCAATCATCGTCACACCGGCAATCAACGCTTTTTCACGCAGACGGCGCTGCATGGCTGCTTCGGCCACCGCCAATTGCCGTTTGTCGTTGACGCCTTGCACGGCTTCTTCATCAGCGTGAACCGCCACGGTTTTCCGCCCTGCGGCAACGGCAAGAGCAACGGCATCGGTCAGGTAATATTCGCCTTTGGCATTCGCGTTGCCGATGGAATTGAGCAGCGTCAGGAGCCCTGCTCCCTGAAATGCCATCAACCCGGCGTTACACAGCCGCACCTTGCGCTCTTCCGGTGAAGCGTCTTTTTCCTCACGGATAGCCGCGAGTGTGTCCCCTGTCATGAGAAGTCGACCATAACCATGGGGGTCGGCAGCCTCGAAACCCAGCACTGCCACTTCCGCGCCACTTGCGAGCGGTGCCCGCAGAGTGCGAAAAATATCGGCATCGATCAGCGGAGTATCGGCGAAAGCCACCACAACGTCATCGACCGGTTGTGCAAGATGTTCACGCGCGGCCAGTACCGCGTGCGCCGTGCCCAACCTCTCCCGCTGCACCGATATGTGTGCCTGCGGGGCAATCTGCTGCACTTCGCGCTCAACCGCTTCCTGCCCCGGACCAACGACCACAACGACGCGGTCTGCGCCCGCACGGGTCACTTCAGCAAGAACATGGCCCAGCATGGTGCGCCCTGCCACGCGATGCAGCACTTTCGGCAGGCTGGAGCGCATGCGCGTTCCTTCACCAGCGGCCAGAACGATTGCGAGACAGGAACGGTTCATATTCACTCCGCTATGATGCGTTTCGGAAACTTGGGAACGCGGCGGTATAACGCCGTCTTCCCGGATATACCATAATGTTTTAACGCTTTACTGAGATTGATGGAATCTCCTTGAAAGAAACCACCAATTTCGCTCCCACCGTCAATTTTTTCGTGCTAAGCATCCATCCGTTATGCGTCTCGCAAACACATTGAAAACCCCTCCTCAATGGAGCCTATCTTGCCGTCTTCGTTTTCAAGCATGAACCGCAGAGAATTTACGACCCTCTTTGGTGCTTCTGCGGTCTTGTTCCATGTGACGGCGGGCTACGCCCAACCGAATACCCCGCCCAAACCCAGTGCAACGCCGGACGTCCCCGCCTTTTCGGCCTCTGCGGTTGCGGACCTCGCCCGCGCGCTTTCACAAAAACCGTTTGTCGCGCCCTCGCGGGCATTGCCCGAGGCTTTCGCGAATCTGACCTATGAGCAATATGCCTCGATCCGGTCCGACGCGGGCAGTTTCGTCTGGGCCAAGGATAACTGGGGCTTTGCCATTGAGCCGCTGCATCGGGGCTTTCTGTTTTCCAATGCGGTGAAACTCCACACGGTGGAGGAAGGCGTTGTGCGGCCCATCCCGTATGAAAAAAGCCGCTTTAATTTCGGCGCGCTCAACGTACCGGCAGAGGTTCCCGATCTCGATTATTCCGGTTTCCGCCTCTACTCCAAGACCAATGGCGACCTGGCCGAATTTGCGATTGTTCAGGGTGCCACCTTCTTTCAAGCCATCGCCCGTGGCCAAAGCTACGGCACCATCGCGCGCGCCCTGACCCTCAAGCCCGCCGATATGCGCGGTGAAGAATTCCCCATTTTCAAGGCCTTCTGGTTTGAGCGCCCCGAGGCGGGCTCCAATGCCCTCGTGGTGAATGCGCTGGTTGATTCCGAATCCGTCGCCGGTGCATTGAGTTTCACATTCCGCCCGGGAGAGACAACAATCGTCGATGTCGAGATGACATTATTTCCCCGTGTCGCTCTCGAACATGTGGGCATCGGCGGCATGAGCAGCCGCTTCCTCTTCGCGCCGTATGATCAGCGCAAGTTCGACGATCCGCGCCAGGCCGTGCATGATGCCAGCGGGTTGCAGATGAACAACGGCCAGGGCGAATGGCTGTGGCGTCCGCTGAAAAACCCGGACGCCCTGCAGATTTCTCAGTTCATGGACAAGAACCCCAAGGGGTTCGGACTGATGCAACGCGACCGCAGCTATGGCGCCTTCCGCGACGATGACCGCCATTTCGAGCGCTATCCGAGCCTGTGGGTACAACCACTGGCAGATTGGAACGATGGCGTGGTGCAGTTGCTCGAAATTCCGAGCGATGCCGAAATCAATTCCAATGTACTGTCTTACTGGCGCCCCAAGACGCCGCTGGCTGCGGGCACCGAGGCGTCCTTCGCCTATCGCCAGTACTGGTGCTGGACGCCGCCGGAGCGAACTCCGCTTGCCTCTGTCTCCTCCACGCGCACCGGTAAGGGCGCAGGCGGCAAGAGACGGCGTTATCTCATTGAGTTCACCGGCGACAACCTCACTCCGGAACTCATGGCGCAGATCAAGCCGGATGTCATCGCCCGCCCGGGTGCCGTGGCAAATATAAAGACATGGACATATCCCGATCTGAAAACTGTGCGGGTCGCCTTTGATATTGACCCAGGCAGCGACAATGCCAGCGAATTGCGGCTGGTTCTGATGGCCGGTGAAAACCCCGCCAGCGAAATATGGCTTTACCGGTGGACCGCGTGAACAGCATGAAAAAGAAGACCCCAACACAAGCGATCCCCGACACGGGTATGCCCGTTGAACGCCACATGGCGATGCCAACACAAGCCCTGTTCCGCTGGGCCAAACAGGAAGAGCGCAAGCTGGAGCGGCCCGAGGCCTATGACCGGCGACCGCTTGTACGGTTGTTCGTATTCGGTAGTGCGTTTCTGCTGACGGCTTACGGAGCCTGGGAAATGTATCGCGTGGTGTCGATCAATGGCACCACCATCCTGCAGTACATTCTGCTCTTGCTGTTCACCGTGAATTTTTCGTGGATCGCGCTTGCCTTCACCAGTGCCATCGCCGGGTTCGTCGCCCTGCTCCTGCGCAATCGTGCGCCCCTGCAGGCGCCGGATAAACTGGTGAGCCGCACAGCGATCATCATGCCGGTCTATAATGAATCGACCTCGCGAACCTTTGCGGCCGTGCAGGCCATATGGGAATCCGTTGAGGCCACCGGTCTTGGCGCGAGCTTTGATTACTTCATTCTGTCCGACAGCACGCAACCCGACGCATGGGTCGCCGAAGAGCGCGCCTTCCTTGACCTGCGCAAGACGATGGGGCCGAACGCGCGGCTCTATTATCGCCACCGCCCGAAGAATTACAGCCGCAAGGCTGGTAACATCGCTGACTTCGTCACCCGTTGGGGTTCCGATTACGACCATATGCTGGTGCTGGATGCCGACAGCCTCATGACTGGGGATTGCATTATCCAGCTCGCGACGGCGATGGAGAAGGATCCCGATGCCGGCATCATTCAGACGCTGCCGCTCATCATTAACCGCAACACCCTGATGGCGCGCGTGCAGCAGTTTGCCGCCCGCGTCTACGGCCCGGTTGTCGCCGCTGGCCTCTCCGCCTGGATGGGGCAAGATGGCAATTACTGGGGCCACAACGCCATCATCCGCGTCAAGGCTTTCGCTGAAAGCGCCGGCCTCCCAGATCTGCGCGGCAAGCCGCCATTCGGCGGCCATATCCTCAGCCATGATTTCGTGGAGGCGGCCCTCATCCGCCGCGCGGGCTGGCTTGTTTATATGCTGCCCTATCTTTCTGGCTCCTACGAGGAAAGCCCGCCGTCGCTCATCGATCTCGCAGTGCGTGATCGGCGCTGGTGTCAGGGCAATATGCAGCACATTCGCGTACTACCCACCAGCGGCATGAAACTGGCCTCACGCCAGCATTTTGCCACCGGCATCATGTCTTATCTGGCATCCCCCTTCTGGATGTTCCAGTTTATCGTCGGTATCGCGCTTGTCTTACAATCGCACTACATCCGGCCTGAATATTTTGCCCGCGATTTTAGCCTTTACCCGGTCTGGCCGACCTTCGATCCCCAGCGCGCTTTGGCGCTCTTCGGGCTGACGATGGCCATTCTGATCGCCCCAAAAGTATTCGGTCTGATCCTGACATTGATCACCCGAGACGAGCGGCGGGCCTGCGGCGGTGCATTACGCCTCATTCTCTCGGCTTTCATCGAGTTGATTCTATCGGCGCTGATCGCGCCTATCCTCATGCTGATCCAGTCCGGCTCGGTATTTCAGATTCTCCTCGGGCGCGATTCCGGGTGGTCGCCCCAACGCCGCGATGACGGCTCTATCCCAATGCGTGATATCATTCGGCGTCACCGCTGGCATACGCTTCTCGGGTTCATCACCGGTATTTCGGCGTTTCTTATCGCCACCTCGCTGTTCCTCTGGATGTCGCCAACCATTCTCGGCCTGGTGCTCGCCATTCCGTTGTCATGGTGCAGCGGACAGATCGGCGTGGGCCTGTGGCTCAAACGCCGTGGTTTGCTCATGACGCCGGAAGAAGGTGCCATACCCGCCATCGCCCTGCGCGCCAATGAACTACAGAACGAGCGCACCAAGCTGGACTTCGACGACGCTGATTCCCTTCTCGTTCTCCATGCCGACCGTGAATTGCGCCTCGCCCACGAAAAGATGCTGCCGCTCGCCAGTGAGCGGAAACGCGGCCACATCGAGCCGGATCGTGTCATCGCCGAAGCCAAGATCAAGGAAGCGGAAAATATCGCCGAGGCGGCGCAGTGGCTCAAAACAAAAGAGCGCATGGTGGTCCTGCACGACAGCTATCTGATCTCTCTGGCCGCAGCCCTCAGCCCGCCGCCAAACGATGAGAACCGTATTGCCGCTGAATAAGTGGCGATAGATATCTAACCCGCATAAAAAAAGACCCGGAACCGTTTTCACGGCCCGGGCAGGAAGTTGGAAGCTACGGATGCCCAACGGAACATCCGCAGTTACCTTAGCTGTATCGCAGCGCTATTTCCAGCGGCAGAATCTTATTCTAAAGCATAATACGCTAAGCCTCTGGCGGCTCCCCCGCTCTCTTGCAAAACCACACAGAGATCGAAGCAATAGGGTTGCGCCGGACATTTTGCTGCAAAATACAGAATTCTTTCCAGAAAGATGCGCTTTGGGTGTTGACCGCAAACCCTTAACCCCCTATCCAGAGCCTTCCCTCTGGAGCGCGTAGCTCAGCCGGTAGAGCATCTGACTTTTAATCAGAGGGTCCCGGGTTCGAATCCCGGCGCGCTCACCATACACTTTAATCTAAACCCATCCGGCACAGTACTGCTGAGCGAAACTCCAATCGCCAGCAGGTGCCGGTTTGGGTTATTCTTCATGTTCATGGCAAAATATATTTTTATTAAGATTGCATTTTTTGTTGCTATCAATGCAACTTCATGACCACATTTCAAATTCCATGCCAAGCACGGAATTAGTATCTATTTTTTAATAACAACGATAAAAATACTTGAGAAAGAAACACTTCTACCGATGAATGTTTTGCTCAACATTCATGATAAAATATTCGCTTTTTCTGGTAAATTGTTATAACATATGAAAATTAGAGGGCTATATTTTCGCAGAAACACGATGGCTTTTAGGTCGGGGCAAACTACAATGCGTTGAAATATTAAAAAGAATACGCATTTAGAAAAAAGACTCAAAGATATCCATCGAACGGACCAAGAGAAACAAAATGACAGGACAACAGAAAATAGCTTTGTTCATTGATGGAGCAAATCTATATGCTACGACAAAAACACTTGGCTTTGATATCGACTATCGCCTTTTATTAAAAGAATACCAAGGAAAAGGGCTTCTTGTTCGCGCGTTTTACTACACGGCCCTTGTTGAGGATCAAGAATATTCTTCCATACGCCCGCTGATTGATTGGCTTGATTATAACGGCTATCGCGTTGTCACCAAGCCAACCAAAGAATTCACGGATTCGGCTGGACGCCGCAAGGTGAAGGGCAACATGGACATTGAATTGGCCATTGATGCGCTGGAACTTGCTCCGTACATTGATCATATGGTTCTGTTTTCCGGAGATGGTGACTTCCGCTCGCTGGTGGAAGCTCTTCAGCGCAGAGGCGTGCGCGTGTCGGTCGTATCCACCGTTGCCACTCAGCCCCCGATGATCGCTGACGAATTGCGCCGCCAGGCGGATGAGTTCATTGATCTCACCCAGTTGATCAACCGCATCGGGCGCGAAGGCGGAGAACGGCAGCAGGAGGAAGTGCGCAATGACCGCCCCTCTCGCCCGCCATCACCCAATTTGGAGCGCCGCTACGGCATTCGCAACCCCGACTCCCAGGATGAGTTCGTCGAAGAAGTCTGAACAAGCAAGCGCTTCGACTACAAAACCAAAAACCCGCATGAGCCATCGCTTATGCGGGTTTTGTTTTTTGGGGAGAGCGGAATATGCGGCAACGCCTACGCATCATCCTTTATCGCGCATCAACCGCGCTTTTTCCCGATTCCAGGTTCTTTCTTTATCGCTCTCGCGCTTATCGTGCAGCTTCTTGCCTTTGCCGAGGCCGAGATCAATCTTGGCGCGACCGCGCTCATTGAAATATATCTTCAGCGGGATCAACGTGAAGCCCTCGCGCTGCACGGCGCCAATCAGCCGGCTGATCTGACGACGGTGCAGCAGGAGGCGGCGCGGACGGCGCGGCTCATGGTTGAAACGGTTTCCCTGCAGGTATTCCGGAATATTGCAGTTAAACAGAAAAATGTCGTTACCCGACGGACCGGCATATGATTCAGCAATGGTCGCCTTGCCGAGCCGCAGGGATTTTACTTCCGTGCCCGACAACGAGATGCCTGCTTCAAAACGATCAACGATCTCATATTCATAGCGTGCGCGGCGGTTGTCCGCCACGACACGATAACCGGTTTTGTCGTCTTTTTTCATGAGATCACTGTATTGACCAACCCGGCATGGACCATTGCTGAACGCACCAGTTTGCGGGTTGGTTCGGTAACCGGCACCATGGGCAGCCGAATTTCTTCACTGATGAGACCAAGCTCAGCCACCGCAAACTTGACGGGAGCCGGGCTTGTCTCGACGAAGAGATTGGTATGCAAGGGCATGAGACGATCATGGATCAGGCGCGCCTTGGCGTAATCCCCGGCAAGACTGGCTTCCTGCATTTCCGCACACAGGCGCGGCGCGACATTGGATGTCACCGAGATACAGCCGACACCGCCATGTGCGTTAAAGCCCAGCGCCGTGGCATCCTCGCCTGAAAGCTGAATGAAGTCCGGGCCGAGAACCTGGCGCTGCTGACTGGCACGCGCCATATTGGCGGTCGCATCTTTGACACCGGCAATGTTCTTCAACTCATAAAGCCGCGCCATTGTCTCCACCGACCTGTCGACGATGGAGCGGCCGGGAATGTTGTAAATGATGATCGGAATGCCAACGGCATCATTGATGGCTTTGAAATGCTGGTAAAGCCCTTCCTGCGTGGGCTTGTTGTAGTAAGGCGTGACCACCAGTACCGCGTCGGCACCGACCTTCTCCGCATGACGTGAAAAAGCAACGGCTTCCGCAGTGCTGTTGGAGCCTGCCCCGGCAATCACCGGCGCGCGACCTGCGGTTTCCTTCACGCAGACCGCAACGACGTGCTCGTGCTCGGCATGGCTTAAGGTCGGGCTTTCCCCGGTGGTTCCGACCGGAACGAACCCTTTGGTGCCGTTCTCCAGTTGCCAGTTGATGAATTTCCGAAAAGCATCCTCATCGAAAACATCGTTACGGAACGGCGTAACCAGCGCGGTGATGGAGCCTTGCAAACGCATCATGATGGCGATCCTTATCTGTTCGTGGGCTTCATGCGTGCTTGTCCAATGCCACGCTATTGCCCATAATCCCTTGTAATGACGGCTGTCGCGAATGACGTCAATGGGAGAATGTGGCAATTCTCCATAACGAACCGCCTAATGGCCGATGTGTTATGCGCCCGCATAGCATCCATCAGCATAAAGAGTAGGAAAGCCCATTTCGAAAACGCGAAAAATCGGGGTCAGGATATCCATCGTGCTCATGCTTTTGGGCGGCGTAAGCCTTTACGTCCTCACCAGAAATACGCGCGAAACCATTCCAGAGAAAAGAGCGCCGCAGGCACCAGACATCGTCACGCAGCAATCGACAACTCCCGAATTGCCGCGGTCTGTGGTGGAGCCACCACCCTTCACCATCGCTCTTCCCGCCCCCTTTTCCGACGCCGATATTCTGCAATTTCTGGCAGCATCCTACGCTGCCGGGAAAAGCGACGGCTCCGATATCGCGATGGCCAAAGGCCTGTTGGGCAGTCCGGTGTCCCGCGCCACCGCACAATGGTTGTTGGCGCGCAGCGGCATTCCGTTGACGTATCAGTGGTATAACAATTTTCGGAAATCCACACCCGATTGGCCGCAGACGATAGCGTTAAAGCGGCGTACGGAAACCGCCCTACTGACCGGCCAAATGCCGGATGAAGAGAAAGCGCGCTATCTCACCGCCAATCCACCCCTGACCAGCTCTGGCCGCATTTTCATGGGCAAGCTGTTGCTTGCCGCAGGCCGGAAGCAAGACGCGCTCGAGATGATCCGGCCGGTTTGGACGCGCGAAAAGCTCATGGATCCGACTGAGCGACAGATGCGCATCGATTATGCCGGGCTGCTGACACCCCAAGACCACCGCCTGCGCATGATCCTGCTGATGGCGGCTAAAAACTGGGATGGCGCTTTGCGTGCCGCCAAAGATGCCGGAGAAAATGCCGAGCTTCTGGTCAGAGCCCGCATGGCTGTGACCACCAATGCCAAGGACGCTCAGGCGCTGATCAATGCCCTGCCCGCAGCAATTCAGGACGATTCGCTTGCCTTATTCTCGCGGTGGCTGCTGTTTTTGACTCAGAAGAAAATCAAGGAAAGCACCGACGTCCTTATCCGGCTGACAGCCGATAAAAACGCGCCAGCCCTTTCCGCACTGGAATGCCGGGATTGGCAAACACAGCAACGCATACTGGCACGCAACCGGTTTGATGCCAAAGACTTCAATGGGGCCTATCGCGCGGCTGCAGCACCGCTTTCGGCACGTGGATGTATCCATGGTGACGCCGATTTCCTGGCAGGCTGGATTGCCCTGCGGTTTCTCAATCGTGCCGATGCAGCCCAAACCCATTTCGAAATTCTGGCCGCCAATGCCGACACAGATTCGCGAAAGGCCCGCGGGGCCTATTGGCTGGGCCGGGTGTTTGAAAAGCGCGGCGACGCTGACAAAGCTAAAAAGGCTTATGAGCAAGCCGCCAGCTTCTGGAACAGTTTCTACGGGCAAGTTACGGCAGAACGCCTTGCCGTTCCGCTCACACTGCCGACATCAACGGTGGAATTGCCTGAAGAACGTCGCCAACAACTCGAAAGCACCACCGGCTGGCAAGCCATACGCCTTCTTGAAGTGGGGAATGCCACTGATCTTGCTGCGGCGCTCTATGGCGAATTGGCAACCACTACCGCAGACGAAGGTGAACTCCGGGCTCTGTCCGCTCTGGCCACGGAGATGCGAAACGCTCGGGCGGCTTTGACCATCAGCAAAATTGCAGCGCAGCGCGGTTTTAATCCGGGCACCTGGGGTTATCCGGATTTCGGCCTGCCGGAGGTGCCAAAACAAAGCAGCTCCTCCGATAAGGCTCTGCTCTACAGCATCTCTCGCCAGGAAAGTGCGTTCAATCCGAAGGCGCGATCGTCGGCGGGGGCGCTTGGGCTGACACAATTGATGCCGGGCACGGCGCGCATGACGGCCGAGCGCAGCGGTGTCGCCTTCAATATGGACCGCCTGACGCAAGACCCAAGCTATAACGCCAGCCTCGGCATGGCACATTTCGCCACGCTGCAGACCGAATGGCGAGGCTCGCTGATCATGAGCTTTGCCGCCTATAATGCGGGAAGCGGCAATGTCAAAAAATGGATCAACACCTATGGCGACCCGCGCCTGCCGGACATTGATGCCATCGACTGGATCGAAAGCATTCCCTTCATGGAAACGCGCCACTACGTCCAGCGTTTGATGGAGAATGTCACCGTCTATCGCGCCCTGATGGGGGTAAAGCTGTCGGAACGCCTGCGCTAGAGTGCAGCGCGTTTAATATGAAACGCACTTCACTGCAGATTCTTTGATGCCGTAACAGTTTGCGTTCAACCGGCTGTGATTGTTGCTGCGGCTTTCCTTCCTCCATGGGAGGCGAGCCCGCAAGTTCTTCCTTTGTCTCTATTAATGCGCGCGCTTTAACCATCTCGTGGTGGAATGAACCTCACCGCACTTACGGCTCTTCTCATGCGCGTAAAAGAAAACCCCGGTGTTGCCACCGGGGTTCCCTTTAACCGTATTGGTTTCCCAACAGGATTAGAAGTCGCGCTGAACGCGCAGACGGCCCTGCCAGTTGTCTTCCGACGAGATCGTCTTGACCGGACCACCGTTGTTGTAGTCCAGAACACGGCCCTTCGGGTCGGTGCGGGTGTAGAGGACTTCGACGCCGATGTCGAAGTTCTTAACCGGCGACCAGATCAGGTTCGTACCAACGCGGATTTCCGACATCGGAACGAAGCCGACATTATAGTTGCCGAGAACGTTTGACAAACCACCGAGACCGTAAGCGTTGCTGTTCGTGTCGATCTTCATGTACGAAGCGAACAGGTTCGAACGCAGACCCGGGGTCCAGTAGTGCAGGAAGTCAGCCATAACCGACCAGCCGCTCGACAGCTTGATGCCGCCATTGGCGCCAACGTAAGCATCCGTCGTCGGGATGTTGAGGGTCGGCATCGAATAGCTGCCTGCACCGATGTAGGAGAGAGCGCCCTGCGAGTAGGCAGCTTCAACCCACAGCTCGTCGCCGGGGGCAATCATCGGCAGGTTCAGCTTGACAGCGCCCTTGACGGCCCAACCGTAGTCGGTGTCCTTGTCGAGATTGTTCGTCAGGTACCGGGTCGTAACGCCATTCGCAGTGACCGAAGACGAAAAAGCGGGACGAACCTGATGCAGAGCACCGGACAGCTGGGCAGCGCCCCAGCTCTGGTTGACCATCAAATTGCCGACGACATCCGGAGCGGTCGCACCAGCAGATTCGTAGCCATTGTAGTCACGAATGCCGGTAGAATCGCGGAAAGTGAAGGCGTTCGACCGGCCATACAGGCGACGCTCGTTGCCGTCTTCGAGGGCGGCGGTCAGCGACACGCCACTGCCGAAGTTGAAGGTGTAGGCAAGAGCCTGAGTCTTCGTATCGGAGTTGCGGATGCCAGCAAAGTTGTAGTTGTTGGCATAGTAGTCGAAGAACGACTGAACACGACCAGCGGTCAAACCAGCGAACTGGATGTAGGCGAGATCGAGACCCGAACCGCCAGCAGTGTTGGAGTTACCGCCAGCACCGGTGGTGGTGGTGTAACGACCAGCAGTCTGCCAATCCGAAGCCGAGTGGGCCAGCGAATAACGCATGTAAGCACGGACCGTGCCGTAAGGCGTGTTCTGGCGAACGTCGAGGTTGATACGGGCCTGAGCACCGAAGCCAACCGTGTCAGCGCTACGATTGTAGGTCTGACGGTATTCGGTATCGGCACGGACACGACCACCGATCTGGATGCAAGCATCAGAACCGGGGATGTAGAAGAAACCCTTGCCATATTCGGAGCAGACGCGGACGTATTCGACCGGAGCGCCCTTCTTGTTCGGCAGATCGGCAGCATTAGCACCGGCAACAGCAACGATACCCGCTGCGGTTCCGAGAAGTAGGCTCTTGACGAGCTTCATTGAAAACCTCCAAAGTTTCGAGACCCTTGGGGCCAGGCATCGGATCGTTCGTAAACGTATCCCCGCCCTTTTCCCCTTCAAACCGAATTCACTTTAAACAATGAATTAGTTCACGACTGGGAAGCCCCTGTCGTGCTCCCACCATACTCATCGAGCCTGGCCGTTCAACCGCGAAAATGCCACAAACAGGGGACGAACCTGGCTTTTTCCGGGCATGTTGCAAAAAAGCTACACAGCCCAAAGCCCGTAAAAAGGCCGCCTTGCACTGGCGCGATGGGGTGATCTCCGCTGCGTTTTTCATTGCCTCCCATGCTCTCTGCGCCGCTGACAGCCCGCCTCCAAAAGGATTTTCTCCATTTCAAACAAATAACATTAGCTGTTTTAAAAACATGAAAACCGCGCGGCATAGATGCAGTTGCCGCGCGGCTCATTCCAAAAGTAAAGAAAATATTACTTCGACAGCATTGGGGTCTATACTTAGAAATCGCGCTGAATGCGCAGGCGACCCTGCCACGAATCGCCAAAGCTGGCAGATCTCGGCGCACCCTTATCGTCGATCAGCACCCGCCCCTTCGGCTCGATACGGGTATAAAGCGCCTCAACGCCGATATCGAAATTCTTGATCGGCGACCAGATCAGATTGGTGCCAACACGCAACTCGCGGCTATCAACAAAGCCTTCATTATAGGTGCCGAGCGTCGGCACAGACACCGTCGTATAGGCCCCGCTACCATTGATAAGCTGCATGTAAGACGCGAACACATTCTGGCGAACCGACGGCGTCCAGTAATGCAGGTAATCGACCAGAGCCGACCAGCCACGGGTGCGCTGCAGGCTGCCATTGGCATCGATAAAGGCATCGGTAACCGGCAATGACGCAATGCGCCCCTGGCCCAGGCTATAATTCAAGGCACCAAGATAACCGACAGCCCCATCGGCATAGGCCCCTTCAACCCAGAACTCATCACCGGGCGCCAGCATCGGCAGGTTGAGCTTGACGCCACCATGAACTGCGAAGCCATAATCTGAATTGTTATCGCGGGAGAAAATGCTGGCAGGCAGCGATCCAAAAGCGGGGCGCACCTGATGCAACACTGCCGAAAGCTGCGCCGAGCCCCAATCCTGCTCCACCATAAGCGCACCAACCACATCCGGCATTGTCTGGCCGGCGGGCTCAACGCCGAGAGCGGTCGGGTAGGCTGTGTTGTTGTAAATGCGGCGCTCATTGCCGTCTTCGAGCGCAGCCGTCAGCGACCATCCCTGGCCGAAGGAGGCCGTGTAGGCCAGCACCTGCGTATTGACGTCGCTCGAACGGATCGTGCCAAAATTGTTGTTATTGGCATAAAAATCAAAGAACGACTGTATCCGCCCGGCGGTGAGACCGGCAAACTGAATATAGGCGATATCCAGTCCATTGCTGTTATTGAAGCCAGTGACGCCATTGTTGAAGCCGTCTCCGTAATTGGCATCCGTTCGCGTCAGGTTATAGCGCAAATAGGCGCGGACCGTGCCGTAGGGCGTGTTCTGGCGGACATCGAGATTGAGGCGCGTATTGGCGGCGAAGTTGATTCTATCGCGATTGCGGTCACGGGTTTCAGCATACAAGGTATCGGCCCTCACCCGGCCGCTGATACGAATGCAGGCCTCAGAACCGGGGATATAAAAGAAGCCCTCGCCATATTCCGAGCAGACACGGACATACTCGGCGGGCGCTGCCTTCTTATGGGCGAGATCGGCAGCGGTGGCACCTGTGGCAACACCTAAGACAGCAACGGAACCGAGCAGGCTGCTCCGGACAAACGACATTTCTCTCTCCCTACGATTGCTTTGTGGCTCAGCGCCGAGATGCTTAAAAACGAAGCACACAGCCATGACGCTTATATTTCGAGCACAAGTAGGTAGAGAGGCTCAATGCAGCGAAAAGCTAACTTGAGGGCATTTTTTCAAATTGACTGAGAGTGAGACAATAAGAGCACAGAACTAAAGGCTAAGTCAGCCAGTCCATTGGGCCTTTTGGCAGAGAAAACCGTCTGCCGCGCCCGCCACTAACGGCTCTCGAGTTCCTGACGCAGCATTTCAAGCTCCAGCCAACGATCTTCACAATTCGCCAGTTCGTGCTGTGCGCCCGTGAGCTTCTCGGTGAGAGCCGCAAACTTCTCCGGGGCTCGTCCATAGAGCGCGGGATCATCCAGCTCACGATGCAAAGTTGCGATTTGCACTTCCAGCTTGGTGATTCTGTCGGGCAAGGTTTTGAGGTCGTGCTGCTCATTGAAATTGAGTTTGCGCCGGGCGGTGGGCGCTGATTCTGGCGCGGCCGGCTCAGCGGCATTGCGCTGCCGCTTCTGCTTTTCCACCTGACGCGCCTCGACGCCGCCCCCCCGTTGGGTGAGCATGTCAGTGTAGCCGCCGGCATATTCAACCCATTTACCCTCGCCCTCGGCAACCAGAACCGACGACACCGTGCGATCGAGGAAGTCGCGGTCATGGCTCACCACCAGAACCGTGCCGCTGTAATCATCAACCATCTCTTCAAGGAGATCCAGCGTCTCCAGGTCGAGGTCGTTGGTCGGCTCATCCAGCACCAGCACGTTCGATGGTCGGCTGAGGGCGCGCGCCAGCATCAAGCGGTTGCGTTCGCCCCCGGACAACACCGAAACCGGCGTCCGGGCCTGTTCGGGCGCAAACAGAAAATCCTTCATGTAGCCAACAACGTGCTTCGTCTGCCCGCCCACAGTCACGGTATCACCGCGACCGCCGGTCAGGGTTTCAGCCACGGTCCAGTCGGGCTTGAGGCTTGTACGCTGCTGATCGAGCGTCACCATTTCCCGATTGGTGCCAAGGCGGATAGCGCCTTCATCGGGAGTAAGTTCCCCGGTCAGCATTTTCAGGAGCGTCGTCTTGCCCGCGCCGTTGGCACCAACAATGCCGAGGCGGTCGCCACGCATGATTCGCAGCGACAGCTTGGCAACGATGGCGCGCTCCCCGTAGGTCTTGGCGATGTTTTCAGCCTCAACCACCATGGAACCAGAACCCTCGGCCTCGGAGACCACCATGGACACATTGCCCTGTACCAGACGCAGGTCCCTGCGCTGCTGGCGGAGTTCGTAAAGGTTGGAGAGACGGCGCACGTTGCGTTTGCGGCGGGCCGTCACGCCATAGCGCAGCCAATGGGCTTCCGCTTCGAGCTTGCGGTCCAGCTTGTGGCGCTCTTTCTCTTCCTGTTCGAGAAAATCGTCGCGCCATTCCTCGAAATGGGCAAAGCCCCGGTTCATCTGCCGGGTAACGCCCCGGTCAAGCCAGGTTGTCGTCTGGGAGAGATTGTTGAGAAAGCGCCTGTCATGGCTGATGAGCACCAGCGCGGAACGGCTCGCTTTCAATTCCTGCTCCAACCATTCGATGGCCGGGAGGTCGAGATGGTTGGTCGGCTCATCGAGCAGCAGAATATCGGGTTGGGGCGCGAGCACCTGCGCAAGGGCCGCGCGGCGCGCCTCACCGCCGGACAGTTGGGACGGCTTTTCATGGCCAGTCATGCCCAGTTGTTCGAGGCAATACTGCGCCCGATAGCTATCATCGCCTGGCCCAAGCCCTGCTTCAACGAAGGCCAGCACCGTGTCATAGGCCGACAGGTCCGGCTCCTGGGCGAGGTAGCGAATGGTGGTGGCAGGCTGCAGGAAGCGCACGCCACGATCTGGCTCAATGAGGCCCGCGACGATTTTCAAAAGCGTCGATTTTCCAGAGCCATTGCGACCGATAAGACAAGCACGCTCACCCGCCGAAATTGACAGTTCTGCGTTTTCTATCAATGGTGTACCGCCAAATGTTAAGGCGATACCTTGTAATGTGAGAAGCGGAGGAGCCATTCTCCCTCCGTCGCATCTCGCGCAAGAAAGCGCAAGAGTTATTCCACGGGCTACCTTACCGCATCGGTAAACGCCATAAAATCAGGGGTCAAGACGCCGACTAAAGCGGCTTGTTCCTTGCAGTTAGAGCCGTCGCAAGTAAGCCCCCGGCGCAGCTGCCAGCACGGTTGCTGCGAGACTGCGCTTTTGCGCGGTCCAGAGCGGCTTTTCTGCCTCTGAAATCTGGCCGCTGCGCGATAGTTTGCCCAGCCGCACGAATTCAGGGCCAACCGCCCCCGGCACCGTCACATATTCGGCTTCCGCCGCGCCA
Source organism: Microvirga sp. (assembly GCA_031546825.1). Lineage (GTDB taxonomy): Bacteria > Pseudomonadota > Alphaproteobacteria > Rhizobiales > Beijerinckiaceae > Hohaiivirga. Next base: position 108,237 of record JAVBJU010000010.1, on the reverse strand, counting down.
ATGCGCACATTGAACCACAGCGGTCCGGGCGGTGCGTCAGGCGCATCGGCGGGGGCGTGGGACGCGTCCATCAGGTGATACACGCCCCGTGTCAGCGCGCGCGAAACCATCTCGACGGCATCGCGCACGCCGGGACCGCCGAAGGTTGTCGCAAAGGAAATCTCGGTGCGATCCGGCGTTCTGCCGGGGGCGAGATCGCTGAAGGCCAGTTGCATCAGCCGGAAGCCAACCGCCAGACCACCGATGCTGTCGCGCCCGTGGTATTTAACGCAATCGTCAAAGGTAATGACCAGTGTTTCGCCGTGATCAATTACGGCGATTTCGTTATTTTGGGACGTCATGACGTCATTACCTCGTGGGCGTGGAACAATTCGTGATCGGGCGTGCCAAGCAAGCGCCCAATCAGGGCGTGCTTAGCAACCTGATAATCGGCGAACTCCTCTGGCGCAGCCGTTCCGTCCATGTGACGCCGGATCTGGGTGACAAAGGCGTCCGTAAAGAAGCCGTGCCCGAGAGAATACCCCTTCGCTTTTCCCGCAATGGAAACCTCGAAATAGAAACGCCCGACGATAGAGGGCGGCACGCCCTCCGGTCCGGCTTCCGTATTGATGGTGAGGCGACCACGCGTGCGGGCACGGGTGATCATCTCAACACAATCGAGAATACCGTCGCCAGGAAACGCCACCAGCACCTTGATATCATTCCGCGTCGGCGGCGTATCAGGGCTGAGATCCTTGAAAGCGCGTGCAAACAGGCGCAAGCACAATGCGGATGCGACAACTTCACTCGGCCCCGCATAGCGGATGAGATCGTCGCGACCGATGGCAACAAGGCCATCGCGGTCGCGCACGGTGATGAACTGGAGGGGAAGCGTCATGATGTTTTATTCAACCTTGAAGGCGTTGGGATCAATCATATCCTTGCGGACATCGATCTTGGATTTGAGCATTCCGGCCTCAACCATGAAGCTCTGGTCTGCTTCGAGATTGGCGATATCGGCGTCGGTCAGCTTGATCGAAAAATCATACCAGCCCAACATACGCTTGGCATCATCAAACGAGATTTTCTGTTCAGCGGCCGCCATTTTGAGGGCCTCGTCCTGGTGCTCTTTCATGAAGGTCAAAGCCTTTTTGTGAGCCGTGATATAGGCCTTGACGATTTCGGGGTGGTTCTTAATGAGATCGCCGCGCACCGCAATCACCGTGGTCGGCTGAATCAGCCCGCCACCGTCGGCCAGCGCCTTCCCTCCCGCGACTTCGACCGACAGGGCATTGTTACCGGCAAGTGTTGCCGCATCGACCTTTCCGGCGAGAAGCGCGGCCCGCGCCGCAGGGAGATCCATATTGACATGGTTGATATCAGCCAGCGTCATACCGTTCTTCGCAAGCGCGGTGGCGAGCAACTGATGCAGTGTCGTACCCTTGGGACCCGCAACCGTCTTGCCCTTGAGTGCCTTGATATCCGCAACGCCATCCTTGCCGGTCATGATGAAAAACGCTTTGGGGCTGCGGCTAAAGACGGCGATCACTTTCACATCGACACCGTTGGCCGCACCGAGAATGGCCGAGGTTCCGCCAAGCACACTGGCGATGTGGATTTCACCGGCGGCCAGAGCCTGAACCTGCTTGGCTCCAGAGGTGATTTCAGGCGTCTCCACCTTGATCCCGAACTGCTTGAACGCCTCTTCCAGATAACCCTTTTCCTTCATGACGATGGACGGTACATTGAAGGGAGACGCCACATAGGTGATGCCGATTTTTTCGAGTTTCTCGGCAGCCGCAGCCGGAGTAAAGGCAGCAACCAGCGCGCAAACCGCTGTTACGAAACGAAAAGCTCTTTTCATGGTGTCATCTTTCCATCGAGGGGGTTGGAGAAGCTCAAAACCGGCAGATCGCCGGTGGTTTCGAAATCCTTGAGGATGGTGCGGCGCATTTGCGTAACCGCCTCCGAGGTCGGGTCACGCGGGCGCTTTGCCGTTACGTCGTAGCGTTCGATGATGCGCCCCGCATCCAGGCGGTAGACCGTGTCGGCAAGCAACACAGCCTCCTCGACATCATGCGTCACGAAAATCACCGTGGGGCGACGCTCCGCCCAGATGGCAGTGAGTTCGCCCTGAAGACGCCGCCGCGTCATGGCGTCCAGCGCAGCAAAGGGTTCATCCAGCAACAGAAGCTCTGGTTCGCCAACCAGCGCCCGCGCCAAGCCAATGCGGCTGGCCATGCCACCGGAGAGTTGATCTGGGCGCGCCTCGGAGAAGCCGGAAAGCCGCATCAGATCAAGAACCTTGCCAACCCGCCGCGTCCATTCCTTCGGGTTTGTTTTGCCCTTGAGGCCAAAGCCGATATTCTGGGCGACGGTAAGCCACGGCATCAGGCGCGGCTCTTGAAAAACGTACCCCACCTGCAATGCCTCGGAACCGAAACTGCATGGGGGAATGTCCCGGCGGATTTCGCCGGAACTGGGGGTAACCAGCCCGGCGAGCAACCGCAGCAAGGTGGTCTTGCCGCAACCCGATGGTCCAATCAAAACCGTGAAGCTGCCAGTTGGTAGCGTGAGGTCAATATCCGACAGCGCCCGCACTTCAGCGCCGTTGACCTGATAAGATCGCGAAAGGCCACGGCACTCAAGCATCGAGCGCCCCATCATCCATGCGCACCCACGGAGCAAAGCGCTCGATGAGCTTGCGCGCCAGCCAGTCGCTGGTCATGCCCAACGTACCGATCACCACGATACCTGCGACGACAATGTCGGTTCTTGCGAGGTTTTCCGCATCGACAATCATGTAGCCAAGCCCCGCGGCTGACGCGACCAGTTCTGCCCCAACCAGTGCCCGCCACCCCTGCCCGAGCGCAATCCTCAGACCGATGACAATCGCCGAGAGCGCCGACGGCAGCACAACCCGTCTCAAAATCTGCGCTTCGGTGAGACCGCAGACCCGCCCAACTTCCTTCAGTTTAGGATCACACTGGGCGATGCCACCCAGCGCCCCGAGAAACACCGGAAAGAAGCACGCCAGAATGATGATGCCGACCTTCTGCGTCTCGCCAATGCCGAGCCAAAGAATCAGGAGCGGCATCATGGCGAGCGGTGGAAGCTGGCGCAGGAACTCCAGTACGGGATGGAGCACACGCCGCGCCCAAACCGATTGCGACAGCATGAAAGCTGCGGGAAGCGCGAAGGCGACGGCTAGAAAATAGCCGGTAACAAGCCGTTTCAAACTGATGGCAATGTGCGTCGCAAGCGAGCCGTCCGCAATCAGCTCTCGCAGAGCGGCGATCACTTTTAGCGGCGCGGGCAGTAGCACAGGAGAGATTTGGAAACAGGACACCGCCACCGACCACATTGCCACGACGGCAACGGCAACGCCGAGCGGAACAATCACTTTCAGAGCAGAAGACCCCACGTCGCTTTTTCCGTTTCCTTCAGGCGTAAGCAAACAAGCGGCCAACATAACCGGCACGGCTTTTGCAAACCGCTTTGGCGTTTCATGCCTATGAAAGGGCCCCTTGCGAAGTTCAGACCTATACGAAAGGAAAATTGCGGTCAATATACTCTAGATTAGCGCTGTTCTAAATTACAATAAACACATTAGTAAAATTCTAAATAACAAGAATTTGAAAAGTACTCTTAAATTATACTATGAAAAAACAAACAAAAATTCACGAAAAACGTGCCATTACAAAGAAAAAACCGCTCGCATCTCAGCGAGCGGTTTCAGATAGGGGATGAGGTTTTCTGTTTTTATGCTGTGGCACCTCACTTGCCAGCAGCGATTTCCTTCAAGAGCTTCTGATAGGCATCTTCAGAGTTAGGCGGCAATTGGTGCGCGATTCCCTTGTGGCAATCGATACAGGTCTTGCCCTCTGAAAGCCCCTCCTGGTGCAGACGGGATGAACGCGGCTCCTGAACCATGAAATCCATCTGCTTGAAGTCGTGACAGTTGCGGCATTCGCGGCTGTCGGTGGTCTTCATCCGACGCCATTCGTTCGTCGCCAACTGGAGGCGCTTCGCCTGGAACTTTTCGCGGGTGTCGATGGTGCCGAGAATCTTGCCGAGAACTTCGTTCGAGGCCTGAATCTTACGCACCAGCTTGTAGGTCCATTCCTTCGGAACGTGGCAATCCGGGCACGTGGCCCGCACGCCGGAACGGTTGTTGTAATGGACCGTCTCGCGCAATTCCTGATAGACGTTTTCACGCATCTCGTGGCAGCTGATGCAGAACGACTCCTTATTGGTCGCTTCCAGGGCCCAGTTGAAACCGCCCCACAAAGCAACGCCGATGACAATACCGGCAACCAGCAGCGTACCGAACGCAATCGATTGCGCCGGGCGCCAGAACCATCTCCAGAGCCGCACGATGAAATTGGGCTTCTTCCCATTTCCCGCGCCGGTCTGAACCGTGTCGTTATCCATGTTCATATCCGTCCCCTGTCATAATCTTTTCCGAAAGCAAAGTTGCAATCACTTCACCTGCGTGGCGTCTTCAAAGACGTTCTTGACCAAGGGCTTGGCGTCGGCCTGCGGAACGTGGCACTGCAGACAGAAATAGCGGGTGCCAGCAACCTTATCGAGCCGCACGCCCTGGCGGTCGACATAGTGGGTCTCGGAGACCTTGGGGGCCTTGTATTGGGTGTTGCCGGGCCAGTCGTGGCAGGTCAGGCAGGCGTTATTGGTCGCCGCAATCTGGTAGCCGTCAACCTTGTGGGGGATGAGCGGCGGCTGCTGACGGTAAGCCCGCGGGAAACCACCGGCGGGTGCCTGCATCTTTTCGACGTCCGGCACGGTGTTATCCCGGTCCAGAACCAGCTCTCCGCCCAGACTTTTGAGCGGGCCGGGTGTCTGCGCCATTCCCGGTGCCGCGATCAGCAGCCCGGCAAAGATCGAGGCCCCCAACAACTTGCCAATCATGTTGTCTTTGCTCGGTTTCAGCATGTTTCTCTCCTATCGGGACTTTGGGGCAGATAGACCCGTTGCGGCTTCTTGCGATGTGGCCGCCACCGGCACGAGCCGATGATCTGAACGGTGGGTGAAACGAAAAACCTTTTCCGGGCAGACATCAATGCAGCGTCCGCAAGATGTGCAATCCCGGTTAAGGATGACGGGACCGGCACCGGTCTTGTGACCTTTAAGTGCCGGAGAAATAACGTGCATTTCGGGGCAGACCGCATAGCAGTCCATGCAGTCGTCGCAGGCGTCACGCCGCACGGCGGAGACCCGAAGCAGGGCTTTGAAATTCAGCAGACCATAGAACGCGCCGACCGGGCACAGATGGCCGCACCAGCCATTGCGAGCGACGAAGACGTCGAACAGGAAGATGGCCAGGGCCGATACCATGCCCCATGACAGCCCGAACAGCAGGCCGCGATGCAGGGTGGTGATCGGGTTCAGAAGCTCCCAAACGATGGTGCTGGTCAGCGCCGAAGCCACAAGAATAGCGACAAGGCTATAAAGTCGTGCCTTGGGTTTAATCGTCCAACCCTTACCCATACCCAGTTTGCGGCGCACCCATCCGGCGAGATCGGTGATGGGGTTGATCGGGCATACCCACGAACAATAGAGACGCCCGCCAAACAGCCCATAGAACACCAGGAGGATCAACGCACCCACAATGGTGGTGGTCTCCGGCACGTGGCGCGCCAGGAGGCTCTGCAGCAGAACGAGCGGGTCGGACAGCGGCAGAGTATCAAGCGACGGCATTCCCTTGACCGGGAATGGATTGATCGTCTGGCTTGAGGCCAATGTGCCCTTGGTGATCCACACACCAAACCAGATACCGGAGGCGAACAGCATGAACAGCGTCAGCTGGACCAGCCGGCGCAGTAACAACCATTTATGGGCGGCAAGCCACCCTTTGACATGCACAGCCTCGCGACCGGGAATGAGATTAGCGCTCATTTCTGGCCCTCCGGCATGCGGATGTCAGGCTTGTAGACACCTGGCACCAATTCCCTGCCCGCTTTTTCCTTTTCCTTCCAGCCAAGGCGATAATGTGCGCCGACCTGCCCATTGGCCAGTTCATGGGGCAGCACCTTGATGGCGGCTTCGGGCAGAACGCATGACTTTTCGCATTTGCCGCAACCCGTGCAGTAATCCACATGCACCATCGGTTCGAAAATGGCATGTTTCTGGGTGCGGGTGTTGTGGCTCAGCTCAAGCGTGATCGCTTTGTCGATGAGCGGGCAGACGCGATAGCACACGTCACAACGCAGGCCGAGCAGATTGAGGCAGGTTTCACGGCTGGTAATGACCGCAAAGCCCATGCGGGCGTCTTCGATGTTGACGAGGTCTTTCAGCAGCGCGCCGGTGGGGCACGCTTTGACGCAAGGAATATCCTCACACATTTCGCAGGGCACATTGCGCGCCACGAAATACGGCGTACCGACCGCGGCACCGTCGCCGAGTTCGGCCAACTTCAACGTTTTGCCAAGTCCTGTGTAGGACTCAAATTCCGGGCAATCGCGCACACATAAGCCACAGCGCACGCATGCCGCCAGAAATTCCTTTTCCGGCAAGGCTCCCGGCGGGCGCAGCATTTCGGCCTGCAGTTTTTTCGACTGCAGCGCAAAACCGCTCAGCAACGCGCCCGCACAAGCTGCGCCCGTGGCGTAAGTCGCCACATCGCGCAGAGCCTTGCGGCGTGCGGGATCGAAACCATCGGAATTTTTGCCGTTGCTCGCCATGAAAATCCGGAAAAATAGGTGAAATGGCAGGCGGAAATCCGCCTGCCGCTACCTTTTAAAGAGGCGCGTCTTAAGCCGGGACGACCTTGACGGCGCACTTCTTGTAATCGGTCTCCTTCGACAGCGGGCACGTCGCATCAAGCGTGAGCTTGTTGATGAGCTGCGTCTCGTCGAAGAATGCCATATACACCAGCCCCTTGGGCGGCCGGTTGCGTCCGCGGGTCTCGACGCGGGTGAGAACTTCACCGCGACGGCTGACGACCTTGACGCCCTGTCCGCGGCGCAGGCCGCGCTTCTCAGCGTCATCCGGGTGCATATAAACCAGCGCATTGGGAGCGGAACGGTGCAGCTCGGGAACACGCTGTGTCATGGAACCGGAGTGCCAATGCTCAAGCACGCGTCCGGTGCTGAACCACAGATCGTAATCCTTATCCGGGCTTTCCGCCGGCGGCTCGTAGGGGCAGAAAATGATCCGCGCCTTCTTGTTCGGCGTACCATAGAAGGAAACGCCCTCGCCTGCCTTCACGTAGGGATCATACCCCTCGCGGAAGCGCCACAGCGTCTCTTTGCCATCGATCACCGGCCAACGCTGGCCGCGCACCTTGTGATAGGAGTCGAACGGCGCGAGATCGTGGGCATGACCGCGACCGAACTGGGCGTATTCTTCGAACAGGCCCTTCTGGGCGTAGAAGCCGAAGTGCTTGCTCTCGGAATTGAGCTGGCCCTGGGCAAGCTCGCTCAGCGGGAACTTGTTGACCGCGCCATTGGCGTAAAGCACGTCATAGAGAGTCTTGCCGCGCAGTTCCGGCTTCTTGGCAATGAGTTCCTCCGGCCACACTTCTTCAACCTTGAAGCGCTTGGAGAATTCCACCACCTGCCACCAGTCAGAGCGGGATTCGCCTTGCGGCTCAACCTGCTGACGCCAGAACTGGGTGCGGCGTTCGGCGTTACCGTAAGCGCCTTCCTTCTCTGCCCACATCGCGGTCGGCAGAATGAGGTCGGCGGCAAGCGCCGTCACGGTCGGGTAAGGGTCTGACACAACGATGAACGCCTTCGGATTACGATATCCGGGATAGGTTTCCTCGTTCATGTTGGCGGCGGTCTGCATGTTATTGGTGCACTGCACCCAATAAGCCAGCATCTTGCCGTCTTTCAGCAGACGGTTATGGAGCACCGCATGGGCACCGGGCTTGGGATTGATGGTGCCGGCGGGCAACTGCCAGATCTTTTCGGCAATTTCCCGGTGCTTGTCGTTATTGACCACCATATCAGCCGGGAGACGATGGGCGAAGGTGCCGACCTCGCGCGCCGTCCCGCAAGCCGAAGGCTGGCCGGTCAGGGAGAATGGACCATTGCCCGGCTCGGAAATCTTGCCGACCAGCAAATGCACGTTATAGATCAGGTTATTGGCCCAGGTGCCGCGCGTATGCTGGTTGAAGCCCATGGTCCAGTAGGAGACCACCTTCTTCTTCGGGTCCGCATAGAGCTTGGCGAGGCGCTCGAGCTTGGCGGGTTCCACACCCGACAGCTTGGCGGTGTATTCGAGCGTATAGGGCTCGACCAGCTTGGCGTAATCCTCGAACGAAATCGGATCCATCTTGCCGGCGTCGGTCTTGTGGGAGGCGTTCTTGGCGGCCTCTTCCAGCTTGTGGTTCGGACGCAGGCCGTAGCCGATATCCTCAACCGAGCGCATGAACTGGGTGTGCTTCTCGACGAAGTCCTTGTTCACTGCACCATTCTTGATGATGTAGTTGGCGATGTAATTCATGATCGCCAGATCGGTCTGCGGCGAGAAAATCATCGGATTATCGGCAAGCTCGTAGGAGCGGTGCTCGAAGGTCGACAGAATATGCACCTCACAACCCGGATGGGTCAGGCGGCGATCGGTCATGCGGGACCACAGAATCGGGTGCATCTCGGCCATGTTCGAGCCCCACAGCACGAAGGCGTCGGTATGCTCGATGTCGTCATAGCAACCCATCGGCTCGTCGATGCCGAAGGTGCGCATGAAACCGACCACGGCGGAGGCCATGCAGTGACGGGCATTCGGGTCAAGGTTGTTGGAGCGGAAACCGGCCTTGTAGAGCTTGGCAGCGGCATAGCCTTCCCAAATCGTCCACTGGCCAGAGCCGAACATGCCAATGGCATCCGGTCCGCCGACCTTCATCGCGGCTTTCCATTTATCGGCCATGATATCGAAGGCTTTATCCCAGGAAATCGGCGTGAAGTCGCCGTTCTTGTCGAACTGGCCGTCCTTCATGCGAAGCAGCGGCGTCTTGAGACGATCTTCGCCGTACATGATCTTGGAAAGGAAGTAGCCCTTGATGCAGTTCAGGCCACGATTTACGGGTGCATCCGGGTCGCCCTGGGTGGCAACAATGCGCCCGCCCTTGGTGCCGATGAGAACGCCGCAGCCGGTGCCGCAGAAGCGGCAAACGCCCTTGTCCCAGGCAATGCCATCGCCCTTGGAGGTCGCGGCCAACTGAGCGGCGGCGCTTCCCGGAATCCCGGCGGCGGCAGCGGTCGCGGCGACCGCCGTTGCCTTGATGATGTCACGACGGTTGATAGCAGTGCTGTTAGCGGTGGATGTATCGGTCATGGGCTGTCCTCAGTTGTGGACGACGGCCTCGGGGGCCGCTTCGAAATTGTGGTAGACCAGCGACGCCGAGACGACGCCGTCGAGCTTGTGGATGGCAGTTAAAGAATCAAGAGCGGGCGAGCGTGCGGTATCTTCGCAGGTGACGACGATGCGTCCGTCGCTGCTTTCGCTCATATGAACTTCCGCCCCCTCCAACGCCTGCAGAGCGGCGATGACCTCATTCATTTTTGCCGGATTGGCAAAAACGAGAACACCGCAGATATTCATTATTGTCCCCTCTCCTCAGTCTGGCGATTATTGCTGCGTAAAACGCATCACTCTATGCGCAACCGCAAACTTTTGAGCATTTCCAAACAGGATGCGCTTTATTAGACGAAAGGTAAAGCTCTCTCTATGCAAGCTAAGGGGTTTCAGTGCATTCCCTTTTTGACACCGCCGTAGTATCCTATGAACTAAAGGCCAATTTGGCTTTAAAAAAATCGGCTGGGGACTAAGGGGATGCTGGATGAATGACATCAATCGGACTCTAATTGCGCATTTCCCTATTTTTGAAGGGTTTTCCGCTGAAGAGCTCGACAGCATTCTCAAATCGGTGCGGTCCGTGCGCTATGCGTCCGGGCAGATGCTGTTTGAACAGGGCGGACAGGCCCATTCGTTCTTCTTCCTGCTGCACGGCCACCTGCGTGTGACCAAGATGACATCGGACGGCAAGCAGATTGGCGTTCGCTATATCAACCCCGGCGAATTCTGCGGCATTGCTCCGGCATTGGGGGCAGACCGTTACCCGGCCACCGCCGCTCCGGTCGATGACAGCATTCTGTTGATCTGGCCGGCGGCATCATGGCTTCCGTTGGCCGAGCGCGTGCCAAAGCTCGCGGCCCGCGTGATGCAGATGCTCGGCGGCCGCTTGCAGGAAGCCCATGAACGGGTGATCGAACTCGCCACACAGACCGCCGACCGGCGCATCGCCAATATTCTGCTTGATCTCATCGAAAAATCCGGGCGTACCGATGCCTCCGGCACCGAGATTCGCTTCCCCATCAGTCGTCAGGATATCGCCGAGATGACGGGCACCACCTTGCACACCGTCAGCCGCCTGCTCAGCGCTTGGGAGGAGAAAGGCATCGTCAAGAGTGGCCGACGGCGGATCGTCATCACCGATAAGGATGCGCTTCGGAAAATGTCGGAAAGCCGCGAGTAAGCCGGAAAGCCGGCTTCCGTGCTAACCAAATATCCTTTTGAACCACCCGCCTTGAGCCCTCTCGTCGACCAGCATCATTTCCTTTGAGCCGATCATCAGCCGCCCATAATAGGGCCGCCATTCGCCATCCACCTTTTCCAGCCGTGCTTTCAGCCGCGCCTGCCCCCGCGATCCTTGCAAAGGAATCGACAGTGAAGCACTTCCCGAGCCCGCCCGGTGGCGTGCAATCAACGACAGCACGGAAATCAGGCTGACATTGATACGCCCCCAGATAAAGCGCCCAACCGTCAGCGGCGCACCGAGCAACGCCATCGCCTCGGGATTGCTTTCAACCAGAGCAACCGCAGCCTTAACCGACACGGTGCGGCGCAGGAAGCCCATCAACAACCACAAACCCAGCGGCACAATCACCACCCAGATGGCGGCCAGCAACAAGATAATCCCAAGTGGCGAATTTGTGTTTTCCATAAGCGTTTTTCCTCTCCCGAAGCGTATGAAATTAGGCGATTCTTGAGGGGAGGACAAAGCGCGCCAGCAATGAATGCGCGCAACGCATAATAATTTTGTGGCTTTCACGCGCAATCGCCATTGACCACCGCCCGCATAATCTCCTATGGATTGCCGCTATGGAGACGTGGCCGAGTGGCTGAAGGCGACGGTTTGCTAAACCGTTATACGGGTTAAACCGTATCGGGGGTTCGAATCCCCCCGTCTCCGCCAACCCCTTAAAAAATCAAGAAAATAAACACAGCACTCAGGTATGGCTACTTCCTTTAAAGGAAGAAATTGGATTTTTGGGACAATTTGTTCCTCGAAATGCCGCTTTTGGAGCCACCCAAATACCTCGTCAATACACCTAGACTCTCCCCGCAGGCTGCGGTTGAAGAGAATCAAGCGCGCTCCAAGTCAAAGTTAGGCCTGAGGATCAGCACCAATTTCGAAGAAATTCTCCTTTGAAAGATATAGCTGTCAATCGGCATTGAACGCTGCCCACTATTGCTGTTGCAAATCTTGTCTATTTTGTCTATTTTAGACAAAGGAGGAGTTTTTGCATGCGATCGTATCCCTCATCTGATTTGAAACAGAAGCTGGGCGATGTTCTGGCTGCGGCGAGCCAAGAGCCTGTTTCTATCACCAGGCACCAAAAGGCTCGATACGTTCTGATGAGCGTCGAAGCCTATGAGGCAAGAATGGCTCCGGATCCGCGCCGTGCCTTTGCCGCAGAGGAGATGCCGGATGAACATTTGGCCATGCTGGAGAGAGCCTTAGCCGAAGACATCGGGGGCAAACAGGATGAGTAAGCCAGTTGCTGGCGATGTATGGCGCTATGATTATCTTTGGCGCTGGCAAAGTGAAGGCGGTGAAACCGAAGGGCGGAAAGCGCGCCCGATTTCTGTGGTGGCCGCGTTGGTCGATAGCGGCGGCAAGACAAATCTGTTTATTCTGCCTGTAACATCCTCGCAACCTCCCCCAAACCGTGTGGCAATGGAAGTTCCACAGATTGAGCGGCGGCGAGCAGGTTTGGATAACATGCCGCTATGGGTCATGCTGGACGAGTACAATCACGACATTCTTGAAACGTCGTTTTATTTTGATCCCAATGCAAGGATTGGACGGTTCAGCACCGCATTTCATAGCAAGGTATTGCAGTCGTTTGTCCAAACCTCGAAGGAGCGCAAGGCTAAACGGGTTCCTAGAGCCGAATAATCGCAAGCTCTGAAGCATGGGAAAATAGTAAATTTCAGGAGCCAGAATGCGTATTTTGCCAAGTTCTATGCACATTTCACCGCAGTGGAAATGATTTCGCCCCACGCGATCACAACACCTATCGCTTCTCCGGCCATAGAGTAAGATTTTTCAAAGGAACTCGCCTGTGGCAAAACTCTGGATCATATCTGATTTGCATCTGGAATTCATGCAAGAGCCGTGGCGGCCTGCGCACATTCCGGATCATGACATCCTCGTGCTTGCCGGTGATATCCATGTGGGGTGCGAGAATGCGGTCAGCTATGCGAAGGAATTGACAGACCAGCCGGTGATCCTGCTCGCTGGCAACCATGAATTTTATCATCGCCATCTTCAGCACGAATATCGCTGTGCCGCGACAAGTTCTGAGGCAACGCAAAACGTCCGATTTCTGGAAAATGCAGAAACCGTTATCGATGGTATCCGGTTCATAGGCGCAACTCTATGGACCGACTTTCTCTTGGGCGGGGAGCATTGCTATCTCGATAATATTGATGCTGCGCAGCGTTTTTTAAATGATTTTGACTACATCGCGGCCGATGGCTCGAAGAACGGTTCACCCGCAGCCGTGCGTTTCTCCCCCCATCACGCCGCGGAGCGGCACAAAGAAAGCGTTGCCCATATCAAAGCAGCGCTTGCGCAACCCTTCGATGGGCCGACTGTCGTTGTCACGCACCATGCGCCACATCCTGGCTCAATCCATCCGAGGTTTAAGGGTGATCCGCTGACAGCGGCCTTTGTGTCCGACCGGACCCCTGTCATGACAGCAGGCGCGCCGGACCTCTGGATACACGGTCACGTCCATGATTGTTTCGACTATCGGGTTGGCAAAACCCGCATTCTCTGCAATCCGCATGGCTACCCAGGAGAGAACGCGAAATTTGATGAGGCGCTGGTGGTCGATGTGTGATTGCACCGGAAAAGTCATTTCTCACACCATAGGGTAGGAGAACACGTTTAAGGAACCGCCATGCCCAAACTCTGGATCATGTCTGATTTGCATCTGGAAACAGCGCCCTACCCGGAAATGTATCAGCCCCGCAGCCCTGAGTTTGACGTGCTCGTTGCCGCTGGCGATATTCTGGAGGGAGATTGCACCGGCGCGTTTCAGATCTTGCGCAGACTGGCAGGCAAGAAGCCGGTTGTGTTTGTCATGGGCAATCATGAGCACTGGAATGGCGTGCTGAACGAGAATATCGCGCTTGCCACAGCCCTCGCTCCAAAATTCGGCATCACGTTCCTCAACGATAGCGCCACGACGCTTGCCGGGTGCCGGTTTATCGGTGGCACGTTATGGTCGGATTATGCCCTCGCCGGAGCGCCCGCCCCTCACGCAGAAACCGGCGAACAGATCGATATAGAACATGATGGCGGCTCGCATCTGATTACGATAGGCGACAGTGCAAGATTGCATCGCAAAGCGCGGACCACACTGGAAGCCTTGCTCGCCGAGCCGGGAGAAGCGCCCAACGTCGTCGTCACACACCACGCCCCGCACCCCGATTGTCTGCCGAAAGGCATGCGGGGCACATGGCGGGCGGGCAATTGTGCTTCTGATCTTTCACACTTGACCGATAGTGGCCGGGCAGCGTTGTGGATTCACGGGCACACTCATCACTGCGTTGATTTTGAACGCCAAAATGGCACCCGGATAGTGGCCAATACGGCAGGGCCGCATTTCATGGCAGCAGGGTTTCGAGAAGAACGGGTGATTGAAGTTGGGTGAAACGCAGGCTCGTATCGGTGTATCGGCCCGCAGGACGGAGACTGTAAATTGATGGGGGAGCTTACGCAATCACCCCACCTGTCACCGAAATCTCCTTAATCCAACGCAATTCCGCAATTCGAAACTGGCCCGATGCTCAGCGAGAACGGGCGCTAGATTGGTCAGAGTGACATCCAGAGCAATAGCGGCTTGCGCATTTCAATTGCGGTCAATGCAAAGTCTCGAAGCGAGAGGAGCAGCATTTCGGCGTCGGCTGAATTCCTCCCGCCATATTTCATATCGCCTTGATTGATCCAAACTTCGGCCAATTTGGGGATATTTTCAGTTTTCACGGCAGCAAGACGGTCGCGAAAACTGTCAGGGACAACTAAAATCCAGGGTCCGTTGTCGCCACGAGTCGCCAAAATTTTGCTGGTTTCCAGTATGTCCGCCAGCTTTGCGTCACCCCATGCCGAGGCCAAAGCCGCAAGGGCTGCGTTATCGACGCCCTTCATTTCCAATACCGGCCACTTACGATGCTCTGGGTATTCCTGAACGATTGCCGGGGTTGTCTCCGGCAAGGCAATGATCAGATCGGTAAGCAGTCCCATGAGGCATGATTCAAGTTTTATCATGCTCTTTCAGATCGTTACACCATAAACCAAGGCTTTGGCTAACAGCATTCTCAGGATAATTTAGTAAATTTTCACCATAGTAGAATTTATTTAACTATGATGTCACCTTACTTATATACCTGTTATTTTATTGCGATAAAATAAATGTAAGAATATACATAACAATAAACATAAATGTCGTGCCGTTACAGCCTTTATTTGCACGCCGCCAAAACGACAGCCCCAAGCGGAGCATTTGGTGACGCCACTTGCTCATCTGCATCTTGATATTTTATAGAAAAATCAGGTTTCCCTGAAGCCATTAACTCATGTAGATAGTAATCTTGGTTTATAATTATCCCGAATGCTAAACCTCCGGCTCTGCCGGAGGACCCCTGATGTTTTACATATAAGAGAGATCTCCCGAAAATGGCTGCGACCGCTCGAAGCCTAATTTCAGGAGATCCCCATGACCGAAGTCACGGATCATTTAAATCACAGTACTTGGGACTGTAAATATCACGTTGTTTTTACGCCAAAGTATCGCAAGAAAGCGTTATTTGGGGCTGTTCGTCGAGAACTCAGAGATGTTTTTCACCGTCTGGCGCTACAGAAGGGCTGTCGCATTGAGGAGGGGCACTTGATGCTGGATCACGTTCATATGCTGATCTCAATTCCTCCCAAGGAGGCCGTTTCAAAAATCATCGGATTTATCAAAGGAAAAAGCTCGATCTGGATTGCGCAGAATATCGCCAACAAGAAGCAGAATTTTGTGGGACATAAATTCTGGGCGCGCGGCTATTATGTCTCGACCATAGGTGCGGATGAGAGAACCGTTCGCGCTTACATCCAGAACCAAGAGAAGGAAGACAAACGGCTGGACGCACTCAGCCTGTTTAACAGGAATACATAACTCAAACCGCTTCGAGCGGTTCACATTTCAAACCTCCAGCTCGGCTGGAGGTTATTGGCTTTAGTTGTTTTTTTATTGCAATCCGCCAAAAATAGCATGATTACCGAATTATAACTAACCTCTTTAGGTTTGTCGCGTAGATCTTTGAACGATCCTAATACTTTATAAGTAACGAATCCATTTTTATTGACCATATCTCTTGGATCAAAAAAATATGTTGGCATGTGTGGTTGTTGGGGCAATTGGACCCATTCGCTTTTGGCGGAGACGCTCACCAACGTCAGCGAAACAGCTAAAGCGGTAGAAAAAAATGCGGACCGCAACATGAGCTCCCCTTTTCTTGGTCCTTCAGGGACTAGTAATAAATGCACTCGCTTGTCAAGGTTGCGCTTACAGCCGCTTGAATTGCACTAATGTTGTGGAAGCCAACAATCTGCCGTCAACGCTAACAAAGCGGCGGGCCCATCACTGAGCCCGCCACCATTCTTCTTATGCTCCCGCTCTGGCACTCAAGCCATTGCGAAAACCCTCAAAATCACCCGTTTTTCGGGGTCGTAAACACCGTCACGGCATGGGCTGGGCCAGTATATTTCTCCATTTGCGCGGTGACCGTGTGCGCGATGTTTGATTGTGCGAGTTTCGAGGTGCCTATGTCGAGGGTCAGGACGTTGACGTCGCCGTATTTGCAAAGCGTTCCTGCCTTGCCCGGCTCTGCCGGGTCATACCAGCCCCCTTCACAAACGCGCACCACGCCTTCGCGGATATCATCTGTCAGGACAGCCCCGGCCAGCATTTGGCCGCGACCATTGAACACGCGCACCACATCGCCCGCCTTGATGCCACGGGCGGCGGCGTCCTTGGGGTTGATGAGGCAGGGTTCGCGCTCGGCCACCGCGTATTGCTTGCGCAGCACGGTGCCGCAAAGCTGGGAATGCAGGCGCATGGACGAATGGCTTGAGATCACATGCAGCGGATATTTGTCCACTGTCTTGCCACCAAGCCATTCCGCAGGTTCCATCCAGGTTGGGTGGCCCTTGCAATCGTCGTAGCCCATCTTGTCGATGTTCTTCGAGAATATCTCGATTTTGCCCGAGGGGGTTGGCAGCGCCGACAGGAGCGGATCGTCCCGGAACTCCTTATTGGCGATGAAATCGCGCCCTTCTTGCGTGATCGGGAAGAACACCGGTTCGTTCTTGTTCCAGAACTCATCGAAGGACGGCATGGGGAGCTTTTTGGCGGCGGCCTGTTTCGCGGCCTGATCATAGAAGCTCTTGATCCAGTCCATCTGGCTCTTGCCTTCGGTGTATTCCTTCTCCCGACCCAGCCGCTTGGACAGCTCGCGGAAGATTTCGTAATCGTCGCGGGCCTCATATAACGGCTCGACGATCTTCTTCATCGGGATGATGCCGCTGTTGGTGTAATAGCCGTGATCGACGATATCGTCCCGCTCACAGGTGGTTGTGGCCGGCAGAACGATATCGGCATGGCGCGCAGATGCCGTCCACTGGCACTCATTGACGATGAAGGTTTCGATTTTCTGATAGGCCTTCAGCATCCGGTTGCGATCCTGGTGATGCATGAACGGGTTGCCACCGGCCCAGTAGACCAGCCGAACATCCGGATACACCACCTTCTGGCCGTTGAAGTCGATGGTTTTGCCGGGGTTTTCCAGCATGTCCACGATCCGGGCGCAGGGGATGGCTTTCGAGGGCGGCGTCTGGCCTGCCTTGGTCTTTTCCACCGCCAACGGCTGTCCGGGAGTGGCCGGTTTCGATGACAGGCCAGGCAAGGCCGGGCCATTGGTTGCCGGCACACCGCCGTCATCGACGTGGTATGACATGCCAAAGCCGCCGCCGGGCAGGCCAATCTGGCCGAGCATCGAGGCCAGGGTGATCATCATCCAATGGGTTTGCTCGCCATGGTGCCCGCGCTGGAGCGACAGGCCGCCCATCAGCATGGTGCGGTTCTTGGCGAAATCATGTGCCAGGCGCTTGATCAGGGCCGCGTCGAGGCCGGCGATCTTGGCCGCCCATTCGGCGGTTTTCGGCGTCTGGTCCTTTTCGCCCTTCAGGTAGGCCGCAAACTGGTCAAACCCGGTGGTGTAGGTTTCCAGGAATTTGGCATCATGCAGCTTTTCGGCCATGAGCGTGTGGGCGATGCCGAGCATAAGCGCCACGTCGGTATTCGGCCGGGGAGCAATCCATTCCGCGTTAAAGTATTTCGCGCTCGCCGTCCGCACCGGGTCGATGCAAATGACCTTGGTGCCCTTCTTCTTGAAGGCCTCGAACCACTCGTAGCATTCGTGCGTGGTGAGGTTGTCGCAGATGTCGTTGGTGACGAGGAGATCCGCGCCCCACATCACTGCAATCTCGGTGTTGGCGATCAGCACCGGCCACGAGGTTTGCGGCTGGAGGTGCTCCATGCGCCCGGTCACATGCGGCAGGATGATGCGCGTGGCACCGGAGGAATAGGTGCCGGTGTGCATGGTGCACTCACCGAGGAAGCTGGCCATGCGCTGCAAACAGGTGACGGAATTATGCAACTTGCCCGGCGAATGCCAGCCGTAGGAGCCGACGAATATTGATGACGGCCCGTATTCCGTGGCAACCCGCTTCATCTCATCGGCGATGAGGTCGAGGGCCTTCTCCCAGGTCACGCGCACATATTCATCCGCGCCCCGTTTGGAACGGTCGCTCTTGGGGCCATCTTTGAGATAGCCAGCGCGAACCATGGGATATTTGATGCGCGTGGGGGAATAGACCGCGTCGAGCACGCCCGGCAAAATTTTAGATGGGCGCTTATCGCCCTCAAATGGCTTTATTTCCTTGAAAATACCGCCTTCAACCTTGGCGCGAAACAAGCCCCAGTGCGACGCACTCAAGACGTTTGCATTGGCGGCAGCGGTCTGCGCCTTGGCGCCAGTGGCAAGAATGGAAGAACCGAATATGGAAGCGACGCCGAGAGCGGCGGTGCCTTCTAAAAAGGAACGGCGGGAAACAGAACTTGGGGTAAGCGGACGAGCCATGACGACCTCGCTGCAAGAGCGTAAGAAGAAACCGACAGGCGTTAGTCCCAGGAGAAAGCAGAAATTATTAAACTGTTTTTTGTGAATCAACTGTTAGGCTTGAAGAGCCTTTTTGTAAATAAAATTTTCCGAAAATTTTCACGCTGCTACCAGGCTTAGCTCCTGATTTTTAAGCGATATCACGAACAAAAAAAGCAGAATGAGATATTGAGAGACACTCTCATCGTGGAAGCACCGTCAAGCCGCATGCGGAACCTGATGGTCAATAATCACCTCTGCTTTAATGCCCGCGCTTATGGAAGCTCTTCGATATTTCCCTCTTGGGGGCGGGCCGTCTGGCTGTTGTTCTGGCGCGCCTTCTCGCTCGCTTTCACCAGCGCCCGGATTTCCCTGGATGCGGTGACGGTGCCATCTGCGGCGTAGTTTTCGTGGTTTTGTTCGACGGCTTTCAGATCATAGAGGTAATTGACCATGGCGCCGCAGGATTGTTTGAGACCGTTTTTGGAACGATCGGCGAGTGCGTGGACGCGATGGGCGAGCGCGCCGTTACCGAGGTGGAAGCGGGCGACGGGGTCGAGGGGAAAGCCTTTGGCGCTTGTGCCTTCGAGCAGATAGCGCGCGGCGAGCTGCTGGGTGGTTTCTGCCGCGGCTTCCAGCGCGGCGGGGTCTTGTTGCACCGTTGCCAGCAAGCTCACAGCATCCGCCTCCCCTGCGCTGGCGCGCTCCTTCAACCACTGCGCGAAGCCGGGCATCGGCGACAGGGTTACGAAGGTCTCAAGATGCGGCAGTTCGCGGCTCAGCTCCTCAACCACATGCTTGATCAGCGAGTTGCCGAACGAGATGCCGCGCAAGCCCTCCTGACAGTTGGAGATGGAATAGAACACGGCGGTTTTGGCTTTGTTTGGCTCGAGAATCGGGCGCTCCTCTGCCAAAAGTTCCTGGATGGAGCCCGGAATATCGCGGGTCAGCGCCACTTCGACGAAAATCAGCGGCTCATTGGGCATCGCCGGGTGAAAGAAAGCGAAGCAGCGCCGATCGGCGGGCATCAGGCGGCGGCGCAGATCATTCCAATCATTAATGGTGTGCACCGCCTCGTATTCAATGATCTTTTCCAGCAGCGCCGCCGGTGTGCCCCAATCAATGTGGCGCAGCACCAGAAAGCCGCGATTGAACCACGCCCGAAACAGATGTGCAAAATCGAGGTCAGCCCGCGCGAACTCGGGGTGTTGCTTCAGCACGCTCAGCAGATCAAGGCGGATGCGCACGAGATCTCCCGTCGCGCCGGGAGCCTGATTGATGCGCCGCAGCAATTCCTGGCGGCGCGGCTCAGCGGCGGTAATCACCGCGCCAAGATGCTCTCCATCGGGCGTTTGTGCATAAGCGGTGGCGGCGTTGATGAGCTTTTCAGGAATGATGTCGAGCTTGTCGGTGAGATAGCGGAAGAACACCACCTTGGCGTCGCTATCCATCTGGCGGTAACAGGCGAGAATTTCACGGGCGATGCGCACGCCGGAGACTTCCCCAACACCGGACATGAGTTCTTCGCAGAGTTCAACAATGGGGCGCTTGCCGTTCTGCGTCAGTCTTCCGAAACGGCGCTCAAACAGGGTGGACATCAATTCACTGAAGAAACTGCCAGCCATACCGCCCCTCCTCTGTCGCGCCCGCATCCCTTAGCGGATCGGCCTTATTTTCCAGAAATGAGAACGCCATTAATTTCGCGCAAGCCTGCATGGGATGCAATGCTCTTAAGGTATGGCAGATGCGCGCGGATCTCGTTCTTAATTGGCAGCCTGCGCGCCATTGGTACTTTGCCCATGGAAGGCGAGAACCTCGGCCCGGTGGCGTTCGTGCACGATGCCGAACGGCGTTCCTGTGCCTGTGACCAGCACGGCGCGATGTTCGAAAATAAAAGGCGAGGCACGTTCATAGACGGCAAAATTCTCACGCTTCTGCCGGAGCGCCTGCACCACCACGCCGAATGGCAGTTCGGTGGTCCGCAGGCTATCGCGCATTTCGGCTGTCAGGCAATCTGGCAAATACCAGATTTCGGCGTGGGTGATGACGGTGTCACGGCAAACCAGATGCACGCTGCGATATTCCACTGCCTGCTGGGGCGAGATACCGAGCCGTCGCCGCTGTTCGGGCGTCGCCGGTTTGGTGACATCTTCGATCTTTACGGAGCGAATGGTGTCTCCGCACCATTCCTGTAAGGCAAAGCTCACGCTCGTTGCCCGCAGCAGCGTGCGGTTAAAACGCTCGACCAGAACTAGCGATGCTGTCACAAGAATGTCCTTTTCCCTGAAAGCCCTGCAAGTAAGCAAAGAGCCTCAAATATGAAACGCGCTTTGTTCTAGTCTTCGACCAACTGCCAAAAGCCACTTTTCCTGCCGTGCTTCTGCCTTAGTGACAGACGATAGTTTGTATGGCTTTGAAAGGCAGTTGCTTCAGCAACGACCTCTTGCTTTGCGAGTTCATCCAGTTTTTCCAAATACTCCGCACCATATCCATAAGCTTTGGAATGGCTGCGAAGCAGGATACCGTCGAGCAACGCACGATAGAGAATTGTTGCAGCCAGTGGTTGGTCGCTTTGCTCCAGAATGAGTGCAGCGGGTGCCAGAGATCTATAGTAAGCACCATCCCACCTCTCGCAGTTCCGGAGAACCAGATCCCCGGCAAGATCAAGCTTGGGCCATTCAAGGAAAAACTGTAACGCCTGATATATCGACTTCGCGTGGCCAACATGGGCAAAAGCCTTGTCGAGGGCATCGAAATCCTCAAAATCTGGTAATTTTTTAATATAAATACGTAAGAGTTTCGGCGAAAGCGATGCTTCGAACGATGACCACAGCAATTTTAGGGCAGCTTCCTGCTCGCCCAAAGCATCGAGAATGCGCGCTTCCAGCAGTGTTCGCGTTTCTGACAGAGCAAGGCGCGGCATCTCACCATCGGCAAGATTGGCCAAACTCAAATAACGCAATCCTCCCGGCTTCTCCCGTCGAACCCATTCAAGGGCTTCGGCAGGCCGATCAGCCAGTAGTAGTTTCTCGGCAATACCCAGTACATCCTGCGATTGAGGTAATTTTGCTTCCTCAATCGCAATCAGGCCATCGATATCACCGCATGCTCCGGCAAGTATCTGGCGGGCGTTTTGCAGCTGACGGATCATGGAATTGCGCTCATAATCACGATCACTGCGAACCTGATTCTCCTGCTGCTTCTGCAAATCCGCCAATCGGCTTTGCCACAGCACCAGTTCAGCTTCCGGCAAGTGTTTCGCCACAACCTCTATGACGTCAGACAGATGACCATATTGGCTGAACATGAGCGCGGCATCGATCGCGGTCGGCAGTTTCATGGCATCATGAGGAGCCACTTTCGCAATCAAATCACCCAAGGCTTCAACAGCGTCGGCATAAATATTCTGCAGGCGACCGTAGGAATCGTCGACGCGCTGATAAACTGAATTGCTGGTGGCAATGAAGCGAATTAGGCGCTCAACAGCCATAATCGCCGAGGCCTGACCGAGTTCGTTCGCCATGGTGGCAACTGTAGCGCGTAAATCCTCACTGAAGGCCTTTTCTTTTTCCCAACCAATTTGGGATTTTGCCTTCTCCAGCGCGGAGAGACGTCGGTCGATCAACTTGGCAACCGCCTCCGGCCCTTTCAGACCGGCAATAGCCGCCTTGGCGACTTTCTTCAAAGCTGCATTTCGCTCGATCTCCTCGAAAACCATTTGCGCAAGTTTTTCCACACCGAGTTCGGATAAAGTCTCGATCGAAAGAGTGGATTTACGTGTCAAGAAACGGCCTCCAGAAACGGTCGTGCGATGATTCATGCGCCATCACTCTGCCGGTCAGTCTCTCCGCATCGGAGCGATTGATATTTCAACGAAAATAAATACCGCTCCGGATTTTATCACCATAACGTGAAGCGTGTTGACGTGCTGCGTTTCTGCAACGCCACCGGACAAAAGGGGGCTACCTAATGCCATCCATCATCCGGTGTGGCTCAATGGTTTGTCGACCCAGAACCCTGGAACAGGATATGTTTATACGGAAAACACACCCTGCTCTCATTTGTATATTTCTCAAGACTTTGTGCGTTTAACCGGTTTCCCCTTAAAACACACCCTACTCTAGAACGGAATATCGTCGTCTAGATCATTGGAGCGACCACCGCCCGCCGGGGCATTCTGCGGAGCGGAACGTTGCTGACCGCCGCCGAAATCGCCACCACGGCTGATCTGGCCCTGGCTGCTACCGCCGCCCATGTCGTCATATTCTCCGCCGCCCGCATCGCCGCCACCGCCGCCGCCGCCACTTCCGCGGCTGTCGAGGATCGTCAGTTCGCCACGGAAGCGCTGCAGAACGATTTCGGTGGTGTAGCGTTCCTGGCCGCTCTGATCCTGCCATTTGCGGGTCTGAAGCTGGCCTTCGACGTAAATCTTGGAGCCCTTGCGCAGGTATTGTTCGGCAACCTTGGCGAGGTTTTCATTGAAAATCACCACCGAATGCCATTCGGTCTTTTCCTTGCGCTCGCCGGAGTTCTTGTCGCGCCAGGTCTCGGAGGTTGCAATGCGCAAACTGACAACGGGATCACCCGACCCCATCCGCCGCACTTCCGGATCCCGGCCCAGATTGCCGACCAGAATGACCTTGTTGACGCTGCCTGCCATCGTACTCTCCACTTAAAATCTGAATGCCTTTGTGACTGGCAACCACGGCAAGAACAAGGTGCCGCACTTCCCGTCCCCAAAAACAATTACGCCCTGGACACTGCGCTCATGGCTTTGTTCTATATTTGTTCCAGTTATCCGACAAGCGAAAAATCGCAGGGCAATCTCACCGATTCACAACTGTCATCATGCGGTGCTCAAAAGGCGTTTGCTCAAACCACCAATCGGTGTTTAGCTGATATATCCTGTTCCCGGGGGGGATCTAAATGAACGGAGCTGTGGGGGCCACATGCGAGAATTGGCTCATCACCAGCATTCTTGCTCATCATCGTACCCGCTCGCGCAACAGCCGCCTTTTAGCAAGAAGCCCGGATATCCGGCCAATGAGTGAGGTGCTGACATGAAACTATTCAATAAAGTGCTCTCTGGACTTGCGGCTCTGCCGCTGCTGTGCTGCCTTTCCACGGCACAGGCACAAGAACTGCCCAATCTGCAAGGCAAGAAGCTCGTGGTTTATGTCGCCTTCCATGAGAATGAAGGCAAAGCCCTGCTCGAGGCATTCAAGAAGAAGACAGGTGCGGATTTCAGCTTCCTGCGGTTATCTGCGGGTGAAATAGTAGCCCGTGTTCAGGCGGAGAAAGACGCCCCCAAGGCCGATGCCATTCTGGGCGGCGCGGCGGAAAATCATGAATTCCTGAAAAATGCCGGGTTGCTGGAAAAATATAGCTCCAAGACCGGCGAAAAGGATATTCCCGCCTATTATCGCGACAATGACGGCTATTGGGCCGGTTTCTATGTCGGCCCGCTGGCCATTGGTATCAATAAGCAATACTGGGACAAATCCTTCGCCTCGAAGGGTCTGAAAATGCCAGAAAATCTTGAAGACCTGCTGAACCCGGCCTTCAAGGGCGAAATCGTCATGCCGGACCCGGCAACGAGCGGCACCGGCTACACCCTGATTGCTTCAGTGGCTCAGGAAAAGGGCGAGCAGCAAGCGCTTGAATATATGAAGCAATTGCGAGGTCAGGTCGCACAGTTTCCCGGCTCAGGCTTCAAGCCCGCCCAGATGGTCGGTAGCGGCGAATACCTCATCTGCATCAACTTCATCCACGACCAGCTTCTGCTGGTGGAGCGCGGCATGCCGATAGTGAGCTTCGTGCCCAAGGGCGCCGGCTGGGAAATCGGCGCAGTGTCGGTGATCAAGGGCGCTCCCAATGGGGACGTGGCCAAGGCTTTTGCTGAATTCATGGTTGGCAAGGAAGCGGGCGACATCCACTCCAAGATGACGCAACGGCTCTCAACCCGCGCTGATGTGGACGTGCCGAAGGGTGCTGTGGCTCTCGACAAGATGCAGATCAACAAGAACTTCAGCTTCGCCAAGGCTTCCGAGCAGCGCAAGGGCTTGCTCGACAAGTGGAAGGCGATTCCGTGAGCCAGCTCACGCTGCACCGCTCGGCTTAATTGCCATTCAACGCCGGGCGCCCTCCCGCCCGGCGCATCCCATCTGATTTTACCGGAGAAGAGAATGGCGATTTCCGAAGCTGTTCAGGAAAGAAAAGGCTTGGCCGAAGACCTGCGGCGCACCTGGCGCGAGCCATCGCTCGTGGTCAGCCTGGGCATCGTCATCGTGCTGTTTTGCCTGTTCATTCTCTACCCGCTCTTCAAGATCTGCGCGCTTCCCACAAGCGCAAGCTGGGCGAGCGTGTTCTCCGAAGCGGTTTTTCTCGATGCGCTGCGCAACACGCTGCTATCGTCACTGCTGGCCACGGCAACGGCGGTGATGATCGGCTTCGGCTATGCCTATGCGGTCAATTACGCCGATATCCCCGGCAAGGCGTTTTTCCGGTTCATCGTGCTTTTGCCGCTAATGGCCCCTTCGGTGATCACCGGCCTCGCCTTCATCATGCTGTTTGGCCGCAACGGCATGATCACGCGCCACATGCTCGGCCTGCGCGTTGATCTCTATGGTTGGGTGGGGTTGTGGGTGGTGCAGACCGTCGCCTTCTTCCCGCTGGCCTATATGACCATTTCCAGTGTGCTGCGCTCCATCAGCCCGAACTTAGAGCTCGCCGCGCAAAATCTCGGCGCGCGTGGCTGGACACTGTTTCGCACCGTGACCCTGCCGTTGGCCCTGCCCGGCATTCTGTCGGCCTTCCTGCTGGTCGCCATCAATTCATTCGCCGATTTCGGCAACCCGATCTTGATCGGCGGCAATCACCGGATGCTGGCAACCGAAGCCTATAAGCAGGTCACCGGCGCGTTCGACATGCCGGTGGCGGCGGTGCTATCCATCGTGCTGCTTCTGCCGACATTGCTGGTGTTTTTGTTGCAAAAGTACTTTTTGGACCGGGGCTCCTATGTCACCGTCACCGGCAAGCCGGTTTCGGGCATGACACGCATCACCATCGGCCCGCTCGGGCGGTTTCTGTTGTGGCTTCTTTGCACGGTGGTCGCCACCTATATCCTGCTGAATTTTGCCGTGGTGCTGTGCTTTGCCCTCACCGCCAATTTCGGCTTCGACTTCACCGTTACCCTTGATAATTTCACCGAAGTGTTTTTCCGCTCCAGCAATATGTTCAATAGCTGGATCCTGTCGCTCACGGCGGCGGCGGTGGCGACGTTACTCGGGGTGTTCACTGCCTTCCTTGTTTCGCGCAAAATGTTTCCGGGAAAAGGCCTGCTGGATTTCGTGGCGCTTATGCCGATCTCGATGCCGGGAACATTCCTCGGGTTGTCGCTGATCCTCGCATTCAACAAGCCGCCATTGTCGCTGACCGGCACCGCCCTCATCATCATCATCGGCATGACTTTGCGGCAATTGCCGGTGGGCTACCGCAACGCCATTTCCGCCTTCAAGCAGATCGACAAATCCATCGAGGAGGCTTCGACCAATCTTGGCGCCAACAGCCCGACCACCTTCCGGCTCATCGTCATTCCGATGTTGCGCGGGGCCATATCCTCAAGCCTGATCTACAGCTTCCTGAAAAACATGAACACGCTGTCGACAGTCATCTTCCTGACCTCACCGCAATGGATGCTGGCATCAATCTCCATCCTGTCGCTCGCCGACCACGGCTATTACGGCAAGGCCAGTGCAACGGCACTGGGCATGATGCTGACTATCGTCGTGACCCTCGGTGTCGCCAAGATTTTCCTGCGCGATAAAGTGCGCATCTTCAACCATTGAGACCAGCCCAGACCGACGCGCGCTTCGGTCTCATTTGATGTATTTCGCAAGGCTTTATGCGTTTAACCGGTTTCCACTTGAACGCGCCTTGCTCTGCGAGCCTCAAACAGAGGCGGGAGCCCAGACCATGTCGGAAGAAATTCCAGCCGTTGAACTGAAAAATGTGAGCAAGGTATTCGGCACCAATCAGGTCATTAACGGCGTGAACCTCAAAATTCCGCCGCGTTCCTTCGTGACCTTTCTCGCGCCGTCCGGCTGCGGCAAGACCACGCTTCTGCGAATGATTGCAGGCTTTTATGAGCCGGATGAGGGTGAAATCTTCATTCAAGGCAAGCGTGTCGATAAAGTGCCACCCTACGCACGCAATACCGCCATGGTGTTTCAGGAATACGCTCTATTCCCGCATCTCTCGGTGTTCGACAATGTGGCGTATGGCCTGCGCCTGCAAGTAAAGTCCGGGCGCTTGCAAACAGGCGAGGTTCCCGGCAGGGTGATGAACGCGCTCGAGCTGATGCAGCTTTCCGCCCTCAAAGACCGCTTCCCCCACCAGATGTCGGGCGGGCAGCAGCAGCGCGTCGCTGTTGCGCGGGCGCTGGTAATGAACCCCGACGCCCTTCTGCTCGACGAACCGCTCTCCAACCTTGACGCCAAACTGCGCGAGGCGGTGCGGCTTGAGTTGCGGCAAATCCAGCAGAAATTACAACTGACCTCCATCTACGTCACCCATGACCAGCAGGAAGCGCTGGCGATGAGTGACCTGATCGTGGTCATGAACCGTGGCATCGTTCAACAGGCGGGAAGTGCACTTGATATCTATTATCGACCCAATTCTCGCTTCGTCGCCGATTTCATCGGCACGACCAACCTGATTGATGTGCGCATGGACGGCAACCGCGCCTTTTATAAAGATGTCATGGTGCCGCTTGCCACACGGCTTCCCGAAGGCCATGCGGCGGAAGGTGCGCTCAGCATCCGGCCGGAATCTTTGCGCCTCGCCCGGGCAGAACAGCCAAACCATTTGAACCTGAAGGTCGATATTTTGCAGGGCATATTCCTCGGTGAAAAGGTGCGCTACACGGTGCGCGACGCTTTCGCCAAGGAATGGGTGGTTGATAGCTTTGATCCCGGCACGGATATCCTTTCCGGCGCAGCATGGCTGACAGCAGCCCCGGAAAAGCCGCACCCGATTTTCGAATAAACTGGCTCGCACAGGTGACATCGACAAAACCACTCCCCATATGAGAGCGGGCGGAGAGGCAAAGACGCGGCTTTTGCGCTTGTCGCAGTACTCGTTTTGTTCTATCACACACAGGACCCGGCAACAGCCTTTCGGGGATGGTCGGACTGTTTTTTCCAAAGCTGAAGCACATAAATCCGATGCATGCCCTGAATGACCTTTTCGACCGCGCCAAGGCGGGGGACCCGACCGCCCGAGTCATAACCGTGCGCGGCGCCCGCGAGCATAATCTGAAGAACGTCGATGTGATGATCCCGCGCGACAAGCTCGTGGTGTTCACCGGGCTTTCGGGCTCTGGCAAATCATCGCTTGCGTTCGACACCATCTATGCCGAGGGCCAACGTCGCTATGTGGAATCGCTGTCGGCTTACGCCCGCCAGTTTCTGGAAATGATGCAGAAGCCCGATGTTGATCAGATCGACGGACTTTCGCCTGCCATTTCCATCGAACAGAAAACCACGTCGAAGAACCCGCGCTCGACGGTGGGCACGGTAACCGAGATTTATGATTACATGCGCCTGTTATGGGCGCGCGTCGGCATTCCTTATTCACCCGCAACCGGCCTGCCCATCGAGAGCCAGACCATCAGTCAGATGGTGGACCGGGTGCTGGCCATGCCGGAGAAGACAAGGCTCTACCTGCTCGCCCCCATGGTGCGCGGGCGCAAGGGCGAATATCGTAAGGAACTGGCCGACCTTCAGAAGAAGGGCTTTCAGCGCGTTCGCATTGATGGTGCCTATTACGAAATCGACGATACCCCGGCCCTCGACAAGAAATTCAAGCACGACATTGATGTGGTGGTGGACCGGTTGGTGGTGCGCGCCGATATCGCAGCGCGCCTTGCAGAATCGTTCGAAACGGCGCTGGAACTGGCCGATGGCATTGCCGTGATCGAATTTGCCGATGAGAAGGACGATAAAGGGGAGGCGAAGCGCACAATCTTCTCGCAAAAATTCGCCTGCCCCGAATCCGGATTCACCATCCCTGAAATCGAACCGCGCCTGTTCTCCTTCAACAACCCATTCGGGGCCTGCCCCACCTGTGGAGGCATCGGCCATGAAATGCGGGTGGCGGAAAACCTCGTGGTTCCCGAACCGGCGCTGTCGCTGAAGCGCGGCGCCATCGCGCCTTGGGCCAAATCGTCTTCACCCTATTACGGTCAGACATTGCAGGCGCTCGCCAAGCATTACAGTTTCCAGCTCACGACCCCATGGCTCGACCTACCTGAACACGTGCAGGCTGTTTTGCTGCGCGGCTCCGGCAAGGAGGATATCCGCTTCGCCTATGAAGACGGTGTGCGCTCCTACGAGGTAAAGAAGCCGTTTGAGGGCATCATCACCAATCTGGAACGGCGTTATAAGGAAACCGAAAGCGAGTGGTCGCGCGAAGAAATCAGCCGCTATATGAGCGAAACCCCATGCGCCGCCTGCGGCGGAAAACGGTTGAAGCCGGAAGCGCTGGCGGTGAAGATCGACCATTGCGATATCGGCATAGCCACAGGGCTTTCGGTACGCGCTGCCCGTGAATGGTTCACAGCACTCCCCGCCCGCCTCAACCAGAAGCATAACGAGATTGCCGCGCGTATCCTCAAGGAAATCAACGATCGCCTGACCTTCCTGCTTGATGTCGGCCTCGAATATCTGACGCTCGCTCGCGCCTCCGGCACCTTGTCGGGCGGCGAGAGCCAGCGCATTCGCCTCGCCTCACAGATTGGCTCCGGGCTGACTGGAGTGCTTTACGTGCTCGACGAGCCTTCCATTGGCCTGCACCAGCGCGACAACGAGCGCCTGCTCGGCACCCTCAAGCGCCTGCGGGACCTTGGCAATACGGTGATTGTGGTTGAGCACGACGAAGACGCCATTCTCCAAGCCGATTATGTTTTCGACATTGGTCCCGGCGCGGGCATCCATGGCGGCGAAATCGTTGCGCGCGGCACACCCAGTGAAATCCTGAGCAACCCGCAGTCACTGACCGGTCAATACCTCACCGGGAAAAAGGCGGTGCATACACCAACCAAGCGCCGCAAACCGCAGAAAGAGCGGATGCTCAAGCTCGTTGGCGCAAGTGGCAACAACCTGAAGAACGTCACCGCTTCCATTCCGCTCGGAACCTTCACTTGCATTACCGGGGTTTCCGGCGGTGGCAAGTCAACGCTGGTCATCGACACACTCTATCGGGCGGTGGCGCGCAAGCTCAACGGCTCGATGGAACACCCTGCCCCGTTCGAAAAACTTGACGGACTGGAGCACCTCGACAAGGTCATTGATATCGACCAGTCGCCCATCGGCCGCACGCCGCGCTCGAACCCGGCGACCTATATCGGTGCGTTCACCCCAATCCGCGAATGGTTCTCCGGCCTGCCCGAAGCCAAAGCGCGCGGCTATCAGCCGGGCCGCTTCTCGTTCAACGTCAAGGGCGGGCGTTGTGAAGCCTGTCAGGGCGACGGTGTCATCAAGATCGAAATGCACTTCCTGCCAGATGTTTACGTCACCTGTGACGTGTGCAAAGGCAAGCGCTACGACCGCGAGACGCTTGAGGTGAAATACCGCGAAAAGTCGATTGCCGATGTGCTCGACATGACGGTTGAGGAAGCCAAGGGCCTATTCAAGGCAGTTCCCTCCATTCGCGACAAGATGGAAATGCTGTCGCGCGTGGGCCTCAACTACATCAAGGTCGGCCAGCAGGCCACAACGCTTTCGGGCGGTGAGGCGCAACGCGTAAAACTGTCCAAGGAACTATCAAAGCGCGCCACCGGGCGCACGCTCTATATCCTCGATGAGCCGACCACCGGCCTGCACTTCCACGATGTTGCCAAACTGCTGGAAGTGCTGCACGAACTGGTGGAACAGGGCAATACGGTGGTGGTGATCGAGCATAATCTCGAAGTCATCAAGACCGCCGACTGGGTCATCGATATGGGCCCGGAAGGTGGCGATGGGGGCGGCATGATCGTTGCCGAAGGCACGCCGGAAGACATTTGCGCAAGCACCGCAAGCTATACCGGCAAGTTCCTCAAAGAGGTCCTGCGCCGTCGCCCGCCTCCGATCATCGACGAGATGCCGGAACCGGCAAAGAGCCGGAAAAAGGCGACGACCAAAGCGGTGGAGTAATCTGCCGCTTTATCCACCATTCTCAGACAGCGCCCAAATTTTAATCATCATTAATTTGCGCTGTTACAAATGCAAAATTTCACAATAAAATATGACCAAAGCTATTCATCAAATGCATGGCTCACATGTGCGTATCCCTCTGCATAAGCCTAAAGTCGTAGTGTATATGACGGGCACGATGTCTTCAGGCATCGGAACGATAAACAGCGGCGCCAGGCGCGGCTGAGGGAGCCTAAAATGTTTATTTCGTATGTGTTGGCCAAGTTCCGCGCGTACCTTCGTTATCGGGATACCATCCGCGAATTGTCGCGCCTGACCGATCGCGAACTCGATGATCTCGGCATCAACCGTTATCAGATCGACAATGTCGCCCGCGCCCACAATATGTGAGTGGCACAGGCATTACTGATGAGAGGCGCCCGCTTTGGCGGGCGTTTGTTTTTTAGGCAGGTGCATCAATTAATGATGTATAGGCCTCTTCTGGGTCCAGCCTGACATTTCGGTCTGCGTCCATAAGATATATGAGAACCGTGCCAAGAAGGCATTAAAAGCAATAAGCCGCGTTAGCGACGATCCGGGAAAATCCAAATGTTTATTTCACGTATTTTGACCAAACTCCGCACCTATCTGCGCTTTCGCGTTGCCCGCTCTTTTGGCATGAAGAATTACCGGATCGATAACGTCACGCAATCGCATAATATGTAGGCCTTGGCCCACGAATTTTCGCTGCTGCGCCCGCCCCTGGCGGGCGTTTTCCGTTGCGAAGAGTGCATCACAACCATTCGGCGTTAGCTCGTGGCAGTACCCAGGGCTATTTACTGCAATGAGGGGCGCTCCCGACGAACACCCCTGACTTCAGAAGGCGTAACGCACTCCTCCCGTAAGGGACAGGCCAGAAACACCCGAATTTCCGACCTTTTGCTGGTAAGCAACATCGCCATAAAGAGACAGTGCCTTTGAAAGATTTGCACTGATGCCAATCCCCCCCTCAATTGCCGTGCCAAAATCGCCAAGGGTGAAGGTGTCGCCTAAGAATACCTTGCCACCACTTGAGAAGGCGTGGAGGACGTTAGCTTTGGCGTAAACCGTCACTGGTTGTGCGGCATTGGTTGAAAAGTTCTTGGTCAGACGTACGCCGAAACGGCCCAAGACCTGATCCTGATCGCCAAGTGCAACCACGAAATTATCGACATCAAAGCCGCGGTTGAACATCAGGCGTTGGTAGATCGCCTGTGCCTGAGGTTCCAATGCGAGGCCGTTGCCAAGGTGGAAAGGATAACCCGCCTCAACCGACAGCGCTAAGCTCGTCCCCTTCAAATCCGCCGTCTTGCCACGCAAACTGGTCGACGCAGCGCCGTCGAAAGCGCCGGTTGAAATGATCCCGTCGACATAGAAGCCGCTGTTATGCAGATAGGTCGTATGTGCCGAAACCGACCAGGTGTTAGCATCCCCTTGCGTCGCGTGGCCGACCTTTTTCGGGTCGAACGATAACGTGCCGATGGTCCCCGAAACGCCAAAGCGGGTGACGCTGGATTTTTGTTGGAGAGCATAGAGATTTCCGCCAAGCTGCACGGCTGCATAGTCAATATTGGCATCGTAGCCATAGGACTTGGCATTGCGATTTGAGCTGTATTCATAGATGCCACCGTAGGCACGCATAAAGAACTCACCGGTACCGTTATTCCGACCACTCGCCCGGTCGTCGCGTATTTCTCCGAGGCGGCGATGGAGATTAGAGATATCCTGCAACCCCGCCTGGAACAGCGCCGTCGGTGCTACGATATAAGCCGCCACCTGGGGAGCAACAGCTCGCGGAGGCGGGCCCGGCTTTGGTCCTGGTTTAGGTCCCGGCGGTGGCGGGGGCACTAGCGGCGGTGGCGGGGGGACTAACGGTGGTGGTGGGGGCGGGACTAGCGGTGGTTCAACATAGACATTTTGCAGCCTATAGTCCCAGAAATCACCCGAGCCAGCAACCACACGCTGATCGGCCGCTGCAGCACCATTGGCCGCAGTGGGGCCGTAGGCGTGGAGCGTGTATTGATAGGGCAATCCGCTCAGCGTTGTGTAACCGCCGAGAAGCTGGAATGCTTTCTCCGTCGAAACACCCGATGCCTGGATAATCGAAATGCCCTCGTTCGCCAGGTTGTGGCCTGTGGGAGATGTGAGACCGCCGGGACTACCCGCAACACCATTGACGTGCACCAGGGTGGAACCCGCGACATTCCCGTTGATGAGCAATCGGTCGGTCCGTTGATTGGAAAGCGCGCCGCCTGCATTAAGCAGGGTGTTCAGCGTAAGCGTCGCGCCATTGCCGGTCCATGCTGGAGTGGCGGATGCGCCGGTTCCAACGGTGAGCGTCTGGTAGACGCCATCTTTTGGGGCGGCAAAAGCAACCGTGCTATTTTCAACTTTGAGGCTGGTCACGGCGGAATCCGCCGTGCCGTCTGCACCGGCTGTCAGTGTCCAGATTGAGCCGTTTGACAGCGTCACGTCATTGGTCGAGAGCGCGCTGATGCGTGCCCCGCCGCTGAGGATGGAGTTGTCCGCAGAGATGCTCAGTTTCGAGCCTGTGGAAGTGCTTTGATAATCACCGGCAACGACAAGCAGGCCCTTGCCGGAGACGATCGTATCCTTCAACTGCAAGATGTCGGTTCCACCATTGGCCACAACGGCGGCGGCCTCGAGCGCCGCCACCGAGCCTCCCGTCAGCGAGATGGTATTTCTCGCGGTAACGCCCACAAACACCAAACCGAAGGCATCCGCCCCGGAGGTCTTGACTGAGGTGTTGGTCAAGGTAGCGGATGAACCGGAAGCCACATACAAGCCGTAGGAATTGATCCCTTGCGTCTCGACCGAACTGTTGTTTGCCGCGAGAACACCGCCATTGGAGAAATAAAGTCCGACGGCTCCGGCACCAGTGGTCTTAACTGTCGCTTTATCGAGATTAGCGCGCGTATCCGCTCCGAAGGCAAGGACGCCTACGCCATTATCACCATTGCTGGTTATGGTGCCATTCTCGTAGGAAGCGAGGGCACCGTTCTGCACATAAATGCCGTAAGCACGGTTGACCGTGATGGACGAATTGCTCAGCGCCAAGGTGGTATAGGTGTCGCCAAATATACCGTGGGCATTCAAACCCTCTGTTACAATCGTCACATGGTCGCCGGTTACGGTTGTTCGGCTGGTGGAATTACCCGCAGCCCAAATGCCGGATGCATTCTGGCCTTTCGTGTGAATCGTGCCGTTCGACAGGGTCGACTTACTCTCAATATTGGCGTCAAAGCCATAAGCATTCGCAGCCACAGTTTGAAGATTGAAATTCTTTGCGTTGGCCGTTCCCTGCAACACACGGATCGCCGACCCCGTTCCTGCCACTGACACTTTAGTGCCGTCGATATCGACTGCGCCGCGATTACTGACGGCGATACCGCTTAAGCTACCGGTCGATGTGGATGTTACCGAACCGCCTTTGAAGTTAAGCGTCCCGCCATAGGCCAAGGCAGCTGCGACGCCGTCTCCGCTATATTTGATGGCTACGTCAGTCAGAGAGATGGCGCTTTCGCTACTGGCGGTTGCCGCACTGTTGAGGCTGCTGGTAATCGAGCCACCCGAGATTGTGATGGACGAATTATTGCCGTCGGCGCTGATGCCGTAGCCACCATTCAGGGTTGATTTTGATAGATCAATGGTAGCTCCGTTTGTTGCGGTAACCATGAATACCGTTGTAAAGGCGCCGCTGCCGATGGTGAGACCGGTGCCAGTGATGGAACTACCGGAGCCCGTGGCGTAGACCGCCGATCCGTTGGTACCTGCACTGGTGTTCGTGTAACTGCCCCCTGTTTGGCTCACAGGTGATCCGGCAGACACACTGAGTTGCTGCGCCATGGCCGTCTGACTGCTGAGAATAAGCGCAAGCCCAGTCGCCAGCGACAGGCGCTTGGCCAAACTAGAATATCCAAAAGCCAGAATGCACTGAGAAATATGATTCATAAAATGTCCTCATAAGTACCGTTTTGGGTCGCAATTTGATTGGTGTTTGTGCAGAGGCGAGAGAAATTAGCGCGGCAGCCCTTAAGCTAAAATGCAATTTCCCTACGAAAAAATTTGATGGGTAAAGCGCCCTGAGATCGGGATGTAATTTCTATTTTTTTGCTCCAGCTATCATCTAGAGCGTTGAAAAATATGCATAAAATAAAGAGTATGTCGAAGCATATACACTTGCAACACAGTGATTAAAAATTATAAATTCGGAAATATAACTATCTAATCAGAATGTCCACCACTGAACTGCAGCATGAGCGCTACATACGAGCGCAGGCGCACCAAATAATCGTTGCCGGTCTCGCGCGTCTCGGCTACCCCTACGCCATGAGCAACACCACACCCATTCACGTCATCGGCGGCGGTCTCGCCGGTTCGGAAGCAGCCTGGCAAATCGCGCAAAGCGGCGTTCCAGTCGTTTTGCATGAGATGCGCCCGGTGCGTAAAACCGATGCCCACGAGACGGAGGGGCTCGCCGAGCTCGTCTGCTCCAATTCGTTTCGCTCTGATGACGCCAAT
This sequence comes from Microvirga sp., assembly GCA_031546825.1. Taxonomy (GTDB): domain Bacteria; phylum Pseudomonadota; class Alphaproteobacteria; order Rhizobiales; family Beijerinckiaceae; genus Hohaiivirga. The sequence continues at coordinate 72,982 of JAVBJU010000010.1, read as the reverse complement.
GCCAACGCGGTTGGGCTGTTGCATCAGGAGATGCGGACCCTCAATTCCCTCATCATGGCCATGGCCGATAAAAATCAGGTGCCCGCAGGCGGCGCACTGGCGGTGGACCGGGTTGGCTTTTCCGAAGCAGTCACAGCCGCACTCGAAAGCCACCCTCTGGTGACGATTGTGCGCGAGGAAATGACGGCCCTGCCCCCCGATGATTGGGCATCGGTCATCATCGCCACCGGCCCACTCACCTCACCCGCGCTCGCGGAAGCGATCCGCGAGCTGACCGGCGAAGCCGAATTGTCCTTCTTTGACGCCATCGCGCCGATCATCCACCGCGACAGCATCGATATGAGCAAGGCATGGTTCCAGTCGCGTTACGACAAGGCAGGCCCCGGCGGCACGGGCGCCGATTACCTCAACTGCCCGATGGACCAGCAGCAATATGAGGCCTTTGTCGACGCGCTGATTACCGGCGAAAAAACCAGCTTCAAGGAATGGGAAAAGGTGCCCTATTTCGACGGCTGCCTGCCGGTTGAAGTGATGGCCGAGCGCGGCCGAGAGACGCTACGCCACGGGCCGATGAAGCCGGTGGGGCTCACCAACCCGCATAACCCTGAGGTTAAGGCCTACGCCATTGTGCAACTGCGTCAGGACAATGCACTCGGCACCTTGTTCAACATGGTCGGTTTCCAGACCAAGCTGAAACACGGCGAGCAGACCCGCGTATTCCGTATGATTCCGGGTTTGGAAAACGCCGAATTTGCCCGTCTCGGCGGCTTGCACCGCAACACCTATCTCAACTCGCCCAAATTGCTGGACGGCACGTTGAAGCTCAAGGTGCGCCCGGCCTTGCGCTTCGCCGGGCAGATCACCGGCTGCGAAGGCTATGTGGAAAGCGCCGCCATGGGCCTGATGACCGGCCGCTTCGCCGCCGCCGAAGCGCTTGGCAAACAGCTCACCACGCCCCCGGCCACCACGGCGCTCGGCGCATTGATCAACCACATCACCGGCGGCCATATCGTCACCCAGGACGAAGGCCCCCGCTCCTTCCAGCCGATGAACGTCAATTTCGGCCTGTTGCCGCCACTGGAACACATGCCCAAAGCCGAAGATGGCAAACGCCTGCGCGGCCCGGCCAAAGCCGCGGCGAAGAAGGGTGCGCTGACAGATCGGGCGCGGGTGGATTTGGCGGAGTGGATAGCCGGAATTTAGTTGCGGCGGCTGCAAAAACCACGTACGAAAACGCGAAAAGAGTGGAGCAAGCTGTCGCATCAGCATGCCCCCAAGGCCGTGTGGCTTTAAACTGCTTTCCGCATTGGGCCGTCAAGAACGCGCCATGCGGTAATCAAAAACTTGTCATTCCGTAAAAGTGATGTCGCACAACATGTCAACTTTGGAATTTGGCGGATCATTCCATGTTATGTGGGCATACGTTTTCTCGGCAATGAAAGGAATAAACAGGACCGCTCCACGGGCATTGGCAACTCGCAACTTGAGGCCTCCCTGCTCCAACACAGGACGGACAGTCCAGTCTGGCTCCTTGAGATCGGCAAAGAGGGTAATTTCGCTCCCCACTATCCGCGCCAGCTTTGCACCGCCTTTGCCATCGAAGGTAAAAGTCATGCGGTTCTTTCCCTCATAACAGACCATTGCGGTTGGACGCGTTTTACCAGGCGGCGGGAGCGCATTCGCCGTGCCGTAACTTGCCAATGCGATAGCGAAGAATACCAACACGCGAATAATTTTAAGGCGAACAGTAAGTCCAATAATCCACGGCAGCATTACTTTCCCCCATACAGTTGCTCTCAACCCAACTTCCGCGTCGCTCGCCACAACCACCATTGCTTGCGCCATTGCGCCCGATCGAGAATGGTTTCGAAAGGCTGGTAGGTTCGAGCTTCCAGCAGCGTGAGATAAGGACGCACCAGCGTCAGCGGCAGGAAAGCGGGTCTCACCATAGCCGGGAGAGCCTTCAGCCCCTCTTGGGCCTTATGGAGATGATCCAGGGCTTGCGCTCTTAAATCCATCAATGCCCGCTTGACCGCTTCAGCGTCGCCGCCCTCGGTGATCTTGTCGATATCCGCGCCATGCTTTTGCAGCAGCGTCAACGGCACATAGACCTTGCCTCTGCGCGCGTGCCACGGGAAAGCGCGGATCACGCCTGTCATGGCAACGGCCACACCGCCGTGGCCTGCCGCCTCTGATACATCGACAATCTTCCCGGCAAGAATGCTCGCGGCCACCTGGAACAGCACTGAACAGATCTCGCCGCAATAACCCTCAAGCTGGTTGATATCCGGCATCGGTTCGGAATAGAGGTCGAAGGCGTGGGCGTCGATCAGGTTTTCAAACGTGGTGCGCGGTAAGTTGAAAGCGGTGATGGTGGCGTCAAGCGCGGCGACCACGGGGTTGGCTGCGCCCTGCTCCGGCTCGTTCAACGCATCGCGCCACCATTGCAGGCGGATTTCGCCGGTAAGCGGCTCGCGCGTCACTTCCTCTATATGGGCAACCTCTGCGCTAAAGGCATAAAGTGCGTAAAGATGCGGGCGTTTATCGGCGGGAGCGAACAGGGTTGCGAAATAGCGATCCGGATCACGCTCGCGCACCAGCGCTTCACAATGGCGATAGGCAAAATCAAGCGAGAGGTCAGGCTCCGCCATGGCGCTCACGCGACGGCGATGGCAGCAACCGCGATGCGGCGCTGCTCTCCGAACAGCATGTTGTAGGTGCGCAGTGCCGAACCGGTCTGCATGGCGTCAAAGCGAATACCGGCCTCGGCCAGCTTCGTCCGCAGGCCCGACGTTATGGGCACAATGCTTGAACCGGTGCCAATGAACAGGAGGTCGATATCCGCCGCCTCCTGCCTCAGCTTGTCGATAATCAGGGAAAAATCCGCCTCAAGGCCAGCGGCGTTCGGTGCCACAGCCTCGTCTCGCCGCCAGGCATGAACACCCGACGGCAACACGAGGAGAGAGCCGCGATGCGACATCTCGGCGAAGCGAAAACCCCCATCGCCATAGGCGTCGATGGGGAAGCGGCCAGGGATGAACCCGTCATAGATCTGGCCGGGTTGCATGATATCAGCCTCTGGCTTTTCCGGGCTTTTTACGACCCATGGTGGCCGCCGCCTCGGCGTCATCGGCGGTGTGCGCACCAGAGAGCTTCAAGCCAAGATAGATCAGCGACGGCGTCGAGATGCAGATGGCGGAATAGGTACAGATCACAACACCTGCCAGCATCACAGTGGCGAAGCCGTGGATGGCCTCACCGCCCACCAGCACCAGCGCCAGCAGCGACAGCGAGGTGGTGATGGCGGTCATCACGGTACGCGACATGGTGTGGTTGATGGAGATATCGAGCAGCTTTTCGGTGGGAATTGCTTTGTAACGCCGCATCAATTCACGCGTTCGGTCAAACACCACCACGGTTTCGTTGAGTGAGTAACCGACAATGGTGAGGATGGCGGCGATTGAGGTCATATTGAACTCAATGCGCGTTACCATGAAGAAGCCGATTGTTAGGACAATATCGTGCAGGGTGCCGACAATGGCACCAAGCGCCAGTTCGCGCTCAAAACGGAACCACAGATAGAGAAACACACTGATGACGGCAACAACGATACCGATGGTGCCCGATTGCACCAACTCACCCGAGACGCGCGGCCCGACCGTCTTCATGTCACGATGAATGTATTCCTTGCCCAGCGCATCATCAGTTTTAACCCTAAGGGCATTGGCGGCATCCGGCCCACCTGGCTGCTCCTTGAAGCGAACGGTGAAACTGCCGCCCTTGCCGTATTCCTGCACTTCGGCTTCACCAAAACCAAGATTGTTGGTGATGTGACGCACTTGGGAAAGATCGGGCTGGCCATTTACTGCCTGATAATCGATCGACGTGCCGCCCTTGAAATCGACACCCATATTCATGTTCACGGTGAAGAACAGCAGAATGGTCGCAATCGACATGAGTGCCGATAACGGAAAGCTGAACCGGCGCAGTCCCATGAAGTGGACGTTGGTGTTATCGGGCCAGATGCGGAGAAGACGCATGGAGTTACCTTAAAAGTTTAAACCGTTGAACCGACGGCCCTTGAGGGCCCACGCGATCAGAAAGGAATGGTTTTCGGACGAGCCCACGAATACCAGACGGCAATCATCATGCGCGTCAGGGTCACCGCGGTGATGACCGTGGTCAGAATGCCAAGCAGGAACACCACCGCAAAGCCCCTGACCGGCCCGGAACCGAGCCCGAACAAGATCAACGCGGCGATGGCCATGGTGCTGTTGGCATCAATGATGGTGGCGAAGGCGCGTTGGAAGCCAGCCTCAATAGACGAAACCAGACTGCGCCCCTCATGGAATTCTTCACGGATGCGCTCATAGATGAGCACGTTCGAATCGACTGCCGTGCCGATGGTCAGCACGATACCGGCGATACCGGGCAGCGTCATGGTGGCCTGCAATACCGACATCATGCCGAGAATCAGGCCGACGTGGACGATCAGTGCAATATTGGCAAACAGCCCAAACACGCCATAGGTCGCGAACATGAAGACAACGACGAAAATGGTGGCAACGATCACGGCCAGTTTACCAGCTTCGATGGAATCCTTACCCAGGCCTGGCCCGACGGTGCGTGATTCAGCAATCGACAGTTTGGCAGGCAATGCGCCCGAGCGGAGCTGAATGGCGAAGGTGTTGGCGGATTCAGAGGTATATTGCCCGGTAATGACACCGGAACCGCCGGTAATTGCACTGTTAATGCGCGGGGCGGAAATTACTTGATTGTCGAGCACGATGGCAAGCTGCCGCCCGACATTCTGCGAAGTGGCCTGACCGAAACGCTGGGCACCACGGGCATTGAGCTTGAAATTCACTTCTGGCTCGCCAGTGTTCTGGCTGAAGCCAATGGAGGCATCGGTGAGATCATCACCACTGACTATCACCTGGCGCTCAACAGCGGTCGGCGCACCATTGCCCTCCTTATAGGGCAACATATCAACATCGGCATCGGTGGGGCGTGCCAGGAAACGGAATTCGAGCTTGGCGGTCGTACCGAGCAAATCCATCAGTTTCTGCGGATCCCCAAGGCCAGGCACTTGCACAAGAATGCGGTCATTGCCCTGGCGTTGAATACTTGGCTCTTTCGTTCCGTCACTATCGATACGACGGCGCACCACTTCGATGGCCTTGTCAACGGTGCGGCGCACCCGTTCATTGACACCTTCCGGAGTGTAGACGATCTGAATGGCGTTCTCGGGGGTTACCGTCACCACCATGTTCGGCCCGCCGCCCGAAAGCGCGCCACCGATGGGCTGCACAAGCGCGCGGAGTTTCGGCAGAATGCGGGCTTGATCGGCCTGTTGTAACAGGCGGATCTGCACGCCGAGCGGCAAGGTGCGAATACCGCCTTCAATGCCGATTTTTTCCTCGCTGAGAGTGCGACGGACATCGTCACGCAATTGCGCCACCATGCCGGAACGCCCGGAGATCAAATCTTTCTGATCGACCTCAAGCAGCACCTGTGAGCCGCCCTGGAGATCAAGACCAAGCACGATGGCGCGCTGGGGGATGATCCAGTGCGGAACCCAACCGGGGACCGAGGCCATGAAGGCTTTGCGGCCATCCTCGTCCATGCTGCTCGGGAAGGCGAGCAACAGACCAAGCAGAATGACGCCGATCGTCGACCATAATTTCCAACGGGAGATGCGAAGCATACCTTCAGGCTCACTTAAACGACACGAGGGAACAATGCATGAAACCGACGCAAAATGCCATTGCGTCGTTCAGGAACGGAATAACCGGGATCGGGGGGTAAGAGCAACTCATTCTTTGCCTTTTCCCGGATCACCAGCGGGCGCGTTGCGCGCATCTGTTCCTGATAGAGAAAAACCAGGGCATGGCTTTTGGCGCACGCCCTGGATGAAACAGATCAAATCGATGAAAAACTATTCTTTGCTTTTTTCGTCTGCGCCTGGAATCTCGGGCGCATTGTCATTGGCCTTTTCCGCCGGAGTGGCCTTGCCCTTGGCTTTGCCCTTCGGAGCCGGCGGCTCCTTGGTATTGAGGGGCTCGCTGCGGGTGCGCACATCGGCGATCATGCCACGGACCAGCTTGACCTTGACGCCATCGGCAATCTCGACCTCGATATCCGACTGACCTTCTACGACCTTGGTCACTTTAGCCACGACACCGCCGCTGGTCACCACCACGTCGCCACGACGGACGGCGTTCAGCATTTCGCGGTGCTCCTTCGCCTTCTTCTGTTGCGGACGCAGCATGAAGAAATACATCACGATGAAGATCAAAATGATGGGGGCGAAGCTCATCAGGCCGCCAGTGGGGTCACTGGCCGCGGCAGCTCCTTGAGCGAAAGCGGGTGTAATCAAACCAAATTCTCCTTAATTCAACTGGCGTTGGATATCAGAGAATACCGATTCACGCAAAGGCGTAATCGCGGAAACCACGACGTTTTTAATGGCCTCGGCAAAACCGGCCATGGCGCGGGGGGGATAAATCCCGTAAACACGATCCATTCCCATTGAGAGAGTCGCGCGATCATGGCTTTAAAAACTGACTCTGAGCCCCATCTGCCACCCGATAACGCCGCGATCTTGCTACGCATTGCCGAGGCACTGGAGCGGCTTGCACCCCAGCCCAATCCCATCCCGGATTTCAACAGCGCCGACGCCTTCATTTGGCACCCCGAAAGCGGCGCGCTCCAACCTGTCCCGCGCGTCAACCGCATTGAGATGACGCTGTTGCGGGGCATCGACCGCATGCGCGACACGCTTGAGGACAATACCAGCCGCTTCGCGCGCGGTTTACCCGCTAACAACGCCCTTCTATGGGGCGCACGCGGCATGGGCAAATCTTCGCTGGTCAAGGCGGTCCATGCCAAGGTCAATGCCGCCGTGGCAGCGCGGCTTAAGCTCGTGGAGATCCATCGGGAAGATGTCGAAACCCTGCCCGATCTCATGCTGCTGATGCGCGATGCTCCATATCGTTTCATTGTCTTCTGCGATGATCTGTCTTTCGACGGCAATGACACTTCCTACAAGTCGCTTAAAGCGGTGCTCGAAGGCGGCATCGAAGGGCGTCCTGACAATGTGGTGTTCTACGCAACCTCCAACCGGCGGCACATACTGGCGCGTGAAATGGTGGAGAATGAGCGTTCAACCGCCATCAATCCCGGTGAAGCCGTGGAAGAGAAGGTTTCGCTGTCAGACCGCTTTGGCCTCTGGCTCGGCTTCCACAAATGCAGCCAGGACGAATACCTGGAAATGGTTTTTGGCTATATCGACCATTTCAAGCTGAAAATAGACGTGGAAGAAGCCCGCCGTGATGCCCTGGAATGGGCGACCACCCGTGGTTCACGCTCGGGCCGCACGGCCTGGCAATATATTCAGGATGTCGCCGGTCGGCTGGAGCATCCGCTGGATTGACCATAAAAAAGAGGGCGGTGACTGAGCTTCACCGCCCTCTTTCATGATCAGCAGGGGTCTCGAAGGGCCGATCAAACTGTCATGCAATCTGCCGAATGCACCGTTCAATCATAGAGGTAGAGTGAAAACGGCTCCGGACCAGTGCCGAAGCCGATTTTAATCAGCCGCCGAGATAAGGAACGGGATCAACCGGCTTCGGACCTTTGCGGATTTCGAAATGCAACTGCGGCGAGGTCACATCGCCACTCTGGCCCGACTTCGCGATAACCTGCCCACGTGTAACACGTTCACCGCGCTTGACGTTGAGCGTGCCGTTATGGGCGTATGCACTGATGTAGCCATTATCGTGCTTAATCAGCACGAGATTGCCGTAGGATTTCACATCATCGCCAGCGAAGGTGACCGTACCGGTCTCGGTTGCCCGCACCGGCGTGCCTTCCGGCAGCGAAATGTTGATGCCTTCGTTATTGCCGCCCGAGCCGAACCCGGAAATAACACGACCCTTGGCAGGCCAGCGGAATTCCGCCGTTGATTTGTCTGCAGACGGCAAGCTCGCGGTCTGGTCAGCATCCTTCGGAGCGACTGCGGTGGGCTTGGCAACCTCAGCAGAGGCAGCAACCACCGGCACTTGCGGCTTAACAGTCGCCTTGGCTTGTTCAACCTGCTGCTTACCCGCGACAACCGGCTTCTGCACGGCACCCTGCGCCGTCTTCTGCCCGGCAACCAGCTTGGCATCGGCCATCTGCTTGGGGTTATTCAACGTGTGAGCTGAAGCCGGAGCGACCGGCTCGACAGCCTTGCCCTTCGCGATCACCGGCGGCAACGGGGGCTTCGCCTTAACGGGTGCTAGGCCGGACGATTGGGCACGCGCAACAGCCGGAGCAGCAGCACCCGACGCAGGGGCGACACGCGAAGCAGAGGCGGCGTTGACGTTATAAACCGGAATGACGATGGACCGGCCGGGCTCAACCTGGGCGGCAGACGTCATTCCGTTTGCAGAAAGAATGGCGTTGGTTGGCACGCCATAGCGATTGGAAATGGAATTGAGATTATCGCCCTGTGCGATCGTGATTGATGTTCCGCCTGCGGCAGTCCACCCGCCACCCGCGACATTCGCCACCGGTTGAATCGGCTGGGACGAAACCACGGGCACCGGCTGCGCCGACGAATACGAGGGCGCCTGATATTGCGGATTAGCGCGCGGCGTGATCGACGCGGTCTGCTCCACATCGGGAGCATCACTAAAGGGATTGGAAAACGGGTTCCGAGCAAAGCGGGAAGAGTCGGAGCAAGCCGCAGCCAGACCACCAATGATGGTCAGGATGGCGACACGAGACAACAAGGCACCCCGCCCAATAGACACTTGTTTACGCATCAACTCACACTCACACAGTACGCAACTAGGATGAGTGACAGTTAAACGGTATTCAGGTTAAGTAAGTGTTTCCAAATCGAAAAAACTTTGATAACGGGGCTTTTTTTCGACCGAATCATCAACGGCAGCGCCTGCTTCGTAAACATTTTCGGAGAAATCATTCTCTTTTCAGGCAAAAACCGGCTGAGCGTTAACCAAAGGAGACAATCGTAACGAGCCTCCAAGCTCCTGCCGCAGTGCCCCATCCGCCTGCCGTTCGACCGTAACCAGCCGGGGAAAACCATCTTTCGAGAATGCGCCGACCAACCGCCCGCCATTGGGCAGCAAATCGGTCATAGATTGTGGAATGGCGTGCAGCGCGCCGTTCAGGAGAATGCGTTCATAAAGCGTGCCGCGCGGGCGCGCCACCAGCCCGTCACCCACTTCGAGCATCGCCCCCGGCCCTCCTCCCACGTTTTTCAACCGCTCATGGGCACTGGCGGCAAGTGAGAGATGGCGTTCGACACTGGTAACCTGTCCTCCCATGCGGGCCAACAGGGCAGTGACATAGCCCGACCCTGTCCCCACTTCCAACACGCGCTGCCCCTCCTCAAGACCCAGCGCCACCAGCATGAGTGCTACTGTAGTCGGCCCGGTCATCGTCTGGCCACAAGGCAAAGGCAACGCCACGTCAGCGCGGGACAGATCACGAAACTTGTGCGGCGCGAACAGATCACGCCCCACCTGCTCCATGGCACGCAGCACCGGAGTTGAGCGAATGCCTTTCTCGCGAAGCGACAGCACAAAGGCCGCTGCACCAACGTCAGCCTGGTCGAAGAGATCCTGCATGTAGCCGCTCAATGGGACGCTTTTTCGAGGAACCCTTGAGCATAGCGCGCGAGAACGGAATGATCCGTCATGTCGATGCGCAAGGGCGTGACAGCGATGCAGCGATTGGCAATCGCCCATAGATCGCTGCCCTCTTCCGGCACCTGCTCGCCGCGCTGAAAGCCTATCCAGTAGTAGGGTATCGACCGCCCATCCAGGCGCTGTTCGACGCCGAGAATATCCTGGTCACGCCGCCCCTGCGTCACCACTTCGATGCCGCTGACTTCATGCGGCTCACAGCCGGGGAAATTGACGTTGACGCAGCCGCCAGCCTGGATGCCGAGGGCGAGAATCTGGCGGATGACGTCGGCACCATGGTGCTCGGCGCATTGCCACGGAACGGAACCGCGCGCGCGATGGTCATAGGTCTGCGACATGGCGATGGCCGGAATGCCAATGATGGTCGCCTCAACCGCTCCCGCCACTGTCCCCGAATAGATAACGTCTTCGGCGACATTCTGACCGCGATTAACGCCGGACAATACCAGATCTGGCCGGTGATCTGCCATAATACGGCGCACCGCCATGATGACGCAATCGGTCGGCGTTCCCTTAACCGCGAAATGGCGCGGTGAAATCTCACGTAGGCGCATGGGATCATTGAGAGACAGCGAATGCGAAACACCACTCTGATCGTATTCGGGTGCGACCACCCACACATCGTCCGTCAACTGTCGGGCAATATTTTCCAGAACGGCAAGGCCAGGACCATGAATACCGTCGTCATTGGTGCACAGAATGCGCATTCTCGTCAGCCTCCGATTTTGGTGAGCCCCCCCATATAGGGAAGAAGTGCCGACGGGATGGTGACAGTGCCGTCCGCGTTCTGATAATTTTCCATCACGGCAATCAGGGCACGCCCAACCGCAATGCCGGAACCATTGAGGGTGTGCACGAATTGCGGCCCCTTGCCGTCCTTGGGACGGTAGCGTGCATTCATGCGCCGCGCCTGGAAATCGCCGCATACCGAGCAGCTTGAAATTTCGCGATAGGTCGCCTGCCCCGGCAGCCATGCCTCGATGTCATAGGTCTTGGTGGAGGCAAAGCCCATGTCACCCGTGCACAACGTCATGACGCGATAGGGAATATCGAGCCTTTTCAACACCGCTTCGGCGCAGGTCAGCATCCGCTCATGTTCGGCGGCCGAGGCTTCGGGCGTCGTCACAGAGACGAGTTCGACCTTCATGAACTGGTGCTGACGCAACATGCCGCGTGTATCACGCCCGGCAGCACCCGCCTCCAAGCGGAAACAGGGCGTCAGGGCGGTGACGCGCAGCGGCAGTTCTTCTTCATCCATAACGCTTTCGCGCACCATATTGGTGAGCGGTACCTCAGCGGTCGGCACCAACCACAGGTCATTGGAGACGGCGAATTGGTCGTCGCGGAACTTGGGCAATTGCGCCGTTCCAAACATGGCATCGTCGCGCACCAGAATCGGCGGATTGATTTCAGTGTAGCCGTGCTCCTGCGTGTGCAGGTCCAGCATGAAGTGGCCAAGCGCACGCTCAAGCCGGGCAAGCTGCCCGCGCAGCAGCACGAAGCGCGAGCCTGACATTTTGGCCGCGGTCTCGAAATCCATCAGGCCAAGCGTCTCACCGATTTCAAAATGCTGTTTGGCAGCGGAGATGTCGCGCGGCGTGCCGAAACGATGACGCTCGACATTATCGTGCTCGTCATGGCCGACGGGCGTATCGCTGCCGGGCGTGTTGGGCGTTGACGACAGCACGTCCTCAAGGCGGGCCAGTGCTTCGCGCTCTGTAGTTTCGAGCGTCGGAATGCTCTCTTTCAGCGTCGCCACCTCTGCCATCAGGCTTTGCGCGCGCGCTTCATCCTTGGACGCTTTGGCCTGGCCGATCTCTTTCGACAGCGCATTGCGGCGCTCAAGCGAGGCCTGCAACTCCGTCACCGCCGCCTTGCGCCGATCATCGAGAGCAATGGCCTCAGCCGCCAGCGGCTGGAGCTTACGGCTTGAGAGCCCCTTGTCGAACAATTCGGGATTGTCGCGAATGAAGCGGATATCGTGCATGGCGAACCTTGAGGAATTTTAAAAAACTATGCCCCTCGGGCATCCTTCGGGTGTAGCCCGAATTTTCCCGGCTGTCACGCCGGGAAGCATATTTCCCGTGGGGTTTCAAAAAGCCTTGGTCAGGCGTCTTCCGCTTCACGCTTAGCGCGTTCCGCCTCGCGTTTCTTTTCAACCATGCCAACGCTGATAACGGACGCCTCGTAGAGCAGAAGCGTCGGAATGGCGAGGGCGAACTGGCTGATGACATCCGGCGGCGTGAAGATGGCAGCGATAACGAAAACGCCAACGATAGCGTAGCGCCGCTTTTCCTTGAGAAAATCGGCAGTGATCACCCCAGCCTTGGCCAAGAGCGTAAGAACCACCGGCAACTGGAAACACAGCCCAAAAGCAAAAATCAACGTCATGATGAGCGACAGGTACTCGCTCACCTTCGGCGTGAAGGTGATGGAGGGCGAAGCCGCCGTCGCCAGTTGTTGCATTCCGACCGAAAACTTCATTAGCAGCGGCATGGCGATGAAATACACCACGCACGCGCCAATGGTGAATAAAACCGGAGTTGCAATCAGATAAGGCACGAAGGCCTGACGCTCGTTGTTATAGAGGCCCGGCGCCACGAATTTATAGATCTGGATGGCGACAACCGGAAACGACAGGAAGGCCGCGCCGAAGGCTGCGACCAGAATTTTGGTCTGAAAAAATTCAAGGCCGTGGGTATAAATCAGATGAGCCTTATCGGGCGAGCCGACCGCATGGACATAGGGCTCTACCAGGATATTGTAGATATAGGAGGACACCGCAAAGCACAGGATGAACATGACGAAAAACGCCACGAGTGCCTTCATCAGGCGAGAACGCAGCTCGATCAGGTGATCAATCAGCGGAGCGCGTGAGGCTTCGATATGGTCGTCTGCTGCGTCGTTCATCTAGACGTTCTCATCCGGCTTTGTGGCCTTGCGGATTCTCTGTACTGCGGTTTTGACAGGAGTGGCTTTAGCCTTGGCGGGCGGCTTTTTGCGCTCTGCCTTTTCCGGCAGCTCGACCACCGGCTCCACCACAGCTTCCGCCTTCTTGACGGTAGGCTTTCTTGCCACCCTCTTCTTCGGCTCACTGGGCACGAGGGGCGCGGACGGCTCGACCACCACTGGTTCGGGCAGCGCCACCTCGCCGATGGCATTTTTAAGCTGTTCGCCCGCACTTTTCAGCGGGTCGAACCCGCTTTTAAAGGGAGCAACCGCATCGTTGATGTCGGACGCGCTCTTGCGCAGTTCTTCAAGGTCGGCCTCACGGATCGCCTCGTTGAACTGCGACTGGAACTCGCCCGCCATGCGGCGAACCTTTGCCATGATCTGACCCACCATGCGCAATGCCTTGGGCAGGTCCTTCGGCCCGATGGCCACAAGGGCCACCACGGCGATGACGATCATCTCCATCCCGCTCATGCCAAACATGATCCGGCTTTCATTTTCTGGCTCAGCAACAGCATGAAATCACGACTGCTTTCAGCTATCGGCCTTTTTACGGCTCGCCGGTTTCTTGACAGCGGGGGCTTTGGCGGCCGCCGGAGCTTTCTTCGCAGTCGCGGCTTTGGCCGGAGCCTTGGCGCGCGCTTTCGGTGCCGGAGCCCCAGGAATTTCGATGTCGCGCTGATGCTCGATCACAACCGGGGCCTCGGCGCGAATGGTTTCGCTGGGCTGGGCAGGAGGCGGCGCAGGCGGCACATCTTCATCGGCCATGCCTTTTTTGAAGGACTTGATGCCCTTGGCCACATCACCCATGATATCGGATATCTTGCCGCGTCCGCCGAAGAGCACAAGAACAATCACACCCACGATAATCCAGTGCATGAGACTCAAACCGCCCATAAAATCCTCCCGCGCTGGCCTTTACGCCAACACCTTAACTACAGAATGCTGTCATGAAGACCGCGATCGATCTTCCATGAGGTAAGTATCACAGCCGTACAACTAAAAGTGCACGTCGTCCACAAGCAAGCCAATGTTCGTCGGCCATGGTTTGAAATTACGGACAGCCACAACGAAAAACAAGGCTTTCATTTTGCCAAGGTGGCGCAATCACAACAAAACACCCAAATTGCGACGATCCGTCATCACCACAGAACCCGCATTGTGCCTCACGCCTCCTCAGTATCCTCCTCGGTTGGCGCGCCATAAAACAGATCGCCTTCGTCGAGCGGGTCCTCATCGGGTAGCAGCGTTGCGTCATCATTTGGCAACGGCAATGTCAGGCCCGGCGGTAGACGGCCTTCAAGCAGACCGGTGCCTTTCAGTTCTTCGAGGCCCGGAAGATCGGCAATGGCATCAAGACCGAAATGCTCGAGAAAGGCCTTGGTCGTTCCATAGGTGACTGGCCGCCCCGGCGAGCGACGGCGACCGCGCAGGCGGATCCAGCCTGTTTCGAGCAACGTATCAAGGGTGCCGCGCGAGGTTGATACGCCGCGAATCTCTTCCATCTCGGCACGTGTCACCGGTTGGTGATAGGCGATGATTGCCAATGTCTCGACAGCAGCGCGAGATAATTTACGCGGTTCAATGACATTGCGCGCCAGCATGAAACTGAGATCGGCGGCAGTGCGGAACGCCCACCCCCCTGCAACCCGAACGAGATTGACGCCACGTAAGCGATAGGATTCCTCAAGATCGGTGATCACACGGGGAATGTCCGCCCCTTCCGGCAGGCGGCCCACAAGTTCCTCATCGGTCATCGGGTGGGCAGACGCGAACAGAAGAGCCTCTGTGAGGCGCACACATTCCTCATGTTCCGGCGGAATGAGCACCCTTTCCACGGGGGCTTCCTCTTCCTGCGGTTCCATCATCATATCAGTTTTCCTTCGTGTCGGCTGGGCGCAGCCAAAGCGGCCCAAAGGCGCGCTCCTGATGGATGTTCAACCGCCCCTCCTTCACCATTTCCAAAGTCGCCGACAAAGATGATGCCAGCACTGTGGGCCGCATCGAATCATCCGGCATATAGCGGACGAGATAATCATCAAGATTGACCCAGTCGCTGGCGAAGCCGAGCAAACGCTCCAGCGCAACTCGTGCTTCTTCCAGCGACCAGACATTCCGCTTGCGCAATGTCACCCGCGAATTGAGCATCTTTTGCCGTTGCGTGGCATAGGCCGATAGCAGATCAAACAGCGAGACATCCCACTGCGCCACCGGAATGCTTTTGATGGATTCCGGCGCGCCACGGGCGAAGACATCACGGCCCAGGCGATTGCGCTCGGCAAGAAGCTGGGCCGCTTCGCGGATGGTCTCCAGCCTCAGCAAGCGTGCGGCAAGTGCCGAAGCCAGTTCCTCAACGGTCGGCTCATCATCCTTGGGGGGATCGGGCAGCAGCAGCCGTGATTTGAGATAGGCGAGCCATGCCGCCATGACGAGGTAATCGGCGGCAAGCTCAAGCCGCAGCTTGCGCGCCTCTTCAATGTAGAGGAGATATTGCTCAGCAAGCGCCAGAATGGAAATGCGGTGCAGATCGATTTTCTGGCGACGCGCGAGTTCCAGCAAAAGGTCGAGCGGCCCTTCAAAGCCATCGACGTCGATCATCAGCGCAGGTTCCCCCTCCGCCGTTTCGACGCGCACGCTCTCCTCAAATTGCATTTCCTGTGCCATGGGCTCGTCTTAGCACGTCAGGCCCCACTGCTGGCAAGCCTCTCATACCAGGGGAGGAAAGCAATCTGTAAAGCGGGCACGCAGTTCGGGAATATCGGCGGCTTGAGGACCGGCAGCAATACGCGCGAGCGCGCGTTCGGCCCGTTGTGCGGCCTTGCCATTGAGCATAGGCACAGCTTTCACCACCAGGGACATTTCATCCATGCGGCCATTGCAATGCAGGGCCATATCACACCCGGCTTCAAACACTGCCATCGCGCGTTCATCAAGCGAACCCGACAAGGCCTGCATCGATAAATCATCGCTCATGACCAGACCGTCATAGCCAATGAAACCGCGTATTACCTCACGCATTACCACCGGTGAGGTTGTGGCCGGGCGCTTGGCATCATAGGCGGTGTAAATCACATGCGCCGTCATCGCCAGCGGCATATCGACGAGATCGCGGAACGGCGCAAAGTCGCTTTCAAGAGCGGCACGGGGAGCATCGACCACCGGCAAGCTGAGATGACTGTCTACGCCTGCGCGTCCATGTCCAGGAATATGCTTGAGGACCGGCAGAACGCCGCCTTGCAGCAGCCCCTCGGAAGCGGCTCGCCCGAGTTTCGCAACAATATCCGGTGTCACGCCATAGGCACGGTTACCGATCACATCGTGTGCCCCGGCAACGGGAACATCGAGCACCGGCAGGCAATCGACCGTGATCCCCACAGCGCGCAAATCCTCGGCAATCAAACGCGCACCGATGCGGGCCATGTCGAGGCCCTTATCCTTATCTCGTGCGAACACCTCGCCATAGGCGCGGCCCGACGGATAGGCCGACCAGTGCGGCGGTCCCATGCGCTGCACGCGCCCGCCTTCCTGATCAATCAGGATCGGCGTGTCGGCCCGCCCGGTGATGTCACGCAGTACCGCGCATAGCGCACGCACCTGCTCCGGCGTCTCGACATTACG
Source organism: Microvirga sp. (assembly GCA_031546825.1). Lineage (GTDB taxonomy): Bacteria > Pseudomonadota > Alphaproteobacteria > Rhizobiales > Beijerinckiaceae > Hohaiivirga. Next base: position 56,696 of record JAVBJU010000010.1, on the reverse strand, counting down.
CTTGAACAGTATGAATCCCCAAGGGTTGACGGCCTTGAAGAACGCCCGCTCCTCGCTGGTCAACACGAAACCGGAGCACCCCAGAATAACGGCTTTTATTGTCATTTATTTCTTTCCGAACGGCAGCGCGTCAGTTCTTGGCCACAAAACAGGAGCCGCCTGCCGCGACGAGATCTCTGCACAAAGCATCACCCGTCGCTTTCGACACACCAGAGCTGCGGATGCGGTAGATTGTTGCACCGTTGACCGTGGCCGACTGGATGGCTGCAGAAACACCGTTCAAGATTTTGCTATGTTGCGCCTTAATCCTGGCGAATTGCGCGCGGCCATCCGCATCACTTTTGGCGATGCCAAACTGGATCGTATATGGGCCACTCGTTGCGGCGCGTTCAACCGGTGCTGCCGGGCGTTCCACGGGCGGCAGCGTTGCAGCCACACGTTGTGGTGCAGGAGCTGGTGTGGCCGCTTGCGGTGCGGAAGGTTGAACCGCCTGGGGGCGTGATGGCGTTGGCGTCGGGACCGGGGCTGGTGTGGGGGGCGGCGTCACGGCGGTAGGCGCAGCAGCCTGCTGCACCGGTGCCGGGGCCGGTGACGGCATCACGGGCGCGCTGGACCCTGCTCCTCTCACGGGAACGTAGGGTAGCGGCTTCTGTGGTTGCGGCTGCGGCCGTTGCTGCGAGGAAGGCGAAGCGGACGCGGGGGGGGCGCCATCATCGCCGAGCACCTGGCCGTCTGAAGCAACCACGATTGTTCTGACCTTCCGCGCCGCGCCGAGACTATTGGCATCGGTCAGGGGACTGTTCACGGCACCGGTTGCCTGCCGCACATCAACCGGCTGCTCTTCGCGGTTGACGATTTGCGTCCGGACTTCCTTGGCACCGTTCTGGTAAATCTGCTTGTTCTGATCCGGGAATTCCTTGCCATCGGGCACGGTCGGCGCAACCTTGGTTGGTCCGCTCGTGGCCACAACCACCGGCGGCTCACCGCCGCCGACGATCCCCTTGGAGCGCATATATCCGTAACCACCCGTAGCCCCCCCAAGAAGGACAAGGGCCATTACACCGCGCCAAAGCCACTTTTTGCTCCGGGGCGGCTCAGCGAATTCCTGCTCCGACTCCGCCTCCGGCTGATAGCCCGGTTGGTAGCCGAGGCTTGGGTTGGCATATGAGGGCGTATAATTTTCGAAATCTGACTTTGGGGCAAGCGGAGCTACGGCCTCCGTTTGCCAGGATGACAGCGGCTTCGGGGCATAGCCTGGGGCCTCGAACGCTCCCGCCTTAACAGGCACAGGACTCGGCGCGGCAGCCGCGTGCGAACCAACGGCAGATCCGCTCGCCTTGGCCGCCAGCCCCTCCAAAGCACCAAAATCCAAGCTGGACGGCAGCACTTGGCGATTCAACGGCGCTTGAGACGGAGCCGCTGGCGTGCCAGGACGCGGGCTTTCTGAGCGCAAATAATCGGCAAGACTGCCAACTTCCGGCAAGCCGGCCGCGTTGGGCATAGCTGGAGCCGGTTGATGAGCACGAAAATCAGAGCCTCCAAGACTCAATGACTCCGCAGGCTTGGGAGTTAAAGGCTGAGGCGCCACAGGCGTCCCCGCAGCGGGATTGCCAAGAATCGAATCGAAAGGATCGTCCTGCCCTATGATGCGAGCAAGTTCGCGCAATGGATCACCCGCATGCGCTTGCACCGGCGGCTGCGTTAGCATCGGCGTCCTGGGCGGCAGCGGCGACATGGGCGGCAGCAGCGGCATGGGTGCATAACCCGACACCTCATCGGCACTGCGTTTTTCGAAAGCCGCTTTTGAAGCTGGCTCTATGACCGGCTCACGGCGTGCCGCAGGCGTCTCCAATGGCGCAGGAGCTGCGCGCCGTAACTGGCGATCGATCTCTTCGAGATCAATGGTAAAGCGCGTTTTCGTCGGCTCAGTCATCGGGCCGCTCCCTCCATCAGCGTGAACACCAATTCACGCCGCAACAAATCTCACAGAGGGCCTACCCGACGTTTCCGGCTTAATATTACCGCATCTCGTCGGGTGCAGAGACCCCCAAAACAGCCAGCCCGGACGCCAATACATCGCGTACGACACAGACGAACCCAAGTCTGGCTCTCGTTATTGTCTCATCGTCCTGGTTAATAAACCGCAAATGCGGCAAGTCTTTGCCCTTGTTCCACAAACTGTTTAGGCTGGAGGCCAGCTCATAAAGATAGAACGCGATGCGGTGCGGCTCATGGTTGGCGGCTGCGGCTTCAACCTGACGCGGATATTGCGCCACCAACCGGAACAGGTCGAGCTCGGAGGAATCGTTCACCGCAGACAGGTCGCTCTTGGCGAGCCCAGCGGCAGAGATATCGATTTTCGGGAAGACGCGCTGCGCTTCGCGCAGCACCGAAGCACAACGTGCATGGGCATATTGCACGTAAAAAACCGGATTTTCCTTGGCCATTTCGACCACCTTGGCGAGGTCGAAGTCCAGGGTGCCGTCATTTTTCCGGAAAACCATCATGAAGCGCACGGCGTCGGAACCAACTTCTTCCACCACCTCACGCAGCGTCACGAATTCCCCGGAACGCTTGGACATCTTGACCGGCTCGCCATTGCGCAACAAACGCACCAGCTGACACAGCTTTATATCGAGATCACCCTTCCCGCCGGTGATCGCCTTGACCGCTGCCTGCATACGCTTGACGTAGCCGCCGTGGTCCGCGCCCCAGATATCGATCATCGACGCAAAGCCGCGCTGGAACTTGGAATGGTGATAGGCGATATCGGCCGCGAAATAGGTGTATGAGCCATCTGATTTCATGATGGCGCGATCCACGTCATCGCCAAAATCGGTTGATTTGAACAGCGTCTGCTCGCGGTCTTCCCAATCGTCCGGCAACTGGCCTTTGGGCGGCGGCAGGCGTCCTTCATAGATCAGGCCGCGCCCGCGCAGGTCATCAATCATTTTACGGATTTCATCGGTGCCGTTCTTCGTCAGCGACCGCTCGGAGAAGAATACCGCATGGCGGATATCGAGACGGGCAAGGTCCTCACGGATCATCGCCATCATCGCGTCGATGGCGAAAGAACGCACCACCGGCAGCCATTCGGCCTCGCTCTGACTTTTCAGCTTGTCGCCATATTGCTTGGCCAGCGCCTCACCAACGGGCACCAGATAATCGCCCGGATAAAGCCCCTCAGGAATTTCAATGGTTTCGCCAAGCGCTTCGCGGTAGCGCAGATGGGCAGAACGCGCCAGCACATCGACCTGAGCACCCGCGTCATTGATGTAATATTCGCGTGTCACATCGTAACCGGCGAACTCCAGCAGCCCGGCCAGCGCATCGCCGAATACCGCACCACGGCCATGGCCGACATGCATCGGGCCGGTGGGGTTGGCGGAGACGTATTCCACATTGACCTTCTGGCCCTTGCCCTGATTGCTACTGCCAAAGTCACGCCCCAGCGTCAGTGCCTCGCGTAGCACGTTATGGAATATATCCTGCGCCAGCGTCAGGTTAATGAAGCCCGGACCGGCAATGTCGAGCTTGACGATATCCTTATCGTCCTTAAGTTTCTCAACGATCATCTCAGCAAGCGCGCGGGGATTGCTCTTGGCATCCTTAGCGAGAACCATCGCGGCATTGGTGGCGAGATCGCCGTGGGAGGCATCGCGCGGCGGCTCCACCACGACGCGCGCGGTGTCGAGCCCGGCAGGCAAGCGGCCTTCCGCAACCAGAGCCTTGATGGCATCCGCAACACGACGTTCAAACAGCGCGAAAATATTCATTTTATCTTTGGCTCTCTTCATGCCCAACGGGCTCAATCAAAACTGCTTAATCCAGCTATAGCGCTTCGCGCAAGCTCGGAACGGAGCCGATCAGCCGTTCGTGTTCGAGAATGGCGTATCGGTCGGTCATCCCGGCGATGTAATCGGCCACATGCCACGCCTGATGCACGGCATCGACTGGCACCATCTGCCATTCGCTTGGCATTTCCTGCGGGCGGGCAATGAAATGCCGAAAGAGACGCTCAACAACGCGCTCTGCCTCGCGCCGCGTCGCCATCACCCGCTCGTGCCGGTACATATGCGGATAGAGGTAATTTTTGATGGCTTTATCAGCCATTTCCATATCTGCGGAAAAGGCGACGACAGCGCGACCCGCATGACGGATATCATCGGCGCTCTTCGGGTTGAGCGTCTCGATCCGCCGCCCGCTTTCCCGCACCACGTCTTCAACGAAGCGGGTGATGAGCCGCCGGGTCAGTTCATGACCCCGGCGCGCTTCATCCAGCTTAGGATAGCGCGCGTCGATCTCGTTAAGAATCATATCAAGCAAGGAGACTTCGCGTAACTCATCCAGCGCGAATAACCCTGCACGCAGGCCGTCATCAATGTCATGAGTATTATAGGCGATGTCGTCGGCAATGGCCGCCGCCTGGGCTTCGCCACTGGCGTAGGTTTGAAGCCAAAGGTCCTGCTGCCGGTTGTAATCGGCGAACGCTCGCGGCACGCCCTCGGCGCGGTAGCGTGCGGTGGGCATCCCTACCCCATCGAGCAATGGACCGTTGTGTTTGACCAGTCCTTCAAGCGTTTCCCACGTAAGGTTGAGACCATCATGTTCGGCATAACGGTGTTCAAGATCGGTGACGATTCGCAACGCTTGCGCGTTATGGTCGAAGCCGCCGCAATCCTTGAGGCACCGTTTCAGGGCATCTTCGCCGGAATGGCCGAAGGGCGTATGGCCAAGATCGTGCGATAGAGCCAGCGCCTCGGCAAGATCCTCATCAAGCCCAAGCGCCCGGGCAATGGCACGGGAAATCTGAGCGACTTCAATGGTGTGGGTCAGGCGCGTCCGGTAGTGATCGCCTTCGTGATAGACGAAAACCTGAGTCTTGTGTTTGAGGCGACGGAACGCCGAGGAATGGATAATGCGGTCCCGGTCGCGCTGGAACTCGCTGCGGGTGGGTGACGCGTCCGTTGCATAAAGCCGTCCACGGCTCGTCGCCGGGTCACAGGCATAGGCGGCACGCCATCTGTCACCGAATGAATTCACCCTGCTCTCCCCATGTGCGCTTGATCCCTTGAAGCCCTGCGCGATAGGGCTTACCTATAGCATCGGAAGAACCGCAAGCCTATCAGAGTAACGCGCGCTCCAGGTGGATCGCCGGTTGAACGCGCTTCACTCTAATGCGCAACAGGATTAGAACCGGAACATCATGGCCATCATCGTGACAGAGCGCGCTGCAAAGCGCATCAACACCATCATCGCGAAAGAACCTATCGGCACCATGTTGCGCATTTCCGTCAGCGGCGGCGGCTGCTCGGGCTTCCAATATGCGTTCGATATGGCCCCATCACGCGCAGAAGACGATCATGTCTTTGAAAAGAATGGCGCCACGGTGCTGATCGACGCCATATCGCTGCAATATCTTGACGGCTCGACCGTCGATTTCATTGATGATCTGATGGGGCAATCGTTCCGTATCGAAAATCCGCAGGCCACCTCGTCCTGTGGCTGCGGAACGTCGTTCTCGATCTAAAAAAAGTTCGCTTCGGCGCGTAATGCCCTTAAAAATCAGACTTCTTGATCGCCACGAAAGCGTGCAAAGCGGTATTGGCCTGATTTATCGCCAAAGGCAGTGATTTCGTAAATCTCCTGGTCGCCATCGGGCGTTTCCATGCCCGGTGATCCCACCGGCATTCCTGCTGCGCTCAGCCCCAAAATTACGGCCTCGCCCTTGAGCATACGCAACACCGCGGCTGCCGGAACATGACCCTCGACAACAAAATTGCCGATCAACGCCGTATGGCAGGAATATAGGTTTTCGGGCACTTTATACCGCTTTTTGACGGCCTCCATGTCGGGGGCGTCAATGCTCTCCACGGTGAAGCCAGCCTTACGCATGTGATCGGCCCAACCGCCACAGCAGCCGCAGCTCGCATCCTTGTACATGCGCACTGTCATTGCCTTGGTTGGCTCAACCGCAAGGGCCCGGCCAGCCAAAGAAGAAGCAGCCAATCCCAGTAAAACGCCACGCCGTGAAAAACCCGTCATTCGTCCACTCCCCAAGTAAAATTGCCCCACAACCTGTCCGGCTTATGGGGCAATCTCAAGGCATTTATCTTTCCAAGATCTATTTTTCCGGCAGGTTAAGCCGGATGTGCAACTCACGAAGCTGTTTCGGCGTCACGCTGGAGGGCGCATCCATCATCAGATCTTCTGCACGCTGGTTCATCGGATAGAGCACGACCTCACGCAGGTTCTGCTCATCGCACAGCAGCATGACGATGCGGTCGATACCGGGCGCAATGCCACCGTGAGGCGGTGCGCCGAGGCTCAAAGCCTTCAGCATACCACCGAACTTGGCTTCGAGCACATCGCGGCCATAACCGGCGATGGCAAAGGCCTTTTCCATGACCTCGGGGCGGTGGTTACGAATGGCGCCGGAAGACAGCTCGTAACCGTTACACACCACGTCATACTGGAAGGCGGTGATGCCGAGGATGGTTTTGGCGTCCGTCGGATCCAGCGCCATGAAGGCATCGTGATCGTAATTCGGCATGGAGAACGGGTTATGCGAGAAGTCGATGCGCTTCTCTTCCTCGTTCCACTCGAACATCGGGAAGTCGGTGATCCAGCAGAGGGCGAACTGGTCCTTATCGCAGATGCCGAGATCATCACCGACGCGCACACGTGCCTTACCGGCGAGGTTCGCGGCTTTGGCTTCTTCGCCAGCAGCGAAGAACACCGCGTCACCGGCCTTGAGACCCGCCTTTTTGGCGATCATTTCCTGCACGTTTTCAGGCACAAACTTGGCAATGGGGCCTTTGCCCGTGAGCTTGCCGTTATCGTCTTCAAAAACGATATAGCCGAGACCCGGCGCGCCTTCACCGCGCGCCCAGTCATTGAGCTTGTCAAAGAACGAGCGCGGCTGGGTGGCTGCACCTGGCGCAGGAATGGCGCGCACCACGCCGCCCGACTGGATGACGTTCTTGAAGGCGTTGAAATTGACTTCGTCGCGCAGGAACTCTTCTGACACGTCGACAATTTCGATGGGGTTGCGCAGATCCGGCTTGTCGGTGCCGTATTTCAGCATCGAATCGGAATAACGGATGCGCGAGAAAACCTTTGAAACACGGCGGTTGCCAGCGAATTCATCGAACACGCCACGCAGAACCGGCTCCACCGCCTGGAACACGTCTTCCTGGGTAACGAAGCTCATCTCGATATCGAGCTGATAGAACTCGCCGGGGCTGCGGTCAGCACGGGCATCCTCATCGCGGAAGCACGGCGCGATCTGGAAATAGCGGTCGAAGCCCGCGATCATTGTGAGCTGCTTGAACTGCTGCGGAGCCTGCGGCAGCGCGTAAAACTTGCCAGGATGCAGACGCGACGGCACCAGGAAGTCGCGCGCGCCTTCCGGCGACGACGCGGTCAGGATCGGTGTCTGAAACTCGAAGAAGCCCTGCCCCTTCATGCGGCTGCGCAGAGAATCAATGATCTGGCCGCGCTTCATGATGTTGGCGTGCAGCTTCTCACGACGCAGATCGAGGAAGCGGTAGCGCAGGCGGATATCTTCCGGGTAATCGAGTTCGCCAGCGACCGGCATGGGCAGAGGCTCAGCGGCGCCAAGCACTTCCATGTCGGTGATGAACATTTCGATGTTACCGGTGGGAAGGTCGGGATTTTCCGTGCCTTCCTTGCGGTTGCGGACCTTGCCGTCGAACCGCACCACCCATTCGGAGCGCAGGGTTTCGACCTGTTTGAAAACCTTGGAATCAGGGTCAACCACGCATTGGGTCACGCCGTAATGGTCACGCAGATCGACGAACAGAACGCCACCATGATCGCGGATGATATGGCACCACCCCGACAAACGAACGGTTTCGCCGATATGACTTTCGCGGAGTTCTCCGCAGGTATGGGTGCGATAACGGTGCATGGATCTTCTGCTCTCGCTGGTGTCTGGCCTGCGTTCCACTCATGGATACGCCCGAAACAAAGCACCATTCACGCGCCTCGACGCTTGTCAAGACGGGAACGGCAACAAGTGGCTAGACTTAATCACTTATGGAAAAAAGACCAACATGAATTTTGACAATGGGTTCCCACTTTATTCTTACCATGAAGGTAGCCATCGACCGAAGAAATGCTCTATAGACGCTAGCGCGTTCGGGGATGTTCCGTCCGAGCCGCCTTATGCATTACGGAATCACAATCCAGACCGGGCGGCGTTTCATCCTGAGCCCCCCTCGGGCAGCGTGCGCCATGAACATAAATCCGACACCGATCACCACGACCACCGCCCTGTCTGAAGCCTGCTTGCGCTTCCGGGAGCATCCGTTCGTCACGGTCGATACCGAATTCATGCGGGAATCGACCTACTATCCGATTCTATGCCTCATTCAGATCGCCTCCGCCGAAGAAGCCGTGCTGGTTGACCCCATGGCGGATGGCCTTGATCTCAAGCCGTTTTTTGAGTTGATGGCTGACAAGGCTGTGGTGAAGGTATTCCACTCGGCCCGCCAGGATCTCGAAATTGTCTGGAACCTCGGCGGCCTCATCCCGGCCCCGCTATTCGACACGCAAATCGCGGCGATGGTGTGTGGTTACGGCGATTCAGTCTCCTACGAACAATTGTGCAATGACCTTGCCAATGCCCGCATCGATAAATCCTCACGCTTTACCGACTGGGCCCGCCGCCCCTTGAGTGACCCGCAAGTGCGCTACGCGCTTAGCGATGTCACGCATTTGGTCAAAGTCTACGAAGCCCTCCTTGCTGATCTGGAAAAGAGCGGACGCTTTGACTGGATCGAAGAGGAAATGGGCGTTCTGACCTCACCCGACACCTATAAAGCGGACCCGGAAGATGCCTGGAAGCGGCTTGCGGGCCGTCTGCGCAAGCAAAAAGAACTGCCGGTCCTGATGGAACTGGCGGCATGGCGTGAAACGGAAGCGCAACAGCGCAACCAGCCACGCGGACGCGTTCTGAAAGACGATGTGCTCATTGATGTGGCCACAGCCGCCCCCTGCACCATGGACGACCTCGGCAAGCTGCGCTCCATCCCGAAAGGTTATGAGCGCTCACAAACCGGGGCACAGATAGTCGCAGCCGTTGAACGCGGTCTGGCCCGTGATGCCGAAGCCGTCCCGACGCTTGAGAGAAGCCGTCCGCGCGGTGGTGCAGGCGCAACCGTTGAACTGCTGAAAGTGCTGCTGAAGGCCATTGCCGAAGGCGAGAGGGTTGCGCCGAAAGTGATCGCTAACACGGACGACCTCGAAGCCATTGCCGAAAGCGATACGGCGGATGTGCCCGCCCTGCATGGCTGGCGTCGTAGCCTGTTCGGCGATAAGGCACTCGCTCTAAAGAAGGGCACATTGGCCCTCTCCATTCACAAGGGCCGCGTGATCGCCACGGAGATTGCCAACCCGTAAAATGGGCGGCAATCATCTGCTGCCTTATACAATCTCCACGCGCGTTGCGAGCTTGAGGATTTTTCCCAGTTGCTTCATGCGGGCGTTCAGGCGTTCGCCATTAAGTTGGGCCAGCTTTTTCGGCAATTGCAAGACGACGGTATTCCCGACCACAACAAGCGGTGCCTTCGGCAGAATGCCGCCAGTGGCGAATGAAATGGTGTAGGCAATCCGCATCACTGCTGCCAGCAACCTGGCGTTGTGGAGGAGCTTTGGCCCCGCCAGTGCCTTCATGGATGGGCTTACCTTGTTGACGGAAAGCCCTTGGAAACGGAAGAAGACCGCAAGCGCGAGATACGTGCGGCCTGGGTGGTCAATGCCCACGGTTGCAGCATGGCCGATGATGTTGAGGCTTTGCTCGCCGCGATAATCGGGGTGCGACCGCCACGAGACATCTGAAAACAGACAGGCCGCATAGCGTAAGCGTTGCTCGTAATCATCTTCCTGCAGGCCCAGCGTGTGGAAGAAGCGGTCGCTCCATCGCGCCATTTCATAGGAGTGCTCGGGCGAACGGGAGCGTGAGGCATTGAACTCGGCTGCAACCGACAGCAGCGGATCAAGCATCTGGGTTTTGGGGTCTAGTGCTTCGAACAGGAGCCCTTCACGGACACCATTTGCGGAAATCACCAGATCCTTCGGCTTGCCGATGCGAATGATTTCTTCGAGCACCACAGCGCCATAGGCGAGCAACTGATGGCGTTCCGCCGTAACGCTGTCGATATCCTTCAGCGTCTCGGTGTTGACCCGTTCAATCACCTTGAGAAAGCTGATGCCTTCATTGGGACGCACCAGATAGCCATGCATCACATGCAGTGGATGCGCGACCTCGGCCTGATGCAGCTTGGCGATGGCGCGCCAGGTGCCGCCGACGGCATAGAAACGCCTATCCTTCAGTCTTTCCAGTTGCTTCGAGGCTTTGCGTAAGGAGTCGGCTGCAATTTTCTGGGCCTTACGGATGGACCCACCGGAGAGATCGCGCAATGCAAGCCCGCCAAGTGGCAGCGAAATGCCTTCACCGGGCTCCATTCCGTCAACATCCACCAACTCAAGACTGCCGCCGCCAAGGTCCCCTACGATACCGTTCGGGCGGTAGAAGCTCGAGATGACACCAAGCCCGGAAAGATGGGCTTCGCGCACGCCGGAAATGAGTTCGATGGGCCGACCGACCACCTTCTCCGCTTCGGCGATGAAATCCGGGCCATTTTTGGCGTCACGCGCGGCGGCCGTGGCGAGAACGCGCACATCCTCAACCCGAAGCTGTTCACAGATCAGCCGGAAGCGCGACAAGGCTTTCAGTGCCTTCTTCATGCCATCGGCGGGCAGCTTGCCGGTGATCAACACATTGCGACCCAAGCCACACAGCATCTTTTCATTATAGATCGCATTCGGCGTGCGGATTAGCCCTTCATAGATGACAAGGCGCACCGAGTTCGAACCCAGGTCGATGATGGCAATTGGCTTTATCGTGGTCGAATGGCGCGCGAGCGCCTCTTGGGTGTAAAGCGTTTCAAAGTCTGAGAGAGCCACGGATGAACCTTATCAATGCTTGCGCTTCGCCAGCCGCTTGGGGCTGGACTTGCGAAGGGATTTACCACGTCCTGACAGCGACGGGTTAGTCATGAAATATTGATGCGCGTTGAACGGCTGTTCATCGGCATCACGCACGATGCGTTTCGAGCCCCCAGAGGGAAGGATCATCCAGCTTTGCTCGTTATCCAGCAAGTTCGCGAGCATGATCTGATCAAGAACCTGCCGGTGGACCGTCTGGTTGAGGATCGGCAAAAGCGTCTCCACGCGACGGTCGAGATTGCGGGTCATCAGGTCGGCGGAGGAGAGATAGACATGCGCATGCTCATTGGGCAGCGCATCGCCATTACCGAAGGCATAGATGCGTTCGTGCTCAAGAAAACGCCCGACAATGGATTTTACCCGGATGTTATCCGACAGCCCTTTTACACCCGGACGCAGGCAGCACATGCCACGCACAATGAGGTCGATCTGCACCCCGGCGGATGAGGCGTCATAAAGCGCATCGATGATCGCTGGATCAACAAGGGAATTGCATTTGAACCAGATAGCGGCGGGCTTGCCAGCTTTGGCGTGCTCCACCTCTTCGGCGATATGCTGAGTGATGCGCTTGCGCAACGCCAAGGGAGCCACCGTAAGTTGCTCAAGGCCAACCGGCTCCGCGTAGCCCGTAATGAAATTGAAGATACGCGACACATCACGCCCGATCGCCGCATCAGCAGTGAAGAAGGACAGGTCGGTATAAATGCGGGCCGTCTGCGGGTGGTAGTTGCCAGTGCCGATGTGGCAATAGCTGACAAGGCTCCCGCCCTCGCGCCGCGCCACCAGCGACAACTTGGCATGGGTTTTCAATTCCAGGAAACCAAACACCACCTGGACACCCGCGCGCTCCAGATCTTTAGCCCAGCGGATATTGGCCTCTTCATCGAAACGGGCTTTTAATTCCACCAGCGCAGTCACCGACTTGCCCGCCTCAGCGGCCTCGGCGAGTGCCGCGACGATGGGCGAATCGGCCGAAGTGCGATAGAGCGTCTGCTTGATGGCAACCACATTGGGGTCGCGCGCAGCCTGGCGCAGGAACTGCACCACCACATCAAACGACTCATAGGGGTGGTGGACCAGAATATCCTTTTCGCGAATGGCAGCGAAACAATCGCCACCTTTCTCGCGGATGCGCTCGGGAAAGCGCGGATTGTAGGCTTTGAACTTGAGGTCGGGCCGGTCGATATCAACAATCTGGCTGACATCAGCAAGCGCCAGAATCCCTTCTGAAATAACAATATTTTCAAGCGGTATTTCGAGCTCTTCGGCAACAAACTGGCGCAGTTCTTCCGGCATCGCCTGCTCGACCTCGAGCCTGATCACCGAACCGTGTCGCCGCTTGCGCAAAGCGGTTTCAAAAAGCTGAACCAGATCTTCGGCTTCTTCCATGAGTTCCAGATCGCTGTCGCGCACCACCCGGAAATTGCCGTAGCCTGCGAGCGAGTAACCGGGGAAGAGCTTACCGATGAACAGCACTATGGTCTGTTCAAGCGTGATAAAGCGCATTTCGCCACTGCGCCGGAAATCGGGCAACCGGATGAGGCGATCAACCTTGGCGGGCGAGCGCACCAGCGCATTCAATGATCGGCCCTTGGGTGCAAGCAATTTCAGCGCCAATGCCGAGCCAAGATTGGGAATGAAGGGAAACGGATGAGCCGGGTCGATGGCCAGCGGCGTCAAAATAGGGAAGATATAATTGAGGAAATAGTCCTCAAGCCATTCGAGTTCGCCATGGGCAAGCCCTGCCCCGTCCACGAATATGATGCCGACCTTGGCAAGTTCTTCACGAAGCGTCAGCCAGCGTTTCTGTTGGGCTGCGACGAGTTCACGAATATCCACGGAAAGCTTGGCAAGCTGCGCCTGCGGCGACAATCCATCATGTGACAGCGCAGAAACGCGCGACCGTATCTGGCCTTTCAAGCCAGCCACACGCACCATGATGAATTCATCAAGGTTATTGGCGGAAATTGCCAGGAAGCGCAGTTGCTCCAGCAGCGGATGATCGAGATTGCCCGATTCTTCCAGTACGCGCCGATTGAACTCGATCCATGACTGCTCGCGGTTGAAAAACCGCTGCGGTTGAGTCCGCAAAGCGTCGTCCGCGCCGTCTTTTTTCGAGATCGGGCCGCCGTGCTTCTCGACCGTTGCAGACTTCTTGTCCATGAATGCTCCCGCATTACGACATGATTTTTTCAATATGCCCCCGCATCCCTGCCGTGTCCATGCGACTTACAGAATTATCGCCAAGCCCGAACCAGAAGAGCCGCTATCTGTTGCAACTCCGTCACCGAATACCCGGCATAACCGAGAATGACGGTATGGGTTTCAGGCGGACTATCGAGATAATAGCCCGACAGACCATAAAGCCTCACGCCGACGCCTTGCGCACGCGTAACCAGTTCAGCTTCGCTCAGGCTATGCGGCGCCGTAACCAACAGATGTAACCCGGCCTCCTGACCGCGTATCTCGAAATGATCTCCCAACGGGGAAAGCCCTGTCAGAAGCGCATCTCGCCGCCCGCGATTGAGGATGCGGATGCGGTTGAGATGGCGCTCATAATGGCCCCGGGCGATGAAGCGCTGCAAGGTGGTTTGCTCGAAGGCGGAGACCGTGCACGCATAGAAGCTGAGCATCTCCCGGTAGCGCGCAAGGAGGCGTCGCGGCAGCACCAGATAGGCAACCCGCAATGAAGGGGCCAAGGTCCGGGTGAAGGTATTCATATAGATAACCTTCTCGGAGCGATCGAGACTGTGCAATGCCGGAACGGGCTTTAGGGCAAAGCGAAACTCGCTGTCATAATCATCTTCAACCAGATAACGCCCGTCGCGCTCCGCAGCCCAGCGCAGCAATTGCAGACGGCGGCTGACGGTCATGACCGTGCCCAGCGGAAAATGGTGCGAGGGGGCGGCGAGCACCACCGAAGCGCGGCTCCCGCGCAATGCGTCGATGCTCAGCCCTTCCTCATCCATCGGAATGGACACAAACTCAGCCCGGCGGCTGCGCAGGATTTTGGCGGGCTTGTGGTAGTTGGGGTTCTCTAGCGCAAAAACAGCATCGGGCATCAACTCGGTCAGAAGCCCGATGAGATATTCGGTGCCCGCGCCAAGAATCACCTGATCCGCACTCACAGCCATGCTGCGAAACTGGCGCAGATAGGTCACGATCTCGTGCCGCAAAGCGAGGTTTCCTTGCGGATGAGATGGCTCCAGCCAATCGGTATCGCGGTCACGCAGGGATTCGCGCATGAGGCGCGTCCAGCTTGCGAAGGGAAACCCGTCAACCGACATTTTGTTGGTCTTGAGATCGAAACGGCAAATGTCGGCTTTGGGGAGCACGGACGATATGGGGGAAGGATCTATCACGACAGGCGGGGGCGAAAATCCCTCCAGCGCCCTGACGAAAAAGGCCTTCTTCTCAACGGCCTCAATGTAGCCCTCAACCGTGAGCTGGGCATAGGCATTCTCGATGGTGCGCAGGCTGACACGCAGGTGATCCGCCATCTTGCGCTTTGAGGGCAGCCGGGCACCTGTTGCAAGCTCACCCCGTTCGATGAGACGCCGCATGTGGCGATAAAGCTGCTCGTAGAGCGGTTGTGGGCCGGTTTCATCCAGTGTGACGGTAATCATGGGTCTCTCATCTGGTATCTTAAAAAATGCAAAAACTGGTTGTTGATAGGATACCAGAAAGCGGCAGGATGCCCCCGCATGATGTTTCTGTCAATTGGACTACGGAGAGCGGCAATGGTTGAGAGCAGACACGAGTTGAACAAAAATCTGGCGCAAATGCTCAAGGGCGGTGTCATCATGGATGTCTCGACGCCAGAGCAGGCACGCATCGCTGAAGCGGCTGGTGCGTGTGCGGTGATGGCGCTTGAACGTATTCCCGCCGATATCCGCGCGGCAGGCGGCGTCTCACGCATGAGCGACCCGAAAATGATCAAAAGCATCCAGGAAGCCGTCTCCATTCCCGTCATGGCCAAGGTGCGCATCGGTCATTTTGTTGAGGCGCAGATTCTCGAAGCCATCGAAATTGATTACATCGACGAGAGCGAAGTGCTTTCGCCCGCCGATGATATCCACCACATCGACAAACACCGCTTCGCGGTGCCCTTCGTTTGTGGTGCGAAAGATCTGGGCGAAGCGCTCCGGCGCATCAGCGAAGGGGCCGCCATGATCCGCACCAAGGGCGAGCCGGGCACCGGCGATATCGTGCAAGCGGTGCGGCACATGCGCAAGATCATGGGCGAAATCCGTGTACTCAAAGCCAAGACCGACGACGAACTCCATGAAGCCGCCAAACAGCTTGCCGCGCCTTACGCGCTGGTGAAACAGGTTGCAGAGATCGGTCGCCTGCCGGTGGTCAATTTTGCAGCGGGCGGCATCGCCACACCAGCCGACGCCGCATTGATGATGCAACTGGGCGCGGAAGGCGTGTTCGTTGGCTCTGGCATTTTCAAATCGGGTAATCCCGCCAAACGCGCCGCTGCCATTGTCCAGGCTGTCACCAATTATTCCGATGCAAAGATAATCGCCGCGCTCTCCCAAGACCTTGGGGAAGCGATGGTGGGTGTCAACGAACAGGAGATCAAACTCCTGATGTCAGAACGCGGCAAGTAGGAGACAGAAAAGCCATGACTATCGGCGTGTTGGCGCTGCAGGGCGCATTTGCGGAACATATCAAGGTGTTGCAGGAACTCGGCGTCGCCAGCCAGGAAATCCGCCAACGCGCCGATTTCACCGACGATCTGGCAGGCATCATCGTGCCCGGCGGAGAAAGCACCGTGATCGCCAAGCTGCTTGGTGATACCGGCCTTGCCCCCGCTCTCTCTCAAGCGATCCATGCCGGTTTGCCGGTCTTCGGCACCTGCGCCGGCATGATCCTTCTGGCAAAAGAAATTTCGGGGGCGGATACGTGCCATATCCCGGCCATGGATATGCGCGTGCGCCGCAACGCCTATGGGCGGCAACTGGGCAGCTTCAACACGATTGCCGCTTTCAAAGGGATTGGCGACGTGCCGATGACGTTCATTCGTGCGCCCTATATCGAAAGCATCTGGAGCGATGTTGAGCCATTGGCCACGGTGGACGGCAAGCTGGTCGCGGCCCGGCAAGGGCGCATGCTGGCAACCGCGTTTCATCCAGAACTGACCGACAGCACGGCTATTCATGAATATTTTCTGGAACTGGCAGGGGTAAGCTAGCTTTCGCTATCGCTGTCTTCCTGCGTCAGGACTTCCGCAACCATCGCCCGCGTAATGCGCCTGCGGCGGCTCAAGGCTTCGGAATCAAGGCACGCAATCGTGCGTTCGGCCTGTGACAGCGAGCGCCCAAGCCGGGCAACGATATATTCAATGATTGAAGTATCTACAATCAGTTGCCGGTCCATGAACAGCTTCACCAGCACCGCCCCCAGCAAGGCATTGTCGGGCGGTTCAACCTTGACATTCGGCGCGAGACGCAGGCGCGAAATCAAATCAGGAAGCGTCAACCCCCATTGCGCCAGCGGGCGCGTGGCGGTGAGTACGATATGCGCCCCCCGTTCCCGGGCGAGGTTGAGGAGATGGAACAACGCGGCCTCGTCGATGGACGCTTTGTCGGCATCCTCAATCAGCAAAGCGCCATTCGAGGCCAGGTGCGGCACACGCTCTGAAGTGAGTTCAAAAGCATCGACCGTCCAGGCATGGGCCGTCTCGGCCCAGATCGCACCGAGATGACTTTTGCCACTGCCCTCCGGCCCTTCGAGAACCACCACATGGTCTGGCCAATCGGGCCAGGCCTCAAGTAAATTGTAAGCAGCTTCGTTGGAGGGACTGACCAGAAAATCCTCACGCCCGAAGCGCGGCGCCATGCCGAGATCGAAGGTGAGTTGTTTCGGGGGGTTAGGAGACATCAGCCTCGCCCCGGTAATACGCACTGGCGCGGTAGCGTTGCAGCGCGAAACGGATCAGCACACCCAGCACCGCAGCCATTGGAGCGGCAATCAGCAACCCACCCATGCCGAACAGTGAGCCAAACGCGAACAGCGCGAACATCAACCACACCGGATGCACGCCGATGGCGTTGCCGACGAGCTTCGGTGACAGAATGTTCCCCTCGATAAACTGCCCCACCATGAATACGCCGAGCGTGGCGATGACCATGGTCCAATCCGGCCAGAACTGGGCGATGGCAACACCAAGCGACAACACCAGCCCAGTGAGCGAGCCGATATAGGGAATAAACGAAATCAGCCCGGCAATGAGGCCAATGGTGATGCCGGAGTTGAGCCCGACCAGCCACAGCCCGAAAGCATAAAGGCAGCCGAGGCACAGGCAGACCAGAAATTGTCCGCGCAGAAAGCCATCTATGGCGGTGGCGATTTCCCGGCCAAGCCGCAGGATGGTGCCGCGATGGGCCTTAGGCAGATTATCGCTGAACCAGCGCGTCACTCCACGCCAGTCGAGCAGCAGATAGAACACCGCCACCGGCGTGATGACGACGAGCGACAGGAACGAGATGACCGCCTGCCCGCCTGCGACCAGTGATGACAGGAACTTTCCAAGCCACGACATCACCTGCCCGGCAATCTCGCCCATGTATTTTTGCACTTGCAATACGAGATCTGCCCCGCCGAAGCGTTCGAGCAACGGCGTCAGGTATTCGGATGCGAAGCCCTGCAGGCGCGCCACATCGGACGGCAACCGTGCGGCCAGCGCAGCAATCTGATGGGCGATGGCCGGAATGCCGAGCACCAGCAGGAACACAAGAATGCACAGAAAGGCCAAGGTGACGATCAGCGTTGCCGGCAACCGCCCCATTCCCAAGACTTGCAGCCGCTTGACTAACGGGTCCAGAAGATAGGCGAGAACGAGCGCCACGATGAACGGCAGCGCGACGCTCCATAGCACCGAGAGCACCGCAACCAACAGCAACGCCACGCATCCCCAAAAAATCGTTTGTTTATGACCAGTCATCCGCATTCTTTCACTTGTGGGCTGCACATGTACCGCATCCGGCTTCGGGCGCAAAGGGCGTATCAGCCCGCCATGTGCCTCAGCCAGTTGCTGAGATAAACAGCAGCAGATGAAATGGTCAGCAGCGCCACAACAATCATCAGCGGAAAGTCCAGCATTCCGAAGCCAAGACCAAAAGCCTTGACCGCCAGCAGAGCCGCCGCATAGCCAATTTGGGCTGCGGTATTGAGCTTTGAAATCATCACCGGCCGGATCGCTACCGGCCGCTCAATTACCCACGACAGTATCACCGCCGCAAGGATCGCCAGATCACGAAACACGACGATGACCGCAAACCACGGCGGAAGAACACCGATGATCGCCAGCGTCACATAAATGGAAACCAGCAAAGCCTTATCAGCCAACGGATCAAGGTAGGCGCCGAGATTGCTGCGCATATTGAACTGACGGGCAATGAACCCATCAAGCCCGTCTGAAATCCCGGCCAGCACAAACAAAAAGAAAGCCGTCTGCCAATTGCCTTGCAACATCATGGCAATGACCATCGGCACGATGACGAGGCGGGCAATAGTGATGAAATTCGGGATCGTCATGGGCCACGCGGTGTTATGCAGATGCTTTAAATTAAGTGCAGCGTGGCCATTTTACGAGGGGCGACGAAGGAAAAAATGTTAAGACAACTCTTCATCCTGACCTGACATGAGAATAAACTGCGGATTGAATGGCGATAGGGGGTATGTAATGCCGATATGCAATATTCTTGACATGAGAACCCGAAAATTTCGCTGGAAAACAGTCGACGCGATTGTTGAGGCCACCGCGCAGGACAATAGAAACAAGGATGCTGATGAAGCTCCAGCCTCGAATCCACCTGAGTTTTATACATTCGAAGAACTGACAGAAATATCAGTTCAGGAAGCCATATGCTGGGCGCAACAATTCGAGTTTCCGGTGACCCTCACCCTTCTCGATGGAGGTTCAATAAACACGGATGACGAGGAATAAGCTTCTCTGTTTCCTCCATGTTCATAACACCAGCTCATTGAGCGAAATGACACGCGCCCCCTTGCGCTTCTCGTCCGGGAACTCTACTCACAAAACTATCTCCACGCAGGACGAGAGCCATGCCGCAGAACACTTCCGACAAGGGTCTGACTTACGCGCAATCCGGGGTCGATATCGACGCTGGCAATGCCATGGTCGATGCGATCAAGCCACTGGTGAAAGCAACGCGCCGTCCCGGTGCGGATGCGGAAATCGGTGGCTTTGGCGGGTTGTTTGATCTTAAGGCTGCGGGCTTCAAAGATCCCATTCTGGTTGCCGCCAATGACGGCGTTGGCACCAAGGTGAAAATCGCCATCGACAGCGGTATTCACCACACCATCGGCATCGACCTTGTGGCGATGTGTGTCAATGACATCATCGTCCAGGGTGCGGAACCCCTGCTCTTCCTCGATTACTTTGCCACCGGCAAGCTGATGCCCGGTGTCGGCGTTGAAATCGTGCGCGGCATTGCCGATGGCTGCAAGCTGGCGGGTTGTGCTCTCGTTGGCGGCGAGACGGCGGAAATGCCCGGGCTTTATTCGGAAGGTGATTACGACCTTGCCGGTTGTGCGGTCGGCGCAGCCGAGCGTGGCACCCTGCTGCCCGAAGGCGTGAGCGAAGGCAATGTGCTGATCGGCCTGCCTTCTTCCGGGGTCCATTCCAACGGTTATTCTCTGGTGCGGAAGATTGTCGAGGTCTCTAGCCTCGGCTGGAATGCTCCCGCCCCCT
This sequence comes from Microvirga sp., assembly GCA_031546825.1. GTDB lineage: Bacteria > Pseudomonadota > Alphaproteobacteria > Rhizobiales > Beijerinckiaceae > Hohaiivirga. Next base: position 36,937 of record JAVBJU010000010.1, on the reverse strand, counting down.
TCGCGCCCGGCCAAACGCTTGCCGAAGCGCTGCTTGAACCCACCCGCATTTATGTGAAGCCGCTTTTGAAAGCCATCCGTTCCACCGGCGGCATTCGCGGCCTCGTTCACATCACCGGCGGCGGCTTCCCCGACAATATTCCACGCATACTGCCAGATGGCCTTGGTGTGCGTCTCGACCTCGCCGCTTTTACGCCACCGCCGGTATTTGGCTGGCTGGCGAAAACCGGCAACGTGGCCGAGCCGGAAATGCTGCGTACCTTCAATTGCGGCTTCGGCATGGTGGTGGTGGCTGCGAAAGATCGCGCCGACGCCGTCATCGAATGCCTCAAGGGCGAAGGCGAGAAGCCGGTGATCATGGGCACCGTCATCGCCCATCATTCCGGCGCACGCGTCCAGACCACCGGAACGCTCACTTTCTGAGGCCACCCATGCGCAAGAAAATCGCCATTCTCATTTCCGGGCGCGGCTCAAATATGGTCTCGCTCCTGAAACTGCGGAATGAGCCCGATTTCGCTGGCGATTTTGTGCTTGTGCTCTCCAATAAGGCCGATGCCGGAGGTCTGGCGTCAGCGCAACAAGCGGGCATCAAGACCGCGGTCATCGACCACAAGGGTTATGCCGACCGCGCGGCTTTCGACCGCGCCATGAATGACCTGCTGAAAGCCCACAATATTGAGCTCGTGGTGCTGGCTGGTTTCATGCGCATCCTCTCCGATTGGTTCGTCGGGGAATGGCAAGGCAAGCTCATCAATATCCACCCCTCGCTGCTGCCGCTGTTCCGGGGCACCGATACCCATCGCCGCGCCCTTGAAGAAGGTGTGCGCGTTCACGGCTGCACCGTGCACTTCGTGGTGCCAGAACTTGATGCCGGCCCGATTATCGCCCAGGGCGTGGTGCCGGTTTTGCCCAGTGATGATGAAGACGCGCTGGCCGCGCGGGTGCTGAGGCAGGAGCACATTCTCTATGGTCGCGCCGTGAAAATGCTGTGCGCCGGAGACGTTTCGCTGGAGGGCGGGCGCACCATCTATCGCCAAGGCGCTGACTGGAAAAATGAAACGGCCCTGCTCTCGCCGGAGAACAGGGCCTGATTACAAGCGGTTACGCTCTTATCAGAGCGGACGCTTCAAACCGCACTCATCGATGGCCCACAGGGCTTTGTCGCGGGCGCTGGCATTGAACACACCCGTATCGCGGTAGGCCTGAAGCTCCTCAGGCGAAAACTCTTTCAGCGTCTTGGTGGCATAGCAGCCGCAAGGACGCATGAACGTGCTTTCCGCACCCTCCTGCACCCGCGCCTGCGTATTGATGCAAGCCTTCTGCACACGCTTGGTCAGGTCAGTCATCGAGGCAGTTTTCAGCGCCGGGTCGGGCGTGTATCCGATGGGGGCGGACGACGAGGCAGCAAAAGCGCCGGAAGCAATAAAGGCAACGGCAATGCCTGCCAGAACCGGACGCGAAAAACGGAACATGGAAAACTCCATCATCAAAAGAGTGCGGGCAGCCAAGACAAGCCACCACACCAAATTATGGGACGAACCTTTTTCTGACAGAAGAAGTTTAACAATCTGCGACTAACGAAAACCCCGGCATTCTTCTTCGGAGCATTTCCGCAAAGCCACGCTGTTGTCGTGAAACGCTGCGCCACCATAGGGCGCTGCCGCATCTGCGCCCGTCAGCGTGTTGATGCCGCGGCCATGGGGGTGGGCGGCATTGGGCCAAATGCTTTCGGCAATGAGCACACCGGGCCGCACACCATCATATGTTTTCACCCGGATAAAAACACTACCACGATCGTTTTCAAGGCAAACCCAATCACCGTCGGCCACAGCGTAGTGCCTAGCATCTTCCGGGTGAATGAACACCACGGGGTGGCTTCCTTCCTTCGCCTGCGCCGTCTTCGTTTCGGTGAAAGTCGAGTTGAGAAAATTGCGTGCGGGCGATGTGGCGAGGCGGAATGGGTGACGCTGGGTCGCCTCCTCAATCACCGCCCAATGATCCGGCATGGGCGGCATGTCCTGCCACGGGCCGGAAAGGCCGATATTGGCGGTGCCGACATTGCGCCAATCGGGCCGGAAGCGGAACTTGCCGTCGGGAAAGGCAAATCCATCAAGGTAATGCGCTTCGCGGAATGGCACCTGGATATCCTTATGCACCTCGCCTTCGAGTGCCGCGAGTGAGCCCCAGCCGGAATCTTGCAGGATGCGGTCGGAAAGTTCGCGTGAGGATTGCTCAAACATCGGCAGCACCGCCCCCAGCCGTTTGGCCAGCGCGCGGATCACCTCAAGATTGTTGCGGCATTCACCGGGCGGCGCGATCAGTTTCGGCCCGAACTGGATGGTCTGTTGACCGCCTGCCGAATAGAGATCGTCATGCTCAACGAATGTGGTGGCCGGAAGCACGATATCGGCCATCAGGGCGGTTTCGGTCATGAACTGCTCATGGACACAGGTAAACAGATCATCACGGGCAAAGCCTTGCTTCACGAGCGTTTGTTCGGGCGCAACCGAAACCGGGTTGGTATTCTGGATGAGAAGCGCCGTCACCGGCGGGCCATGGCGCAGCGCTTCCGGGTCGCCGGTCAGCACACGGCCGATTTGCGACATGTCGAGCATCCGCACAGATGGATCGCGCAAAGCATCTTGCTCAACCGCGCCTTTCTTCCAGTGGTAGAGTGAGCCATTATTGAAAAAGGCCCCGCCACCCTCATATTGCCATGCCCCCGTCACCGCCGGAATGCATGAAACCGCGTGCATATTGACGGAACCGTTGCGCTGGCGGGCAAAGCCATAACCGAGGCGGAAGAACGTGCGTTTCGTTTCACCAATGAGCCGGGCGAAGCTCTCAATTTCGGCAACCGTGAGGCCGGTAATGGCAGAGGCCCATTGCGGCGTTTTCGTTTCGAGATGCGCCTCAAATGCGCGCGGGCAATCGGTGTAGCGGTCGAGATAGGCCCAATCGGCCCAACTTTCCCGAAACAGCACATGCATCACCGCGCAGGCCAGTGCGCCATCGGTGCCGGGCCGGATAAGCAGTGGCATGTCGGCCTGCTGCATGGTGGCATTGTTGTAAATATCAATCACGATAATCTTCGCGCCGCGCTCTTTCCGCGCCCGCATGGCATGGGTCATGACATTGATCTGCGTGTGCACCGCATTGGTGCCCCAGATGACAACGCAATCGGATTGCGCCATCTCGCGCGGGTCGGAACCGCGCACCGCCCCGGTCCCCGCCTGAAAGCCTGTCCAGGCCAGTGTCGTGCAGATAGTGGAGAACTGACCGGAATATTTCTGAGCATGGCGCAGGCCGTTGATGGCGCTGCGCATGACATGCCCCATGGTGCCCGCGTAATAATAAGGCCACACGGTTTGAGCGCCATGGACGCGCTCAGCGTTCATAAAGTTTTCGGCAATGGTATCGAGCGCGGCGTCCCAGCCAATGCGTTCGAACTGGCCGGAGCCCTTCGGACCGGTGCGGCGCAACGGATACAACAGACGATCCCGGCTATGCACACGCTCGGCATAACGCGCCACCTTGGCGCAAATCACGCCCGCCGTATAGGGATTGCTTTTGGCACCGTGAACCCGGCCGATGCGATCCGGCCCGAGCACTTCTATTTCCAGCGAACAGGTCGAAGGGCAATCGTGCGGACAGACGGAAGCCTTGCGCAGCACACTATTCATCTGGCTCGCCATTCGATACCGCCTCCCTGCAACACCATGAAAAAAGGCGACCAAAAGGCCGCCTTGCTTTCAGCCTTTACGTCAGATCACGCTCAGCCAACAATGTCATTGCCCGAGAAGAACTGGGCAATCTCGATGGCGGCATTCTCGGAGCTGTCGGAACCGTGAACGGAGTTCTGCTGCATAGAAACCGCAAACTTCTTGCGCAGGGTGCCTTCAGCGGCGCTCTCGGGGTTGGTCGTGCCCATGATCTCGCGGTAGCGCACCACGGCGTCCTCGCCTTCGAGCACCTGCACCACCACCGGGCCAGAAATCATATAGTCAACCAGATCACCAAAGAACGGACGCTCGTTGTGCACCGCATAAAAGGTTTCAGCCTGACTGCGCGTCATGTGCAGGCGGCGCTGGGCCACAATGCGCAAGTCCGCCTCCTCAATCACCGCATTGATCGCCCCGGTGAGGTTACGCTTGGTCGCGTCGGGCTTCAGGATGGAAAAGGTGTGTTCGATTGCCATTGTCATGGGGCTCTTGGGCTTGGTGTCGGGGAGCGCTTCTATAGCCCCAGAAGTCACAGGGGACAAGGCGGAGAGCCCCCGTCTTTAGAAGGGGCTTGAGAGGCACATTCGATCTATTTGAGGGAGAGCAGCCACAATGCCCTCCCCCTTTTCATTACACAATTGCAATGCCTCAGCGCGCCTTCTGGCCGAACAGAACCGCCTGAACCTTGGGGTCTTTCATATCATTGGTGGCGCGTGCCTCTGCGTTGAGGTCCAAGCCGCGCTGAACACCGGGGCGGGCCATGACGTCGGCGAGCCAGCGTTTAATGTTCGGGAAATCCTCAATGTTCTGGCCCTGGCGTTCCCACAGCTTCGCCCAACCAACAATGGCCATGTCAGCGATGGAATAATCGCCCGCCACGAATTGGCGGTCGGCAAGGCGCTTGTCGAGCACACCATAGAGCCGATTGGCTTCGCTGGTGAAGCGGTTGATGGCGTAAGGCACCTGCTCGGGCGCGTAGATGCGGAAATGGTGGGTCTGGCCGAGCATTGGCCCAAACCCGGCCATCTGCCAGAACAGCCATTGGTCGACCTCAGCGCGGCCGCGCTCGTCTTTCGGATAGAATTTGCCGGTCTTGCGGCCAAGATATTGGAGGATGGCGCCCGATTCGAAAATGGAAATCGGCTTGCCATCCGGCCCAGCCGGGTCAACGATGGCAGGCATCTTGTTATTCGGGGAGAGTTTCAGGAAATCCGCCTCGAACTGGTCGCCCTTGCCGATATTGACCATGTGCACGCTATACGGCAATCCGCACTCTTCAAGCATGATCGAGATTTTCCAGCCATTGGGTGTGGGCCAGTAATAAAGGTCTATGGGAGCCTGCGTATTCTGAGCCATTTTGGAAAACCTCCGCTTTCGGGGATGTGGGATAGGCCATGATCCTACAGGATTTTAAACCCGATGACAGGTGGCGCGGTGCCAGCTTGTGAGCAAGAACACAAGCCTTGGTAAATGCATGCTCAAGTTTCCCGTCGCTTGCCTGAACAGAGGTTTCATCTGCCATTCATGCGGTGGGCTGCATATTCACGCACATCCCGGGACGGCGAAACCCGAACGGGATCGGTCTTCAAAACCGTTGACCACCAATGAGGATTATCATGCGTTCTTATCTCACAGCCGCCATGCTGACCGCCGCCATCACCCTGTCGCCGCTTGCCGCGGGCGCCGCGCCCGCAACCTCCGCCGCCCCAGCCCCAGCCCCCGCGGCAGCGGCTCCGGTGGTTAAGGTCGCGCCAGCCACAACCACTGCGCCTGCAACTGTTAAGGTGGCTCCGGCCCCTGCCGTTGCTCCGGCAGTGAAGGCAGCCCCGGCTAAGGCTGAGGCAAAGGCCCAGACCGCTGGCCAGCAGGCCATGCATGAGCGTCAAAAAGCTTGTGGCGCAGAGTGGCAGACCGTGAAAGGCACCAAGGCCGCCGAGGGTAAAACCTGGCCGCAATATTGGAGCGAATGTAATAAGCGCCTGAAAGATCAGAAAAACTGACATGCGCCAATAAGCGGCATAAAAGCCTATCTTGAAAATCCGGCCTTTCGAGGCCGGATTTTTTCGTTCATGGAGGCGAGAACCTTCGGCCTTTTAGATGCCGAGCTTGGCCTTGAGCAGATCGTTGACCGATTGCGGGTTGGCCTTGCCACCGGTGGTCTTCATCACCTGACCGACGAACCAGCCGAGCATGCTCGGCTTTTCCTTGGCCTGCTCCACCTTATCGGGATTGGCGGCGATGATTTCATCGACGGCCTTCTCGATGGCACCGGTATCGGTCACCTGCTTCATTCCGCGCTTTTCAACGATCTCACGCGGGCTTCCACCTTCGGTCCAGACGATCTCGAACAGATCTTTGGCGATCTTGCCGGAAATGACCTTTTCACCAATCAGATCAACAATATCGCCGAGCTGCGCCGCCGAAACCGGTGAGTTCTCGATGGCAACGCCTTCCTTGTTGAGACGACCAAACAACTCGTTAATCAGCCAGTTGGCGGCGAGCTTGCCATCACGGCCACGGGCAATCGTCTCGAAGAAATCGGCAGAAATGCGTTCCAGTGTCAGCACATGGGCGTCGTAATCTGTAACGCCATATTCCTTGATGAAGCGCGCTTTCTTCTCGTCCGGCAGTTCAGGCAGGTGCGTTGCGAGTTCATCAACGAAAGCCTGGTCGAACTCCAGCGGCAACAGGTCCGGATCGGGGAAGTAGCGGTAATCATGCGCCTCTTCCTTGGAGCGCATCGAACGGGTTTCAACCTTGGCGCTGTCGAACAGGCGGGTTTCCTGATCAATGGAACCACCATCTTCGAGAATGCCTATCTGGCGACGTGCCTCGTATTCAATGGCCTGACCAATAAAGCGGATCGAATTGACGTTCTTGATCTCGCAGCGGGTGCCAAGTGGCTCACCGGGGCGGCGCACGGAGACATTGACGTCGGCGCGCAGATTGCCCTTCTCCATGTCACCGTCGCAGGTGCCGAGATAGCGCAGGATGGTGCGCAGCTTCGTCACATAAGCCTTGGCTTCCTCAGAGGAGCGCATGTCAGGCTTCGATACGATTTCCATCAGCGCAACGCCCGAGCGGTTGAGATCAACGAAGCTCTGGTTCGGATGCAGATCATGGATCGACTTGCCGGCATCCTGCTCAAGGTGCAGGCGTTCAACGCCAACCGTGATGGTCTCGCCATCTTCCAGTTCAACAAAAACTTCACCCTCACCAACGATGGGGCTCTTGTACTGGCTGATCTGGTAGCCTTGCGGCAGATCCGGGTAAAAATAGTTTTTGCGGTCGAACACCGACTTGCAGTTGATCGCAGCTTTGAGGCCGAGCCCGGTGCGCACGGCCTGACGCACGCATTCCTCGTTGATCACCGGCAACATGCCCGGCATGGCGGCATCAACGAAAGAGACGTGGTCATTGGGCTCACCGCCGAACGCGGTGGAGGAACCGGAGAACAGCTTCGCCTCACTGGCAACCTGGGCATGGATTTCCAAGCCGATGATGACTTCCCAGTCACCCGTCGCGCCCTTGATGAGCTTTTTCGGATTGAGCGGAGCGTTCATGTGGTTTCTCGTCTCGTTAGGGGCTGAACGCGGAGCATGAAACTCCACGGCATTGCAAAAGGGAGTAAGGGGCTTTGACCCTCAGGGTCAAGTATTTTCACGTCGCCATCCGGGCGTCTCCGCCTTGAAAAGCACGCACGGCATCATCGACCGAATGGAACACCATCTCCTCCCCGAGCATCGTCAAGAATCCAGTTGCCACGGCCTGCCTGCCAGCACGCGGCGATGACAGGCGCGCAAGCGCAACCTTCATGCCGCGTCGGCGCAGAAGCGTGATGCAGGAGGCCAAGACGCGGGCACCCGTGAAGTCGAGGTTAGCCACACCGCTGGCATCGATCACCACCAGCCGGATTTCTTCCGGCTTCCGCGCTTCAATCGCCGCCAGCAGCTGCTTGCAGATGTATTCAACATTGGTGAAATTGATCGGGGCCGCAGGCGCAAAGGCAAGAACCCCCTCGACCTGCTCACCCGCATCGCGATCCTCGGCGTCCGGCGGCCACCAGATGGTGGTGCCAGGCAGGCGCTCAAGCTCGGCACAAACGGGGCGCGCCACCGTGTAGACACTGTAGATAAGCGACAGGATCACCGACAGCATGACGCCAGTCTCAATCCGCAGCACCACAACCAGAGCCATACCGACCATCACCAGGATGAACTCGACGCCTCCGGCGCGCGCAATGGCAAATAGTTCCTCGAATTTGAGGATGCGGCAAGCGGTGACAATCAACACCGCACCCAGCGCCGCCATCGGCACATAGGCGAGCAGAGACCCGGCAAACAGAATGAGCATCACCACCATCAGCGCGGCGAACAACCCACAAAGCTGCGAGCGCCCGCCCGCATTGGCAACAGTTGCCGTGCTTGGCGGGCTGGCATTGACCGGAAAAGCCCCCGACAGCCCGGCGAGCACATTACCGATGCCGACAGCGGCAAAGCTGCGGCTGATATCTTCGCTCTGATCACGGCTAGAAGGAAACGAGCGCACCACGGCGGAGGTCTGCATCATGCAGATCAATGCGATGCTGAGGGAAAGCGGGAACAGCATCGCCACATCGCCGGGAGCGATATCGGGAACCGCATAACGCGGCAGGCGGGCATTTAATGCTCCGAGCACGGCAACGTCATGCCGCCCATGCAGATCAAATGCCCACGTCGCTAGGCTGACCACCACGAGCGCAATCAGCGCGCCGGGTATTTTGCGGCTGACCCGTCCGAGGCCAAAGATGACGGCCAGCACGAACAGACCAATGGCAAGCGCAACAAAATTCACCTGCGGCAAGGCATGGATGATGCCGTATACTTTATAGAAGACATGGCCTTTCACATCAGGAATTCCGAGAATTCCTGGCAATTGGCCAATGATGATGTGGATGGAGATGCCGCCGAAAAACCCGACCGTTACCGGGATCGACAAAAGGTCAGCAATCCACCCGGCCTTGAGCAATCCCACGACAATCAACACAATGCCAACCAGGATCGACAATGTCATCAAGAGGTCGCCATAGCGGTCACTGCCGACCAGCGCCATGGTCGCAACCATGCCCGCAAAAATCGGCGCGATGGTTGAATCAGCGGCTACTGACGCAAAGCGGTTTCCGCCGAACGCGGCAAAGGCCAATGTGCCTGCAAGAAAGGCGTAAAGCCCCGCGTGCGGCGGCATTCCGGCAAGACGGGCCGTGGCGATCTGGCCAGGAATGGCGATGGCAATCAGCATCACCGCCGCGACAGCATCCTGGATCAACCAGGAATGCTGATAATCCCGCAGCGTCGTGAACAAACCGAACCGGCGAAACAGTTTCATCATTTGATTACCGGGAGTGGAGCCGGCGCGTACCGGCCCTCACCATTACCACCAGCGGTCGGGCAGCTTGCTCCGGCCCGCGGCCTCTTCAAGCACCTGACCAGCGGCGAACAAGGTTTCTTCGTCAAACGGACGACCGATGAGCTGGAGGCCAAGCGGCAGGCCTTGCGAATCGTACCCAGCCGGAACCGAAATGCCCGGCAGACCGGCCATGTTGACGGTTACGGTGAAGACGTCGTTGAGATACATCTCGACGGGATCGGCAGAGACCATCTCACCCACGCCAAACGCGGCGCTGGGCGTGGACGGCGTCAGGATAGCGTCGATGCCCATGGCAAAGGCATCCTCAAAATCTTTCTTGATGAGGGTGCGAATTTTCTGGGCGCGCACATAATAGGCGTCGTAATAGCCAGCCGACAGCACATAGGTGCCGATCATGATACGGCGCTTGACCTCACGACCGAAACCGGCGGCGCGGGTGTTCTCATACATCTCATTGATGTTACCGCCCGGCTGACGCTGGCCGTAACGAACACCATCATAACGCGCGAGATTTGAGGATGCCTCGGCGGGCGCAACGATATAATATACGGCTAGCGCTTCTCTGGTGTGCGGCAGCGAGATGTCGACGATCTCGGCACCCGCTTCGCGAAGCTGCTGCGCGCCCTTGGCCCACAGTGCATCAATCTCGGCGGACATGCCCTCCATGCGGTATTCACGCGGAATACCAATTTTCAGGCCCTTGACGCCCCGGCGAATAGCTGCCTCAAAATCGGGAACCGCGAGGGCTGCGGACGTGGTGTCCTTGGCATCCTCACCCGCCATCGAGCGCAGCATTATAGCGGCATCCTGCACCGTGCGGGTGATCGGACCAGCCTGATCAAGCGATGAGGCAAAGGCAATGACACCCCAGCGCGAGCAACGCCCATAGGTCGGCTTGATACCAACCGTGCCGGTGAAGGCGGCGGGCTGGCGGATAGAGCCGCCGGTATCGGTGGCGGTGGCACCAAGGCACAGCCGCGCGGCCACAGCCGCAGCCGAACCACCGGAAGAGCCGCCGGGAACAATGGCCGTCTTGTCAAACACACCATCGCGCTGGCGCCGCCACGGCGACACAACTGGGCCGAAAGCGCTGGTTTCGTTGGAGGAGCCCATGGCAAACTCATCGAGATTGAGCTTGCCAAGCATCACCGCACCATCACGCCACAGGTTCGACGTCACGGTCGATTCATATTGCGGGATGAAACCACGCAGGATGTTTGAAGCGGCGGTTGCCTGCACACCCTTGGTGCAGAACAGATCCTTGATGCCCAGCGGGATGCCTTCGAGCGGCCCGGCATCGTCGGTGGCAATGCGGCCATCGGATTCCGCAGCCATCGCCAGCGCCTGCTCCGGCGTCTCAACGATGAAGGCATTGAGCACCCTCGCCTTTTCGATTGAAGCGATATGGGCGCGGGTCAGTTCAACTGCCGAAAACTTGCGGGCTTTGAGACCTTCGCGCGCTTCGGCAATGGTGAGATGGGTGAGATCGGTCACTGAAATCATTCCTTGCATGCCCGGCAACGGCGAACCGGCGGGCGAAATCCGAAAAAGCGCTTATTCGACGACCTTGGGAACGGCGAAGAAGTTGTCTTCGCTTGCCGGAGCGTTGCGCACGATCAGATCGGCATAACCGCCATCGGTAATGCCGTCCTGACGCTTCTTCATCGCCATGGGCGTGACAGAGGTCATGGGCTCAACACCAGTGATATCAACCTGGTTCAATTGCTCAACGAAGGCGAGCATGGCGTTGAGCTCGCCCTGCAAGGGCTCGACAGCCTCCTCGGCAACGGCGATGCGTGCCAGTTTGGCGATGCGGCGGACGGTGGTCTGATCAACCGACATTGGCTCAGTTCTTCCTTGAATATCATCCAGAAATTGTCTGAAGGCGGCTATAACACCGCCTTCGGCACCAGGGCAATGGAGCAATTGCTGTTTTCAGAAAGTGACGCCGAGGCCCTTCTGCGGCACGACCACTTGAATGCCGGAGCCATCCATTGCGGCAACGAACTTGTCAGCATTGGGTTCCAGCATCGGATAGGTGGCATAATGGCAGGGAATGACCGCCTTCGGCTTGAAAAAACGCGTGATCGCAAGAGCCGCAGTCGTCGGGCTCATGGTGAACCGATCACCAATCGGGCAGAAAATAATGTCCGGCGCATGGATTTCGTTGATAAGCGCCATGTCGCCGAAAATGTCGGTGTCGCCCATGTGATAAACGGTCGGCTGCCCCGGTGCCTTGACGATGAAGCCATTGGCTGAGCCCAGCGGGAAATTCACGCCCATCTCAATAAGCCCGGCGGAATGATCGGCGCGGACAAGTGTCGCGGTGAAGCCGCCCTGATCGGTGGTGCCGCCGGTATTCATCGGGTCAAAATTCTCAACGCCCTGTTGAGCGAGATACATGCACAGGTCGTAATTGGTGACGAGCGTCGCTCCGGTTTTCTTGGAAATTTCCGCCGCATCGCCAATATGATCAAAGTGGCCATGGGTCACCAGAAGATGGGTAACGCCCTCCGCAGCCTTATCCATGGTGCCTTGAAAAGCCGGATTGTCGGTAAAAAATGGGTCGATCAACACGACTTTATCGGCAAAATCGAGACGAAAGGCCGAATGGCCGAACCATGTAATCTTCATCAAAAACCTCTTGAACTACATCGACGAGGCGGCACACAAGCGCAGCAATCGCCGTAGAGCGACTTGACTCCATCCCCAGAGTGTCACCTTACAGACCCCACGGCAAGATAACCACAAGGCGGCAGGATGCTTTCCCCCCAGGATCAGATACTCATCGATTTCTTTGCCGCCGTTCCCAAGGGGCGACGGGTTCTCGGCGTCGACCTTGGCACCAAGACCATCGGGCTGGCGCTTTCCGATATCGAACACCGCATCGCATCGCCGCTCGAGACCATCAAACGGGTTAAGTTCACACCCGACGCCATGCGGCTGAAGCAGCTCGTGGAGAAGTTTGATGTGAGCGGCCTGATTTTTGGCCTGCCGCTCAATATGGATGGGTCCGAAGGCCCGCGTTCCCAGGCAACCCGAACCTTCTCCCGCACCTTAACGCCGATTCTCGACATCCCCACCCTGTTCTGGGATGAGCGCATGTCGACCATGGCAGTCACCCGCACCCTGCTCGACGCCGACGCCTCACGCGCGCGCCGAGCGGAACTCGTGGACAAGATGGCAGCGGCCTATATCTTGCAGAGTATGCTCGACCGCTATGACGCGTTGCGTCGCAGAACGGACGAGGAAAATACCTGAGCCGCTGCAAATTCGTGGCTCGTTTCTCTCAATTTCATAAAAACGCATTAAAAAGCGCTCCGGCTATCTTCTCGATAACCGGAGCGCTTTTGTTTCAAGTGATTATTCAGGCGCGGGCAAGGCGCGATTCGACCTGCTTTTTATGGAACAGGTACAGCGTTGCCAGCAGGCCGCAAACGGCAGCCGCCGACATCCACAAGCCGGGAGCGGCCTTATCGCCGGTCACCTGAATCAGCCAGGTGCAAATTGCCAGTGAGAAGCCGCCCAGCGTTGTGGCAAGGCTGTAAGCCAGCGAGAACCCCGAGGCCCGAACATGGGCGGGCACGACTTCCGTCAGAGCCACCACCATCGCGCCGTTATAGCTGCCATAGAGGAAAGACAGCCACAACTCGACCACCAGCATGCGGCCAAAGCTCGGCGATGCCACCAGCCACTGCATCGCAGGGTACGCGGTGAGGATGGTCAGGATCGTGAAGGCGATCAGGATCGGCTTGCGCCCAATGCGGTCGGAGATGGCACCCCAGACCGGAAGCCACACGAAATTAGACAAGCCAATGCAGATGGTGACAATGAGAACGCTGCTGGCATCCAGCTTCAGCTCACGCTCGCCGAAGGTCGGCGTATAGGCGGTGATGAGGTAGAAAGAGACAGTGGTCATCATCACCATCATCATGCCACCGAGCACGACATTCCAGTTGGCGACGAGCGTCGAGAAAATCTGCGCGGTCGTCGGGTGAACCTTGCGGGCCAGAAACTCGTCGGTTTCCTCAAGCGAGCGGCGAATCATGAAGATGGCCGGGATGATGAGACAGCCGATGAAGAAGGGAATGCGCCATCCCCACTGACCAATCTCGGTTTGCGACAGGTACTGGTTCAGCATGAAACCGATAAGCGCGGCCGCCACGGTGGCAAGCTGCTGACTGGCAGATTGCCAGGCGACATAAAAGCCTTTGTTGCCAGGCGTTGCCATTTCGGCGAGGTAAACCGAGACGCCGCCCAATTCCACGCCCGCCGAAAAACCCTGCAGCAAGCGGCCAAGCAGCACCAGCAGAGGTGCCAGAATGCCGAAGGTCGCGGAGCCGGTTAACGTGACCATGCTCTGGTAGCTTGGCACAAACGCGATCAGAACGGTGCCGAGGGCCATGATCGACAAAGTAACGATCAACCCTTTACGCCGCCCGATCCGGTCCACGTAGGCACCAAGAATGATGGCGCCGAGCGGGCGCATCAGGAAGCCTGCGCCGAACACCACGAGAGCCTGCATCAATGAGGCAAAATCACTGCTCGCAGGGAAAAAAGTTGCGGCGATGTACTTGGCATAAAATCCATAAAGGAAAAAATCAAACATTTCCAGGAAGTTACCGCTGGTGACGCGGATAACCATTCCCAGCATGGAGCGTTGTTTCGCGCTCGTTGCAGCCACACTTGTCATGCGATACCCCTTAAAAATCCAGCCATATTCGGCGTATCTGAAAGCAGCCTCGCTTCGAGCCCGCCCAGCGCGTACGCTCTTAATTGATTAAAAGTAAAATAAAAATGGGTTGGAGAGCGCTACGAACGTAAATTTTTATGTTCTTACAATATGTCGCATGCGCGGACATGCCGGGAGTGCAGAGCTTTGCAATTAAACCAATTAAATTTATAAAAAACAGTCAATTCATCAGTTGCGGATTGCTACCCGATTGCCGCCATAGCGTTCCAGTCGCCCGGCGAGATCGAGCTCCAGCAGCGCAATTTGCACGACGCGCAGCGGCATGCCGGACATCTGCACCAGATCATCGACGGGAATGGGCGTTGGGCTAAGAAGATCAGCTACACGACCGGTCTCGGCTCCACCGGGCATTTCCGTCGGTTGGAAAGCGGTAGCTTCCTCGGTGAAGGCGGAACGGGTGGGTTCGATCTCCAGCCCCGCGCCACCGATGATCGGCTCAAGCACCTCAATGACATGCTCAGGCTTTGCGCACAGCGTTGCGCCCTGACGAATGAGGTCATTGGGGCCTTCCGCGCGTGGGTCGAGCGGCGATCCGGGTACGGCAAAAACCTCCCTGCCCTGTTCGCCAGCAAGCCGGGCAGTGATGAGCGAGCCAGAGCGTTTTGCCGCCTCAACGATAACCACACCATAGGAAAGGCCGGAGACAATGCGGTTGCGGCGCGGGAAATCCTGGGCGCGCGGCTCCCAGGTCAGCGGCATTTCGGTGACGACTGCGCCGCCATTGGCGATGATGGCTTCCACCAGCGGTATATTCTGGGCCGGGTAGATGCGTTCATGCCCGCCCGCGATCACAGCAATGGTGCCGGTTTTCAAGCTGGCCTCATGGGCACGGGTATCGACGCCACGAGCAAGGCCTGAGGCGATAGCAAGCCCGGCTGCGCCAAGCCCACGCGCCAATGTCTCGGTGATACGAAGCCCGCCCGCAGAGGCATTGCGCGAACCGACAATGGCAACCGCTGGCCGGGTCAGAATGGTTGGATTTCCGCGCACGGCAAGTAAGGGCGGCGCGCCCTCAAGTGCTTTCAAAGGCGCGGGATATTCGGCATCGCGCCAAGAAACAAAGCGGATTTTCTGGCGGTGCGCTGAAGCAATCTCTGTCTCGGCCTCGGCGCGTGATGCCACCCGGATCAGCAGGCGCCCGCCGCGCCGCGCCAGTTCCGGCAGGGCTTCGAGCGCATCATGGGCAGAGCCGAATTGCGTAAGGAGCGAGAAAAAAGTGCGCGGGCCGACATTATCCGAGCGGATCAGCCTGAGCCAGTCGATCAGTTCGGCGTCGGAAAGGCCCAAAAACTCACCCCTTCTTGCCGATTTTTCCCTCGGTGCCCGCAAGCAGCCGCTTGATGTTTTCCTTGTGCTTCCACCACAAGATAACCACCATCACCGTCACGGCAACAACGATTGCCATATCGGCGCGCAGCAAGAGCAGCGCCAGCGGCGACGCGGCGCTGGCGATGAGCGCCGATGCCGAAGAGTAGCGCGACACCACGGCGCAACCAAGCCAGATCAGGGCAAAAGCCAGCGCTGACCATGGGTTCAGCGCGAGCAGACAGCCGAGAAAGGTTGCAACGCCCTTGCCGCCCTTGAAATTGAGCCAAACCGGAAAAAGGTGGCCGAGAAACGCGCAAAACGCGGTGAGCGCCATGGCTAACGGCCAGCCATTGAGGAAATAGCAGGCAAGCCACACTGCCACTGTTCCCTTGAGGGCATCTCCCAACAAGGTTGCGAAGGCGATGCCCTTATGGCCCGTGCGCAAAACATTGGTTGCGCCGATATTGCCAGAGCCAATATTGCGCACGTCACCAAGGCCTGCGGCGCGGGTGAGGATCAACCCGAACGGGATGGACCCGCACAGATAACCGATGATCGGAAAAACCACATACGCGCCCCAGAACCCCGTCATTACGCCTCCTCGTCCGGCTGATAATCAACGACCGGATGCAATGTATCGAACACGATCTTGCCACCAACCATGGTCAGGACCACCCGCCCCTGCAAGCGCGCATCCTCAAAGGGCGTGTTCTTGGAGCGGGACAAAATCTTGGCCTTTTCTACAACGAAGGGCTCATCCGGGTCAAAGACAATGAGATCCGCCGGTGCGCCCGGTGTCAGGCGCCCGCCCGGCAAGCCGAGAAGTTCAGCAGGACGGGTTGAAAGCGCCCGCATGAGTTTAGCGAGCGATATTTTGCCCGAATGGACCAGACGCAGCGCGGCAGGCAGCAAGGTTTGCAGGCCAATTGCGCCATTTTCTGCTTCGGCAAAGGGAAGCCGCTTCGTTTCCACATCCTGCGGGTTATGGTCGGAAACGATGACGTCGATCACACCCTCATTCAGCGCCGCAATCAGCGCCTGGCGGTCATCCTCATGGCGCAAGGGCGGCGACAGTTTGAAGAAGGTGCGGTAATCGCCGATATCGTTCTCATTGAACGTCAGATTATTGATGGAAACGCCGCAAGTGAAGGCAAGCCCTGCCTCTTTCGCCTTACGCACGATATCCACCGAATCAGCACAGGAGATCATCGCCGCGTGGTAACGCCCGCCAGTGAGACGCACGAGCCGGGCATCGCGCTCCAGCATCACGGTTTCCGCCTCGCGCGGAATGCCGGTGAGGCCGAGCTTTGAGGCCAGAAACCCCTCATTCATCACGCCGGAACCAACCAGATTCGGGTCTTCCACATGCTGGCAGATCAGCGCGCCGACATCCTTGGCGTAAGTGAGCGCCCGCCGCACCACCTGCGCGTTGGTCACGCAATGCGCGCCGTCGGTGAAGGCAACCGCACCGGCCTCTTGCAGAAGACCGAACTCAGTCATTTCTGCACCCTTAAGGCCCTTGGTGAGGGCCGCCATGGGGCGGACATTGACGATGGCGGTATCATGCGCCCGCCGCTTGATGAAATCGACGATGGGGGGGGCATCAACCACCGGATCGGTTTCCGGCATGGAAACAATGGTGGTGACACCACCCGCCGCCGCCGCGCGGCTGGCGCTTTGCAGAGTCTCGCGGTATTCCGCACCGGGCTCGCCAATGAAAGCGCGCATGTCGATGACACCAGGCGCCACAACGCGCCCGCCGCAATCAATCACCTCGTAATCAGCGGAAGCCTTGGGTTTCAGGCTGTCAGAAATCCCCTTGATGACACCATCCCGCACCGTAATGGAGCCGGGAACGGGTTTGTCGTTGGCGGGGTCGAGTATCTGCGCATTGATGAGCAGAAGGGGGCGATTATCACTATTCATTTCTCTCTCCGCTCATCAACTCGGCATATGCATGGCCAGCGCTTCCAGCACTGCCATGCGCACCGCGACGCCCATTTCGACCTGTTCGCGGATCAGCGATTGCGCGCCGTCTGCGACCTCGGAGGAGATTTCGACGCCCCGGTTCATCGGGCCGGGATGCATCACAAGCGCATCGTCCTTGGCGAAGGAGAGCTTTTCGGCGTCCAATCCGTAATAGCGGAAATATTCCGGCACGGAGGGGATGAAGGAGCCGCTCATGCGTTCCCGCTGCAGGCGCAGCATCATGACGATGTCGGCCCCTTTCAGGCCTTTGCGCATGTCGGTGAACATTTCAAATTTCAGTTCTTCAATGCCCGGCGGCATCAGGGTGGTGGGGCCGATCAACCGCACCCGTGCGCCAAGGGCGGCGAGCAGGATGAGGTTGGAGCGCGCCACCCGCGAGTGCAGGATATCGCCGCAGATCGCCACCGTGAGCCCTTCGATCCGGCCCTTGTTGCGGCGGATGGTGAGGGCATCGAGCAGCGCCTGAGTCGGGTGCTCATGCGCGCCGTCTCCGGCGTTGATGACCGAGCAATCCACTTTCCGCGCCAGGAGATGCACCGCCCCCGCCGCCGAGTGGCGCACGACGATGAGGTCGGGCCGCATGGCGTTGAGCGTTGCCGCCGTGTCGATGAGCGTTTCGCCCTTCTTCACGGATGACGACGCCACCGACATGTTCATCACGTCAGCGCCAAGCCGTTTTCCGGCAAGTTCAAAGGAGGATTGGGTGCGCGTCGAGGGCTCGAAAAACAGATTAATCTGCGTGCGGCCGCGGAGCGTGGTTTTCTTCTTCTCAACCTGTCGGGAGACTTCGACCTGTTGGTCGGCGAGATCGAGAAGAAAATTAATATCGGAAGGCGCAAGGCCTTCGATGCCAAGGAGATGGCGATGGGGGAAGGAGGTTTTAAGAGCTTTCATCTTAAAGAATTGGCTATAGAGGCGGGCCGGTCTGGCGGCAAGTCCCCATCAGTCGAATTTCGGGTTGCGCACCGGTTTATCCCGCCCTGCCCCTAGTTTGTGAATTATTTCTCCCCTTTCTCAAATTTACAAATCGTCTCCGTGCATTTGCCGCAATTGTTCAATAGCCCAGCTTAATCCGCATCTCAAAAAAGGAGAGCAATACAAATGGCTTCCCGCATCGCTTTCGCCGCCCTTGTTGCCAGCACGAGTATTTTCGCGCTCACCGCCCACGCGCAAACCACCGCACCAATCACCGAGATTCGCCTTTCCTCCGGCGGGCTCGCCGAAGTGCGGCGTCAGGTCGAGGTGAAGGATAACGCAGCGCTGACCCTTACCGTGCCACTTGATCAGGTGGATGACGTACTCAAAAGCCTGACGATCAGGGATCCGAAAGGCAGTATGAGTTCCGCCTCGCTTGCGGGCAAACAACCGCTCGCGGAAGTGTTCAAGAATTTGCCGTTCTCCGCCAATGATCTTTCGGCGCAATCATCCCTGCTTGCAGCGTTACAAGGCGCAGCGGTGACCGTCTCAGGGGACGGGCGCCAAACCAAAGGCCGCATTGTCGGTGTGGAAGAAGCCAAAGTTCAGGGCAAAAACGACGACACCATCACCCGATATCGCCTGACGGTGTTCAGCACGGGCAAACTCGTGACATTCGATCTCGATAAGGTGGATGTGACGCTGGAAGACGAAGCGCTGCGCGCCAAGCTGGAAACCGCCCTTAATGCGGTGCAGACCGCCAAGGCGGGCGACACACGCGACATCTCGGTTGCGATTACAGGCTCCGGCGCACGCAGTATCGCCATCGATTATGTTGTCCCTGCCCCGATCTGGAAGGCTACCTATCGCCTCGCCCTTCCGAAAGATGGTGATAAGGCCGATATTCAAGGCTGGGCCGTAATCGAGAATAACTCTTCCGATGATTGGAAGAACGTGAAGCTCTCGCTGTCCTCGGGGAGCCCGTTGACATTGCATCAGCGATTGCACGAGGCTTATTACGCTCAACGGCCGCAAGTGCCTGTCTATGGTCCCTCGGGCATCGTACCGTTGGCGGACAAGGGCGGGGAGATTGCAGCGAATGCAGCTAATAAAGAGGGCTCCGATCAGTTCGATCTTCAGCGGAAAAGCCCCGCTTCGCCTGCAACCCAAAAACTGGCTAATGCGGTCTTCGGCATGGAAGCAGCCACAGCGCCGAGTGGGCGCTTAAGAGCTGACGTGGCAAGCCCAATACCACATCAAGGTTATGGCCAAGCTGAATCTGCAACTCTCGCGACTGAGGCCGACGTCACGACTTTATTCACACTTCCGAACCCCATCGCCTTGGCGCGCGGTCAATCGCTCACCATGCCTTTCATTAGCGCCGCAATGATTGCAACCCGCGTCTCGGTATTCCAACCGCAACTGGGGATCAATAATCCGGTTGCAGCCGTAATGGTCAAAAACGACAGCGCGACCTCTCTGCCGCCCGGGATCCTCACGCTCACGGAAGACGGCTCCGGCTATGCGGGCGACGCACAACTCGCTGGCCTGCCCGCAGGCGAAACCCGTATGGTGATGTTTGCCACTGACCGTAAAGTTGTGGTGACCACCGATGGCCAGAGCGATCAAAAGATCACGCAGCTTTCCTATGACAATGGCGCGCTCAAGGCCGATATGGTCGTGCGCACCAATGTTACCTACAAGATCAAGGGCGCAGCGGATGCTGACCGCACCGTGATCGTTGAATACCCCCGCCGTGTAGGGTTCACCTATACCAGCGAGCAAAAGGAAAGCGAGACGCCTACCGCCATCCGTCTCAAAGTAAGCGTGCCGAAGGGCAGCGTGGCTGAAACAAAGCTCACTGAGCAGCGCGTTGTCTCCTCAACTTACGCGCTTACCGACATCGAAAGTCGTGGCCAAGCCCTCGCCGTCTGGTCGCAACAGGCGGTGTCCGATCCCAAACTCCTCGCCAAGCTCAAAGACGCCTCGGACGCCCTCACCAAGCTCAACGAGGCCAAACAAGCCCTCACCAACTACGATGCCGAGGTTGAGCGCATCAAATCCGACCAAGAGCGTGTGCGCGAAAACCTGCAAGCGGTGCCCGCCACCAGCGATCTCGCCAAAACCTATCTCGCCAATATGACCGCCCAGGAAAAGCGTCTCACAGAAATCGGGGCATGGCGCGGAAAGGGCGAGGAAGCCATTGCGTCAGCCCGCAAGGTTCTGTCGGAGAAATTGAAGGCGTTTTAACAAGCATAATGTGCCGGAGCGCGTGTGGCTCCGGCACACTCCCATTGGCCTTTTGGGGCGTTATCCACGCCTCTCGTTTTAGAAAATAATGCTATTCACATTTGGTTCACGCGGCATGGCCAATTGACTCTTGCAACGCGATAACCCACTTATCCGCGCTTAAAGAGTTTGCCTGCGCCGTTCAGATATCCCCATCCTGAACTTGAAAATTGGGCGCACAACATCAGGATATGCCAAATGAAAGTCCTTGTCGTCGAATCTCCGGCGAAGGCCAAGACCATCAATAAGTACCTGGGCAAGGACTATCACGTTCTGGCATCCTTCGGGCATATTCGCGATCTTCCTGCCCGCGATGGGTCGGTTAAGCCCGACGAAGATTTTGCCATGATGTGGGAGCTTGATGCGCGTGGCTCCAAGCAGGTGGCTGACATCGTCAAGGCGGTCAAGGGCGCAGAAAAGCTTATTCTCGCAACCGATCCGGATCGCGAGGGAGAGGCCATTTCCTGGCACGTGCTGGAAGCGCTCAAAGAAAAGAAGGCGCTGAAGGGCATTCCCGTCGAACGCGTCACCTTTAACGCCATCACCAAAGACTCGGTTCAGACGGCATTGCGCAACCCGCGTGAGATCGACCAATCGCTGGTCGATGCCTATCTGGCCCGCCGCGCGCTTGATTATCTCGTGGGCTTCACGCTGTCGCCGGTGCTGTGGCGTAAATTGCCGGGTGCCCGCTCCGCTGGCCGGGTGCAATCGGTGGCGTTGCGCCTCGTTTGCGACCGCGAGATGGAAATCGAGAAGTTCAAGACCCAGGAATACTGGACACTTCTCGCCGCGCTGGCCACCTCAACCCATGCCCATTTCGACGCACGGCTCGTCGGCGCGGACGGCAAGAAGCTCACGCGCCTTTCCATCGATTCCGAAGCGGATGCCGCCGCCTTCAAGCGCGATCTGGAATTGGCGAGCTTCAAGGTTGCTTCGGTCGAATCGAAGCCCGCGCGGCGTAACCCCGCCCCGCCCTTCACCACATCGACCCTGCAACAGGAAGCTTCGCGTAAATTGGGGCTAGCGCCTGCCCAGACCATGCGCCTCGCCCAACGCCTTTACGAAGGCGTCGATATCGGTGGCGAAACCATCGGTATCATCACCTATATGCGTACCGACGGCGTCGATATGGCCCCCGAAGCCATTACCGAGGCCCGCAGTGTCATCGGCAAGGAATATGGTGCCAAATACGTACCCTCCACGCCACGTAAATACACCGTCAAGGCCAAGAACGCACAGGAAGCACACGAGGCAATCCGCCCCACCAATCTTGATCGTCTGCCGAAGGATGTGGCGCGCCACCTCGATAAGGAGCATGCCCGCCTCTATGAACTGATCTGGACCCGCACCATCGCCAGCCAGATGGAATCGGCGGAGCTTGAGCGCACAACCGTCGATATTGATGCACAAGTTGGCCCGCGCAAGCTCGATTTGCGCGCCACCGGCCAGGTCATTCGCTTCGACGGCTTCCTCACCCTTTATCAAGAAGGCAAGGATGACGAGGCGGAGGAAGACGATAAGCGCCTGCCGCAAATGAGTGCTGGCGAAACGCTTGAACGCAAGCACATCACCGCCACCCAATCCTTCACCGAGCCGCCGCCGCGCTACTCTGAGGCAAGTCTCGTCAAGCGCATGGAAGAGCTCGGTATCGGTCGGCCCTCGACCTACGCCTCGGTTCTGGCCGTGCTGCGCGAACGCGAATATGTGCGCATCGACAAGCGCCGCCTCATTCCCGACAACAAGGGCCGCATTGTCACCGCCTTCCTTGAGAGCTTCTTTCTGCGTTATGTCGAATACGACTTCACCGCCAACCTTGAAGAAAAACTCGATCAGGTCTCCAATCACGAGCTTGATTGGAAAAAGGTGCTGCGTGACTTCTGGAATGACTTTTCCGTAGCCATCGCCGGCACTAAGGAATTGCGCATCGCCCAGGTCGTGGACGCGCTCAATGACATGCTTGGCCCGCATATTTTCCCCGACAAGGGCGATGGCACAGACCCACGCGCCTGCCCCAAATGCGGCAACGGGCAGTTGGGCATGAAGCTCGGAAAGTTCGGAGCCTTCATCGGCTGCTCGAACTACCCGGAATGTAACTATACCCGCGTTCTTGGCACCGAAAATGGTGATGGCGAGGGCGGCTCGGGCACCACCGAGCTCGGCACCGACCCGGAAAGCGGCCTTGATGTTTCGCTCCGCGATGGGCGCTACGGACCGTTCGTTCAGCTTGGGGCGGGCGAAAAGCCCAAGCGCGTCACGCTACCGCGCGGCATGGCCCCTTCAACGGTGGATCTGCAACGGGCGCTTGCCCTGCTCAATCTGCCCCGCGAAATCGCCAAACACCCGGAAACCGGCGAGCCGATTCTCGCCAATGTCGGGCGCTTCGGCCCCTATGTGCAGCATGGCAAAACCTACGCCAGCCTCGGCAAGGATGAGGATATCCTCGAAATCGGCGCAAACCGCGCCATTGACCTGATCGTCGAACGGGAAACCAGCCGGGGACCGAACGGCGCCGGTGCCGGACGTGAACTCGGTGTTGAGCCGGGCAGCGAGGTGACCATTTCTGTTAAAAAGGGGCGGTTTGGCCCCTATGTTTCCGACGGCAAGGTCAACGCCACCATCGGCAGAGGCTACGATTACGACACCATTTCGCTGGAAGACGCGCTAAAATTACTGGCTGCACGCCGCGAAACGCTCAAGAGCAAGCCCGCTCGTGGCCGCGCACCGGCACGCAGCAAACCCGCCGCCAAGAAAGCGGCTCCGAAGAAAGCGGCCCCGAAGAAAGATACGGCCAAGAAAGCCGCGCCAAAGGCCGCAACGGCAAAGGCAGCCACACCAAAAGCAATCGCAGCTAAGGCGGCCACACCGAAAAAAGCAGCGGCGAAAAAGCCCGCGGCGAAAAAAGCCATAGCCAAGGAAACCTGAGCTAACAGTCGGTTGGTTCGGCAGAATCCTTTGGATTTCTGCTGAATCAATCAGATTGTTCTTATTTTGTTCTCGATTTCCCGGTGATATTCGCTATGGTATGCGGGCAAAACACCTGATATCCAGCGAGCCATGACAGACGATAGCGACCTCTTTGATTCCGGCGCCCCCACTCCGCCCGTCCGCACTCCGGTGCCTGCGGCGCGGAAAGCCGCGAATCTGCCCTCCGCAACCGCCGAAAGCGGTGGCTATGACGCATCCTCCATCGAGGTGCTCGAGGGGTTGGAGCCCGTGCGACGTCGCCCCGGCATGTATATTGGCGGCACCGATGAGAAAGCGCTGCACCATCTCTTCGCCGAAGTCATTGATAACGCCATGGACGAAGCGGTGGCGGGTCACGCCAGCTTCATCGAAGTGGAACTCGAAGAAAGCGGCTTTCTGGTCGTGAATGATAACGGACGCGGTGTTCCCGTCGATCCGCATCCGAAATACCCCGACAAATCCGCCCTCGAAGTCATCATGACGACGCTCCATTCGGGCGGCAAGTTTGATTCGAAAGCCTATGAAACCTCGGGCGGTCTGCACGGCGTCGGCGTGTCGGTTGTCAACGCGCTCTCCGAAGTCACCGAGGTTGAGGTGGCGCGCGGTCAGGTACTTTACCGCCAGACCTTCGCACGCGGCATTGCCACGAGCGGCCTCGAAACCATTGGCAAAGTTCAAAACCGCCGCGGCACCCGTGTGCGCTTCAAGCCGGATGCCCTGATATTCCTGCAGGGCGCGCGCTTCAGCCCGCGTCGCCTGTTCAAAATGGCGCGCTCCAAGGCTTATCTGTTCGGCGGCGTCGAAATTCGCTGGAAATGCGCCCCTGCCTTGCTCGAAGGCGTGGACCACGTGCCGGCAGAAGCAACCTTCCGCTTCCCCAACGGCCTGAAAGACTATCTGGGCGTGGAAATCGAAGGCAAGGAACAGGTTTCCGAGCAGATTTTTTCGGGTAAATCGTCGAAAGCCAGCGGCCATGGCTCGCTCGAATGGGCGATTTCGTGGCTGGTGACGGAAGACGGCTACACCCTCTCCTACTGCAACACGGTCCCGACCCCCGATGGCGGCACCCATGAGAGCGGCTTGCGCTCCGCGCTGCTGCGCGGTCTGCGCGATCATGCCGAGCGTATCGGACAAGCGAAGCGGATGGCGGCGGTGACCGCCGACGACGTCATGATGACCTGCGTCGCCATGCTGTCGGTGTTCATCCGTGAGCCCGAATTTCAGGGGCAGACCAAGGACAAGCTGGCAACCTTAGAAGCAGCCCGCATCGTTGAAAACGCGGTGCGCGATTCCTTCGATCATTGGCTTGCCGCCTCGCCGACCCAGGCCATGAAGCTGCTCGACTGGGTGGTGGACCGCGCCGACGAGCGCCTGCGCCGCCGCCAGGAGAAGGAAACGGCCCGCAAGACCGCAACCCGCAAGCTGCGCCTTCCCGGCAAGCTGGCCGATTGCTCCTCTTCGGGCACCGAATCCTCTGAACTCTTCATTGTCGAGGGTGATTCTGCGGGCGGCTCCGCCAAGCAGGCACGCGACCGTGCCACCCAGGCCGTTTTGCCGTTGCGCGGCAAAATCCTCAACGTCGCTTCTGCGGGGCGTGAAAAGCTGCACCAGAACCAACAGCTCGCCGACCTCTCACAAGCGCTCGGCTGCGGCACCGGCTCGCAATATCGCGACGATGATCTGCGCTATGGCAAACTCATCATCATGACCGATGCCGACGTGGACGGTGCCCATATCGCCACGCTTCTGATGACCTTCTTCTACCGGCAGATGCCGCGCCTGATCGACAAGGGCCACCTCTATCTTGCCGTCCCGCCCCTGTTCCGCCTCAGCCACGGCGGCAAGTCGGTCTATGCCCGCAATGAAGCCGACCGCGACCGCCTGCTGAAGACCTTCTTCAAGAGCAACGCCAAGGTCGAAATCAGCCGCTTCAAAGGCCTTGGCGAGATGATGGCAGCGCAGCTCAAGGAAACCACAATGGACCCGAAGAAGCGCCTGCTTCTGCGCGTCATGGTGGCCCCTGAAGACCGCGAAGACGCATCCGATGCGGTGGAACGCCTGATGGGTAACAAGCCGGAAGCGCGCTTTGTATTCATCCAGGAGCGCTCGCAGTTCGCCAATGAGGACGCGCTGGATATTTAACCCACTGCAATATGAGCGGCGCTCGCCCGGAGCGCCGCGCCAAGTTAGCCGAGCATCAATTCCCCGCGCTCATTCAACCCCGCAAAGGGGTTCCACGCAATTTCCCATAGGTGCCCGTCCGGGTCGGCAAAATAGCCGCTATGGCCGCCCCAAAAGACATCCTGGGCAGGCTTAATGATTTCGGCACCGGCCCGCTCGGCGATTTTTAAGAAGCGTGCAACATCGGCTTTCTGCCGGACGTTCTGGGCAATGGTCATGCCGCGAAAGCCGCTGCCCTCGCTGGTTATCGTCACATCATCCGCCAGCATTTCGCGGGGATAGAGCGCGAGCACCACGCCGCCGAGTTGAAAGAAAACGATATCTCCCTGGCTCGCATCAGAGGCCTTCCAGCCAAGGCCTTTTTCATAAAAGGCGCGCGAGCGCGCAAGGTCTGCAACACCAAGGGTCACGATCGAGATTCTTGGCTCCATGAGCCCACTCCTTCATGGCAACAAGCCTGCAGTCGTTTCAGACTGTGCGGTAGCAAACACGTTTCCCGATCAGGCGAGTGAGACGCTTGTCCCGACGTTTTGCCTCCTCTATGGTACACGCCAAGCGGCAGTGAGGCCATCGCCATGCGACGGTCTGAGGCGCAACCCTTTTGGGTGACCGTTGCCTGCCGCCTCTTCCACAAGACAAAGCACCAAGCGCGGTCCCCTCGCAAGACCGAGACCGTATCAAAATGCCAAACCCTTCTTCAGAAAATTCCACTAATTCCAGTGATACTTCCAATGGTCTGTGGCAGCTCGGCAGCTTTCGCGCCTTCGTTTGCATGCGTTTCTTTTGGGGCATTTCCCAGGAAATCATTACCATTGCGCTGGCCTGGACCATTTTTCAGCACACCCACAACACCCTGTCGATTGGCTTCGTCGGCCTCTCGAGCTTTTTGCCGTCAATTCTGCTGTCGCTCATGACCGGGCTCGCCGCCGACAAACTCGACCGTCGCCATATCATGCTGGCCTGTAGCGCCCTGCTCGCTACCTGTGCCTTGGGGTTATGTCTCCTCACGCTCAATGGTTATGTCTTGCTGGTTTACGGCGTGGTCGTTCTCCAGGGTATTGCCCGTGCCTTTGCACAGCCTGCAAGCAAAGCGATCATCCGGAATCTTGGCCCTACCGCCATGCTGCCGCGGACCATCGCCGCTGCAACGATGATCCAAGGCACTGCCACGATCCTCGGCCCGGCCATCGGCGGGCTGCTCATCCCACTCGGCGTGGGTGTTCCGTTTATCGCCAGCGCCTGCTGCGCAGGCCTGTCGTTCTTTGGCGCCCTCATGCTTGGGCCACAGCGGGCCAAAGGCATGAGCACGGCACTGCCCGACCTTGCCATGCTGTTTGGCGGCTTCACCTTCATCCGCTCGCAACCGCGTGTGCTCGGTGCCATGTGTCTCGATTTCATCGCCGTGCTCTTCGGCAGCGCCACCGCGTTGCTGCCATTCTACGTGACAGAGGTTTATCAGGCGGGCGCTTGGGCGATGGGCGCGCTGCGCACTGCCGATGCCATCGGTGGCCTGATCATGGCCGCAGTTTTGACGCGATATCCCATTCAGCGCCGTGTGGGGCTGAAGCTGCTGATTGCGGTGGGGATCTACGGTTTGACGACAATAGCATTCGGCTTCACCACCCATGTCGCCTTCGGCCTCGTGTGCATGGTAATCCTCGGAGCAAGTGACACTGTCAGCATGGTCACGCGCAATGGGCTCATCCAGATAAACACACCGGATCACATGCAAGGACGCGTTGCGGCGGTGCACTCGGTTGCGACCGGTGCGTCCAATGATCTTGGTCAGTTTGAATCGGGTATGCTGTCCTCCGCCATCGGCGGCGTCCCTGCCGTGATCGCGGGCGGGGTTATCGCAACTTTAGCCGCCGTCAGTTGGCCCTGGCTCTTCCCCTCGGTGCGCCACGCCGACCGGCTCGATGACCGCCCGGAAGAAAAGGCTAATCCGATACCAGCGATGGCAAAGTAATCAAAGAGCGAAGCGCTCGATGGCCATGGCAACACCTTCATCGTCGTTGCCTGCCGTCACTTCTTTGGCCACAGCCTTCACCTCGGCCTCAGCGTTGCCCATGGCGATGCCGAGGCCAACAGATCTGATCATGCTGATGTCATTATGATTGTCGCCAATTGCCATGATCTCACTGGCCACTATCCCTTGGCTTGCCGCCCATTGCAGCAGACGCG
This sequence comes from Microvirga sp., assembly GCA_031546825.1. GTDB lineage: Bacteria > Pseudomonadota > Alphaproteobacteria > Rhizobiales > Beijerinckiaceae > Hohaiivirga. Next base: position 9,227 of record JAVBJU010000010.1, on the reverse strand, counting down.
AGCCTTTGCTGTTACCGGCGGGCATCGCATCAACGCGGTTTATCCATGAATATTCCACATTGAGGCGTTTGTTTTCACCCATGTCGCGCGCCCAGGCGGCGAGCGGTTCGGGTTGCTCATGCGAGGCAACAAACTTCCACAGATTGGTCGCCTCTCCTATCACCGTTTCAAAATTTTCCACATGGCGTATACCGGGGCGCACGGGCTCCGGGCAACCGGCCGCCCAAGCCTCAAGCTTACGCAAATGCGCGGTAGAGATTTCGTAATTCATCCAGTCATCGGCATAGAACAGAAGATGAATGCCGTAAGCTTGGCTCGCCGCCAGAAGCGCGCGGGCCTCCTCAGCAGAGAAGCTCGAACCATCAAGCGCGCGGTGGGCCACAAAATCATAGAGATAAGTGCCGTTGCAGCAGATGGCAGGTGTGTCGAGCGACAGTTCCGCGTGATACGGATGGAGCGTGCCATGATGGCGGCCGCTGACGATGACCACTGCAATACCCTTATTGCGGGCAGCCTCAATGGCCGCCTTTGTTCGAGAACTGATCCGGTTTGATGAATCCAGGGTAGTGCCGTCGAGATCAAGCGCAATCGCTTTCAACATAGTTTTTCCTTTTTTAATCAATGAATTATAGCCAAATTCTTATTTAATTCGCAACCACTCCACCAAGGCAGCCGCGACCGCTTTCGGTTGCTCAAGCGGAGAGAGATGGCCGCTTTTCTCAACAACCACCAGTTTCGAATCGGGTATGGCCTGTGCCATCTCAACGGCTTGCTCAAGCGGTGTTGTGATGTCCTCGCGCCCGACAAGAACCAGGGTCGGCACCGCAATTGCGGGAAGGTAAGGCCGAGAATCGATGCGGGCCATGATGGCGTGTTGCTGGCGAATGAAGGCCTGTGCGCCGTTGGCGCGCATCATGGCAAGCACCTTGCTTTCAAGTGCCTTGTCATGCTGGTGATCGGGATGAACCAGACGATCCCACAACAATCCGTGCGTTTTCTCGAAGGCACCGCCTTCGGCGAGCGCAATCATGCGTGCGCGGCGATCCTTGGCCTCAGAGGTGTCGGGACGAGCCGAGGTGTCGAGCAGCGCCAGTCGCGTTACTCGCTCTGGTGCCTGCCGCATGACCTCCAGCGCGATATAACCGCCCATGGAAAGACCCGCTAAAGCGAACGTGTCGGGCGCATGCCGGATAAGGCGTTCCGCAAGCACAGCAATGCTGTCGGCGCTGTGATTATCCGCCACCATGATGTCATGGCTCTGCTCCAACCTTGTGCGCTGCGCCTCAAAAAGACGCGCATCAAGATTTACGCCAGGCACCAAAATCAACATCTCTTGACGGGACATTACTGTCCTTTCGCTAATCTAGCATTGACAAGTTCTTCACTTGTCTTATGGTCCGCACGTTCCTGTCGGCTCGCGCCAAGCTAGCCGGCCAACTGCTGCTTAAACCGCTCTATTCCTGATAATAGGATAAAATGCGTGACGCAGCCACCCACTGGTTCTCGCTACATGTTATTTTCCGATCTCGGACTAAGCCAAAAAGTTCTAAACGCTGCAGAAGCAGCCGGTTATACCTCTCCGACCCCGATTCAGGCGGAGGCCATCCCCCATGTTCTCGCGCGCCGAGATGTGCTCGGCATCGCCCAGACAGGAACCGGCAAGACGGCGGCGTTCACGCTGCCGATGCTGACGCTTCTGGAAAGCGGCAGAGCGCGTGCACGGATGCCGCGCACGCTCATTCTCGAGCCAACCCGCGAACTGGCGGCTCAGGTCGAAGAGAATTTCGTCAAATACGGTTCCCAGCACAAGTTGTCCGTGGCGCTGCTGATAGGCGGCGTATCGTTTGGCGATCAGGATATGAAGATCGCTCGCGGAGCCGACGTGCTGATCGCCACGCCCGGTCGCCTGCTCGATCATATCGAGCGCGGCAAGCTGCTTCTCAGCGGCGTTGAGCTTCTGGTCATAGACGAAGCCGACCGCATGCTCGATATGGGCTTCATTCCCGATATCGAACGCATCGTGAAGATGGTGCCGTTTACCCGGCAAACGCTGTTCTTCTCGGCCACCATGCCGCCGGAAATTCAGCGCCTGGCCGACGCCTTCCTGCACAACCCGGTCAAGGTTGAAGTGGCGCGCGCGGCCTCAACCGCTGCGACCATCACGCAGCTCCTTGTTTCCACGGGGCCTGAACCGCACCAGAAACGCGCGATTCTGCGTGACCTGATCCGTGGTTGCGATGATTTCAAAAATGCGATCATCTTCTGTAATCGCAAGCGCGATGTCGCAACGCTCCACCGCTCGCTGGTGCGCCACGGCTTCTCCGCCGCCGCCATCCATGGCGATCTCGACCAGCACGCCCGCACACTGGCGCTGGACGGCTTCCGCAATGATGAAATCATGCTGCTGGTCGCAAGCGACGTGGCGGCACGCGGCCTCGATATTCCGGATGTCTCGCACGTTTTCAACTATGACGTTCCGATCCACGCAGAAGACTATGTGCACCGCATCGGGCGCACCGGTCGCGCCGGACGGCTCGGCACCGCCTTTACGCTGGTGGCGCGGGGCGATGAAAAATTTCTGGCAGCCATCGAGCACCTGACCGCCAATAAAGTCGAATGGCAGGGCAAAGCGCTGGCGGAACGCACTTCCGAAGATGACAGCGCCTCTGCACCCGACCGTGGTGAAGGTTGGCGCAGCAAAGATAGCAACGATCGCCGTGGCGGACGCAACCGCAACAAGCGGCGCGGCAAAGGCCGCGACCGTGAGGAGCGGACGGAGCAACACGCGACCAGCAATGCTCCCCAAACTCAGCCAGAAGACACTGCTTTCGAGCCGCGTCGTCAGGAGCCCCGGCAGCAGGAACCTCGGCGCAATGAACCGCGCCAGCAGGAACCGCGCCAGCAAGAGCCACGTCAATACGAGCCCCGCCAGCAGGAATCGCGTCATCGCGATAATCGCAGCGACCAACACCGTCGCCGCGACCGCTATGACAACGAGCCCGATATTTCGGTGGTTGGCTTTGGCGATCACGTCCCGGCTTTCGTCACGCGGGCCGTAACCATCTTCTCGTCGGACAACAACGATCCTGCAATGGGCAACAAACCCGTAACGCCGGTTTCGATGCCGCCACGTCATCTCGAGGAAGTGGTGGAAGCCGCAGCCGCGACCGAGAAGCCCGCGAAGGAGCACAAGTCCCGCCGTCGCGGACGGGGTGGGGCGAAGGATGCTGCAGCGGCCCCGGTTGAGGTCGAAGCCGTCACGGCAGAGCCGAAGCAAGATCGCAACCGCAAGCCTGCGAGCGCCGAGGTTCCGGCATCTGCACTTGAGGAAAACACCACCGAGGCTAAGCCCGCACGCCGCCGTACCTCCGCAAAGAAAGCGGAAGCCGCGGTTGCTGAAGCGGCTCCGGCGGAAAAGACAGCTAAGCCCAAGAAAGCGCCTGCCCGGGCAAAGAAAGATGCCGCAGCAGACCCGGCAGCGAGCGAAGACGCTCCCGCCAAGCCCGCACGCAAGAAGGCTCCGGCCAAAAAAGCGGCACCCAAGAAGGCGATTGATAAACAATCCCCGGATTGAAAGGGTTGGCTATGGCAGCTGTTAAAGCCATTACGCGGATAGGGGCCGGAATCACGGCAATCGTGATCTCCACCCTCCCCGCGTCTGCGATGCCGGAAACGGCAAAGCAGGAAACAATCCGACTGATCGACAGTATCGGCACATCAGGCTGCGAATTTGAGCGCAACGGCGAATGGTTCAAAGCACCAGACGCCGTCAGCCACTTGAAGCGCAAACTCAACGCCACGGAATCACGCCTCGCGACCGCCGAGCAGTTCATTGCCCATGTGGCGAGCGTAAGTTCGGTTTCCGGAAAGCCCTACCATCTGCGCTGCGCGGGAGCGACGGAAGAAGCAAAGCCATGGCTTGAGAAGAGGCTGGCAACGCTGCGCGGGAATTAAGTGCGCTTTGACGCCGTCAGGCGCTCGCTTTTTTCTTGTTGCTCTTGGGTTTTGAAGCGGCCGCGCGGTGAGCGGCTTCTATGCCATGGCGCGCCCAACGCGTCGCTTCTTCTGGATCATCGAGGCCTGCATCCGGCAGACTCCAATAGCTCATTCCGTAAACTTTGCCGTCGCCTTTGCTGTAAGTGAAGCGACGAGAGCCTGCTGCCTCGAATAGCTCGACGTTACCCGCATCTGCCTTGATATAAATCTCGCCCTCTGCTTCGAGCGCAAACATCAGGCTGTCGCGGTAGATACCATGGCCTCCGAACATGCGTTGAATGCGAATCGGGCCGAGCCCCTCAAACAGATCGCGGATGCTCTCAGCGTCCATCAGGCGGAGAGCTTTACCGGTTCGATGGCGACAGACTCACCGCAGCCGCAGGCCGAGACCTGATTGGGGTTATGGAAGGTAAATTGCGACGAGAACCGGGTAGTTTCGAAATCGATCTGGGTGCCAAGCATGAACATGACAGCTTTGGGATCGATCAAAAGCGTCACGCCCTTGTCTTCCACGACCTCGTCATGGGCGCCGATTTCTTCGGCGTAATCGAGCGTATAAGCCATGCCAACGCAGCCGGAATTCTTGACGCCCACGCGCAAGCCAACGATCTTGCGGTCAGAACCCGTAAGAATCTCCTGAAACCGAGCGGCGGCGGTTTCGCTGATGGTCAGAATTTTTAGTTTTGGCAAAGCCATTTTTACCTCGTCCTCCGGGTTAAAGGCCCGGCCTCGGATTGACTAGCTTGATATGGGAAGCGCAAAGGCAATTTGCCAGCACCTTACCACATATCGAGCGCAACTTTCGCCTCGTCAGACATGCGGCTCTGATCCCACGGCGGGTCGAACACCATGTTGACCACCACATCCTGCACGCCCGAGACCGTGCGCACGGCGGCATCTACCCAGCCGGGCATTTCGCCAGCCACCGGGCAGCCGGGGGCGGTGAGTGTCATATCGACGGTGATGAGGCGCTCATCGGAAATATCGATGCGATAAATCAGACCGAGCTCAAAAATATCGACCGGAATTTCCGGGTCGTAGATCGTCTTGAGAGCGGCGACGATCTCGTCGCCCATGCGGTCGATCTCTTCCGGCGGCAGGGCCGAGGGCGCGCTGACGGTGGGAGAATTCGGAAGGCTATCGATGCTCACGGTTCTTTCCTCATGAAAACAGGGTTTCGGCCTTTTTCAACGCCTCAACCAGTTTATCAACCTCTTCCAGCGTGTTGTACAGCGCAAAGGATGCACGGCAGGTCGAGGTGACACCATAACGTTGCAGAAGCGGCATAGCACAATGGGTGCCCGCTCGAACAGCCACCCCCTGCCGATCAAGGATGGTGGCGACATCGTGGGCGTGTGCCCCCTTCAACTCGAAGGAGATGATTGCACCCTTGCCGCGCGCCTTCCCGAAAATACGCACGGAATTCATCGCGCCAAGTTGCTCATGGGCATAGGCCAACAATGCGGCCTCATGGGCATGGATGTTGTCGCGGCCAACTTCCGCCATGAAGCGCACGGCGGCACCGAGCCCGATGCCTTCGATAATTGGCGGCGTGCCCGCCTCAAAACGGTGCGGCGGGTGGTTATAGGTGACACGATCAAGCGTGACCTCGTCGATCATCTCGCCGCCACCCTGGTAAGGCGGCATTTTCTCAAGCCATTCCTTCTTACCATAGACCACACCGATGCCGGTCGGCCCATAGACCTTGTGGCCCGTGAAAACGTAGAAATCGCAATCGAGATCGCGCACGTCCACATCCTGGTGCACCGCACCTTGCGCGCCGTCGATCAACACCGGCACGCCATGGGCGTGGGCGATGCGCACGATATCTTTGGCGGGCGTCACCGTGCCAAGCACATTGGACATGTGGGTGATGGCGACGAATTTGGTGCGGCTTGTGAACAGCTTCTCGAACTCATCAACGAGGAAATTGCCCTCATCATCGACCGGAGCCCATTTAATCACCGCACCCTTGCGCTCACGTAAGAAATGCCAGGGTATGATGTTGGAATGGTGTTCCATGATCGAGAGGATGATCTCATCGCCCTCGCCGATCGGCAAAAACCGGCCAAGGCTATCGGCGACAAGGTTGTACCCTTCGGTTGCCGATTTGGTGAAGATGATCTCGTCGGTTGAACCCGCATTGAGGAAGGCACGCACGCTCTCGCGCGCGCCCTCATAGGCCTCGGTTGCGGTGTTCGCCATGTAATGGAGACCACGATGGACGTTGGCGTAGCCGCTCTCCATGGTGTTCACCATGGCGTCGACCACCGCTTTCGGCTTTTGGGCTGAAGCCGCATTGTCGAGATAGACCAGCGGATGCCCGTGAACCTTGGCGGACAGGATGGGGAATTGCTTGCGCAACGCCTCAAGATCGAACGGCGGCTTCTCCATTGTGTCCTACCTTATCCCCGCTGTTGGAGCCAATTGACGACCAGTTCAATCAGCTCGTCCTTGGCATCCTCTTGCTGCACGGCCTCAACAGCCTCACCAATGAAAGCCTGAATCAGCAGGCTTTCGGCTTCGACCCGCGGAACGCCCCGCGACTCGATATAGAACAGAAGATCATCGTCAAGCGCGCCGCAAGTGGCCCCATGGCCGCACTGCACGTCATCGGCAAAAATTTCCAGCTCAGGCTTGTTGTACATGGTGCCGTTATCGGACAACAGCAGACACGCCGACATCATCTTACCATCGGTTTTCTGGGCTTCAGGGTCAACATTAATGCGGCCCTGGAACACGCCGGTGGCGTTGTCGTCGATGATGGTCTTGAACAGTTCGCGGCTGATACAACCAACCGCATTGTGGTCGGCCACCAATGTCGCATCGGCATGCTGCGAGCCATTGAGAAGTGTCGCACCATTGACCTGCGCCGTGGACTTTTCGCCCTCAAAAGCCAGATAGACCTGATGGCGTGAGGCTTTTGCACCGAGGCTCATATTGAAGGTGGTGAACGCGACTTCCTTACCCATGCGTGCGGTGAGCGTGGACAACGCCAGAGCGTCACGCCCTTCACTATTGATGCGGGTATGCTCCACGCGGGCATGGTCTCCGATGATGATTTCGACCACGTCATTGAATTGAAAACCCACGCCATCACGGCTCTCGTGGCTTTCGAGCAGCGTGATTTCCGCGCCCTCCTCAACCACCACAAGAACGCGAGACGCCGTTGCCACAGCCTCAGCACCGGCGACAAAGCGCAGATGCAAAGGCTTATCGAGCTTAACGCCCTTGGCGACGCGAACGATCACACCGTCGGTCATGAAGGCGGTGTTCAGTTCAAACAGCGGGTTGGTCGCAGCCTTGGCCGAAACATTGAGCTTCGACAGCAGCGGATGGCCACTGGCCAATGCTTCGGCGAGAGAAACAACCTCGACGCCCTTCACATCGGACAGCTCAAAGAACGCATGGCCATCGACGAGCGCAATGCGGTGGGCGTCAATACCGGCAAACCGCGTTGCCGTTACAAGCGCCGATTTGGCGGCATCCAGTTGCGGGCGAACGGCAAGCGGGGCAACATCGCCAAGCAGCGCACGGATATCGGTGTACTTGAATTCCTCGACACGCTTGTTGGGCAAGCCCTTGTTGGCGAAGCTGCCGAAGGCGGTTTCCCGGCCTGTCGCTCCGCCCGGAAGCTGGGCTTTGCGGCTATGGAAGATATCCGCGAGCTTTTGGGTGCTCGTGTCCTTCAAAGCGGTGATTTTATTGTCCATCAAGCCGCTCCTTACGCTGCATCAGTGCGGTAATCGGCATAGCCGCTGGCTTCTAGTTCCAGAGCCAGTTCCTTACCGCCCGTCTTGACGATACGGCCCTCTGCCATCACATGCACGGTGTCTGGCACAATGTGGTTCAGCAGGCGCTGGTAATGGGTGATGACGAGGAAGGAACGGTCTTTGCCACGCAGCGCATTGACCCCCTCGGAAACGATGCGCAACGCATCGATATCGAGCCCGGAATCGGTTTCATCGAGAATGCAGAAGTTCGGCTGCAACAAGGCCATCTGCAAGATTTCCATGCGCTTCTTCTCACCGCCGGAGAAGCCGACATTGAGGGCGCGCTTCATCATTTCCCGTGAAATCTCAAGACCATCGGCAGCCGCATTAACGCGCTTTATGAAGTCAGGCGTCGACAGCTCGGCCTCGCCGCGCGCTTTACGCTGGGCGTTAATGGTGGCCTTGAGGAAGGTCATGGTGCCCACACCTGGGATTTCCAGCGGATACTGGAAGGCGAGGAACACGCCAGCGGCGGCGCGCTGGTCAGGCTCCATCTCCAGAAGATTTTGGCCATCGAGCAGGATTTCTCCGTCGAGGACTTCGTAATCTTCCTTACCGGCAATCACATAGGAAAGTGTCGATTTACCGGAGCCATTGGGGCCCATGATGGCGGCGACTTCGCCCTTGGCGACCTTGAGGTTGAGACCGTTGATGATCTGCTTGTCTTCGATGGCGACGACCAGATTGTTGATTTCAAGCATGTCTTTTAATCCATAACTTGCCCGTCAAACGGGCGATATTCGAGAAATCGAGGTGGCGGCTCGTTAGCCGACCGAACCCTCGAGCGAGATGGAAATGAGCTTCTGGGCTTCAACCGCGAATTCCATCGGCAGTTGCTGCAACACGTCCCTCACGAAACCGTTGACGATGAGCGCAATCGCGTCCTCTTGAGAGAGCCCGCGCTGCATGCAGTAAAACATCTGATCTTCGGAAATCTTTGAAGTGGTGGCCTCATGCTCGAATATGGCGCTGGAATTGCGGCTTTCGATATAAGGCACAGTGTGCGCGCCACAGCGGTTGCCGACGAGAAGCGAATCGCAATTGGTGAAATTGCGCGCATTCGTCGCCTTGCGATGGGCCGAGACCAGCCCACGATAGGTGTTCTGCGATTTACCGGCCGCAATGCCCTTAGAGATGATTTTTGAGGTGGTGTTCTTGCCCAGATGTATCATCTTGGTGCCGGAATCGACCTGCTGCATCCCGTTGGAAATGGCGATGGAATAGAACTCACCGCGCGAATTATCGCCACGCAGGATGCAGGACGGATACTTCCAGGTGATGGAGGAGCCGGTTTCCACCTGCGTCCAGGAGATCTTAGAGTTTTTGCCACGGCAATCACCGCGCTTGGTCACAAAATTAAAGACGCCACCCTTGCCCTCGGAATCACCGGGATACCAATTCTGGACGGTGGAGTATTTGATTTCGGCATCATCAAGCGCGATCAGTTCGACCACGGCG
>JAVBJU010000042.1:0-17296 GCA_031546825.1 Microvirga sp. | reverse complement strand
AATTGCAGGAAAAGAGAACGTCATGAAGCTCCCGACCAAGCTCGGCAGGGTCCATTTCATCGGCATCGGTGGCATCGGTATGTCCGGGATCGCCGAGGTGATGCATAATCTTGGCTATAGCGTGCAGGGTTCGGACGCCGCCGACAACTACAATGTCAAGCGGCTCAACGACAAAGGCATCAAGACCTTCATCGGCCACAAGGCGGAAAACGTCGATGGTGCCGAGCTTGTGGTGGTTTCTACTGCCATCAAGCGCGACAATCCGGAACTGGTCGCCGCGCGCGAAAAGCGCCTGCCGGTGGTGCGCCGCGCCGAAATGCTGGCGGAGCTGATGCGCTTCAAGAGCTGCGTTGCGGTGGCCGGGACGCATGGTAAAACCACAACAACCTCCATCGTTTCAACGTTGCTCGATGCCGGTGGGCTTGATCCGACCGTCATCAACGGTGGCATCATCAATGCTTACGGCACCAATGCCCGCATGGGCACCGGCGAATGGATGGTGGTTGAGGCCGACGAATCCGATGGCACCTTCCTGAAGCTGCCGGCTGATGTGGCGATCATCACCAATATCGACCCCGAGCACCTCGATCATTTCAAGACCTTCGACGCTATCAAGGATGCGTTCCGCCAGTTTGTGGAATCGATCCCGTTCTATGGCTTCGCCGTCATGTGCATCGATCACCCAACGGTGCAGGATCTGGTGGGCAAGATTGAAGACCGGCGCGTCATCACCTACGGCGAAAATCCGCAAGCCGATGTGCGAATCACCGATATCGTGCAGGGCGGCGGATTGACGCGGTTCAAGGTGACGGTGCGGGATCGCTCCGGCGACATGATCGAGATTAACGATCTGATGATCCCGATGCCCGGTCAGCACAATGCCCTCAATGCCACCGCGGCGATTGCGGTTGCGCTGCAACTCGGTGTCTCCGGAGATATGATCCGCAAGGCTTTGGCGGCCTTTGGTGGCGTCAAGCGCCGCTTCACCCGCACGGGTGAGTGGAATGGCGCGATGATCTTCGATGATTACGGCCATCACCCAGTCGAAATCGCTGCGGTTCTCAAGGCCGCAAGGGCGGCGACCGAGGGCAAGGTGGTTGCGGTGGTGCAGCCGCACCGCTATACCCGGTTGCAGTCGTTGTTTGATCAGTTCTGCACCTGCTTCAACGATGCCGACACAGTCATCGTCGCTCCGGTTTATGCAGCCGGAGAGGCGCCAATTCCCGGGGTCGACCGCGACGCGATGGTCGAGGGCCTGAAAATGCGCGGCCATCGCAATGCGCTTGCTCTCGAAAAGCCTGAAGATCTGGCTGCCATGGTCCGTGGGATTGCGGCACCCGGCGATTACATCATCTGCCTCGGCGCGGGCAATATCACGCAATGGGCCTATGCACTTCCAGACGAATTGAAGGCACTGGCGTGACGACGTCGGTAAGGGAGAACGCGATGTTTGAAGATATCACACCGGTGCTACGCGAACTGGTTCCCAACCTCACCGGAACCCTCGAAGCCAACGCGCCGGGAGCGCCGCTCTCATGGTTTCGCACCGGCGGGCCGGTCCAGGTGCTTTATACGCCCGCCGATGAAGACGAACTTGCGGCGTTTCTTGCGGCGGTGCCGCTGGATATTCCGGTGCTGATGCTCGGCATCGGCTCAAACATTCTCATCCGCGATAACGGCGTGCCCGGCATCGTCATCCGGCTTGGCAAGTCCATGTCGGAAGTGCGCATCGAAAGCGATTGCATGGTGCGTGCCGGTGCTGGCGCCCCCGATGTCAAGGTGGCGCGTGTGGCTGGTGAGGCGGGCATTGCTGGCCTGGCGTTTCTGCGCGGCATCCCCGGCACCATCGGCGGTGCCTTGCGGATGAATTGCGGTGCCTATGGTGGCGAAGTCAAAGATATCGTTGTGTCGGTGCGGGCTGTATCGCGCGCGGGCCGTCAGATGGTGCTGAGCAATGCCGATATGGGCTACACCTACCGCCATTGTTCGGTGCCGGGCGATATCTATTTCACCGAAGCGCTGTTCCAAGGGCATCAGGGCGTGGTCGAGGAAATTCTCGCCGAGATGAACAGGATAACCGAAGCCCGTTCGTCCACGCAGCCGGTCAATAGCCGCACCGGTGGTTCCACCTTCAAAAATCCGAGCGAAGGCAAGGCTTGGCAGTTGATTGAGTCGGTCGGGTGTCGCGGCCTGAGCATCGGCGGTGCCCAGGTTTCAGAGATGCACTGCAACTTCCTCATCAATCACGGCACGGCAACCGCTACCGATATTGAAAATCTCGGCGAAGACGTGCGTCGTCGGGTGCTTGAAAAAACTGGCGTGCCGTTGGAATGGGAAGTCAAACGCATCGGCATCAAGGCCGGTCGCCCCCAGGTTGGGGTCACGGTCGAACAGTTAACGCGTAAAAGTTAACGCTACTGACGTGAACGCCATTCTTTGAAAAGCCCCCGATGGTGACGCCACCGGGGGTTTTTCTTTGCATAAACACCAGAATCCCTCGCCAACCCAATGATTTCATTGAAAATTATTGAAAACCGGACGCTTTTCTGAAGCCGCCCTGCCATCGAAGCCTGGCCGCAAGCAAATAAAAAAACGTCAAAAGATGATGAAATTCATGAAGCCGGAAACAAACATAAACAGAAAATTAACTAAGTTGATCAAGAGTTGGCATAACGCGCTTCGACTCCCGAATCCCATGTTTGGTCGTTCGCCGAATGGCCCGCAGGGCACGACGGCGGAGTGGGGGAGCGCGTAAGTGATTGAGGAAAGGCATCCAAAATGAGGGGTGAGGTACGCTTCGAACGTCCAACGACAGCCGGTCTTGTCGGCAGCGTTGGCGCGCGCGCGTCGCACAACCCCGGTTGGATCGAAGATCCCGATGCCGGCTTCTCCTATGCCCGTAAGCCCAAGCGCCGCAGATATGGCAAATCAGGCGGTTCGCGCCGGGTGCTGCCCCGTTTCCTTGGCATCGGTTTGCTTGCGGCCTATTTCGGCACCATCTCCCTGTTCAGCTTCTGGCAGAACGGTGATTTCACCCGCTATGTCGCGGATAATGGGCCGCTTTACAATATTGCGGCGCGTGCCGTTGGCCTTGGTATCAACCGCGTGACGATCAATGGCATCGGCCGGTTGCGTGTGGAGGAAGTCCTCGCGGCGGCGCAAGTGACGCCGCAGGGCTCGCTGCTGTTCCTCGATGTTACCGAAATGCGTGAACGTCTTGAAACGATGCCTCTGGTGAAGAGCGCGTCTGTGCGCAAGATGTATCCCAATGAATTGATCCTGACGCTCAGTGAGCGTCAACCCTTTGCCGTGTGGCAGAAGAATGGTGAACTGGCCATCGTTGCGGAAGACGGAACCGTCATTGATCATACGGTCGATGCCCGTTTCGCCTCGCTGCCGCTGGTTGTCGGTGAAAATGCCAATCTGCACATCAAGCAATATCTCGAACTGCTCGAAACCGCTGGACCGTTGAAAAGCCGTATCCGCGCCGGAACCTATGTTGCCGGTCGTCGCTGGACGCTGAAAATGGATAGCGGCATCGATATTCGCCTGCCCGAAACCGGAACGATGGAGGCGTTGAAGCGCCTCGTCGCGCTGGAGCAAAGCGAACGTGTTCTGGAAAAAGATGTTCTGGCGGTAGATCTGAGACTGCCGGATCGTGTGGTTGTGAGGTTATCGGGCGATGCGGCTACGGCGCGGGCGGAATCGATGAAAAAGAAGAGCTTTTACGGCGTGAAGGGGATTCAGACATGAGTTCGTTCACCCGCAATCTGAAACCCCTTTCCTCGAAGCGTAGCGCGACCTTGTCGGTTCTGGATATCGGCACCCATAAGGTTGTGTGCCTCGTGGCCGAATTGCGCCCGACCGAAGGCCTTGAGGCCCTTAAAGGGCGCACGCATCTTGCCCGCATCATTGGCATCGGCCATCAGCGTTCCATGGGAATCAAAGCTGGCGTGGTGGTTGATCTTGATGCCGCCGAAATGGCCATCCGTCAGGCGGTCCATGCCGCTGAACGCATGGCCAAGGTCGAGATTCAGTCGGTTATCGTCAATATGAGCGGCGGGCGTGTCGGCTCCCAGCATTACGAAGCGGAAATCGCGGTTCGTCACCCGGTGTCGAACAACGACCTTTACCGCGTTCTCGAAGCGGCCAATCGCCATGATCCGCGCGCAGGTCGCATTCCGTTGCATGCTCTGCCCACCGGCTTCATGCTCGATGGCCAGCGCAATATCGTCGATCCCACCGGAATGCTCGGTGAGCAACTTGGGGTTGATCTGCATGTGGTGACCGCTGAGGGCGCTGCCACGCGCAACCTGATGCTTGCGGTTGAGCGTTGCCACCTCGGTGTCGAAGCTGTGATTGCTACGCCCTATGCTTCCGGTTTGTCGGCTCTGGTCGATGACGAAGCGGAAATGGGCTGCGCGGTTCTGGACCTCGGTGCGGGGACAACCTCGACCAGTGTTTTCTCGGGTGGCTACCTGGTTCACACCGATGTCATCGCGGTGGGTGCCCATCACATCACCATGGATATCGCCCGCGGTTTGTCCACACGCGTCGATAAGGCTGAGCGGCTCAAGACGGTTTATGGCTCGACCATCTCTTCCAGCTCCGACGAGCGCGATCTGATCGCCGTGCCGCAGGTGGATGAGGACGAGCGCGATGTGGCAAACCATGTGCCGAAGTCGCATCTGGTACGCATTATTCGTCCGCGCGTTGAGGAAATCCTCGAACTGGTGCGGGACCGTTTGCGTGCTTCCGGCTTCTTCGGCATTGCCAGCCGTCGCATCATTCTCACCGGCGGCGGTGCTGACCTCGTGGGATTGCCCGAACTGGCACGGCAGATTTTCGGCGGACAGGTCCGCATCGGCCGCCCGCTGGGTATCAAAGGGCTTCCCGAAGCCGCGAAAGGCCCGGCCTTCTCTGCGGCGGTGGGATTACTGGTTTATCCGCAAGTGGCGCATATCGAATATTTCGAACCGCGCTCTTCCGGATTCTTCAAAGGAACCGGAACTGACGGCTACTTCTCAAGGGTAGGCCGCTGGTTGCGGGAGAGTTTCTAAAGGTTTTTGACCAGACGGCAGCGCGGCGGCTGTTGTCACGTAACTACAAAAAGCGTGTCCGCCGGACGCAACTGTTCAAAAAGACGCCACGAGAGGACTATTGGGTCATGGCTATCAATCTGCAAGCTCCGGATATCCGGGAACTCAAACCGCACATCACGGTTTTCGGCATTGGTGGTGCTGGCGGCAATGCCGTCAACAACATGATCGAATCCGGCCTGCTGGGTGTCGATTTCGTTGTGGCCAACACCGATGCGCAAGCGCTCGCCTCCACCAAGGCCCAGCGTATCATTCAGATGGGCTTGCAGGTCACGCAAGGCCTTGGTGCCGGTGCGCAGCCGGAGATTGGCCGCGCGGCTGCCGAAGAGGTGATCGACGAGATCCGTGATCAGCTTTCCGGCGTGCACATGGTGTTCGTCACCGCTGGCATGGGTGGTGGCACCGGTTCGGGCGCCGCTCCGGTCATCGCCCGGACGGCCCGTGAGCTTGGTATTCTCACTGTTGGTGTTGTCACCAAGCCATTCCAGTTTGAAGGCCGTCGCCGGATGCTCGTTGCCGATGCTGGCATTGAGGAATTGCAGGCAGCCGTCGATACACTGATCGTCATTCCCAACCAGAACCTGTTCCGGATCGTTAATGAGAAGACCGGCTTCGCCGACGCCTTCGCCATGGCGGACCGCGTGCTCTATTCCGGTGTTTCATGCATCACTGACCTCATGGTCAAGGAAGGCATGATCAATCTCGACTTCGCCGATGTGCGCTCCGTCATGCGCGGTATGGGCAAGGCGATGATGGGCACCGGTGAAGCCTCTGGCGAAAACCGTGCATTGCTGGCGGCGGAAGCTGCCATCGCCAATCCGTTGCTCGACGAAACCTCAATGAAGGGTTCGCGCGGCCTGTTGATCTCCATCACCGGTGGGCCTGACATGACCCTTTACGAGGTGGATGAAGCCGCGACACGTATCCGCGAGGAAGTGGACGAAGACGCCAACATCATCTTCGGCGCGACCCGCGACGACAGCATGGAAGGCTCGTTCCGCGTTTCCGTGGTCGCCACCGGCATTGATCCGTCGATGATCGACACGCAGCAGCCTCCGGTGCTTTCCAATGAGCAGCGTGTTTCGGAAGTGGCGGAGCGCCTGCGGGCCGAAGCCCGTGCCCGTGCCGCTCAAACGCAGCCGCAGCCGCAGCCGCAGGCCTTCCAGCCGCGTCCGCTTCAGGCAGCTCAGGCTCCGCTGGTGGTGAATACGCCTGCCGCTCCGGTTGATTACGCGGCTTCGATTGAAGTTGCGCCGCAGCCGGAAGCTCAGCCTGCTCCGCAAGCCTATGCTCCCCCTCCGGTGATGCAGCAGCCTGCGCCGCAGATGCCGCTTCCGCCGCTGGTGCATGGCAATGTGCAGATGACTCCGGCCCAGCCGCGCATGGCCAGTGCCTATGAAGCGGCAGCTCCGGCGTTCCAGCACGCGCCGATGCCTGAAGAAATTGATCTGCCCGAAAATTTCATTCCGCCGCAGGCGGAGCGGGCGATCATCCGTCCGACGCGGATGCCGAGCATGGACGAACTGCCGATGCCGGCCCAGAACCAGCTTCGTGCACGTGATGGCAATGGCGGCGAGCAGCACCATGAACAACACAAGCGCCTGTCGCTCTTGCAGCGCCTGACCACCGTCGGCTTCGGCCGTCGTGATGAGCAGGATGCCGGTCCGGTGGATCATGAAATGCCGCAGCAGCCAATGCAACGGCACGAGCCGGTCATGGGTGTACCGCCCGTGGCTCCGGTTCACGCAGAATACAGCCGTCGTCCGGCCCAGCTAGAGCCCGCTCCCCAGCAGGCTTATGAAGCGCCGCGCCCGGCAACGCCACGGATTGCCGAGGAAGATCAACTGGAAATCCCAGCCTTCCTCCGCCGTCAGGCCAACTGAGTCGGATCAAAGTGTCCTGAGCGCGTCCTGCGCGTGATGGATTGTAACATCTCCCTCTTCCGGTGAAGCTCCGGAGGAGGGATTTCTTTATAAAACTAAACACTTTCAATCTGTTGCGCACAGTTTCGTATTTTGTTTACGCTGTAACAGACGGTAACGAAGCGTGATTTGGCTTAGGGGCTGCTCCGGGACTATGGTGCCGCCCAAGCTAGATAAAAAGACGCAGAGTTCGTGGGCGTTGACGAAAGCTCTGGCAACGCAACCGGATGGAGACCATGAAACAATCTTATCAGACGACGCTGCAAACGGCTGTGACTCTGTCAGGTATCGGTGTCCATTCGGGCAAGGAGGTGCAGATTGTCCTCCATCCTGCAGAACCCAATCACGGTATCAAGTTTCTGCGCACCGGCCTGCCTGAAGGCCGTGAACGTCTGATCGCGGCGAGCCATGCCAATGTCAGCGCAACTGCGCTGTGCACGGTGATCGGCGATAATGAGAATGGCTCAGTTTCCACCATCGAACACCTGATGGCCGCTTTGACCGGCCTCGGCGTCGATAACGTGCTTGTGGAAATTGATGGTGCTGAAACGCCCATTCTCGATGGAAGTTCGGCACCATTCGTTGCTGCCATTGATCACTCCGCCCTGATCAATCAAGCCGCCAAGCGTCGGTATCTCAAGGTGTTGAAGGAAGTGCGCGTTGAAAACGGTCGCGCATTCTCCGAGCTGTTGCCCAATGACCGCGGCTTCCGTCTTGATGTGGATATTGATTTCGACACCCCGGTGATCGGTCGCCAGCGCATGGTGGTGGATCTCGCCCCCGCCGTGTTCCGCCGTGATGTTTCGCGCGCTCGCACGTTCGGTTTCATGAGCGATGTCGAGAAGTTGTGGAAAGTCGGCTTCGCCATGGGGTCGTCACTGGAAAATTCCGTCGCCATCGACGGTGACACCATCCTCAACCCGGAAGGCCTGCGCTATCCGGATGAGTTCGTTCGCCATAAGCTTCTGGATGCCGTGGGCGACTTATCGCTTGCCGGTTTGCCGCTTCTGGCCACATACCGTTCCTATTGCGGCGGTCACAAGATGAACGCCATGGTGCTGGAAGCGCTGTTTGCCGATCGCTCCAATTATGAGATCGTCGAAGCGCCTGTTCGCCGCGATCATGTCTACGGCGAACCCGCTGCGGCCATGGCCGGTATGGCTTATGCCCCTGAAACGCGCTGAAGCTTTCCAATGAATGCTAGGAAGGGCGGGGATATCTCCGTCCTTTTTTTTAACCTCCGATTTCTTTCCCGTTTATTTGCGCGGCTTGAATTGTGATGCTGTGGGCGAGATATACCGAGTATCACCGTTTTGTGCGTGTATGGTTCACAATAAACTCGGGAAGAGGGGCTGGTTAAGCATTGCCGCTTAGGTTAAAAAGCGTTTGTTTGCCGCGTTGCGTCGCGGTTTGGCTTACTTTCAAGGAGCGGGAAGCAATGGCTTTCGCGAAAATCGGATCTGGTGCCAAGGGTGCCGTTGTGCGCATGCTGGCTGTGGCGGTCTTTGGGCTGTCGGTGGCTGCCTGCGATACGCTGTCCTCGCTCAACCCGTTTGATCAGTCCGAAAAATACAAAACGGACACCACGCCAGACGTGCCCAACGAACAACTCTATAATGACGGTCTCGGTCGCTTGCAGAAGGCCGATTATGACGGCGCCAGCAAGAAATTCGAAACTCTGGAAAAGCAAGCCCCTGGTTCTGATTGGTCTCAGAAGGCCATGATCATGACCACCTATACCCGCTATCAGCAGCAGCAATGGGATGACACCATCAATGCCGCCAAGCGCTATCTGCAGTCTCACCCCAATGGCAAGGAAGCGGCTTACGCCCAATATCTGATGGCGATGTCGTATTACAACCAGATTCCGGACGTTTCGCGCGACCAGGAAGTCTCGGGCAAGGCGATGGCCGCCATGCAGGAACTGGTGACGCGTTATCCCAAGTCGGAATATGTGGCCGACGTCAAAAAGAAGATCACATTCGCGCAAGACCAGTTGGCCGGAAACCAGATGGAAGTCGGTCGCTACTATCTGGAAAAGCGCAATTATATCGGTGCGGTGAACCGTTTCCGCGATGTGGTCTCGACTTACCAGCGCACGCGTCACGTTGAAGAGGCGCTTGAGCGTCTGACCGAGGCCTATCTGGCGCTTGGCATCACCAATGAGGCGCAGACGGCTGCCGCCGTGCTCGGCCACAACTTCCCCGACAGCCAGTGGTACAAGGATGCCTACAAGCTCCTCCAGTCCAAGGGACTTGAGCCCCGCGAAGATACTGGCTCGTGGATGAGCCGCTCCTTCAAGGGCTTCCTCGGCGTGGTCGGAATCAACGGTTGATAGCCTAAATGCTCGTTCAGCTTGCGATCCGCGACATCGTCCTGATCGACAGGCTCGAGCTGGATTTCCGGGACGGCCTGAGCGTTCTGACGGGTGAAACCGGCACCGGTAAATCCATCCTGCTTGACGCTTTCGCGCTCGCCCTCGGCGGGCGCGGTGATGGCGGCCTCGTGCGACATGGCGAGGGGCAGGGGCAGGTAACGGCGGTGTTTGATTGCCCGCTCGACCATCGCGCGCGCAAAGTCGCCCAGGAAGCCGATATCGATACTGAGGGTGATATCATTCTGCGCCGTGTGCAGATGGCGGACGGGCGCACCCGCGCCTTCGTCAACGATCAGCCGGTGAGCGTGCAGGTGTTGAAGTCGCTCGGCAGCACGCTTGTTGAAATCCATGGCCAACATGACGACCGGGCCTTGCTCGACCCCTCAAGCCATCGCGCCATTCTTGACGCCTTCGGCGGCTTGCAGGCGGAAGTGCAGGCGGTTTCAGTGGCGGCAAGCGCGCTGCATGATGTGCGCGAAGCCTTAAACCGCCATAAACAGAAGATCGAAACTGCCCGTAAAGAAGCCGATTTCCTGCGCTTTGCTGTTGAGGAGTTGACGGTTTTGGCTGCCGCGCCCGGCGAAGAGCAAACGCTCGCCGATGCGCGTCAGGTCATGATGCAATCGGAAAAGGTGGCGCAAGACATCGCCGAGACATTGGATGTGGTGGCCGGACAGAATGCGCCGATGCCCCAGCTTTCCTCAGCCCTTCGCCGTCTGGAGCGGCGGAAAGATCAAGCCCCTGAGCTTCTGGGCACCTCGGTGAAAGCGCTTGATGACGCCATCATTGCCTTCGATGCGGTACGTGAGGCGCTGGAAGAGGCAATGCGGCGCACCGAGTTCGAGCCGCAGGAACTGGAAAGGGTCGAGGAACGCCTGTTTGCCTTGCGCGCCGCTGCCCGCAAATACGACGCCCCCGCCGATGAATTACACGCGTTGCGTGAACGCTATGCCACCGATCTCGGCCTGATCGAAGCCGGCGAGGAGCAACTTGCCGGGCTGGAGCAGGCGGTTGTTGCAGCGGATGCCACTTATGTTGCCGCCGCCCGGACGCTTTCCGCCGGGCGCAAAAAGACCGGACAGGCGCTTGATCGTGCCGTGCAGGCGGAATTGCCGCCGCTGAAACTGGAAAACGCGCGCTTCATTACCGAAATCAACTCCAACGACACCGCGCGCGACGCAAGCGGTTTCGACCGTGTGGAATTCTGGACGCAAACCAACCCCGGCACGCGCCCCGGCCCGATGATGAAGGTCGCCTCCGGCGGCGAGCTTTCGCGCTTCATGCTGGCCCTCAAAGTGGTGCTGGCCGACAAGGGCTCTGCGCCCACACTCGTCTTCGATGAAATCGACAGTGGCGTCGGCGGTGCGGTGGCCGATGCCATTGGCCAACGGCTGGCCCGGTTGGCAGATAAAGTGCAGGTGATGGCAGTGACGCACGCCCCCCAGGTGGCAGCACGGGCGTCGAGCCATTTCCTGATCGAAAAGAGCGTGACACCCGGTTCCGAGAAAACCGTGACCCGCGTCATTGCTCTCGAGGCTGAAAAGCGCCGCGAGGAAATCGCCCGGATGCTGGCCGGAGCCTCCATCTCCGAAGAGGCGCGGGCCGCCGCGGCTCACCTTTTGCAGGCGGCGGGTCACAAGGGCGTGGCACAGGGCAACCTGTTGTAAATTACGCCCAGTAATCTCCCGGTATTTCCAAGCTGAAAACCTCGGATTACAGTGACAATCTACTTATTTTTTAAGTGTTTTCAATCAGTTATGCTTCCCAATCCACGCTTTGCAATCCGGCGTATCTGGTATGCTCGCCACGGCATCCTGAAGTTTTTTGGGCGAGGGCTCATGCGCGCCCAATTCAAGTAATATTTTTGCAAGCGTGTGTCGATTGGTGGCACGTGCAAGTGTCATCATGTCCATGTCTGGTCGCGGCGCGCACCAGCCGATACCACCAACGGGAAAGCTCAAGGAGCCGCCATGCGCGACATAGGCCTTTAAAAATGCTGTCAGACCCGGACGCTGCACGGGATCATCGAAATGGCTGACCGCGTTTGCTAAATATTGTTCCTGGTGCCCACAATCGTCGAGGGGTAAGCCACTTTCGATCAAGGCGACAGCGATGTCATAGTTGTCGATGTTATAATAACCCGAATAAATGGCGTCATTGATGAAGCCCCTCGTGACAGTGGCATGTGTGTAACAAGCCGTGCGAATATCCTCTCGTGTGGCGAGCGCCTTGAAGATTTCTCTGGTTTTCCAATCACCGCAAGATTTTTCCCGACCGCTAATGAAACTCGAAAGCATTCTTTGTGCCCCCACCAGCGGCAGCTTCGCTGAAAAATAGGCCAGCATTTCTGCCGACGGCCCTTTGCAAGCAGTGGTGAGATAGCCGAAATAAAGGTCGTAGGTTGCGAGGGCGTCAATGACCGGCTTGCGGGCGCTGATGAGGATATCGGAGATGAGCTTTGAGGAGCCGCCCGGGCCTTGCGGTACGGCCTTCAACGCTGCGATGACATCTTCGTCGCTGCCGTTCTGGAGCAGATTGCGAACTCCGGAAAGCGCTCGGTCGGTTATCGCTTGCTGCTCGTGCTGTTCGACCTCTCTTGCCGCTTCCTTCGCGTCCCATGCAATCACGTCCCAACCGTGGCTCCAGACAGACAGGCTCACCATTGCGAGAAAGCACAAACCGGTTACATACAAGCCAGTCGCCGCCCGTGGGAACGCCAGGGCGAGCAAGGCCAATACCAGGTCGATGGCAACAATTGCAGCGCCGGCGAGAAAAAACAGGGCCTGAAGGGCAGCCCCAACCCCAATCCCGTCGGCTATCCCCGGACCTCTTTGACTTTGCGCGATAAAGAAGAGAACGATTGAGCAGGCGAGCCACGCCAACGGAACAAGCCCTTTTCGGCACGGCTGAAACATAGCGACGCCACGAAAAATCAGAAGGGTGGGTAGCACCAATTGCAGCACTAAATGCATGGTGTGCTTTCGCGATTGTATCACCCTGCTGGGCGGAAGGATTTATCGGCGGAACTTTTCTACGCTGTCAATAACTCACTGTTGAGGATAAAAACGAAACAAATAGCCAGCAACCGCCGAAACCTACGCATTGGCTTTCTCTTCCGCAATCTCGATGCTGAAAACCTCGCCCTCAAACGCGTCTTTCCCGCGACCAAGCGCGCGGATTGCGTTGGTCATGCGGCCTTCTCGCCCAAGCATGGCATCCGCCACTGCTACGAGGCGCGCATTGGGTGTGGCGCTTGGTGAGAGGAGGCGTAGCGCGTGGGCGAGGAGCGCCTCGTGACGTTCCGGCATCAAAGCGCAGGCGGCAATATAGGCTGCGGCGGGCGAGCGGCTGACCCCTGCAAAACAGTGGATGATCAACGGCGTCTGCTGCCTCCATTCGCGTACGAAATCCAGAAGGGCGCTGACATGTTCGATGTCGGGCAGCATGTACCCCTCTCTGGGCTCAAGAATGTCAGAGAATGCGACTACGCCATGTCGGGGTACACCAAGCGCGGTTGAATCAGGGGTGTCCTTTCCCGGCATCATCAGGGTTAGCACGTCCTGCGCGCCACTCGTCTGAATGACGTCGGTGAGGCGCGACAGGGGCGTCACGATGATGGAAGGCATGGGGTAGCCCATTGAAAATGCGACAATGAAAACGAATTGCGCTGGAATACAGAACTGCTAAGCTCAGCCGTCATATCGCTTTTGGGGGATGAAATGAAGGTGAAAGTATTTGCAGCCATTGCCGGGGCCATGCTGCTGGCAGGGTGTCAGACGACCAATACGCTTGAGAATGCCCGGTTTTCAAAAGCCGTTCCAATGAACGGCCAGATCATGCTGAATTACTGGACGAGCATCAATCCGGATTGCACGGCCAGCGGTCCGATTAATGTCAGCATCATTGAGCAGCCACGGCATGGGCGGGTTACCGTTTCTCAAACGCGCGTTTATCCAAACTATTCCAGTGCAAATCTTCGCTCTCGGTGCAATGCGAAGCGTGTTCCGGCCGTTCAGGCAATTTATAAACCAGATGCGAATTATCTGGGCTCCGATAGTGCTGCTTTCCGGGCGATTTTCAGGACCGGAACGCAATGGAACAGCCATTACAAACTTGAAGTCAAATAATTGCATTTGAAGAACACGGCGGTTTCCCAACCGCCGTGTTCAGCCAACTCAAAGCCTTCGCCCGCTCGGTAAAAGCCGCCTGCGCCTGCGCAATTGGCCAAGGCGTGAGGAACGCGGCGATATTTCGCGTGTCGATTTCCGGTGCCCCAAAAAACCTCTCGGCTTCTTCCCGTGCAAAACCGGCGAGATGGGTTGCTTCGAAAAAAGCGGCCTGCTGGTCTGCCAGTTTGATGAGCTTCGCGACCGCGATTGCGGGCTTTGGCGGCAGCACGAAATGCAAGTTGATGGCGGCCATGAGGCGCGCTTCCACGCTTTTATAAACATCGCCGATCACCGCCTTGAACGGTGAGATCATGTCGCCGATCACATATTCGGGGGCATCATGCAGCAATGCGGCAAGGCGGGTAGGCTTGATGGATTGCGGCGCGATGAGCCCGACGATGTGTTCCACTAACAGGCAGTGCTGAGCCACCGAATAGATGTGGTCGCCCATCGTCTGGCCATTCCAGCGGGCAACACGGGCAAGGCCGTGGGCGATATCCTCAAGCTCGATATCGAGCGGAGACGGGTCGAGGAGGTCGAGGCGGCGACCTGACAACATGCGCTGCCAGGCGCGGGGAGGGGTAGCGGCCATTGTTTATTCCTAAAGGTTTCGCGCCAGTTCCGCGCATTCTTGATGGCGGAAGCATGTCACCATGTGGTCGTTGACCATGCCGACCGCCTGCATGAAAGCGTAGACGATGGTGGGGCCACAAAAATTGAAGCCCTTGGCGCGCAAGTCTTTTGAGATTTTGCGCGAGAGGTCGGTTTCGGCCAGAAAGTCGGCCCGGCACCGCAAATTGTTCTGGATGGGGCGGCCGTCGACGAACCCCCATAGATAATTGGCAAAGCCCTGCTTCTCCTGAATGGCGAGATAGGCCTTGGCCGAAGAAATGGTGCTGACGATTTTCAATCGATTGCGGACAATACCCGCATCCTGCATCAGGGCCTCGACCTTCTTCTCGTCAAACAGCACGATCTGTTCAGGCTCAAATCCGGCAAAAGCCGCGCGGAAGTTGTCGCGCTTGCGCAGGATGGTGATCCAGGAAAGACCAGCCTGAAACCCGTCGAGTATCAGCTTCTCAAACAGGGCCCGGTCGTCAAATTCCGGTACGCCCCATTCCTCGTCATGATAGGCGACGTAAACCGGGTCCACACCTGGCCAAAGACAGCGCAATTTGCCGTCATCGTGGAGGATGACGCAGCCGTCATTTTCGATTGCCTTGGTATCGTTCATTATTGGCCCATTCCCATTGCCGAAAAATCGAAAGCGGCCCAGTCCGGTTTATGCAAAACCAGCGGTATGCCTGCCGCCGTGATGGTCTCGCCAGCGGCGATGGCTTCGGACACTTTGTCGATTCGCACCATCGCCACAAGCCTGCCACTGGCGGCGGAGCCGGTCGTGCCGATGGTTTTATCCGCCGCCATGATGGCCGATCCCGGTGGGGGGGCGGATGCGGTGAAAGACGCGCCGATGCAGCGGGTGCGGGCGATGGTGCGATGCTGCATCCGCGACACCACCTCCTGCCCGACATAACAGCCCTTGTTGAAAGAGACGCCGTTGAGCTGGTCCATATCGACTTCATGGGGGAAGGCGTCACCAAAGGCAAAGTCCATACCGCCCTGCGGCACCGCGAGCGCAATGCGGCGGGTGTGGTAGGCTGCTTCGTCTTCCACCTGCGCAGCCCTTTCCGCCATGATGGCGCGCCAGCCAAGTGCCTCAAGGCGCGGGTCGGTGCTTGCCGCCGTGGCAAGAGCGGGCGGCGGCTCATCCCAGCCTGCCATGACACCATGCTCAGGCAAGGCCTTGATTTCAATTTTGGCGCGCAGACGGTAGAGCCCGAGCCGGGCGATGAAGGCATCTACCCGACTGGCATCGGTCTCCATCAGAAACGCATTGTCGTCGGTGCGGTGAATGAAAAAATCAAACAGGATCTTGCCCTGCGGTGCCAGTAGCGCACCAAAGCCCGCTTTGCCGAGGTGGACGGCTTCGATGTCGCAGGTGACGAGGTTTTGCAGGAAATGCGCCGCTTCCTCGCCCGCAATCCGAACGACGCTGCGGTTGGTGAGACAGACGCGGCTCATGGTTTCTCCTGTGGTGTCATTGGGGTTCAGACATAGAGCATTTTGCACCGAAGTGAAAACCGGATTGGAGCATTTCGCGTTCTTACAGAAACGCAAAATGCTCCAATTTTCTCTATTTATCGCATTTTCTGACGTTCAACCGGTATCCACTTAAACAAAAAATGCTCTGTGGCACAAAATACGGTAAATCGCCGAATTCAACGGTTTTGAGATTCCACAAAGCCAAGAAACGTTTTAGGAGAGCTAAGGAGATATCCAGCAGGGAGCAGCACGATGGCGAGCGGGTTCGATGTGATTTTGCGCAATGGCACGGTTGTCAACCACGACGGCAAGGGCGTGCGCGATGTCGGGATCGTCAATGGCACCATTGTCGCGCTCGGTGACCTGTCACAGGCTTCCGCCGGAAAAATCATCGACTGTACCGGCCTGCACATTCTGCCCGGCATCATCGACAGCCAGGTGCATTTCCGTGAGCCGGGGCTCGACCATAAGGAAGATTTGGAGACCGGCTCTCGCGCGGCGGTGATGGGCGGCGTGACGGCGGTGTTCGAGATGCCCAACACCAACCCGCAAACCACCAGCGCCGAAGCGCTGGCCGACAAGGTCAAGCGCGGCCACCATCGCATGCACTGTGATTTTGCCTTCTGGGTTGGCGGCACCCACGACAATGTGGCTGATCTTGCAGAACTCGAACGCCTGCCTGGCGCTGCGGGCATCAAGGTTTTCATGGGGTCTTCCACCGGCGATCTTCTGGTTGAGGATGATGAGGGCGTTGCGAAAATCCTGTCGGCGATTCGCCGCCGTGCGGCCTTCCATTCGGAAGACGAGGGGATGCTGCGGGCACGAAAAGACCTGCGCATTCCGGGTGATTCTCGCTCGCACCCCGTGTGGCGCTCGGCGGATGTGGCGCTGACCTGCACCAAGCGCCTGGTCGAGATCGCCCGTCGCACCCGCGCCCGCATCCATGTGCTGCATGTGAGCACGAAGGATGAAATGGAATATCTCGCGGCGCATAAGGATGTCGCCACCGTTGAAGTAACCCCGCACCATCTCACGCTGGTTGCCCCCGAGTGCTATGAACGCCTCGGTGCCTATGCCCAGATGAACCCACCGGTGCGCGATGCCGCCCACCGCGATGGTATCTGGCATGGTGTGTTACAGGGCGTGGCTGACGTTCTCGGCTCCGACCACGCCCCCCATACCCGCGAAGAGAAAAGCAAAACCTATCCCGATACGCCGTCAGGCATGACCGGGGTGCAGACCCTGGTGCCGATGATGCTCGACCACGTCAATGCCGGGCGGCTGTCGCTGGCGCGCTTCGTCGATCTGACCAGCGCCGGCCCCGCGCGGCTTTACAACATCGCCTGCAAGGGCCGCATTGCCGCGGGTTATGACGCCGACTTCACCATCGTCGATCTCAAGCGCAGCGAGACCATCACCAACAAATGGGTGGCCTCGCGCGCCGGTTGGACGCCCTATGACGGCGTGCGCGTCACCGGCTGGCCGGTGGGCACGTTCGTGCGCGGCAGGCGCGTGATGTGGCAGGGCGAGTTGGTCGGGCCGTCTAGCGGCGAGCCGGTGCGGTTTCTGGAGACGTTGAAGGCTTAAGCGACGCAGCCAGATGGAGCCAACGCCGTCGCATCAATC
>JAVBJU010000011.1:0-47231 GCA_031546825.1 Microvirga sp. | reverse complement strand
TGGCGGGCCAGCTCATGACGCTCGCGCAAGCCTGTCATGCCTGGGCGCGCAACCCCATGGATCCCGCCGCGATCCTTCCGGGCATTGCCGACAACACGGCTCTTTTACGCGAAGCGGTTGAAATTTTCATGGAGCGCGGCGACGCCCGTCGCAACGAATTACTAGCATCCATTGAACAATTTGAAGCCGAAATTCGGCGTGCTGGTGAAGTGGCGAGCGAGACCGATGAGGCCCGGCTCACGGCGTTGAAAGCGTTGGCCGCAAGCATTCAGCAGCGGGCTAATGTCATTGTTGCCGATAGCCATAATGCGAAAGCACGCGATATCGGCTTCTGGGCCGCCGCCATCACTGAGACCATTGCCGAACATCTGCGCGATATTCATTATCTGCGCGATGCCCCGCAGAGCATGCGTCGCCGTCTCGATAAAATCGCCACGAAGTCGCGGGAAATTGCACTGGCCATGGACTTCGCCTTCATGATTGATCCGAAGCGCAAGTTATTGTCCATCGGCTATGCCATGCAGCACAACATGCTGGATGCCAATTGCTACGATCTTCTGGCGTCCGAGGCGCGGCTGGCGAGCTTGTTTGCCATTGCCAAGGGAGATGTTCCCGCACGGCACTGGTTCCGTCTTGCGCGCACCGCCACACCGGTCGAGAAGGGCGCGGCGCTGTTGTCGTGGTCGGGCTCGATGTTCGAATACCTGATGCCGACCCTGATCATGCGCGAACCCATCGGCAGCTTGCTCGATCGCACAAATCACCTGGTCGTGGCCTGTCAGCGTGATTACGGCAGGCGCATGAACACGCCGTGGGGCATCTCGGAATCCGCCTATAATGCGCGCGATATCGAGTTTACCTATCAATATTCCAATTTCGGGGTTCCCGATGTGGGCCTGAAGCGCGGCCTTGCCGACAATCACGTCATCGCGCCCTATGCCACCGGCCTCGCGTCGATGATCGACCCTGGGCACGCGGTGCAGAATTACAAGCGTCTGACGGAAATCGGTGGGCGCGGGCGCTACGGCTTCTATGACGCGGTTGATTTTACCCGCGACCGCTTGCCTGAAGGCACAAGCCACGAGGTCGTTTACAACTACATGGCCCACCACCAGGGCATGACGATTGTTGCCATTACCAATGCGCTGCATGAGCGGCGCATGCAGGAGCGCTTCCATGCGGAGCCGATCATCCAGGCAAGCGAACTGCTGTTGCAGGAACGCTCACCCCGTCACGTGGCGGCCCCACCGCCGCGCGCAGAGGATTTCCGCACAGCAGCAGCCAAGCTCAGAATAGGCGCATCGACGCTGCGCCGTTTGACCACGGCACGTGGCACGTCACCTGCGACCCATTTGCTGTCCAACGGCAATTATGCTGTCATGCTGACGTCTTCGGGGTCTGGCTCCAGCAAATGGAACAACACCGCAATCACCCGCTGGCGCGAAGATGCTTCGCGGGATGATTGGGGCTCCTACATCTTCCTCAAAGATACGGAAAGCGGGGCCATCTGGTCTGCTGGCTTGCAGCCGAGCGGAGCCACCCCCGACAGCCACGAAGTGTTGTTCAGCGAAGACCGCGCCGAGTTCATGCGGCGTGACGGCTCGCTGGCAACCACCATGGATGTTCTGGTTTCGGCGGAAAGCCCCTCGGAAGTCCGCCGCATCACGCTGGCCAATACCGGGTCGGAAACGCGCCGCATTGAACTGACGTCTTATCTCGAACTGGTTCTGACCAAGGCGGATGCCGATATCGCGCATCCCGCATTCTCAAAGATGTTCGTCCAGACAGAATATCTGCCCGAATACGGCGCGCTCATTGCAACCCGGCGGCCACGCGCGTCGAGTGATGCCGAGATATGGGCAGCCCATGTTGCTGTCGTCGAGGGCGACCACTTGCGCGAGCCGGTGGAAGTGGAGAGCGACCGCGCCCAGTTCCTCGGCCGCGGCCACGCCATCCGCTCGGCCGATGCCATATGGGGTAATGGCAAGCTGTCGAATACCGTCGGCACCGTTCTCGATCCCATCTTCTCGCTGCGCCATCGGGTGAAGGTCAAGCCAGGCCGCACCGCCCGCATTTCTTTCTGGACCATTGTGGCCTCGACGCGTGAGGAACTGATTGACCTCATCGATACCCATCGCAGCCCAGGTGCTTATGAGCGCGCCGTGACATTGGCCTGGACCCAGGCCCGGCTGCAATTGCGCCACCTCGACATCGCTCCGGCGGAAGCCGCTGACTTCCAGCGCCTCGCCGGGCACATCATCTTTACCGATCCGCGCCTGCGGCCATCCTCCGAAATCATCAAACAGGGTCTCGGCCCCCAGAGCGGATTATGGGCACAGGGCATTTCCGGCGATCTGCCCATCGCGCTGATCCGCATTGATGATATCGAGGACATGGAAGTGGTGCGGCAGTTGATCCGCGCCCATGAATACTGGAACCTCAAAGGCCTGTCCGTTGATCTGGTCATCATCAATGAGCGTGCCGCGTCCTATATTCAGGATTTGCAGAACGCCATTGAGGCGGAAGCGCGCGCCAGCCGTCCGCGCTTGGTGATTGGCGGGCTCGCCATTGGCGGCTCCATCTTCACGCTGCGTTCGGACCTGATGAATGGCGAGACCCGCAATCTGCTCCATTCGGTTGCGCGGGTCATGCTGACCGCGCGGCGTGGTATGCTGGCAGATCAGTTTGCCAGGCTTGATGCGGCACCGCCGATCAAAATAACCACACAGCGCAAGCGCACCACGTCGGCGGAGCGCGTAGAAGCCCCGACCGATCTTGAGTTTTTCAATGGCTATGGCGGATTTGCCAATGGCGGCAAGGAATATGTCATTGCTTTTGAAGCAAATGACCTGACACCGGCCCCTTGGATCAATGTCATTGCCAACGAGGGTTTCGGCTTCCATGTCTCTGCCGAGGGCTGCAGTTACACCTGGGCCGTCAACAGCCGTGAATACCAGCTCACGCCATGGTCAAACGATCCCGTCTCCAATGCGCCGGGTGAGTGCATTTACATCCGCGATGAGGAAACGGGCGATATTTTCTGCCCGACAGCGGCACCATTGCGTGACGATGGCAACTATGTTGCCCGCCACGGTCGTGGCTACAGCCGTTTCGAGCACGCGGCATTCGGCGTGAAAATGAAGCTTCTTCAGTTCGTGCCCTTGCATGATCCGGTGAAGATCTCGCGCCTGACCCTGACCAATACCACCAAGAAGCCTCGTAAGCTGTCGGTTACGGCCTATCTCGAATGGGTGCTTGGCACCTCGCGCGGTATTGTCGTGCCCTTCATCGTCACGGAAATGGAGCCGGAAAGCGGTGCGCTGCTGACGCGCAACCCGTGGAGTATCCCGTTCGGTAACCGCATCGCGTTTTTCGACATGATGGGGTTGCAGACCTCATGGACCTGTGACCGGCGTGAGTTCCTGGGCCGCAATGGTCGCTTGGCTTATCCAGCAGCCCTTCAGGTCGACGGGCCGTTGTCGGGCAGTCTCGGCGCGGGTTACGACCCCTGTGGTGCGCTGCAACAGGTGCTGACTTTAGCCCCCGGAGAAACGCGGGAGATTGGCATCGTGTTGGGCGATGCCACGTCTGTTGAACAGGCGCGAGAACTGGTGCAGCGTTACCGTGAAGCCGATGTGCCTGCGCTTCTCACCGAGATTGAAATTCATTGGGAAAATATTCTCGGTGCTGTCACGGTGAAAACGCCAGACCGGGCCATGGATATCATGCTCAATAGCTGGCTGCTGTACCAGACGCAGGCGTGCCGCGTGACCGCGCGTTCCGCTTTCTATCAGGCGAGCGGTGCCTATGGTTTCCGCGACCAGTTGCAGGATGGTATGGCACTGACTTTCACCAAGCCGGATCAGACGCGCACGCACTTAATTCGTGCCGCAGGGCGGCAGTTTCCCGAAGGCGACGTGCAGCATTGGTGGCTGCCGCATTCGGGGCAGGGTGTGCGCACACGGATCTCGGATGACAGGGTGTGGCTGTCCTATGGTGTGGCCACCTACATTGCCACAACCGGGGACACGAAAATTCTCGATGAGGATATTCCGTTCCTTGAAGGACAGATGCTGGCCGAAGGAGAGCATGACGCCTTCTTCCTACCCATGCAATCCGAGGAAAGCGCGAGCCTGTTCGAGCATTGTGCCCGTGGCCTCGATCAGTGCATTGCGCTCACCGGCCGCAACGGCTTGCCGTTGATAGGCACCGGTGACTGGAATGACGGCATGAACCGTGTCGGCGAGAACAACAAGGGCGAGAGTGTCTGGCTCGGCTGGTTGTTCCTGAAAACCGTTGCCATGTTCTCACCCTATGCCGAGAAGCGCGATCCGGCGCGCGTTGGTGCCTGGCGCGTCCACGCTGCCATGGTCTCGGCGGCGCTCGAACAAAATGGTTGGGACGGCGAATGGTATCGTCGTGGCTACTTTGATGACGGCGCACCGCTCGGCTCCGCCCAAAGCGATGAGTGTCAGATTGATGCCATTGCCCAGTCCTGGGCGGTACTGTCAGACGCTGCCGAGCCCGACCGCGCACGGCGGGCAATGCAGTCGATGAAAGAGAAGCTCATTCGCTTCGATGACGGCATTTCGTTGCTGTTCACGCCGCCATTCGACAAAACGGCGCATGATCCCGGTTATATCAAGGGCTATCCGCCCGGTCTGCGTGAGAACGGCGGGCAATATAGCCACGCGGCCATGTGGGGCATCATCGCCTTTGCCAAAATGGGCGATGGCGACACG
This sequence comes from Microvirga sp., assembly GCA_031546825.1. Lineage (GTDB taxonomy): Bacteria > Pseudomonadota > Alphaproteobacteria > Rhizobiales > Beijerinckiaceae > Hohaiivirga. The sequence goes on along the minus strand of JAVBJU010000011.1, from coordinate 42,489 downwards.
GCAAGCCGGGTGTTTTCGCTCCTCAACCCCATCAACCATGCGCGCGACAGGGATGATGTTCACCGCTACAAAGTGGAACCCTATGTGGTTGCGGCCGATGTCTATTCGGTGGCTCCCCATGTGGGGCGCGGCGGCTGGACATGGTACACCGGCTCTTCGGGCTGGATGTATCGCGCCGGCATTGAGGGCATTCTCGGGCTCAGCCTCCATGCAGACCGGCTCCTTGTCGATCCGTGCATTCCGGCGGACTGGCCGGGCTTTAGCCTTGCGGTTCGCCGTGGGGATACACGCTACGAGATCGAAGTCGAAAATCCGTCCGGTGTCCATCGTGGCATCGGCGATGCAAGCATTGATGGACAAGCGGTGAAGCTTGAAAAGGGGCGGTTGTATTTGCCGCTGGATGGCGGAACGCACCGGGTCGTAGTGCGTCTTGGGTCGCAGGCCGGTGAGGTTGTCAAATCACCCCGTAAGAAGAAGGCTCCGGTATCGTAAGAAGCGGAATGTTTACCGGTATTTAGGTCAGGTGAGGCGGGTTGTTTTTAACCATAAAAGCAGCCCGCTTGACCCTCCATGCCCTTTCTGCGCTATATTTGCTCATCCGAGAATCAGCATAAGTCACCCAAGAGTGCAGGAAACGGCTGATGATATTTGATGAAATCTATAGAAAAACCCAGCAGGGGCCCATGACTTTTTCCACTATTGTACGCCATCCCGCAGTCAAATTACTTGGTGTTGCGGCTATTGCCTTGGCACTCGCCAATTGTTCTTCCGGGAATAAATACGGGGTCAAGGCGTCGCCTCGCGTGATTGCTGACGGACAGCCCATTCCCAAGGGCGGCGGGCGGTTTCAGCTCGGCAAGCCCTATGTGGTGGCTGGGCGCACCTATGTTCCGCAGGAAAACCCGAGCTATTCGCAGGTGGGCCTCGCTTCCTGGTATGGCGCGGCTTTCCATGGCCGTCGTACCGCCAATGGCGAAATATTCGACCAGCACTCGGTGGCTGCCGCGCACACTACCATGCCGCTGCCGAGCTATGCCCGCGTGACCAATCTTTCGAACAACCGCTCGATTATCGTTCGCGTCAACGATCGTGGTCCGTTCCACTCTAACCGGATCATCGACGTTTCGAATACCGTTGCCGACGCCCTGGACTTCAAACGCTCTGGAACCGCAAAGGTAAAAGTTGAGTATGTGGGTAGGGCTTCGCTTAACGGTAGCGATGACCAGACCTTGCTGGACAGTCTGCGCACCGATGGCACCCCCGCCCAACTGCGCCGCGTTCAGTTGACCGCGCAGAAAACCGCTGCGGAGTAAATTCAACTCGGTTATCATCTTCACAGTTCACAGTTCACAGCTCCCCGAGCGCCGCAACGGCCCTATATGACAGATCAGCGTAGCGGTCGGTCGCGAATGGTGGGGTTGGTTGATGGAGATGGCAGCGAACAGTCAGCGGAATTTCCAGATGCCCGAATGGGCGCCTGGATTTCCTGTTCAAATGAAAAACAAGCCCGCATCGTTCAGAAGACGAGGCGGGCTTTTGTTTTGGGTTGTGGCTTTTTTGCTTGGGGTCTGGTTTGCTTCCGCCGGTGCTGCTTCCCCCAAAAAGGATGACAATCAGCCCAATAGTCAAGCTCCCATCTATGTGGTGATGGATGGCAAGAGTGGGGCCGTTCTCACCGAGAAGAGTGCCACTAAACCCTTCGACACCGGCGATATGGCCAAGCTCATGACAGCCGAGGTGGTGTTTAACGCTCTGACCCAGCAGACCATAACGCTGGATACGGCTTATCAAATCTCCGAGCGGGCATGGCAGCGCGGTCAAGGCGGATCAATGTTTCTGCTTCTCGGGAGCCGTGTGCGGGTGGAGGATCTTTTACGCGGCATCACAACCATATCTGCGGATGACGCCGCCATTGCCCTCGCTGAAGGCCTTGCAGGCAGCGAAGACAACTTTGTGCGATTGATGAATGAACGCGCTCAACTCATTGATTTAAAAAACTATTCATTTTCAAGTTCAACAGGAAGAGGAGCGGCGGAGCAGCACATCACCGCCCGCGATATTGCGCGGCTCAGCTGGCATCTCGCAACCCGATATCCGGCCTATTATCCGCTTTACCGGGAGAGGAGCCTCACTTGGGCGAAGATCGAGCAACTGAACCGCAACCCGCTTCTGGCGCGGTACCCGAGCATTGATGGGTTGAAGGCGGCACGCGGGACGCCCAGTGGCTTCGCTCTCGTTGCCTCAGCTCACCGGGACGATAAGCATTTGATCGTCGTGGTTGCCGGGCTTGAAAACTCCCAGGAGGCGGCGACCGAAGCTCAACGGCTGCTCGATTGGGGCTTTACCTACTTCGCCCACCGTCAACTGTTTCCGGCGGGAAAGCGGCTTGCTTCCGCCACAGTCTTCGGGGGCGTTGCGTCAGATGTTCCTCTGGTGACCCATGAGCCCGTTGAAATTCTTTGGCGAGAAGGCAGTCAGGACCGTTTGTCGATGGCTGTTGATTACCGGGGGCCGCTCAGTGCTCCGGTGACCACCGGAATTGCGGTGGGAACGCTGAAAATTATGAGAAATTCAGTGCTCATTCTGGAAATTCCCATCTATACCGACGAGAATGTGGGCGAGGGATCTCTCCAGCAAAAAGCAGCCAGCGCGGCTCAGGAGTTGTCTGGGCGCGCATTTCGTGGTTTGTGGCAGATTGCGCTTGGATTAAAACAGAAGAAGTTGTGACATTGGCACCCTTACGGTTCATCACTTTCGAGGGCGGCGAGGGGGCCGGAAAGTCAACACAGATTCGGCTCTTGCGGGAGCATATCGCGGCGCTCGGATACGAGGTTGTGGTGACGCGGGAACCCGGCGGCTCTAAGCGTGCTGAGATGATCCGAGAATTTATCCTGTCTGGTGGCGGCAAGCCCTTTGGGCCATTTGCCGAGGCCTTGCTGTTTTCTGCGGCCCGTATTGATCATTTACGAGAGATCATTGCTCCCGCCTTGCGGCGCGGGGCCTTTGTACTGTGTGACCGGTTCGCGGATTCGACCCGCGCCTATCAGGGCGCGCTCGGTGAAATTGAACAGGAAACCCTTTTGGCGCTGGAACGCGTGGCCGTTGGCCCCCATCGGCCGGGGCTGACGCTCATTCTCGATATCGCCCCGGAATTGGGGTTGGCGCGTGCAGGCGCACGCCGCGAAGGCACAGGAGCCATTGTTGACCGTTTCGAGGGTGAAGGGATCGACTTCCATCGTCGGTTGCGTCAAGCCTTCCTCGACATTGCGGCAAAGGAACCGGAGCGGTGCCGGGTTATCACGGCAAATTCCGCCCCCGGAAATGCCGAAGAAAACAGCATTATCGCTGGCCGCGCACTTGAAGAAGTTGCGGCGGACATCTGGGCCGTAGTGCAGGAGAGATTACCGAAAATGATGCCCCCACCAATTCCTGAGAAGGGCAGCAACCATGGCCAAAGCTGAAGATCCCGTTGAGCCCGACCAATTCACCGGAACGCCGCACCCCAAAGATCGCCATGTGTTGATCGGTCACGAGGCAGCCGAAGCCGCCTTCGTGGAAGGGCTGACTTCGGGGCGGCTGCATCACGCGTGGTTGATTGGCGGCCTCCAGGGCATCGGCAAGGCGACATTCGCTTACCGGGTTGCGCGCTATCTCATTGCCCATGGCGCACGCGCGCCACAGACGGGGCAGGGATTGGAGATCGGCGCTGAACACCCGGTTTCGCGCCAGATTTCCGCGCTGTCGCATCCCAATCTGGTGGTGCTGCGCCGCAGCCAGTCGCCCGATCGCAAGACGGTTCCGACCAGTATTTCGGTCGATGTGGTGCGGCGCGGCATGAGCCTGTTTGAGTCCACCGCAGCCGATGGGGGGTATCGCATCTGCATCGTCGATAGCGCCGATGACCTCAACGCCAATAGCGCCAATGCCTTGCTCAAACTGGTGGAGGAGCCGCCGCCGCGCTCAGTGTTCCTCATCGTCAGCCATGCGCCGCAGCGCCTTCTGCCGACCATTCGTTCGCGGTGTCGGCGGTTGTCGCTGTCGCCACTCGCTGATGCCGATGTGTTGCGGGCGGTGAACAGTCTTGGTGAACCCTTCACGTCAACCGCGCCTGATCTTTTGACTGCAGCGGTGAATCATGGTGAAGGTTCGGTGCGTAAGACCTTGGAAATGCTTGATACGGGCAGGGCGACGATCATCAACCGCGTCCAGGCTCTTCTGGCGGATTTGCCCCATGTGGATACCAAACGCGTCCTCGCCGTTGCCGACAGCCTTGCCCAACGGGGCATGGAGGCGGAGTTTAAACTGGCGCTGGAAACCTTCGACCACTGGCTGTCACGCAAGCTGCATGATCCGAAGCCATGGCCGCTCGCAACTCTTGCAGAGTTGATTGCGGTGTGTGAGAAAGCCCACAAGTCCGCGCGCGAAGTTGATATTTACAATCTCGACCGCCGCCCGCTGTTTTTATCGCTTTTCGATGAACTCGCCGAAGTCATCCGGCGAGCATCGTAATCTGTCTGGAGAATACCCGCATGGCCGCCCGTGAGAAATTCTATATAACCACGGCCATTTCCTACCCCAATGGTGCGCCCCATATCGGGCACGCCTATGAGGTTGTGGCGACCGACGCCATTGCCCGCTTCAAGCGGCTTGATGGCTATGATGTCTATTTCCAGACTGGCACCGACGAGCACGGGCTCAAGATGCAGCAAACCGCCGAAAAGCGGGGCATCACGCCGAAAGCGCTGGTCGATGAAATCTCCCCGCAATTCAAGGCAGTAGCCGAGCGGTTAAACTGCTCGTTTGACCGTTTCATCCGCACAACAGATGCCGATCATCTGCCTTCGACCCAGGAATTATGGCGTCGCATGGAGCGGAATGGCGATATCTATCTCGGTAAATACGAGGGTTGGTATTCGGTTCGAGACGAGGCCTATTTCGCCGAAGACGAACTTCAGACCAGCGAAGATGGCAAAAAGCGCACCAAAGCCGGAGCGCCCGTGGAATGGGTTATCGAAGAGAGTTATTTTTTCCGCCTGTCCAAGTATCAGGACAAGCTGCTGGCCCTCTATGAGAACACCCCAAATTTCATTGCGCCGGATTCACGCCGCAACGAAATCGTCTCGTTCGTGCGCTCGGGCCTACAAGATATTTCGATCTCTCGCACCACATTCAACTGGGGGCTGGCGGTGCCGGACGCCCCGAACCATGTGATGTATGTGTGGGTTGATGCGCTCAACAATTACATGACCGGCTGCGGCTTCCCCGATGAGAGTGACCCGCGCTGGCAGAACTGGCCCGCGGATGTGCATATCATCGGCAAGGATATCATCCGTTTCCATGCGGTGTACTGGCCGGCCTTCCTGATGTCGGCAAATCTGCCGCTGCCTAAGCGCGTCTTCGGTCATGGTTTTCTGCTGAACCGCGGCGAGAAGATGGGGAAATCGGTCGGTAACGTCATTGATCCGATGGCGCTTGCCGATGCCTTTGGCGTCGATCAACTGCGCTATTTCTTCCTGCGTGAGGTGCCGTTTGGCCAGGACGGCAATTATTCCCATGAAGTGATTGTCAACCGCATCAATGCCGATCTCGCCAATGACCTCGGCAATCTCGCGCAACGCTCGTTGTCGATGGTTGGCAAGAACTGCAATGGCGCGGTGCCGGAGCCGGGCGTCTTCACGGACGCAGATAAGGAAATCCTGACTGCTGCCTATGCTCTGCCAGATAAGGCGCGCGCCTTGATGCAGGATTTCGCGCTGCACAGCATTTTGGCCGATATCTGGATGGTGGTGGCCGACGCAAACCGTTATTTCGCGGGGCAGGAGCCCTGGGTGTTGCGCAAGACCGATGCCAAGCGCATGGAGACGGTGCTCTATGTCACCGCCGAAGTACTGCGCAATGTGGGTATCATGGTTGCGCCCTTCATCCCGACCGCGTCCGGAAAGCTGCTCGATGCCCTGGCCACCGCGGAGGGGGAGCGGATGTTTGCCCATGTGGGCGAAGGCTTTGCCCTCAAGGCGGGCACGCCATTGCCGGGGCCGCAACCGATCTTCCCACGCTACCTTGAGCCGGAAGAGAAGGCGTAACCACTATCGGGGCCATATCCCGGTTGATTTCTGTTTTAATGATAACGGTTCTGCGGAAAGCGGGACCGTTCAGGTTTAAGTATCATGCTTGTCGATAGTCATTGCCATCTCGATTTCCCGGAATTGAATGCCCGCTTGCGGGATGTTCTTGATGCGGCGGAGGCCGCTGGCGTCGAGCGCATGGTGACGATCTCGACCCATGTCGCCAAATTCGAGAGCTATAAGGCGATTGCCGAGGCGGATAAGCGCGTTTTCTTCTCGGTGGGAACGCATCCGCATAACGCTGCCGCAGAGCCGGATATCGCGGTTGAAACGCTGGTTCAACTCGCCACTTCCCATCCGCGCTGCATCGCCATCGGCGAAGCCGGGCTCGATTACCATTACGACAAGAGCCCGCGCGACGTGCAACAGAGGGTTTTTACCAACCACATCACCGCCGCCCGCGAAACCGGCCTGCCGTTGGTTATCCATGCCCGCCAGGCCGATCAGGACATGATCGACATCCTGAGCGCGGAAATGGAGAAGGGCGCTTTTAAAGCGGTTTTGCACTGCTTCTCTTCGGGGGCAGAGCTTGCGCGGGTCGGGATCGAGCTTGGGCTTTATCTCTCATTCTCCGGCATCGCCACATTCCGCAATTCCCAGGAAATCCGCGATATCGCCGCGACGATTCCGGTGGAGCGCATTCTGGTGGAGACCGACGCGCCTTATCTTGCACCGATGCCCCATCGCGGCAAGCCCAATGAACCGGCTTACACCGCCTTCACCGCGCGTGTGATCGCAGAGACCGTTGGCATGGGGTATGAGGCGTTTTGTGCCCAGACGACGGATAACTTCTACAATCTGTTCAGCAAGGCCGCCGTGGCCGATGGCAGGGGCAGGGTGGCGTGATGCGCAAAATCACGATACTCGGCTGCGGCTCCTCCGCCGGTGTGCCGCGCCCCTCGCCAGAGGGATGGGGTGCGTGTGACCCTGAAAATCCAAAAAATCGGCGGCGGCGCTGTTCGATCTTGGTGGAACAAAGTAAAGCCGAGGGGCGAACTTGTATCCTCGTCGACACCTCACCCGATCTGCGCGAGCAGCTTCTAAGCGTCGGCGCTCCCAAAATCGACGCCGTGCTCTACACCCATGAACACGCCGACCACACCCACGGCATCGATGATCTGCGCCCGCAAGTGGTTGATACGCACCAATGCGTGCCGATCTACGCCACCAATCAAAGCATGGCCTTGCTGCACCAGCGTTTCGGCTACTGCTTCACCACGCCGCCCGGCAGTTCCTATTCCCCCATCCTCATCGACAATCTCATCCAGCCCGGCGAACCCTTGACGCTGAACGGGGCAGGCGGCCCCATTGAGGCCGAGCCCATTCCCTTGCGGCACGGCGATATTGAAAGCCTGGCCTTCCGATTTGGCAATGCGGCCTACGCGCCAGATGTCAGTAAAATCTTAGAATCTAGCCTTAACCGATTGATGGGGCTCGATATTCTCATTCTGGATGCCTTGCGCTATCGCCCGCATCCCACCCATTTTTCGGTGCAGGAAGCGCTGGACCACATCGCCATCCTGAAGCCAAAACGCGCCGTGCTCACCAATCTCCACGTCGATCTCGATTACGAGGTTTTGAAAGCCCAGCTCCCGGCAAATGTGGAACCTGCCTATGATGGCATGGTTTTGATGGTGTAACTCATGATATGCGAACAAGAACTCGTCTGGCTCATACAAAAAAACCAAGATGATCTACGCGCTGTTCGTGAAATTGAAGAGATTCTCGATGAACTCAACGTGCGATGGATTGAAGTTGATATCGACTTCAATAGCAATGAGTTACCAGCTCATATTCAAGAACGCCATGAAAACGAACTTCTGATTTGTCATGGGCCATCTTTCATTCCGCGGATTGATCATTCCGATCCAATTTGGCGGATAGGGTCTATTTTTAATCCTGTCAGGTTTAGGTGGTCTGAATTCCAAAAGAATTGGCGCAATATGATGCTGAGTGCGGATGGTCACATTTCATCCGTAAGTGATATTCAAGCCAATCCTCCTAGCGATAGGCGATTTATAAGGCCCGATGCCGACTCCAAAACCTTCGAGGGAAGCGTTAAAACTCCCACGGAACTCGCTGCTCTATTGAAGGGCCTTGATCAGAATTTACCAATCGTATTGGCTTCTCCCATAGAGATTGAAGCGGAATACCGCATCTTTATGGTAGCTTCTCAGGTTGTTGCAGCATCGCAATATCGTGCGAATGGCAAGCCTTCGATACGTGGGTTCGTGCCCAATGAAGTCGTGGATTTTGCGATAAAAGCTGATTTGATGTGGCGGCCTGCAGATGCCTATGTGGTGGATATTGGTCAATCATCAGGGCGCATTGGCATCATCGAAGCGAATTGCATCACAGCAGCGCGCTACTATGATGCCAACGCACGCGCTATCGTTGAAGCGCTTTGCGAACATTATCGCCACGATTGATCACGAGTGAGGGGTTCGCAAGCGGAGGAGCAGTGTCCCTTTTGCTCATCATTAAATTCGCATAAGATATATTATGGAACTTATCTGGATTAATTCAGGCCGGAAAATAAGGAAAATGCCGAAACCTGGTTCCAGGCACAACCACCAAGCGCCTTCACCGAAACTATGGCGCTTCCACTTATGACAACGATAACGCATTCTGATTCATCGCCGGATTGACAGGCTTATCCTTCGGGCACATATTTGCCGTCGCTTCGCTTGTCAAAAAGCCCAGCGGGCCATCCTTTCCCCATTTATGGAGAAGCTGTTCCCATTCATTCAATGGGATATTCGCATTTGCCGCAAAAACGACGCCCTCGGCGCCATTGCGACCGTAGCTGCCGGATTGTGAAATCCGGGTCGAGAAGGAGAAAACTCCCATGTCTTCGACCGTCGTTCTGATTGATCTCCTTGGCGCCGGCGCCTTGTTATTATGGGGCCTGCGCATGGTGAAAACCGGCGTAACCCGCGCCTTTGGGGGCAAATTGCGCCTGTGGCTGGCAACGGCAACCCGCAACCGTTTCCTTGCCTTCGGTGTTGGCCTTACCGCCACCGTCGCCATCCAGAGCAGCACGGCTACGGCGCTGATGGCGGCATCATTCGCCAGCCGCGAACTCATCACTTCGGCCATGGGCCAGGCAATCATGCTGGGGGCAAATGTTGGCACAAGCCTTGTGACGCAGGTGCTTGCGCTTGATATTCACTGGCTGTCGCCCCTGTTTGTTTTGATTGGCGTTGCGGTATTTCAGTCGAGCGAAAGCAGCAAACGCCACGCCATCGGCCGCGCGGTGATCGGCCTCGGGCTGATGTTGCTGTCGCTGCATCTCTTGGGCTCCGCCACCGTACCCATCCGTGATTCTTCGGTGATGCGCAGCCTGCTGACGACGCTTGATGCGGCACCGTTTGTCGCCGTTATCATTGCAGCCGTTCTGGCGATTGCGGCGTCATCGAGCCTTGCCATCGTGCTGTTTGTCATGTCGCTTGCCGCGAGCGGTGCCGTCAGCCCGCAATTAACCATAGCATTGGTGCTTGGCGCGAATTTGGGCGGTGCCATTCCGCCTTATCTTGCCACAGCTTCCTATGGCCCGCTGGCGCGACGTATCACGCTTGGCAACCTCGCTGTACGTCTCATCGGAACAATGACAATACTGGCCCTGCTTGATCCGTTGAGTGCAAGGTTGATGGTTTTCGAGCCCGATGCCGGGCGTCTGGCCATTGATGTGCACGTGGCCTTCAATCTGTTTCTTTCGTTGATTTTCCTGCCCTTGATCGGGCCGTTATCAACCCTCATGGCCCGCCTGCTTCCGCTGGAGAAAGCGCCCGATGGCGGCCCGCGCCACCTTGACGAATCCGCGCTCGATACGCCCGCTGTGGCCTTATCCTGTGCCGCACGCGAGACGTTGCGCATGGGAGACCGCATTGATTTGATGCTGACGACCAGCCTGAACGCCTTGCATTCAGGCGATCTCAAGCAATGTACCGCCGTTGAGAAACAGGAAGCCGAAGTCGATATGCTCTACAAGGCCGTCAAGCTCTACCTCGCACGCCTCGGCCGCGAGGGGCTGGACGACGACGATGGCAAGCGTTCAACCGAGATCATTTCCTACGCCATCAATCTCGAGCATATTGGCGATATTCTCGAAAAGAACCTCAACGAGCTGATTTCCAAGAAAATCCGCCAACAGGTCTGGTTCTCCGATGAAGGCTTTACCGAAATCACCCAGATGTACGCGCTGACCATCGAAAACATCCGCATTGCCCAGGGCATCTTCGTCTCGCGGGACGCCAATCTGGCCCGGAGATTGTTGGATTCCAAAGCTCAGGTCCATGACATTGAGCGCGAATCGTCCGAGCGCCATCTGCAACGGCTGAGGGACGGCTTGCCCGAAACCCTCCAGACCTCGTCATTGCACCTTGATGTCCTGCGTGATCTGAAGCGCATCAACGCCCATATCCGCTCGGTTGCGTATCCCGTCCTGGAAGATATGCGGGATGCCGCGCCATCCGTCGACGAGAATGCCTTGCCGCTGGCGTCCACCGCCCAATCGGGCTAACACAGAAATTGCCGAACCGGACGCCCAGCCCCGGTTCCCACATTTTCCAGCGAAGCAGAACGCCCCATGAAACCGTCCCGCGATATCTCCGCCCTCCTCGCCATCATGACCGCCCTGCGGACCCCAGTGACCGGTTGCCCGTGGGATATCGACCAGGACTTTGCCAGTGTCGCGCCCTACACCATTGAGGAAGCTTATGAGGTTGCCGATGCCATTGAGCGGGGCGACATGGTGGATTTGCGCGAAGAACTTGGCGATCTCCTGCTGCAAGTGGTGTTCCATGCGCAGATGGCCGAGGAAGATGGCTTGTTCGATTTTGGCGGCGTGGTCGAGGCCATCACCACCAAACTCATCCGCCGACACCCGCATGTTTTCGGCAAGGCCCGCGATCTGACGCCGTATCAGGTCAAGGTATTGTGGGATAGCATCAAGGCCGAGGAAAAGCAGGAAAAGGCCGCAGCCCATGCAGCGGCTGGGAAACCTGAGCGCCCTGCCCGCTTTCTCGATGGCATTGCCATGCAGATGCCCGCTTTGGTGCGGGCCGAAAAGCTGACTTCGAAAGCCGCCAAAGTGGGTTTTGACTGGCCAACGACCCAAGAGGTTCTCGCCAAAATCCGCGAGGAACTGCAAGAAGTTGAGGTGGAGCTTTCCTGCGGCAACAAAGACCGCATCGAGGATGAAATCGGAGACCTGCTCTTTGCCGTCTCCAATCTCGCCCGTCACGCGAAAATCGACCCGGAACACGCCTTACGCCGCACCAATGCCAAGTTCGAGCGCCGCTTTGGCGCGGTGGAAGCCGACCTGCTGCACCAAGGCCGCAACCTCAATGAGGCCACACTCGAAGAGATGGATGCTCTGTGGAACGAGGCCAAGCGGAAAGAACGCCTTTAGCCGCTATTCCGCAGCCTTGGACTGCGCGGGGCTTTCCACGACGACTTGGCGCGGATTGACTTCCTCGCTGCCGCGCTGGTCGAGCGCTCCAGACAGCACTTCCTCGATCCGTTTGATGCCGTGATGGGTGATCACCACCCGCATCCGTTCCAGGGAAACCTCATCATCACCCACATCGTTGACAGTGATGCGGCGTATCACATTGATATGATAGGCTTTATCTTCGCGCGTAATGTCCTCGGAATCCAGCGTCGGCAGCTCTTCGCCGGTATCATCGACGTGGCGGAAGAACGGCGAAATATCGAGCCGGGTGATATCGACAATCGAGCGCTTTTTGGAAAAGAACATGCTGTCGAGGTTTTCCAGCGAGATTGTCTTGGAATAATAGAGAATATCCTCGCTGCGGAATGAGTTAAGTATATCAACGAGATGCGACTTGTTGCGCAGTGTCTTCACGCTTTCAGGAAGCTTACTTTCAGCAACGAACAGAAAAGATTCCTCGCTCGATCCGATCGGGCGGTCAATATCTTTATAGATAACGAGGCGGCGGTCAGGTAGCCAGCGCCGGAACACCGAGAACATCTTCTCGCGCGAGACCTCTTTCATCTTGTCCTTAAAGATGTAACCGACCACCAGCGCCAGAAATAGCGGCATAGACACAGCGCCGTGCCGCACCTGCCAGAAAAAGGCAACGGCAGTGGCAAAGATCATCGCGAACGCGGCGGCGAAGCTGGTGATGAGGTGAAACGCGATTGTCTGCCCACTCTTGCGCCGCTGCTCAAGGAACAACGGCGCATTGACGTATTTCTTGAGTACGCTCCAGCGATAGAGGGCGATCTCATTGTCATGCCCGCTGATGGCGATGGAAGCGTGATAATGGCCGTCGCGATAAGCCATCTCCGCGCGCCAGAAAGCGCGAAACTGCTCCTTAGCGGGCCCTTCCGGCAAAAGCCCCAGCAGGCGGAAGCAATAATGGGTGGTGATGATGGCGATATATTCGTCGCAATATTGAAAGGCCGGAGAACGCATGTTCTCGGCCACTACGGCATTCATGTCGCTGAAGTTGCGATAGTGTTGGAGGATGGCCTCGATCAGCAGCCGATAATACGTGGCCCGCTCCTGCCGCTCTTCGGCGCTGCGGTTGGGGCGCATGACGTCGCGCGTCGCCACCCGAATGGCCCGGCGGTAGGTCATGCAGAATAATTTCAGCGTCTTTTCGTAATTGTCCGCCAGTTCATTAACGTTTGCGGGCTTAGCGGCGAGCTTGTCCAGAAGTTTGCCGATATCGTCAAGTGAGTTACCCTCGGCGAGGCCCGCAAGTGTTTCGGATGGTGGGCGCAGGCGGATATAGGTCTTGAGATACTGCGGAAAGGTTTGGGGCGGAAAGCTCCACCGATTGATCTGAAGTGTCGTTGGAAAGAAAAACCACGTCTCGACGTGGTACTTGAGATGCCCCTTCGGGTTGTCGAAGGATATCTGGCGTTTGATTTCCAGCCGACGATCACCATGAGCCTTGAGCGTTTCTTTTATCATGGCGTCTTACTCGCGGTCGGCCTTTCCATAAGGTTCATATAAACCAGAAATGGGCGACGGGCAGCTAAAGGGCCGCCCGTTGCCAAATCAACCTTACCAGAGTTGGCTCTGGAAGCCCATGACGGGCATCACATATTGCGCCCACATGATCAGCAGGCCCCAGATTATAATGAGCTGGATCATGCCATACTTAAACGATTCAAAATTCGAATATTGATCTGTGAGATAGCTGATATTCGCAGGCTTCGAATTGAAGTAGAGCACATAGACCTGATTGATCAGAAACGCCATCGGCAGACAGAAGCCGATGATATTCCACCCGAATTGCTTGGCAATTCCGATGATGATCGGGAACATGATGATGGTTCTTGCCGTCTTGCTCTCGCTGACCAAGGTTGTGATGGCAAACACGGCAGAGATCACGGCGAAGATAACCAATTTGCCGCCATTATTCGGATCAACCTGCCAATGGTCAAACATCTTATGGATTATCAAGCCGAAGATATTGGTTTTATCGACGGCCGAGCCGATGACATAGGCACCGAAGCTGAACATCAGCATATGCCAGGGAATGTCGGCATCGTTCCATTTCATCACGCCGAGAGCAGGCAGATTCATGACCGACGGCATCAGCACGATGCAGGCCCCGGCCACGGCGACCACTTCCGCTGGAATACCGTGGACGCGATCGGTTGCCCACAATAGCAACACGGCGATGAAGGTCAGCCCGGCGCGAATTTCCTTTTGGGAAATCGGCCCAAGCTCCTTGCTCTCCTGGACCAGACGGGAGATGCCGCCTTCAAGTTTCGGCTTCTCGTCGGCTTTGGACACTGGAAAGATCAACCGCGTTCCGGTCCACCAGGCGATACCGCACTGGATAAGCGCCAACGGGAACAATGCCATGAACCAGTCGCCATAATAGACCTTGGCACCGGCATCCGACAACATCTGTGCCGCAAGAAGGTTGGCGGCCGATCCGGTAATGAAGGCACTGGCCGAAACGTTATTGGCCAAGAGGTTGATCAGAACCATATTGCGGCCGATATTGTTTCGTTTCACCCCGCCGGTTGCGCCATAAATCGCCGAAATCACCATGAACAGCGGTAGCAGCAAGGCTGTCTTGGCGGATGTCGCGCTGATAAAGGCACCGAGGATGAGATTGAGCAGGATGAATGCCCAAAACAGCATCCCCAGCCGGTTTCCCATCATCACCACCATCTTGACCGAGATACGCTTGGCCAGCCCTGTGACCACGAGTGCGCTCGCCATGATGAACGAAGCAATGTTCAGGATCATCACCGGCTGGCCGAATTCGGCGAAGGCTGGTTTCATTTTCATCACCCCAGTCAGAATGACGAGAACGATGGCGATCATGGAAGTGAGATAATTCGGGATTGATTCCGTCAGCCACAGGATAAGCGTGGCAATGAAAATACCGGAGGTGCTGTAGCAGGCAGCGGCGGGAACCTTCTTTTGCAAATCGAAAATCTCGATTTGCCCGCACCAGCGCATCTCGAAATACAGAAACGCGAAAATGGCCAAAGGAATGCCGATGAACTTTATGCGCTCGGCCCAGACGCCAGCCTTGATGTCTTTGAATTTTTCGAGGGAATAATTCCGCATATCGAGCGGATCAAAGGTCATGATAGCAGCAGTACTTGACATATTGCCCCCCTTTTCTGCCGTAGGTGTCAGCCCCCCGGTAGTGTCGGGAGGCCGGTTTCTACGGGTTTAGGGTCTTTGCTAAAATCAGAATCCAACCACCTTCTTGGCAGCGCGCAGATAATTGACATTCTCGCGGGCCGTGAGGCCGAGCGCCTCAATGGCCTGCTTCATGCCCTGATAATTCTCGCTCTCACAACAGGCGGACTCAACCATCGCGCCATTGAAATAGACCTGAGCATATTCGCAGATAATGCCGTCGATCATGAAGCCATAACGCATCTTTTCAACCGAAACCGCAGCCATCTCGGGGTGCTTGCGCGCCATCGCGATGAACTCGTCAATGGTATACTCGGCTTTGCTCAGCGTCATAGAAATCTTGAGATGATCCAGGATCGCAGCCAGATCCGCCTTGTTGACGGGGAACTGATATTTGCCCCGCGGCTGGAATATTTCATACCCTTCCGGGGTTTCACCGACCTTGGTCTTGATGTCGAGCAGGCCGTCGCGCACCTTGACGTTGGCTTCGTTGGTGTGAATCGACAGGAAGTAGGTTTCCGCTGGCATTTTGCGCGCGGCATGGAGGACCGCCTTGGCGCTCCACATTTTCT
Source organism: Microvirga sp. (assembly GCA_031546825.1). Taxonomy (GTDB): domain Bacteria; phylum Pseudomonadota; class Alphaproteobacteria; order Rhizobiales; family Beijerinckiaceae; genus Hohaiivirga. The sequence goes on along the minus strand of JAVBJU010000011.1, from coordinate 27,145 downwards.
CTTTCACAACATCGATGACATCCTGCCCGAAGACGCGAAACTCGGCGCGCGGAATGATCTTGGCGGCCTCTTCAGCAGAGGTTGCCTGGTTTTTCTGATAGACGTCAGCCATTTTTGTCCCCTGTTTTCAGATGGTTATTTCTTCCAGGTCGTGAAAGGATTGGCGACCAGATTGGAATTGAAGTAGCGCGGATCACCCGAGACCTCTTCGCCGATCCATGCTGGCTTATCGAACTTCTGATCCTCACTGGTGAGTTCGACTTCGGCAACGATCAAACCTTCGTTGACGCCAAGGAATTCATCGACTTCCCAGGTCAGGCCGGCAAACGGGATCTTGTAACGGCGCTTTTCGACAATGGGTTTCTCGGCCAGATTGTCGAGCATCTCGCTGCAGTCGCTGTGCGGGATCTCATATTCATATTCCGTGCGGGAAGCCCCAACGGTGATGCCCTTGATAGTCAGAAAAGCCTTGTCATTGATCGTGCGGATACGAACAGTGCGCTCTTTGACGCTGTTCAAATATCCTTGGCGATAATGCGTGCCACTGGCGAGTGCGCGCCATTCACTTCCTTTGACAAGAAACTTGCGTTCGATTTCCTTTGCCATGACATTTTCCTTTATTTCGAGCCTCTTATGGCCCCACGGGACAGGTGAATACTTTTCTTGATCTGTCGACCGATAGTAGTTGGGTTGTCAGGGCGAAAAAAATCGTAACTGCGAATTCATCTCATAAGCTATGCTTATGGGTAGAATCAGGAGGGGGGCATCATGAATTTGGATCACCTCAAGGCATTTCATCGTGTGGCGACCAGTGGCAGCTTCACCAAGGCCGCTCAGGAACTCTTCATCACCCAACCTGCCATCAGCATGCAGATTCAGGCGCTGGAAACCTTTCTCAAGGTGAAGCTGTTCGACCGTTCGCACCGGAAAATAACCCTGACCGGTGAAGGCGATGCGCTCTTTTCCTATACGCGACGGCTGTTCGACCTATTTGACGAAGTGCAGAGCGTCTTTCAGGATCTGAGCGGATTGCAAGCGGGAAGGCTCGGGGTGGGTGCAAGTGCGGTGATGGGCACCTATTTCCTCACCCATTATATCGCCCTGTTCAACAAGCGCTTCCCCCGGGTGGAATTTGATATCCGCATCGCCAATTCGCACAATGTGCTTGAGCAAGTGATCAATGGAGAGATTGAGCTGGGCGTGGCCGGGCGGGCGCTGACGCCGCCACAACTGACGCGCGTATTTCTGCACCGCGAGCCCTATGTGGTGGTTGCGGCCCCTGATTCCGCGCTGGCGCAAATCCGTGGCGTTGTTCCACTGGAGGAGTTGGCGAAAGTGCCATTCGTGCTGCGTGAGCGCGGGACGCGGGCGCGCGTGAAGCTCAATTCATGGTTCCGCGAGGTCTCCGGCAGCGATATCCATGAAAGCTCGGTGACGCTGACAAATCTTGAGGCGACGAAGCGATTGGTCGCCAGCGGGTTTGGCGTCACCGCCCTGCCCCAACTCGCCGTTGCCGAAGAAATCTCGCAAGGGTCTCTGGTGTGCATCGATATCGAGAAATTCGATCTGGTGATCGACTATCACCTGTTCTTTCAGACAGGGCGAATGCTCTCCCGTGCGGCGCGTAGCTTTCTGGCGCTGCTCCATGAAAACGGCTTCGCCATTCCCAAGGAACTCTGCTTCATCGAAAAGCGCTAATCAATTGCGTTTACGGGCATCGGGGAACTGTTTGAGGAAACGGCCTTCCTTTTCCGGTGAGATGCGGACTACGGCAATCATCGCTCCGGTATCTTCCTGGAAACGCTTATCCAGAACTTCGGTGTTTTCGTGCAGCCAGGCGATGGCCTTGCCGCTTCCCGCTGCAATCGTCACCACATAGATCGCCCGGGTGCCGGTAATGCGCTCTTCGATGGCGTCGTAAAGCGTATCCATACCCTCGCCCGTCAGCGCCGAAATCAGAACGGGAATCCTGCCAGAGCCAGGACCGCGGCGATGTCCGCCCCCCAACAAAGTACGGTCTGCTTCGGGAAGAAGGTCCGCCTTGTTCCAGACTTCGATGATGCGGCCTTGTCTTTCCTCGGAAATTCCAAGTTCGGACAATACGGTTTCGACGTCATGCGCCTGCGCGTCACTGTCACCATGGGAGATATCGCGGACATGCAACAGGATATCTGCCTCAATCACGTCTTCAAGTGTGGCCCGGAACGCGGCCACCAGCATGGTTGGCAGGTCCGAGATGAAGCCCACTGTATCTGACAAAATAGCCTGATCGCCGTGCGGCAGGCGGATCGAGCGGGTGGTTGGGTCCAGGGTCGCAAACAACATGTCTTCAGCCAAAACCTCGGCTCGGGTCATGCGATTGAACAGCGTCGATTTTCCAGCATTGGTGTAGCCCACCAAGGCGATGACCGGATAAGGCACGCGCTTGCGTTTGGAGCGATGGAGGGAGCGGGTCTGCACCACTGTTTCGAGCTCGTTCTCGATCCGGTTCATGCGCTCCTGAATCTGCCGCCTATCCGCCTCGATCTGGGTTTCACCTGGGCCGCCGAGGAAGCCAAAGCCGCCGCGTTGGCGTTCCAGGTGGGTCCATGTGCGGACCAGGCGACCCTTTTGGTAGGTAAGATGCGCCAATTCGACTTGGAGGGTGCCCTCTTTGGTGCGAGCGCGTCGCCCGAAAATTTCGAGGATGAGCCCTGTTCGATCTATGACTTTCGCGTTCCAGGTCTTTTCAAGATTGCGCTGCTGCACGGGGCTAAGCGCGCAATCCATGACCACGAGGCCGATGTCATTTTCTTCAATGCGCTCTTTTAATTCCTCAACCTTGCCCTTGCCGAGATAAGTGGATGGGCGAACGGCCTGGATCACGACAACCTGCGCATCGACAATATCAAGGTCGATTGCGCGCGCGAGCCCCGTTGCCTCATCGAGCCGGGCGTCAGTCGAACGGACACTCTCCCGTGCAATTCCAGGAGATGCCGTCGATTTTAATTTTGAGAATTTTTTTCGTTCGAGAGAATATGAAAAATAAGGGCCGACGACGAGAGTTCTCGTATCGGTCCCCATTTTAAGTTCATTCTCCGAGGGCGATGAGTTTTGTTGCACGGTAATGTTCGGCAACTCTATCTCGTCACATGGTCTCGTCTAGATCATCGCCTTGATCGAACAATTGTATCGGATGTCCGGGCATGATCGTGGAGATCGCATGCTTGTAAACAAGCTGCGAATGCCCGTCGCGCCGCAGAAGGACACAAAAATTATCGAACCAGGTAACAACACCTTGCAGTTTTACGCCGTTTACGAGGAAGATCGTCAGCGGAATCTTGCTCTTACGGACATGATTAAGGAATGTGTCTTGAAGATTTTGCGCGCGCTCGCCCGCCATCGAAATATGCCTCATCTCCCTGAGCCGCCGATCTTTAACTACAGGGTTGTCATAAATTGGTCATGAAAGGGCGGACTCATGTCGGCTGTTTTAATTCCGCCCATTGTTACGCTTTGCATTACACGGCGAAGCCCGCCGAGAAGCAAGAGGAGAATATACTTATCTGCTCTTGCTTCCCCAGTCTATCGCTACTCTTGGCGTAAAAGCTCATGTTCCGAGGCCCAAAGATCTCAGTTTTCTGTGCAATGCGGAGCGTTCCATGCCTATAAATTCGGCAGTCCTCGAAATATTGCCGCTAAAACGGGCAATTTGCGCCAGGAGATATTCTTTCTCAAAAATTTCTCTCGCCTCGCGCAGCGGCAGACTCATGAGGCGTTCTCCGCCATTTCCTGCGGGCGTTGAGGGAATCATTGCGCCCACTTCCGCCGGAAGCATCTCACAGGTGATTTCCGAATCAGGATCCCCTCCCGTCAGAATCATCAACCGCTCGACATTATTGCGAAGTTGGCGGACGTTGCCGGGCCAATCGTGGGATTGCAGAACTGCCATGGCATCGGGGTGGATGCGCCGACGCGCAAGGCCGGTTGCCGCCGATATCTGGCCCATGAAATATTCAATCAGTTCAAGCACATCCTCGCGCCGCTCGCAGAGGGACGGAATCCGAATCGGTACCACCGATAGCCGATGGAAAAGATCTTCGCGGAAGCGCCCAGCCTGAATCTGAGCCGCAATGTCCCGACTGGAAGAGGAAATAATGCGCACATCCACGTGTACGCGGGTCGTTCCATTCAACCTCTGGAAATTCTGATCGACCAGAACCCGCAAGACACGATTCTGGGTTTCGATGGGCATATCGGCGATTTCATCGATATAGAGCGTGCCACCATGGGCCTCTTCCAACGCACCTGTGCGGCGCGTACTCCCATCGCCACCCTCGACGCCGAACAACTCCGCTTCCATATTCGCGGGCGTAATCATTGCCGCATTAATGACAACGAACGATCCGTGGGCGCGTTGTGAAAGCCCGTGAATGGTGCGGGCCGTGAGTTCCTTGCCGGTGCCGGGCGCGCCAGTGATCATGATGCGCGCGTTCGTGGCCGCCACCCGCTCAATGGTCTGGCGTAGATGATTGACGACCGGCGACGAGCCGACGATGTGGCTGGCCTGTACCGAATGGGTCTTCAGTTCCTTCACCTCCCGCCGCAGGCGAAAGGTTTCGAGCGCCCGTTCGGCGACCAGCATGAGGCGGTCGGCCTTGAACGGCTTTTCAATAAAATCATAGGCTCCCGATTTGATGGCCGACACCGCGGTTTCGATATTGCCGTGCCCGGAAATCATCACCACCGGCAAGTCAGGGTGTTGGGATTTGATGAGTTCCAACACCTGAAGGCCGTCAAGACGGCTACCTTGCAGCCAGATATCCAGAAAAACCAGATGCGGCCGCCGCGCTTCGATCGCCGCCAGCGCCTCATCGGAGCTGTCTGCGCTTCGTGTCCGATAGCCCTCGTCTTCGAGAATCCCCGCGACGAGATCGCGGATGTCCGCTTCATCATCGACAATGAGAATATCCGCGCTCATACCATCACCTTATTCTTTTCTTTTTGCGTTTCAGTGCCATCCGGCAGCTCTATCATTCGTGATATCCACATTTTGACCTGCCCTCCCCGGCATTCCGGATTGTCGGCCAATTCTAGGCCGCCGCCGTGCTCTTCGAGAATTTTGGCGACAATCGCCAGGCCCAGCCCAGTACCGCCTTCGCGTGTCGTCATATAGGGCTCCATCAGCCGCTGGCGCCCTTCCGCAGGGAAGCCCTTTCCGTTATCGGTCACAGTCACAAGCACAGAGCCGGTTGCCAGATCGTTATGCATGGCAACGACAATCCGGCCCGGCCCCCGTTCGGATTCAGGGACGGCGGAGATCGCCTCGGTGGCGTTTTTGGTAATATTGGTGAAGGCTTGAGAGAGCAGCCGACGATCAAATTTCAGACGCACTGCGCGTTCTGGCAATTGATCGACAAACTGGATTGCCGGGTTGGAAATGCGCAGCATGAACACAACCTGCCTGACGGTCTCGACAAGGTCGTCTTCGCCGATGGTCGGTTTAGGCATGCGCGCAAAGGAAGAAAACTCGTCCACCATCCGCTTGATATCTTCCACCTGTCGCACGATCGTTGCGGTGCACTGATCAAAGACCTCACGGTCGGAGGTGATGACCTTGCCGTATTTGCGGTGGATGCGTTCGGCGGAAAGCTGGATGGGTGTCAGCGGGTTCTTGATTTCGTGGGCGATGCGCCGCGCCACATCGGCCCAGGCTGAGGTTCTTTGCGCTGAAATCAGGTCAGTGATGTCGTCTATGGTGACGACGAGATCTTGCTCTTCGCTACTGGTATTCTCACTGGCTATTTTGACATTGAGCGTGCGCTCGCGATCGCCGCGCATAATGGTGATCTGGTTCTGCGCGGTCTTTTGGCGCGACCTTTCCGCCTCCTCGATCATGTCTTCAATTTCAGGAAGAACATCGACGATGGGCCTGCCGGTGAGTTCGGCCTGAGTGCTTTTGAGCAGCGCTTCTGCTGAGGGATTAACCAGAGAAATGCGGTGCTTCTCATCAAGCCCGATAACTCCGGCGGACACACCTGCCAGTACCGCTTCGGTGAACCGTCTGCGTTTGTCGATGAGTTCGTTGGCCGCCGTCAATCCGCTGTGCTGGCTGCGCAATTCCGAAGTCATCTTGTTGAAGGTCTCGCCCAGATGGGCCATGTCTCCATCCTGCGCGCGGATCGGCACCTGAACATAGAAATTGCCAATGGCAACCTGATCCGTTGCGTGGATAAGCCGCCGGATCGGCGCGACAAGGCGGTTGGCAAAATTGAGGCCGAACCAGGTAGCGCATAGAAGACCAATCAAGGCAATCAGCGCAAACATGATCGGAAAGGTGATCTGGATAGCGGCGTTCTTCTGCTCAATACCGACATATTCACTGACCCCCGCCTCGGCGATCGCGGGAAATACCGTCGCATAAGGGTCAACGCCACGTGCCACATAGAGAATGCGGCCATCCAACGATGGCAGCTTAAGCATGGACGAGAAAATATTCCCTTCGCGCGGAATGAGGCAGGTGGCGTCCTTCTCCGACACGTCCGCCATGTCTTCTGCCTTCGGATAAACGAAGTTATCCGGCTTCCGGACCTCAATTCTTTCAACGATGGTGCCGTCGGGATCGAGCAGTAGCGCAACAGGAAAGCCGAGGAACACGGCCCGCGAACGCATGAATTCCTTGAAGATACTGCGATCAACCGCAAAAATAGCCTTGGCGCGGTCAAGGTCAGCCGCCATGAGCTGGGTTTCCCGGGCAAGGCTTTGGCATTGGCTTTCGCGGTAAGCCTGAGCCATGCTGAGCGTCATATTCATCAGGTTCTGCACGTCGCCGGTGAACCAGGGATTGAGGCCGCGCCGCAGTGTCACTGTTCCGGCCACAGCCAGAAAGACGGCGGGTAAAACGGCCACAAGGCCGAAGAGCCCCATCACTTGACGATGCAACCCGGAACCCGCAAGCCCAGCGGAACGGGCACGCCAGACACGGCGGGCCTGCCAGGCGATGACGACAATCAGCAAAAAAACCGCCGCAAAATTGACGGCGAAAGCGGTCACCACGACATTATGGGTCGGTAATATTGGGGTGAGCCCGGCCAGAATTGCAAAAGTTATGGCCGCGATGGAGAGTGACAGAAAGACGGAAGTCAGGCCGACGATCCAAGCGCCGCGCCTGTTGAAGTCCGTTCCCACCGAAATGGGCTGCCGCTGTCTTTGTTTGCTATTCATGAACCGTCCGCATCAGGTCGCTGCCATCCCCCGCAAAAAAACAGCGAGCCGCCGTCCCTGAGTTAAGCCAGATTGCGGCAAATCTACGGACGTCCGGCCGAGTGATGCACTAATATCACACTGTGGTCAATTTAATACACAGATAATAACCCATCAGCTGTTTCAATGATTGAGGCGAACGGTCTTGAGATTCAGTTCCCGCAGTTTTTTCCGCAGGGTATTTCGGTTGAGGCCCAGAAGCTCTGCCGCGCGTATCTGGTTGCCATTGGTTGCCGCCAATGCAGCCGCAAGCAATGGACCTTCCACCTCACGCAGCACGCGATGATAAAGCCCGGCTGGCGGCAGGGTGTTGGAGAACGACGCGAAGTGATCGGTCAAATGCCACTCGACAGCTTCAGAGAGGCTCGACTCGCAGATAGCACGCTCAGTACTTGAGAGGCTCGGTTGGCGCACCACGCGAACCGGCTGGCTATCGCCCTGCTCGGCTAATTCGCTCTCAATGATGGCCGCTGTGATGAGGTCTTGCGGATAGAGGGCAGCAAGACGACGCACCATGTTCTCTAGTTCGCGGACATTGCCTGGCCACGAATATTTCTTGAGGCAGTCCATGGCTTCGCCATCAATCTGCTTGCGCGCCAGGCCTTCCTGCTCAACCACATTGAAAAAGTGGCGCATGAGGTCGGGGATGTCTTCTGCGCGCTCCCGCAATGGCGGTAAACGCAATGGCACCACATTGAGACGGAAGAACAGGTCTTCGCGAAAAAGCCCTTCCTGGATAAGAAGACGCAGGTCTTTGTTGGTGGCCGCAATGATACGCACATTGGTCTTGACCGGCTGGCGGCCGCCAACCGTGGTATATTCGCCTTGCTGAAGCACGCGCAGAAGCCGGGTCTGCGCTTCCATCGGCATGTCCCCGATTTCATCGAGAAAAAGCGTTCCGCCTTCCGCCTGTTCGAAATGGCCTATATTGCGGCTGTGGGCTCCGGTGAAGGCGCCCTTTTCGTAGCCAAACAACTCCGATTCGATCAATTCTCGCGGGATCGCCGCCATATTGACCGCAACAAATGGCCCGAGGCGGCGCTTGCCATAATCATGCAGGGCGCGCGCAACCAGTTCCTTTCCTGTGCCGGATTCGCCGGAAATCATCACGGTAAGGTCGGTCGGCATCAGCCGGGCAAGTGCGCGATATATCTCCTGCATGGCCGGGGAACGCCCTACCAATGGAATATTCTCGTCATCCTTGGCCGGAGAAAGCGGCGCTTCCGTCTCGCGGCGCTGGGTCAATGCCCTGCCAACCGTGCCAATAAGTTCCTTGAGGTCAAAGGGCTTGGGCAGGTACTCATAGGCCCCTCGTTCGGAGGCCTTGACGGCTGTCAGAAACGTATTCTGCGCGCTCATCACAATCACTGGAAGTTCTGGTCGTAGTGCCTTGATTTTTGGCAACAAATCGAATGCCGAACCATCGGGCATGATCACGTCAGTAATGACGAGATCGCCATCACCTTGGGCGATCCAATTCCACAAGGTTGCGGCAATTCCGGTTGACCGTACCTGATATCCGGCACGGGTCAGCGCCTGATTAAGCACGGTGCGGACGGCGGTGTCGTCATCGGCCAGAAGAATATGTCCGGTGGGCATCAGCGTTCCTCTCGATACATGGGCAGCAGCAACCTGAAAGTGGTTTTCCCCGGTGTGGGGTCGCATTCAACGATGCCGCCATATTCAGAGACAATCTTGATCACCAACGGCAAGCCGAGACCGGAGCCCTGAGATTTGGTGGTGATGAACGGGTCATAGAGATCCGGCAGTAGGTCTTCTGGAATACCGGGGCCATTGTCCTGAACAGCAAGCTCAATGGGAAGACTAACCCGCTCGCTGGAACCGGGAAGCTGCACCCGCACGCCGGTGCGATAGGCCGTTGACAGGGTAATCATCGCATCCCGTTTGTCGCCTAGGGCTTCGGCGGCATTCTTGACCAGATTGAGCACCACCTGAATGAGTTGATCCCGGTTGGCGGAGACAGGTGGCAGCGAAGGATCGAAGTTCTCGGTGAACCGGATACCGCGCGCAAAGCCTGATTGTGCAATGCGCTTGACCTGATCCATCACGCCATGGACGTTGACCGCTTCGGCGTCATGGGGCGACACAATTCCGATCAACTCCATACGGTCAACGAGTTTGACGATGCGGTCAGTCTCGTCACAGATGAGGCGTGTCAGCGCGCGGTCATCATCGGACCCTGATGTTTCCAGAAGTTGCGCCGCGCCGCGAATACCGGACAACGGATTCTTAATTTCGTGGGCAAGCAGCGAGCCCAAAGCGGTCAATGAGCGGGCTGCGCCGCGATTGCTGGTGCGCTGCTGGTCGATCTTCTCGGCCATTGTGCGTTCGCGCAGCATCAAAAGAACGTCTGCACCATCGGTGGTCACAATGGGCTGCCCGGAAACATCGGCCTGGCGGTCCGTGCCTATCTTGGGAGAGCTGATTTCCACACGGTGCTCGGTAACGCTCGCCCCGTGGGTGCGGACTTCCTCCACGAGTGCCAGAACCGGCGAGCCAAACGGCAGAATATCGGCAAGCGTCTGCTTCTTCATGAGCCGGGCGCTGATGGAAAAAAACGCCTCTGCGCCGCTATTGGCATAGAGAATGGTATTTTCTTTTCCGACTAGCAGAATGGGAAGCTGCAAGGCATTGAGGATTTCATCGGCGTTGAACATGTCAGGAGGCCTCTTTTCCCGGCTCAGAAAACACGTTTCTTAGAAGAGTTTGGACGCGTTCTGGTGTCTCCGATGTCACCAACTCCATACGGTCTGCCGGGCTAACAAAAAAGCCGTCTTCCCTGGCGACGTCGGCATAGGCCGCGAGGTGTTTGCGCGCGTGGCGCAAACCGTTTCGCCGACCATAGACGGACAACAGCGATTCATAATGCTCCAACGCCGCATCAGCGCGCTCACCCGGCGTGGGTTCCGGCATCACCTTATTGGAGAGAAACGCGCCAATCTGGCCAACTAGCCAAGGCTTTCCAACTGCGGAGCGCCCGATCATGACGGCATTCGCCCCCGATTGCTTCAAGCATTCCTGCGCTTCAGCCCCGCAGGACACGTCGCCATTGGCGATAACCGGAATGGAAACGGCTGCCGGAACCGGAGCAATGGCCAACCAATCCGCCTGCCCTTTGTAAAACTGCTGTCTTGTCCGACCATGCACTGTCACCGCTTTAACACCCAGCACCTCAGCACGGTGTGCGAGTTCAGGAGCATTGATTGTAGCGTGGTCCCAGCCGAGACGCATTTTGACAGTGACAGGAACGGTGCTTGCGGAAACAGTTGCCGCAATAATGGCCGTCGCAAGATCGAGGTCGCGCATCAAAGCCGAACCGGAATAGCCGCCAACGACCCGCTTGGCGGGGCAGCCCATATTGATATCAATGATATCGGCACCAGATCCTTCGGCAAGGCGCGCGGCCTCTCCCATCCAATATGGATCACATCCGGCGATCTGCACCACATGCGGGGCAATGCCCGCGCCATCGGCACGCAGCCGTTCTTGCGTCGCGCCACGCACAAATTCATCTGACGCGACCATTTCAGAAACAACAAGAGCCGCACCAAAACGGCGGGCAATCCGGCGAAAACCGATATCGGTCACGCCGGACAAAGGCGCAAGAATCGCCTGCCCGTTGACTGGTACAGTTCCAATGGTCCAGGGCGCCCCCATCAATGTGCGCCTATTTTGTGATCAGATATCATGATGCCCAAAAATTAGACTATCGCAACGCTTGACGCAATCAGCTATTCCGCCTCGAAATGTGCCATTGCGATATTCCTTTGTCGTAAAATGGGCTAATGACGGCAATGGATGCGAGAGGAGCCATTGAGGCATGAAAACCGGTGTTATCATTGTTGCGGCAGGTCGCGGTGCGCGGCTCGGCGGCGAAACGCCGAAACAATACCGCCTCCTCGCTGGAAAGACCGTGTTGGAGCGAGCACTCGCCTGCTTTCTCGCCTCACCCAAGATCGACGCGGTTCAGGTGGTGATTCATCCGGATGATGTGGCACTTTACACCAAGGCTGTTGCCGCACTGGCCGCTGATGCACGTTTGAAAACTCCCGTTTATGGCAATTCCACCCGGCAAGGCTCGGTTCATGCGGGTGTCGTGGCGCTCGATAATGTCGATGTGGTTCTCATCCATGATGCCGCCCGCCCCTTCGTCTCTGATACTTTGCTCCAAAACGCCCTTGAGGCGGGAAGCACCGGAGATGCATCAATTCCCGGCCTTCCGGTCACCGATACCATCAAGGAAATCGACGATCAGCATAGTGTCGTGGCCACGTTATCGCGTGACAAACTGCGCTCGGTACAAACCCCCCAGGTATTCCGACGCAGCGCATTGTTGGCTGCCCATGACCGTGCCGCCGAACAAGGGGTAATGTCCTTTTCTGACGATGGTGCGTTGATGGAATGGGCTGGCCATCGCGTCAAAATTTTTGCGGGCGATGCGGCGAATATAAAACTGACCTATGAGGCGGATTTCACATCTGCCGAACGCTTTTTTCGGGAAGAACACCAGATGATATCGAGAACCGGCATCGGTTATGACGTTCACGCCCTCGGCACTGGCGATCATGTGTGGCTCGGCGGTTTGAAAATCGCACATGATCAAGGAGTAATTGCCCATTCCGATGGTGATGTGGCGTTGCATGCGCTCACCGATGCCGTGCTCGGAACAATTGCCGACGGCGATATTGGCGTCCATTTTCCACCGAGTGACCCACAATGGCGGGGAGCCTCCTCCGACCGCTTCCTCGCCTTCGCCTGCGAGCGGGTCCGTCAACGCGGCGGCATCATTGATTTTCTCGACTGCGCCTTGCAATGCGAAGCGCCCAAGCTGTCGCCCCATCGCGATGCTATGCGCAAGCGCATTGCTGAAATCGCCGGTATTTCGGAAGCGCAGGTCTCGGTTAAAGCGACAACCATGGAAAAACTGGGCTTCATCGGCCGTCGCGAGGGCATTACCGCGCAGGCAATAGCCACGGTAAGACTGCCGGAAGGAGCATGATGGACCCGCTATTTCCCGCAGATATAATGGACTCTGCACGCCAACTGGTTGAGGGCTACCGAAGTGCTGGCCTCAAGCTGGCCACGGCGGAATCGTGCACCGGCGGGCTCATTGCCGCGTGTCTCACCGAAATTCCCGGATCGTCTGCGGTGGTGGAGCGTGGCTTCGTCACCTACTCAAACGAAGCCAAACAGGACATGCTGAATGTCGATGCGGCGATCCTTGCCCAGCATGGTGCGGTCAGCGAGCCGGTGGCGCGCGCCATGGCGCTGGGAGCGCTTGCCCGCTCGCGTGCGGACGTGGCCATATCGGTCACTGGCATTGCGGGCCCGGATGGCGGCTCGGTGGAAAAGCCGGTTGGGCTGGTGTTTCTGTGCTGTGTTCGTCGCGGCTGCAATCCGGTGGTGCATCGTGGCCTCTTTGAAGCGCAACCACGCTCCGGAGTGCGCATGGCCGCCCTGCGAACGGCGCTGGATATGCTGAGAAAAGCAATCTTCAGCGCCAAGCTATAGAGATGCGCCGCTCGAAGCGTCATTTTTCCAAAAAAAGCGGCCGGTTTGGAACCGGCCGCCTGGTAGCAATTCAGGGATTGCCTATTTCGGCAGTTTGTCCTCGATGCCCTTGACGTAGTAGTTCATGCTGAGGATCTGCTCGTCTGACAAGGTGCCATCGCCCTTGCACTCAACGGTCTTGCCATCCTGATCAACCACCGGGCATTTAAAGGGCTGCAGCTTGCCTGAAGCGATGGCCGCTTCGGTTTCCTGAGCCATTTTCTTCACATCGTCCGAAATGTTCTTATAGGGCGACATGACAATCATTTTCTTGCTCAGGCCATCCCAGGTGTCGGTGGAGGTCCACTTGCCTTCCAGCATCAGTTTGGTGCGCTGGACATAATAGGCGCTCCAGTCATCAACCAATGCCGTAAGTTGCGCCTTCGGTGCGAACTTCTCCATGTCGGTGGCCTGCCCAAAACCAAACTTGCCGCGTGCTTCCGCTGTCTGCAACGGTGCCGGGCTATCGGTGTGCTGGGCGAGCACGTCGACATTCTGGTCGAACAGAGCCTTGGCCGCATCGGCTTCCTTGGCCGGGTCATACCAAGAGTTGGCCCACACCACCTTCACCTTGATGGCCGGGTTCACCGACTGTGCGCCCAGCATGTAAGCGTTGATGCCTGAGACGCATTCAGGAATCGGGAAAGCAGCAAGGTACCCGATGACGCCGCTTTTCGACATCTTGGCGGCGATCTGACCTTGAATATAGCGGCCCTCGTAGAAGCGCGCGGCATAGGTCGCGACGTTTGCGGAGCGCTTGAAGCCGGTCGCATGTTCAAACTTAATGTTCGGATATTTCTTGGCAACCTTGAGTGTCGGCTCCATGAAACCAAAAGACGTCGTGAAAATCAGCTTGTGGCCAGTGCGCGCCAGCTGTTCGATCGGGCGCTCGGCATCGGCGTCCGACACGCTTTCGACAAACGTGGTTTCAACCTGGTCGCCGAAAGCCTTCTCAATGGCCAGACGGCCCTGATCGTGCTGGTAGCTGTAGCCAAAATCGCCAACCGGGCCTGGATAAATGAAACCGACTTTCAACTTCTCCGCGGCAAATGTGCCACTGGTGCCAACAAGAGCCAGCGCACAGCCACCAGCCAGAGCAGCGAGATTACGACGTGTTATCATGTTTCGTTCTCCATCGTTTTACAAAATAGCCTGGACCGACCGAGAGGGCGCATGTCCTCATCTGTCGGTTATGTAAGGCGAACCCAATGAACCGGGAGCGCCGGAATATTTACCGTGACGCCATGACAGCACGACCAGGGCGATGATCGTTACGAGGTACGGCACACTGGTCAGAAGTTGCGGCGGAATGCCGATCTGCGCCGCTTGCGCATGAAGCTGCAAGACGCTGGCGGCGCCAAAGATATAGGCGCCTATCACGAGCCGCAACGGACGCCACGCGGCAAACACCACGAGCAGCACCGCAATCCAACCCTTGCCCGCCGTCATATTGGCTGCCCAGAAACCGGTATAGGCCAGCGATAAATAAACGCCAGCAAGCCCGGCGCAGGCGCCGCCAAACAGAATGGCGCATAGCCGGATACGCCGCACGGGCAGACCAAGCGCCTGGGCGGAGGCGTGGTTTTCTCCGACCGAGCGTGTCATCAGCCCAAGGCGGCTGCGTGCCAGCCACAGGCCAACGGCGATGGTCAAAGCAAATGACAGATAAACGAAGCTATCATGGCCAAACAACACATTGCCGATATGGGGAATGCCGGTGAGGAACGGTTTGCCCTCAACACCAGCGGGCATGGACGTGAGATATGGAATTTCGATGGGGCCGATTTGCGGACGTTTCATGCCGACAAAGTTTTTGCCGATCATACCGGCCATACCGGTGCCGAAAATCGTCAGGGCCAGTCCGCAACCAACCTGATTGGCCGCGAAACCAAGCACGGCACCGGCAAATAATGCCGATGTGAGAACACCCGCCATTACACCGGCAAGAACGCCAACGAGGTTGGAATCGAAGACAATCGCAGCGGCAAATCCACAGGCAGCGCCCATGGCCATCATGCCCTCGACGCCAAGATTGAGAACCCCTGCCCGTTCCGTCACAAGTTCGCCCAGCGCGGCAATGAGGAACGGCGTCGATGCTGTGATGATCGTGAAAAAAACCAGATCAAACGACATCAGCCGCGCCTCCCTTTCACGATACGGAATTTGTAGCTCACTATCGCATCGGCACACAGCACGAACAGCAGCAACAGCCCCTGGAACGCAGTGGTGAGATCAAGCGGTAGTTTGAGCATGATCTGCGCATTCTCGCCACCGATCATGACAAGGGCCAGCGTAAACGCAGCGAGAACGATACCAACGGGATGTAGGCGCCCGAGAAAAGCGACCGTGATTGCGGTGAAACCGTAGCCGGGAGAAATCACCGGTTGCAACTGGCCGATCTGGCCGGAAACCTCGCAAATGCCAGCAATTCCGGCCAACGCGCCGGAGATGGCAAAGGCGAGAATTGTCGTGCGCTTGCTGCTGAACCCCGCGAATTGCGCGGCTTTCGGAGCATCACCCGTGATGCGAAGCCGGTAGCCGAAGACACTGCGCTGACCGATGATGAGCGTCAGCAAAACGGCAAGGATTGCCAAAATCAGACCCAAGTGGATGCGGTCGCTGCCAAGGGTTTCAGTAAACAGCTTGGGAATGATTGCGGGCTCATCAAACGGCACCGATTGAGGGAAGTTCATGCCCTTCGGGTCGCGCAAACGTCCCCGCGCCATGGCATCGAGAAACAGTTGGGCGATATAAACCAGCATGAGACTTGTCAGAATTTCGCTAGCACCGAACTTCACCCGCAGAAGTGCCGGGATCAACCCGTAAAGCGCCCCTGCTAATGCCCCGACAACGAGCATCAATATCCAGACATACGGCCAATCACTGCCGTGCGTCGCCACCGCAATCCAGCCACCGAACAGGCCGCCCATGATGAACTGCCCCTCTGCGCCGATATTCCATAAGCTGGCACGGAAGCAGTAAGACAGCCCAATGGCAATCAGGACAAGCGGCGTCGCTTTGACGATAAGCTCAATTAGCGCCCAGCTATCGGAGAGAGAACCGACGATATAGACTTGGAAAGCCGCCTGTGGCGACTTGCCAAAGCCGATGATGACAAGGGCTGCGAACAGGAACGCGAGGATAAGCGCCATGACCGGCGCAATGAGGCGCATGATCGGCGAAATATCGGTACGCGGTGAAAGCTCAAGCCTCATCGCCATGCTCTTTCCCACCAACGCCCATCATTTCCAATCCAATGGCCTCACGTGTCCACTCTTCTCTCGCTCGCGCAACGCTAAGTTTACCGTTGTGGATGACGGCGATCCGATCTGCGATTTCGAACAATTCATCAAGGTCCTGGCTAACGACCAAAATGGCGCTGCCCATGGCGGCAAGATCAATCAACGCCTGCCGAATCATATGAGACGCGCCCGCGTCCACCCCCCATGTGGGTTGGTCAACGACGAGAAGGCGCGGCTTTGACACGATTTCGCGCCCCACCACAAATTTTTGCAAGTTTCCGCCAGACAACATCCGCGCTTCGGGGTCTGCTTTGGGAACCCGGACGTCAAACCGCTTGATAATGCTTTCCGACAACCGGCGCGCAGCGTCTTTGCTGATAAAGCCGTTGCGGACGATATTCGGGTCAAGCCTATGGGAAATCAGAGTGTTATCGCTCAATGTGTAATTGGGCGCAGCACCGTGGCCGAGACGCTGCTCGGGAACGAAGGCCGCCCCAAGCTTGCGCCGCTCTGAAATGCCCATCGCGCCACATTCGCGCCCCTCAAGGTTGACCATGGCGTTTTGAACGAGCCGCTCTCCAGAAATCGCTGCAAACAGCTCATTCTGGCCATTTCCGGCGATCCCGGCGATCCCAACGATTTCACCGCAACGCACATCGAGATCAACAGCGCGCAACGGCATGGAATGGACCGTTTCTGCGGGCAAAGACATTTGGCGCAAGCGCAACATCTCCGCTCCCGGAGCGTGGGCACGGGCCACCACATTACCAACCTCAATGCCGACCATCATGGCCGCAATATCCCTGGAACTGGTGCGGCGCGGATCTATTGTCGCGACAACACGCCCGCCCCTCAGGATTGTGGCCGAGCGACAGAGCCGACGAACCTCATCAAGACGGTGTGAGATGAACAGAATCGCGCAACCCTTCGCGGCCAACTGGTCGAGGGTTTCGAACAGACGCTCTGCTTCCTGGGGGGTAAGTACGGATGTTGGCTCATCAAGAATGAGAATTTTGGGCTTCTGCAACAGGCAGCGTACGATCTCAATGCGCTGCCGCTCGCCCGCGGAAAGCGTCCAGACCTTGCGCTCAGGTTCAAGGGCGAGGCCGTAATTTTTGCTGATCAGGGCTATTTCCGAGCGAATTTTCTTCAATGACCAGTCATGGCCGAGCGCAACGGCAATGTTTTCAGCAACGGTCAGGTCGTCGAAGAGCGAAAAATGCTGGAACACCATGCCGATGCCGAGGGCGCGTGCCCGGACTGGCGAACCCATGGCAATGGGCTTTCCTTCCCAGAGTATCTCTCCAGCCGTGGGCTCGACCGACCCGTACAGGATTTTCATCAGCGTTGATTTGCCAGCCCCGTTTTCACCGAGCAACGCATGAATTTCCCCGGGGCGAATGACGAGGTCAATATCGTCGTTGGCAAGCGTGTCGCCGTAGCGCTTGCAGATTCCGCGCAGCTCCACCAATGATGAAGCTGGAGAAATTCCTACCTTGACGCTGGTCTGCGCGCTCACTCATCCCTCTCGGATTTCTTGCCGGGCCTGCCCTGTTTTTGCCGACACCGGTGATATAAGATTAACGCTCCGCTCCCGGCAATTGAAAGAAGCCGATTAACTGTGAGTCGTTGCAAAAAAAAGACGCATTGGCGCTTTCATATGACTGTAATAAGCGACACCTGTATAAATCTGTGAGACATTTTTGGCATTCAGGGAGGCCCAACGACGATGGCTGGTTCAACGCCGCAATCCGAACGGTTCGATATCGCCGTGGTTGGCACCGGTGCGGTGGGGCTTGTCGCGGCCCTGACTTTTGCGCGGGAAGGCTATCGCACATGCCTTATCGGCCCGGAAAGCTTCATTAAGGATGGCCGCACGGTCGCGCTGTTCCAAGGGTCTGTCAGTTTTTTTGATGTCTTGGGTCTGTGGCCCCATCTGGTTGCTGCCGCGACGCCCATGGAAACGATGCGAATCATCGATGACACCGGCAATCTGTTTCATGTTCCAGCTACTGACTTTCATGCTGCCGAGCTTGGGCTTGATGCATTTGGGTGGAACATTGCCAATGTCACCCTCCTGGAAAAGCTATCGGATGTTGTCAGAGCGTGTGCGGATATCATCCGTTTTTCGGAGATCGCAACTGATGTTGCCTTTTCCGGTAACAGCGCCAATCTCACACTCCAGAGCGGCAAAACAATCTATGCTGCGCTCGTCATCGCTGCCGACGGGCGCAATTCCATGCTGCGCCAGAAAAGCGGCATCGTTTCGCAAAGTTGGAGCTACCCGCAATCGGCGCTCACCACCATACTTTCCCATGAACGCGACCACGAAAATGCCTCGACGGAATTTCATACGCGCGAAGGCCCCTTCACGCTGGTGCCGTTTGGAAATCACCACTCAAGCCTTGTCTGGCTGATGTCCCCCGACAAAGCGGACCGGTTGGTGCGGGCGTCAGATAGCGAGTTGGCGACAGCGGTCGAACATCAGGCCCATCGCCTCCTCGGCTCCATGCAAATTGCCGGGCCGCGCGCGGCCGTCCCGATGAGTGGCCTTTCCGTCAAACACTACGCGAAGGAACGTATAGCGCTTGTGGGTGAAACCGCCCATGTCTTTCCACCGATCGGGGCGCAGGGCCTTAATCTCGGATTGCGCGATGTTGCCGACTTACGCGATGTCGTCATCGCGGCTGAAGGCAATGATATCGGCCAGGATGTCGTTCTGCGCCGCTACGATCAACAGCGCAAGCGCGATGTGATGACCCGTACCCGTGGCATCGACGGGCTGAACCGGATGCTGTTGTCTCACCATGGGCTGATTGATCTGATGCGTACAGGTGGTTTTCTGGCGGTTTCGCAGATCACGCCTTTGCGGAAGATCGCCATGCGCATGGGAATACGGCCATTGATTGGAACGCCGCAACTTATGCGCGGCACCGTTCCGCTAACACACAAGTGACATGGAATAATGAAAGTTGGCACCGCTAAATTTTCGGTTGGACAGATCGTCAAACACCGCGTTTTTCCTTTTCGCGGCGTGATTTTCGATGTCGATCCCCAATATGCCAACACCGAGGAATGGTGGGACAGCATCCCTGAGGCTCAACGGCCCGCCAAGGATCAGCCCTATTACCATCTGTTCGCAGAAAACTCGGAAACCGAATATATCGCTTACGTTTCCGAACAAAACCTGCTGTCCGACGCCTCTGGACCTCCACTTCATCATCCGCTGATTCTCGAGATGTTTGAGTTGGATACGGCGGGAAACTACCGCTTACGCCGCCAGACGGGTCACTGACACGGAAATTTGAACTACCTGCAAAAGCAAAAGGGCGTCGAAACAAGTTCGACGCCCTTTTGCAATTTGTGCTGTTCAGCAGGCCGCTTGTTACTGGCGCGGCGCACCAGCAGGCGGAGCCGTCGGAGCGGGGGCCGGCAGACCACCAGCGCCACGTGCCTCAAGTTCCCGACGCATTTGCTCGCTCTTGCGCTGCACATCCTGTTCGAGCTGACGCTGACGTTCTTCAACAACCTTCGGGTCTACGGCCGGGCCGTCAAATGCCTTGGCGAAGCCGGTGGACGGAATTGCGAAAACAACTTCATTACCCGCAGCGTTTTTCACGGTCACATTGAAGGTGTTGCCGGTCTTCATGCTCTTTAGAGTTTCGTCCTTGATACCAACGTCGGCGAAACAGCCGTTTGGCATACAGACGGAATACTTTCCGGCGACGAAGCCGGAACGATCCACCGAGAAGCGAACACCGGCATCAAGTGCCAGGCCGAAAGGCAGAAGGAAACGAATACGACGTTCTGAGCCTTGCGGACCTTTCATTTCGGAGGCGGCCACGGCGAGAACCGGCTGGTCGTTTTCCGATACGAATTCACGCACCGTCAGGCAGGTTTCGATCTTCTGGGCATCAGTCGGACCGCACTGCTTGGTCCAGTCGCTACCATCGGGCGTTCCCTTGACCTGAACCACAGTCGGGTCATTGCTGTTTGCCGCGGCAGGCGCAGCCGCCTGCGGAGCCGGAGCAGCAGGCCGTGCTGCGGGAGCCGCAGGCCGATTGGCAGCGGGACGGGCCGGAGCCGGGGTCTGAGCCTGTGCGGAAGACATGGCTACTACGCCGAGGGACAGCCCCACTGCGGCGGCGATGCTCAACGAAGCACGCAATGTGGCGTGGCGCGACGCAAATGACATGTGTTTTTCCTTTTCGCTCGAATCTAAACAAACCGGCACCGCTGGTGCCTGTGCAACTGCGGTGTCCATTCTGCTTCCGCCTTCCGTCTCAAATATGGCAAAGACATGGCGTTTCGTGGTCTTTACCTGTTTCAGACAGGGCTTTCTACCCATCTCATAGCATTTCCTACAATTAAAATTCATCTGCCTTCGGCTTGACGCATAACGGAAAGCACTCTCTTTCATGGTGTCCTGCCCCGCTCATGCTAATCTATGCAGCCTTCGAATCACCATTGTGAGCCCCATGCAGTTCATCCGCTTTGCCCGCTGCTGTTTTTTAGTGCTTCTCGCCTCGGCATTTGCGGCTACCACCTCTTTTAACCTTGCGGCCGAGGAAGCGCGGGTGATCAAGCCGCGCACCGCACTGGCGATGCATGGCAATCCGGCCCTGCCCGAAAACTTCGACCATTTTCCCTATGCCAACCCCAATGCACCCAAGGGAGGACGACTGCTGACGGCCCTCCAGGGGAGCTATAACAGTCTCAACCCCTTCATTGTTCTCGGCACAGCACCGGACCTGGCGCCAAAATATGTGCTGCAAAGCCTGATGATTCGCTCCATGGACGAGCCGTTCACGCTTTATGCACTCCTCGCCAAATCCTATGAAATGCCAGAGGACCGCAGCCGTATTGCCTTTAATCTCGATGAACGGGCGACGTTTTCCGATGGCCGTCCGGTCACTGCCGAAGATGTGGCGTTTTCATTCCGGATGCTGAAAGAGAATGGCAAGCCGTACCACCGCTCCACCTTCAGCGCCGTACAACGCGTCACTGTGATTTCGCCCCATCGTATCGAATTTGAATTGAGCGGCTCCCAAGACAGGGAGCTTCCGCTGATTGTCGCCACCATGCCGATTTTCGCCATGCATGCGACAAACGCTGAACGGTTCGCCGAGACCACTCTGCAGCCGCTGATCGGCTCTGGGCCTTATGCGTTCTCAGACATTAAACCTGGCGAATCGGTAGCGGTCACCCGCCGCAAAGATTATTGGGGGGCGAGCCTGCCGGTTTCTCGCGGTCTCTATAATTTTGATGAAATCAGGTATGATTTTTATAGAGATTCCAATGCATTATTCGAATCTTTTAAGGCTGGCCTCCATGATTTCAGAATGGAGCCTGATGCCGCCCGCTGGGTTGAAGGCTATGGCTTTCCCGCCATAAAGAGCGGCAAGGTTATCAAGGAAAGCATTTCGATACAGACCCCCAAGGGCATGCGCGGCTTCGTTTTCAACAGCAGACGCGCGGTTTTTTCCGATCCTAAACTACGTGCGGCGCTCGCCTCATTGTTCGATTTCGAATGGGTCAATCGCAATCTGTATTTTGGAACGCTGCACCGCTCCACGAGCTATTTCAACGATTCTGCCCTGTCTTCGTCGGGAGTTCCTGCCAGTGCGGGAGAAAAGCGCTTGCTCGCCCCCTATATCGATGGCCTGTCAACGGCATTCATCGAAGGCGTGTGGCGGCCTGCCGCTCCCGACGGCGGCGGATACGACCGCTCTGCCGCGCTCAAGGCTTCGCAACTCCTGCGAGAGGCAGGCTGGGTGCGGGACGGCAATGTGCTGCGCAATGCGAAAACGCGCCAGCCGCTGGAATTTGAGTTCATGGTGACGTCCACCGAGCAGGAGCGCCTCGCCGCCAATTATGCCGCATCGCTCAAACGCATCGGCGTGATCTGTAATATCCGCCGCGTTGATGATGCCCAGTTCTGGAGCCGCATCAGCAACTTTGATTTCGATATGATCCAATGGAACTGGCCGGTTTCCGCCTCGCCCGGCTCGGAACAACGTGGCCGTTGGAGTTCGGCAGCGGCGCTACGGGCGGGTTCCCTCAACTATGCGGGCGCTTCATCCCCAGCCATTGATGCCATGATCGACGCCCTGCTCGCTGCCCGTGAAAATGAAGATTTTACGGACGCGGTGCGCGCGCTGGACCGTGTGCTGCTCTCCGGCTTTTACGTCGTGCCCCTCTTCTATACGCCAGACCAATGGATCGCCTACAACGCCCGGCTGAAACACGTGAAGGAAACACCCTTTCAGGGCGTGGCACTGGAAAGCTGGTGGAGTGAGTGAAAACCCGCACAATATGACCCCATCAAGAGATGTACATATCCACATGTCTTGCGGGTGCGGTGGAATGCTTTGGCGGAGAGGGTGGGATTCGAACCCACGGTAGGCTTTCACCTACGGCGGTTTTCAAGACCGCTGCCTTCAACCACTCGGCCACCTCTCCGTACGCAGTGTCTGCGACGCGTTTTGCTTCTCTAATCGGTGCCATAGTTTTAGGCAAGCACCCACTTTGCGGAATTGCCCATTGGCCGCCTGCAATGAGGCTTCGTAATACCAATGGTCTCCTGCGTCTCTGATCTGGGACGGTTTATGGTGACGGGTCTGACAAGGATGGAGAGCCGGTCCAATGCACAAGGGAATATTCAAAAAATTTCTTGAGGATGCGGAAGCTGAGGTGACATCCATCGAGGTTGAAGCACTGGCTGCGCGTGTCGAAGCCGTTGATATTGTGCTGATTGATGTCCGCGATATCCGCGAATTACAGCGGGACGGAAAAATTCCCCATGCGCGCCATGCCCCGCGCGGTATGCTGGAATTCTGGATCGATCCGGAAAGCCCCTACCACAAGCCCTATTTTGCCGAAGACAAAACCTTCGTGTTTTATTGTGCAAGTGGTTGGCGTTCGCTGCTTGCGGCGCAAACCGCGCAACGCATGGGTATCAAGGCGATGAGCCTACTCGGCGGTTTTAAGGCATGGCAGGAACAAGGCCGTGCCATCGAAAAGATCGAAGGATGAACAGAAATCATCCACAGACTTCGCTTTTTGCCGTCAAGAAATGCTACTTTAGGTTGAGCCACGGCACGTCAAAACAAGTGGAATATGCTATCCACAACATGATTATTTTGACAAATGGCATGAAATCAGATGGATAGGCGCAGGGAGGTTTTGACGTTGCGGCAAGCCGTGGTGCGGGTCTTATGGGGGCACGTGGCTACGAAATAGTCCAGACTCAAAGAAAAAACATATCTTATAAAAGATTGACTGTTTTCCCTGTTCGCCTACCTCCCTAAATGCCGGGACAGGGAACACCAGTAGCACAAACACAACAAGGAATTAAAAAAATGGATATCACGAGCTTGATTATCTTTCTTGCAATCGGCGCGGTTGCGGGTTGGCTCGCGGGGGTTCTCGTCAAGGGTGGTGGTTTCGGCCTCATTGGCAATATCGTCGTCGGCATCGTCGGCGCTTTCATTGCTGGCTGGCTGCTGCCTTACCTCGGCTTCTCTTTCGGTGTAGGTTACGTCGGTGCGATCATTCGCGCTACGATCGGTGCCGTTATTCTTCTGCTTTTGCTCCGCGTTCTACGTAGGGCCTAATCAAAAGAAACCGCCGCTGCGACAATGTTCGTTATCTGCTTCCGGCGACTGACCGGATAGAAGGACGTACGAAACATTAAATACTCCGCTGCGGCGGTGTCTTTTTCCACCTGTGGGCTTCGTGCTCATGTCGATATTGCCACTCCGGTGCTTTCTTCGGACCAATCAGAAAGCCCGATGTTACTGCTGGTTAAAGGGATCATGAAGCCTGACAGATTACTCTCCCCCTACTACACCGGCGTTCCCGACTATATGGTGGAAGTCTATGACTGGGCCTATGTCAATCCACGGTGGGTCGAGAAGCTCGACAACAACTTCGTGGTGTGGGTGCTTCTGTTCGGCAATGCTGGACGCCTGATTCGCGCCTATCTCAACGAGATTCCGCCGGGGGCCCGTATGTGGCAGGTCGCGCATGTCTACGGGGATCAGGTCACCCAGGTGGCTGAGCGTGTCGGGCCGCAAGGTTCTTTTGACCTCACCGACATCACGCCGGTTCAGATCGAACATGCCCACAAGAAGCTCGATTCCTACCCTTGGGCAAAAATCCATTGCCGCGATGCTGCCAGCTTCTCCAATCCGGCAAAATACGACGTTGTCGGAAACTTCTTTCTGCTGCACGAAGTGCCGGAAGAGAAGAAATATCAGATCGTAGACAACATGCTTGATCACGTGGACGAAGGCGGTAAGGCGGTTTTCATCGATTACCACCGGCCTGCCATTTGGCATCCCGTTCGGCAAATTCTCAACGTTGTCAATAAATTGCTCGAACCGTTCGCCTATTCCATATGGGAACACGAGATCAGCGATTACGCCGCGAAAGCCGATGACTTCATCTGGACCAAGCGCACATTCTTCGGCGGCGTCTACCAATGCACGGTGGCGCAGCGGAAAAAATAATGGAAAGCCGCCCGCGAGCCTCATAAGTCGGGCGGCTTCGTTATTTGTGATTTCGGGCGAGAAAGCCATATTTTTCCCTGCAAATGGACGGAAAAATAACGCCTTGGGCGATCATCGCGCTTGCGATAATACCATCTATCTGTAAAACGGACTTCCTTGGTTCCTGACAGTCGGCGGCAATGCGCACTCCACTGCCCAGGACCGAGATCCCGTAAAAGTTTTTTCAAGGTCATCGGATATGCCGCAGGCTGCCCCGAAAATATCTTTCGTTTCGCTCGGTTGCCCCAAGGCGCTGGTCGATTCCGAACGCATCATCACCCGCCTGCGCGCAGAGGGTTATGAACTCACCAAGCAGCACCAGGGCGCCGACCTTGTCATCGTCAACACGTGCGGCTTTCTCGATAGCGCCAAGCAGGAATCGCTAGATCACATCGGTGAGGCTCTGGCGGAAAACGGCAAGGTGATCGTCACCGGCTGTATGGGCGCGCAGCCCGAAGAAATCACTGGCAAGTACTCCAACCTTCTGGCCATCACCGGCCCGCAGGCCTATGAGAGCGTGCTCGATGCGGTACATAGGGCTGCGCCGCCCGCCCATGACCCGTTCATGGATCTGGTGCCGCCGCAGGGTATTAAACTCACGCCCCGCCATTATGCCTATCTGAAGATTTCCGAAGGGTGCTCGAACCGCTGCTCGTTCTGCATCATTCCGCAATTACGCGGCGATCTCGTTAGCCGCCCGATCGTTGACGTGCTGCGCGAAGCGGAGAAGCTCGCCAAGGCCGGTGTCAAGGAACTGCTGGTGATCTCGCAAGATACCAGTGCCTACGGCCTTGACCTCAAATACCAACCGCAGATGTGGCAGGATCGCGAGGTTCGCACCAAATTCCTGGATCTTGCCCGCGAACTTGGTGAGCTCGACCTGTGGGTGCGTATGCACTACGTATACCCCTATCCCCATGTCGATGAGGTGATCCCGCTGATGGCGGAAGGCAAAATATTGCCTTATCTCGACATTCCCTTCCAGCACGCCTCGCCGCAAGTGCTGAAGACCATGCGACGCCCCGGCAATCAGGTAAAGGTGCTGGAGCGCATTCGCCATTGGCGCGATATCTGCCCGGATCTGGCACTGCGTTCCACCTTCATCGTTGGCTTCCCCGGCGAGACTGACGAAGATTTCGAGATGTTGCTCCAGTGGCTGGAAGACGCGCAGATTGAGCGCGCCGGTTGTTTCAAATTTGAGCCCGTTAAGGGCGCGCCCGCCAACGATATTGCCGGGGCAGTTCCCGAAGAGGTCAAGGAAGAGCGCTGGCACCGCTTCATGGAGACCCAACAGGCGGTTTCGGCCAGGATTTTACGCAAGAAGGTTGGGCGCACCCTCCCCGTTATTATCGACGAAATGGGCACCACCATTGCCAAGGGCCGCTCGCAATATGACGCGCCCGAAGTCGATGGGCAGGTTTATGTCAAGGTCAAGGAGCCGGTGGCACCGGGGTCCATCATCGATGTGCGCATCCAGAAATCAGACGCATACGATCTACACGGAACACGGGCCTGAAAAGGCGCGTTTTTTATTGCAACTGGGGGCATTGCGGGTTTTGGTATCATGACAACGAAAAACGAACAGGTCATCACATCGGGGTCTCGGGAGCATTCGCTCCTTGAAAAGATTTTCAAAATCAGGGAACGCCGTTCGACGCCGCAGACGGAAGTTATCGCCGGCATCACTTCGTTTCTGGCAGCGGCCTATCTGGTGGTGCTCATTCCGACCTTGCTACAGGCTGGCGGCATGGATCGCGGCGCGGCAACCACCTCGACCATCATCGTCTTTGTGCTTGGCACTTTGTTCATGGCCTTTTATGGCAATTTCCCGTTTCTGGTGGGTCCAGGCATCGGCGGCTCCGTCATTGTCGGCACGACGCTTGCCGTGACTGAACATGTGCCCTGGGAAATCGGTGTCGGCATTGCGTTGTGGTCGGGCTTTCTGTTTCTGGTGATGACGTTGCTCGGTATGCGTGAGGTCATTACCCGCATGGTCCCGGCCCAGATCAAGCTGGCATTGGGCGCGGCCATTGGCCTGTTCATCGCCGTGCTTGGCTTCAAGAATGCCGGACTTGTCACGGTCAACGTCAAGACCATGTCGCTCATGCTGGGTGATTTCACCGCCAAAGGCGCAATCGTCGCATTATGCGGCCTCGTCATTGGCATTGGGCTCCATGCCCGCAAAATCCCCGGCTCGATCTTGTGGGCCATCCTAATGGCGACACTCATCGGCATTCCACTCGGTGTCACCAAACTGCCTTCGACCTTCTTCGGCTGGCCCAAATCCATCGAACCGACAGCTTTCAAGGTCGATATCCTCGGCGCTCTCAGTTTCAAGTATTTCCCCTACCTCTTCGCTTTCTTCGCTGCCGAGTTTTTCTCGACGATGGGCACCACGCTGGCCGTCGGTGGCAAAGCGGGCCTCGTTGATGAGCATGGCAATATGGAAAATATCAACCGCCCCTTCGTGGTTGATTCAACCGCCGCCATGCTCGGCCCGCTGGTCGGCATTCCGGCGGCAACGGCGCTGGTGGAGTC
>JAVBJU010000006.1:0-11157 GCA_031546825.1 Microvirga sp. | reverse complement strand
ATTTCCCGCGACTTCGTGGCGATCTTATCCAGACGGCGGCGCATGCTCTGCGGGGCATCGCGCAGATAGTGAATATCGCGCAGATGTTCGGTAATAGTCTCAGTGATGGCAGCGGCCCAGAAGCCAATATCGCGTGCTTTCGCATTATGACTATCGGCAACAACGACATTCGCCCGCTGCTGAATGTTTGCGGCCAACGCTTTCAGCGCCGTGAGACGCGCCTCATCGGTCTCGCTCGCAACTTCACCGGCACGCCGAATCTCGGCTTCAAATTGCTCAATGGATGCAAGTAATTCATTGCGACGTGCGTCGCCACGCTCCATAAAAATTTCAACCGCTTCACGCAAAAGAGCCGTATTATCAGCAATGCCCGGAAGGATCGCGGCGGGATCGGTGGGGTTGCGCGCCCAGGCGTGGCAGGCTTGCGCAAGCGTAATGAGCTGGCCCGCGAGGTTGCCACTGTCCACTGACGAGACATAAGCGGGCTGGAGGACGTGCAAATCGCTGGTATCGTACCAGTTATAGAAATGGCCTTTGAAACGGTCGAGCTTGTCAAGAACGGCGAGCGTGGCTTCGATGCGTTCAACGGTTTGCATCGTCCCGGCCCAGCCGAAATCGCGCGCTGAGACCGCCGACAGGAAGTAGAGGCCGATATTGGTTGGCGAGGTGCGGTGCGCAATGACCGGCTCCGGATCTTCCTGGAAATTGTCCGGCGGCAACATGTTTTCCGCGGGCGTGACGAAGGTTTCGAAATAACGCCAGGTGCGCCGGGCAACCACGCGCAGCATCTGCCGATTGTCCTCGGAAACCACATGGCGCGTTTGACTTTTGGGCGGCTGGGAAATCAGCGAGGCAATGGCCGGAGCCACAATCCACAACACGACGAACGGCGCGATTTCAAGCCAATGTGCCTGCGCGCTCATGACGGCAGCCGCCACCGCAAGGGCGACGATAATCAAACCGCCACTCATGGTGCGATAGAAGCCGAACAGCGTGAGGCGTGGCTTCTCGCCCGCCTGCGCCGATGTTACCCACTCAAGCAGGTTCCGGCGGCTGCCAAACAGGCGATACAGCGTCCGAACAATGGCATCGCCCATGAGCCAGGCCTGATCGGCCACAAACACGATGCTAAACAGCACCAACAAGCAGGCTATCTTGAGGTCGGAGGCGATCACCGCGATCCGGCTCGCCCGTGTGATGCCACGCAGGCGCGACGCAGCGCCAAACAATACCGGCATCAAGGCGGGAATGGTTTGAAGAACGATTAGCGAAAAAATCCACGACAAAGCCGATGCAGGCGGCAGGAACCAGCCGAGCACGAACGCGAGAAAAGTGGTTGGCGCCATGAGGGCGCGGCGCAGGTTATCCTGCATCTTCCACTGGCCGAGCTTGCTGACGCCACCAAGGCCGCGCCGCGTGAGGCGCAGGATCCACGGCAGCAGCTGCCAGTCTCCGCGCGCCCAGCGATGCATACGCTTGCACGACACGTCATAGCGCGACGGAAAATCTTCAATGAATTCAATATCAGTCACGAGCCCTGCTCGCGCGAAATTGCTCTCGAACAGATCATGGCTGAGTAGAGTGTTTTCGGGAATGCGGTTGTCGAGCGCGGCTTCGAAGGCATCGACATCATAGATGCCCTTGCCGGTATAGGTGCCCTCGCCGAACACATCCTGATAAACATCGGACACCGCGCTGGCATAGGGGTCCAGCCCGCCGGGGCTTGAGAACACCTGCTGATAGACGGTGCTGTCATCTTCGGTCGGCAGCGCCGGGGTAACGCGCGGCTGCATAATAGCATAGCCATCGACCACCCGCTGGAGCGCAGGATCAATCTTGGGGTGATTGAGCGGATGCGCCATCTTGCCGATCAACTCGCCGACGGTGCCGAGCGGCAGGCGGGTGTCGGCATCCAGCGTGATGACATAACGGACATCGGGCGGCACCCAGGCGTTGCCATCATCGCTCAGGAACGTAGTATCGGTCGCGCCGCGCAGCAGACGGTTGAGCTCGTGCAGCTTCCCGCGTTTGCGCTCCCAGCCCATCCAACGGGCTTCGCTGTCATTGTAAAGCCTGCGCCGGTGCAGCAACAGGAAGCGCTTGCCGGAAGCACTGGGGCCGTATTTCTTGTTCAACGCCTCGACGGCCTGCCTGCCGGTGGCGAGCAATGCCTCATCCGCTTCAGTAATTTCCACATCAGCGTCGGGCCAATCGCTCAGCATCGCATAGGTAATGTGACCATCGGGACTGGCAAGGTGGTGGACCTCGAGCTGGCGGGCCTGCTCCTGGGCGTCTTTTTCATTGAGCAGCAAGGTCGGAACAACAATCATCGTCCGCAATTCCTGCGGGATAACGTCGCCCAGTTCGATGGCCGGCAATTTACTGGGTTTGTAGAGCCGGATCGCCAGTTGGTTCAGCAAAAACACCGCCGTATCGCTGACCGGAATCCAGCCGATGATCAGCATGGCAACAATATAGCCCCAACCTAAATTCTGATTCCAGGACAGCCCGATGACGCCAACAAGCAGCACTGCCGTGAGCAAGGAAATGCCGCCAACATACGACCGTACCGCCGTTCTTATCCCCTCGCGGTAGATCCAGTTGCGGAATGGCGGGCGGAAACCGATGGATTGCTCAAATTCATATCGGCCTTTGGAAATCAGGTAATAGCCGGGGTCGCGCTTGCGCTCATCGCCGTCATGGGCGTCTGTTGACGCCGCACAGGCGATTGCCCGCTCGGCTACCTCCATCTCAGTATGATCGGAACCACGGGCCAGCACTTCGATGGCGCTGCGATAGAGATTACGGGTTGCGAAATCCATCGTCCGGAAAGAACCTGCCGCTGCCAGGCAATCGTCCACCAGACTGACGCTCTCAAACAGTTCAGACCAATCCGTGCTCGAAATCAGCCGCATACTGATGACGACGTTCTGCACAGTGACGTTGGCCGCGCCCTGGCTCTGCTGCATGGTGTGAACCACCTCGTCGATGGAACGATTATCATGCTCCAACCGGCGTTCCAGCCATTCTTGAATGGGGGCGACTTTGGGGTCCGGATCGCGGAAGCGGCGCGACAACTGCCCCGCCAATGTGGTGGGAATTGGTGCCTTCTCAAGAGGTTTCATGACCTCTTGCAACGGCTGAGCGTTATGCCCGTTAACGCCCAAAATGCGGTCGGCCAGCTCATTGGCCTCGAGGCGCAGATTATGGCCACGCACAATCTGATCCGACAACCGTCTCAAGTTTTCAATGAGGACGATGCGCAGGGTAATAGCGACAGCCCACAATTCGCCAATGGTCAGCGGCTGAATACGCTGGTAGGCTCGCAAAAAGCCACGCAGGGCTTCAGGCGTAAAGTGACTGTCAGTGTGGGCGACAAAGGCCCAGGCGATGCCGAACACGCGCGGATAGCCCTCAAAAGGCCCGCTGGCCAGTTTGGGCAATTGCTTGTAATAGCCCGCTGGCAGATCCGCGCGGATTTCCCAAACCTGCTCTTCCACCACATGGTAATTATCGAGGAGCCATTCGGCAGCAGGCACGATTTCTTGCCCGAGTTCAATCGCCTGTGCATTGGCGCGATAAGCGGCCAGCAAGGCCCGCGCATTATCGGCAAGGCGTTGTTGCAGCGGGGGAACGCGCTTGGGTTTGTCGGTAATGGTCTGAGCAATAGCCAGGCTTTCCGCGTGCTGCTCGAGGCGCTCGATACTGAAAAGCTCAGCCCTTACGGGGATTGTATTGTTCCATACATTGACAGTGCGATCACTGCCAAACCACGTACTTAATCTGCTCTTGGCCATAGGGCTCCACCTGCGTTGGATTGACAGTTCGATCGGGCAATCGAACGGGACAAAATCAGATCATTGGTCGTTGTCCTCTCTTCTTGCGAGACGGTGTACAAAACCAATTATTTTGCCAAAACGCAGGCTTCATCCATTCTGATTAGAGGCTGGATAAGTTGGAGAAGCAAGAAAAAAATACTCGCGACCCCACCCACGTCAGCCACTTGATTTAGGGGATATCCGCCGCCGGACCAGTGCCGGTTAGGCTAAGTTATTCATTGAGTGCAGCCAGAAACGGTCCAGCACTCTTCATCCGCCAGTGCAAATGACGGTCGTGTTTCAACGCACCTGCCTGTCTGGGCAAGTGACGACGAGAACTGGTCAGGTTTAAAGTAGGCCGCGCTTAATCAGTCGCGTTTTTTATCAAACGGGTTCTTGCCCGTGCGCAGCGACAGACGGATCGGAACGCCTGGCAACTTGAATGCTTCGCGCAAACTATTAACGAGATAGCGACTGTAGGATTTCGGCAGCGCATCAAGCTGGTTTCCAAAAACCGCAAAATGCGGCGGACGCGCTTTCACCTGAGTCATGTAACGGATCTTGATGCGCCTCCCCGCAACCGCAGGCGGCGGGTTGGTGGCAAGCGCGCGCGAAAGCCAGTCGTTGAGACGCGAAGTGGAAATGCGGATATTCCAGGTCTCATAAACCTGCAACACCGCCTTCATCAACCGATCGATGCCGTCACCAGCAAGACCCGACAGCGGCACCACCGGCGCGCCGCGTACCTGCGGCAGCAGACGCGTGGCCTTCTCCTGCAAGTCGGACAGAAGCCCCTGCTGATCGGCAACGAGGTCCCATTTGTTGAGACCAATCACCAACGCCCGGCCCTCGCTCTCAATGAGGTCAACGATGGTCAGGTCCTGTTTCTCGAAGGGAATGGTCGCATCGAGCAGCACGATCACCACTTCGGCAAAGCGCACGGCGCGCAGACCATCGGCAACCGAAAGCTTTTCGAGCTTGTCTTCAACCCGGGCGCGCTTACGCAATCCCGCCGTATCGAACAGCTTGATCTCCCGGCCGTGCCAGGACCAATCGAGGGCGATGGAATCGCGGGTAATCCCAGCTTCCGGGCCGGTCAACAACCGCTCTTCACCGAGCATGCGGTTGATGAGCGTGGATTTTCCGGCATTGGGGCGACCGACGATAGCCACCTGTAAAGGCTTGCTGCTGAGGTCTTCATCATCTTCCTCGGCGTCGTCGTCTTCTTCATCAGACGGTTCGGGGAAAAATGGCCGAAGGGCTTCGAACAGGTCGCTGGTGCCTTCGCCGTGTTCGGCGGAAAACGGCACCGGATCACCAAGGCCAAGGCTGTAGGCTTCATAAGCCCCTTCGAGGCCCTTGCCGCCTTCGGCCTTGTTGGCCAGCAGAATAACCGGCTTTCCTGAGCGGCGCAGCATCTCGGCGAAGGAGCGGTCGGCGGGCAGAATACCGGCGCGGGCATCAACTACGAACAGAAGCACATCGGCGTCTTCAACCGCCGCTTCCGTCTGGGCACGCATCCGCCCGAGCAGCGAGTTTTCATCTGCTTCTTCAAGACCTGCGGTGTCGATGATCTTGAAAGAAAGATCGCCAAGCCGTGCATCGCCCTGACGACGATCACGAGTCACGCCAGGTCTGTCGTCCACCA
Organism: Microvirga sp.; assembly: GCA_031546825.1. Taxonomy (GTDB): domain Bacteria; phylum Pseudomonadota; class Alphaproteobacteria; order Rhizobiales; family Beijerinckiaceae; genus Hohaiivirga. The sequence goes on along the minus strand of JAVBJU010000006.1, from coordinate 5,691 downwards.
GGGCGAGTTTTTTTCCGACCAGCCGGTTGAACAGGGTCGATTTCCCGACATTCGGGCGGCCGATGATGGCGAAAGTCACAGACATATTACAATTCAATCTTTTACTTGGTCGCCTGAACCGGGCCACCAGCCGTCACGGCGAGGTAAAGGCGGAGGCGGTTACGCAATGCGGCAGGCGTTTCCGCATCTTGGTCAATCTGGGTAAACCATGTCTGCGCGGCGGGATAATCGTTCCGCTGCAAAGACATCAAGCCGAGCATTTCGCGCGCAGTGTGCCGCCATGTGCCACCGGCCACGGCAAGCGCTTCGAAATCACGCTTGGCGGTTTCAGTCTCGGCATCGTCCATGCGCAGGATAGCAGCACGCAGCTTGGCAAAATCCCGCCACTCGGGGGTGAGCGTAGCATCATTGGCGAGCGCCGCATAATCGCGCTTTGCAGCGTCCTTATCCTTACGGGTGCGATCACCGGCAAGCATGAGCTTCGACAGCGCGGCGTAACCGCCATCTGCTTCTTTGGCGAGAGGCACCAGAAGCTTTTCCGCCTCAGCATCATTGCCTGACTGAATATGGGCAAGCGCCGCCGAAAACTGGGTGCCTGCCAACTGCGCTTTATTGCGCTGCACGCCTTCCCAATAATTGTATCCGCCAACGCCAAGCACGATAAGCGCCATAACACAGATGATCAGATTCTGGTGTTTTTTCCATATTTCGGCAACTTTATCGCGGCGGTACTCTTCATCGACTTCGCGAAAGAATTCGTCGTTCATCTGGCGTCTTCCGTCTCATTCAGCATGGCCGTGCCCATAAACAGATATTTAATTGCGCCTTTTCTCCAGATCGACTAGAGAACAGGCAATATCCGCTCGGGTATCCGGCATTGTTTGATGTGTCCGCCTAGCACAGCCTTGTGCCCAAAGCGAGCCCATACGGTTCTCTTTCGGAAAAAATGGCGAGAGACCAGTGCCATTATCGTCGACGCGGGCCGCAACGCTCCGGCATTGTTGGGTTCGATTTTCCGCATGCGTAGCGGCGGATTTATCGATGGGGCGGGCGTTACGGTTGATGTGTACTTATAAGGCTAAGGGGTAGGTTACGGTGAAAAGTCTATTGAAACTGTCGCAAGGGATCGATTTCCTGAACGAGTGGATCGGGCGGATCTTCAGTTGGGCGATTTTTTTTGCCACTCTAGTCTCCGCTGGTAACGCAATGTTGCGCTACAGTTTCCCGAATTTCTCCTCCAATGCGTTCATCGAACTGCAATGGTATCTGTTCGGTGCCGCATTCATGCTGTGCTCGGCGTGGACATGGAAAAACAGCGGCCATGTGCGCATCGACATCATCTCCTCGCGCCTGTCCGCCAAGACCCGCAGTTGGGTCGAAATGTTTTGCCATTTCTTCTTCCTGCTGCCGTTTCTGGTTGTAATGGTCTATCTGACACCGAAATTCGTCTACAGCACCTATGCTATCGGCGAGATATCGCCCTCGCCCGGCGGTCTCATTGTGTGGCCGGCGAAAGCCCTGATCATGGCGGGCTTTTACGCCCTCGCCTTGCAATGGATCAGCGAAGTCATCAAGCGGATCGCCATCATGCGCGGGCTCATTCCGGACAGCGGTGCCGGTGGCCATCTTTCCGATGCGAAGGAAGAGGCCGAACGCCTGCTGGCAGAATTGGACGCCAAGAAGCTTTCTGCGGCTGCCGGAGACGACAAGCCGTCTCATAACGACAAACCCAACTCCTGATCAGCCGACGCAAGGAAACTATTATGCTCGAGTTCATCGCCCATAATCTTGCGCCGCTGATGTTTGCGTCGCTCATTATATTTTTGCTGCTGGGCTACCCGGTGGCATTTTCGCTCGCAGCCAACGGGCTGATATTCTTTTTCATCGCCCTGCTTCTGACACAACTCGTTCCCAATGCCGTCAATGTGGAATGGAACCTCATACAGGCACTACCCGAGCGCATGTTCGAGGTGATGAAAAACGAGGTCATGCTGGCCATTCCGTTCTTCACATTGATGGGACTGGTGCTGGAACGCTCCGGCATGGCCGAAGATCTGCTCGATACCATCGGCCAGGTTTTTGGCACCATCCGTGGTGGCCTCGCCTATGCGGTGGTGTTCGTCGGTGCCCTACTCGCCGCCACCACTGGTGTCGTCGCGGCCTCGGTGATCTCCATGGGCCTGATCTCGCTGCCCATCATGCTGCGCTACGGTTACGACCGACGTCTGGCGAGCGGCGTCATCGCCGCGTCGGGCACTCTGGCCCAGATCATTCCGCCATCGCTGGTTCTGATCATCCTTGGCGATCAGCTCGGCCGCTCGGTCGGTGATATGTATGTGGCCGCATTCATTCCCGGTCTGATGCTGGCAGGCCTTTACTGCGTATGGATTTTCATCAGTTCCATGATGTTTCCCAAAAGCGCTCCCGGCCTTCCCCTTGAGGCGATCGGCCACAAGGAGCCCACCGGCGCACGCGGTTTGTGGCAGTTGGGCATTCTGGTGCTGGTGTCCGGCTTTTTCGCAGACCGGATTATCCATGATGCCGGTATCTCATCGCTGATTGACGTGGTGATCTTGTCCATTCTGGTGGCTGCGGTTATCGCCTTCATCGCCGCCATCATCAACCGTGTGCTCAATCGCCGTGTGCTGCCTCTGACAATTGTTCTGGCCGCGGCATTTGCCTGGGTCTACGTCCAATATGGCAGCACGCTCAGCTATGCTTGGGAAGCAACAGTCGAAGTGATGCTGGTGAGTTCGGTTTATGCGGCGATTGCCGGAATTTTCGAACGCTTCCTGAAAATTCGCCTGATCTCGCGCATGGCGGAACAGGTCACCTTCGTGATGGTGCCGCCACTGTTTCTGATCTTCCTGGTGCTGGGCACCATCATCCTGCACATGGCCACGCCAACTGAGGGCGGAGCAATGGGCGCGGTGGGTGCCATTATTCTCGCGGCGTTCAAGCGCTGGTCAGACAAAAACCCCGCCCGCTTCAACTGGACCATGATGCGGCAGGCCACCGAATCCACCGCCAAACTCGCAACCTTTGCCATGTTCATTCTGCTTGGCGCGCGCGTGTTCTCTCTGACCTTCTTCGCCGTCGAAGGCCGCACCTGGGTTGCAAACCTCCTGACGTCGCTTCCCGGTGGCGAGATGGGTTTTATCGTCTTCGTGATGATCTTCGTCTTCTTCCTGGCCTTCTTCCTTGATTATTTCGAGCTGGCCTTCATCGTTATTCCGCTTCTGGTGCCCGCCGCCACCGCACTCGGCATCGATCTGGTGTGGTTCGGCGTGATGCTGGCGGTCAACATGCAGACCTCCTTCATGCACCCACCCTTCGGCTTCTCACTGTTCTTCCTGAGATCAGTGGCTCCCGCCGTACCCTATCCGGACCGAGTAACGGGCCAAATAATCGAACCGGTCACCACTGGCCAGATTTATTGGGGCGCGATCCCGTTCGTCTGTATCCAGCTTTTGATGGTCGCCATCCTGCTGTTCTTCCCAGGCCTTGCGACACACTATAAAGACGGCCAAACAACGCTTGCGCCTGCGGCGATCCAGCAGCAGTTCGATAACATCACCCTGCCGGATATCGGCGGTGGCGGCCTCCCCGGCCTTGATGGCCCGCCACCTCCGCCAAAGTTCTGAGGCAGGCAACGGATTGAAAAGCATGTCGGCCTGATGCGGTGAAACGCATCGGGCCGATTTGTATTCGTCGCCTGTTCGGGCTTCGCGGCCGCTTGTTATAGACAACGCCTCCTTGAGCCCGCTTGCGACTTGAATGAGATTGTTCCGGCATAATGCTCGTTTTTCCGTCGGTGTCGGAGGGGCACCAAGCCAACGGAAATAGTTAAGTAAAGCCTCGCCAAAATCCCAGTTTTCAAAAATTTAATGGAGTTTTTTAGTAAAGTTTTTAATTATAAAAAATGTAAGAATAATTTTTATGTAATCAATGATTATTTTCGATGAAAAAACAAAACAAATTAAATTTTTCATACTTTAGACCACTTGTTCTACCTTCGAAGCTATCTGTTTGTTGGCATCTCGCGGTGTTGTTCTTGCTTTAAAGAACACCGCGATTCCAAAACCATGAAAACAGATATGAGGAAAGAACGATGTTGTTGATCAGGAGCAGTCTTCTGGGTTCCGTTGCGGTGTTAGGTTTAGCGACAAGTGCTGCCGCTGCCGATCTCCCGAGTAAAAAGGCAAACCCTGTCGAGTATGTTCGCGTCTGCTCCGAACATGGAACAGGGTTCTTCTATATTCCGGGGTCTGATGCCTGCGTCCAAATTGGTGGGCGCGTGCGTGCCGGCGCGCTTTATGTTCAGAGCCGGGATCGCAACCGCGATACCATTAACTTCGCCGCCAATGCCCGCGTTAATTTCGACGTCCGCCAGAACACGCCCTACGGCAAGGTACGCGCCTTTTTGCGCTTCACGAACGAACGCACCGGGGACAATTTTGGCAGCGGCATCAATAATGGCTTCACCGGACAGAACAGCAAGGCGAGCCTCAACCTCGCCTATATACAGTTCGCGGGTCTGACCGCCGGTCGCCTCAAGTCATTCTTCGATTACTATGCGAACGGTAACAATTTTGCGTCGATCCGTTCCAGTGACGTCACAAATCAGGTGCTGGCATATACATTTAACTTTGGCCAAGGCTGGTCGTTGACGGCTTCGCTTGAAGACGGCAACGAACGGCGCGTCTTTAGCAACAAGAAGTTCTCTTCCGCCGCCGGGGTCGGCCCGGCCGGGCAGACTATTCCGGATGTTGTCGGCGCTCTCATGGTGGAACAGGGATGGGGCTCCGCTCAGATTTCGGCAGCGTTGCACCAGGTTCGCCCTGCCTTCGGGGCCAGTTCCGCAGCCAATACGCCCGACACCGATTATGGCTTTGCCGTTCACGGTGGCTTTCAACTCAAACTACCGTCGATAGCCCCCGGAGACGATCTCTGGGTTGAAGGGGCCTATGCTGATGGCGCTCTCGGTTACATTGGCGCCCGGAATTACAACAGGCTTGGTCAGGGAGGAATTGGCTCCTTGCCAATAACCGACGGCTTCATCGGCACCAATGGGCGCTTCGAGCGGACGAAGGGCTGGTCGGTACTCGCCTCCTTCCAGCACTACTGGACGCCTTCGGTTCGTCAGAACGTCTTTGGGTCTTATATGCAGATTCTCACCGGCAAAAACGGCTATACGGCGGTCACCTCGCCCACGCTTGGGGCGTATAACGAAGGCTTCGTTGACACCAATGAAGTGCGCGTCGGTACGAATCTGATCTGGTCGCCGATCAAGAATTTCGAGATCGGCGTCGAGACGGTCTATACGCACGTCGATCCGAAGGGGCGCGTTCTGCACGACAACAAGGGCAGCGCCGAGACCGTTAATGCTACCGATTCCTGGCAGGGCCGGTTGCGTATCCAGCGTGCTTTCTAAAATGAATCGCGGTTAACCGCTGATCCATTTACGATATGCGCCACCAAGAATGGGTCACCGGCTTTATAGCCGGTGGCTTCGTTGTATGTGAACTAACTTCGTTATGATGAGGTTGATGCGTAAGCTCCCCCTGTTGGTAGACAGTTTATGTTAGAGTCTGTGGACCTCCCAATTTCAGGAGTTTCGATTGAGAAAGAGCAGATTTACGGAAAGCCAGATCGTTGCGGTTCTGAAGGAAGGTGAGACGGGGATGGCAG
>JAVBJU010000001.1:0-129115 GCA_031546825.1 Microvirga sp. | reverse complement strand
CGGTCGCCTTGGTTTGCGCCTGGCAAAAACCTGGAACACCGGCGAAGTCACCAATCCGCGTCTCGTCACCGGCTGGCTGCGCGCCAATGTCTGGCACGAGTTCATGGCCGACACCAAGACGAGCTTCGGCACGGTTGATGGACAGAACTTCGTTCCGTTCACTTCCAGCCTCGGCGGCACCTGGGGAGAGCTTGGCGCGGGCGTGAGCGCTCAGGTGAGCGACAAGGTCAACCTGTTCGCCACCGGCGCATACAACCGCTCGCTCGATAACAAGGGCCGTGAGGGCTGGGACGGCAGGCTTGGAGCAACTGTGAAGTGGTAAGCTGAAAAGCTTTTCTTCCCTCGGTTAATGTCAAAACGCCGCTCCGAATGTTCGGGGCGGCGTTTTGGTTTCTGCCGGTGCTTGACGGCAATCATCGGGACTTTTTGCGGACCTTCTCCGCTTCGTAGCGCTGGGACATTTTCCGTTTCGAAGCGGAAAAAGACCCCGCTGAACCTGTTCCCGTGGTGTGCGTAGCTTATGTTCAGGCTGTTACCAGACCAGATTCTTTAAGAGAGATGTGATGACCATTGGAGCCGATGACGCCGCGATTGCGGCCCTTGCGAGCAGAATCATGGGTGAGATTCCTGCGATTATCGACCGCGCTGGCAAGCGCATGGATGCTTTCCAGCAGGAAAAACTCACCTCCCACATGCAGGCCATGGCGCGCCGCTCCCTGACCGGTGAGCGCCTTCCCGAATTCGACAAGAGCCTGTTCGATGAAATCTCCCCGCCCGCCCGGCTTCTCTCTGAGGAAGTGACGGCTCTGTTCGGCAATCTGCCGGAAGAGGAGGCATTGCTTTTGTCCATCCATTTTGAAACGATGCCCGACAAGGCCTGAAATTGGGCCGGTGACGTTTCATTGTTTCAATGAGGAGTTTTAGGATATGGCACAGATTACCCTGGTGATTGGCGACCGGCTCGGTAAGGGCCAGAAGGTGGCAGCGGGCGCGGAAGCCGCGGGCGCACGCGTCGTGGTTATTCCCGGCATGGCCGCCGATATGAAGCTCGGCGATGTGATGAAGGCCGAGAACGCCGATTTCGGCATTTCGTTCTGTGGCAGCGGCGGCGCTGGTGCGATTACCGCCCAGACCAAGCACGGCTACAAGGCCCGCCACGGCATGCGCGCCGTTGATGAAGGCGTGGCCGCCATCAATGAAGGCTACAAGGTGCTCGGTTTCGGCTTCCTCGATGTCGAGGATCTGGGCAAGCAACTCGTTGAGGCATGGCACAAGAAATACGGTGCCTGAGATGCTGCAGCGCTTTGAGACCAGCGTGTCCGTTAAAGGGCGCGGGCAAACCCGGGAGGCGGCTTTCGCCGATGCTCTCTCCGGAGTGCAACGCGCCGTCATGGCCGAAGGGCACAAGGTGCTGGTGCGCATTGAGCCGCAGGACATCAAGGTGGTGGAGGCGCTTGAGTTGCGCACCACCGAAAAATTCATGTTCTTTTTTCTACCACGCGTGCGCACCCGTTACGCGCTCACGCTGGACGTTACGGTATCCGTGACCGCAATCGACACGAGCACGGTCACGTTTGCGCCGCGCGCGGCATCGTAAAATGGGGCTTCACAAGCAGGGGACATAAATAATGTTAATGGTCATTCTCCTCAAATCTCTGGTTATCGGAGGTTTGGTCGGATTTGCGGTGGGAGCGGGCGCTGCCCGTATGTTCCACGCCCCGGCCACCCAGGGTATGGGTGCGTTTCGCACGTTGGGCGAAATGAATTCTTGCGAAGGCGATCCGGCTTCGCATTTCTCGTTCGGTCTTGGCTTCTTCTTCAACGCCTGGGCTTCTTCGGTGGCGGCTGGTTCGTTCACCCAGGACGTTGATCACCGCATCATCCCCAACTGGGGTGCCGCGGCGCTGATGATCAAGAACCGCAACCTCGCTGAAACCATGCATGACCCGCGCAAAATGGCCTGGGTGTGCATGGTGATCGGCATGGTGGTGGTGGCCTTCCTCAACACCACGGCGTCTTCGGTTCCCAAGGAACTGCAGATCACCGCCGTCAAGGTGCTGATTCCCGCCGCCAACATTCTCGTCAACACTGTCATGCCGGTCATCTTCTGGCTGGCCGCTCTGAACGCCAGCAAGACCTGCGGCTTCTGGGGCACGCTGTTCGGCGGTCTCGCCCAGATGATCATGGGCAATGCCGTTCCCGGTATCGTGCTTGGCATTCTCATCGGCAAGGGCGTCGATGAAAGTGGCTGGAACCGTGTCACCAAGGTCATGATGACGGCGATTATTGCGCTGTTCGTGCTCAGTGCCTTCTTCCGCGGCTTCGATATGACTGTGCTCAAATCCTTCAAGCTCGGCGTGCCCGACTGGCTGACGATGATGCACAACGCCATTAGCGGCAAGTGATTGGGGAGAACGATATTATGACAGATCAAGCAATGAAAGATAACGCCGCTACAAACGGCCACGATTACAAGAAATTGGCCTTTGGCGATTTCTGGCACGCCGATTGGTCGTTCCCGATTTTTGTCGGCATCCTCGCCGCAGGCGTCTTCGCCGGTACGCATATGTATTACGTGTACAAGCTCGGCGCGTTCAACGAAGTTGCCTTCGTCGCGCTACTGCGCTCGGGCATTGAGACTGGCTCCTACGGCGCGGTTGCGGCGTTCGGCGCGAGCTTCCTGTTCGCCCGTATCATCGAAGGGTCGCTGGTCGGTATTCTCGACATCGGCGGCGCGGTGATGACCGGTGTCGGCCTCGGCATCCCGGCCTTGCTGCTCGCCTCGGGCATCGTGTTCCCGGTTGAGAACTTCTTTGCGGCGCTCGCCACCGGCCTCTTCGCCGGTCTGGTGATTGGCGGGATTATCATTGTCGCCCGCAAGTTCACGGTCAATCAGGGCAACTCCACCTATGGTGCGGATGTCATGATGGGCGCGGGCAACTCCTCTGGCCGCTTCCTCGGCCCGTTGATTATCCTCTCGGCCATTGCCGCGTCTGTTCCGATCGGGATCGGCTCTGTGCTTGGCGCGCTGGTGTTCTATGTATGGAATAAGCCGGTGACCGGTGGCGCCATTCTTGGGGCCATGCTGTTCGGTTACTTCTTCCCGGTGGCCATTGCGTAAGTAAACGCCTGCTCCGGAGCCGGGGGCTCTCCGGCTCCGGAGCTTTTTTATGGCTTATCCGTGCGCCGAGCATGGGCAGCCACAGTTTAAGGAAACGATGCCATGTACGGATTACTGATTAAAAACGCCCGGTTGGCGAATGGCTCGGTAACCGATATCGCACTCGAAGACGGCAAGATCGCCGCCATCGGCAAGCGCGGCGACGCGGCCGCGCAGCAGGTGATTGATCTGAAAGAGCGTGCTTACGTCAGCGCGGGTTGGATCGACGCCCATGTTCATTGTTTTCCGGCTTCTCCGATCTATTACGACGAACCTGATCTTCAAGGCGTGACGGCGGGCGTGACCACGATTGTCGATGCAGGCAGCGCCGGTGCCGCCGACATCGCCCGCTTCCGCGCGCAGGTTGCGGACGCCAAAACCAATGTATACGCCCTGCTCAACGTCTCGCGCATCGGCATGGTGGTGCAGCATGAGCTGGCCGATCTCGCCGATATCGACGCCGCGCTCGACGCCGAAACCATTGCTGCCCATAAGGGCTTCATCGTCGGCATCAAGGCGCGCATGAGCGGCAGCGTGATTGGCCAGAACGGCATCACGCCGCTCGACCGCGCCAAGGCCATTCAACGCGACAATGGCGGCCTGCCGCTGATGGTGCATGTGGGCAATCCGCCGCCGACCCTGACCGAGATTGTCGGGCGCATGGGTGCGGGCGATATCCTGACCCATTGCTTCAACGGCAAGCCCAACAAGATCATGGATAAGGCCGGCAGGCTCAAGCCCGAGGTGGCGGACGCGATCGCGCGCGGCATGAAGCTTGATGTCGGCCACGGCAATGCCAGTTTCTGCTTTTCTGTTGCCCATATGGCGATTGACGCGGGCGTGCTGCCCTACAGCATCTCGACCGACCTCTATTACAAGAACCGCGTCAACGGACCGGTCCATACGCTCGCCTCGGTGATGTCGAAGTTCCTGCATCTGGGCATGGATGTGCCCGGCATCATCGAATGTGTCACCACCCACCCGGCGGAGATGTTTAGCCTCACCGGTAAGGGCCGCCTCGCAGTCGGCGCAGATGGCGACCTGACGATTTTCAGTTTCGAAGACGCACCGCGCGCGCTCGATGATTGCGAGGGCGCCTCCGAAATCGTCAACCGGCACTTCGTGTCGCACGCGGCCATCGTCGGTGGCACGGTTTATTTCACCGAGAACGCATTGCACCCATAGGATTAAAGTAAAGCCATGTCTTCAATTCATGAACGCTACAACCTGAAGCAGGTCATCAACGCCTCCGGTCGCATGACCGCGCTCGGCGTCTCGACCCCCCCCGCCGAGGTGGTCGATGCCGTCCGTTTCGCCATGGGCCAGTACTTCGAAATGGACGACCTGGTGGCCAAGACAGGGGCTTATATTGCAAAGCTTCTGGGCGTTGAAGCCGCTACCGTGGTCTCTTGCGCCTCGGCCGGAATTGCCCTGTCAGTGGCTGCTGTGGTGGTGCGTGAGGACGCGTGGGTGCGCGATCACTTGCATGACACGCCCGCGCGCGGCCCCAATGAAATCGTTATGGCAAAAGGCCATAACGTCAATTTCGGTGCCCCGATCGGCACCATGGTCGGGCTCGGCGGCGGTAAGGTGGTGGAAGCAGGCTGGGGCAATGAGTGCTTCGCCGATCAGCTCGAAGCCGCCGTTGGCCCGAACACCGCGGCCATCCTCTACGTGAAATCCCACCACGTCACCCAGGAACGCCTGCTGACGGTTGAGGAAGCGGTGGCTGTGGCCAAGAAATGCAAGGTCCCGCTGATCATCGACGCCGCCGCAGAGGAAGACCTGCGCTGCTACTACGAAGCCGGTGCCGACATCGTGATCTATAGCGGTGCCAAGGCCATCGAAGGCCCGACCAGCGGCCTTGTAATCGGTCGTAAGCAATACGTTGACCTCGTGCGCCAGCAATCCAAAGGCATCGGCCGCGCCATGAAGGTTGGGAAAGAGGGCATCATCGGCCTCGCCACCGCCATCGAAGGTTATCTCAACCGCAAGACGGAAACCGGCGCATCGATGGTCGAGCGTCTGGAGCCGTTCTTTAAGGATCTGGCTGGGATTGACGGCGTTTCCACGCGCGTTTCCTGGGATAGCGCAGGGCGCGACATTGCCCGGGGTGAGATTGTTTTCGATGAAAAGAAGCTCAAGCGCACCGCCCGCGACATCGTCGCAACCATCCGCAAAGGCCCAACCGCCATCTATTTCCGTGAGCATGGCATCAACGAAGGCCGGCTCGGGGTGGACGTGCGCAGCGTCAACGCTGACCAGCTCAAAATCATCGCCAGCGCCATCCGCGCCGCTCTCGCCTGAGGAAATTTGTCATGAAACTGCTCCCGAAATTCTACGCCGACCGCGTTTGTCTGAATGTTTTGGCCGGATCTCGCCAGAACGCGGTTGATATCTACGAAGCCGCCGAAGGTCATGTGCTGGTTGGGGTTCTCTCCAAGAACTACCCCGATGTTGCCACGGCGCTTGCCGACATGCGCGAATATGCCAAACTCATTGAAAACGCTGTGTCGGTTGGACTTGGCGCGGGTGATCCGAAGCAGTCGGACATGGTTTCCGCCATTTCGGGTGCGCTGCAGCCGCAGCATGTCAATCAGGTTTTCACTGGGGTCGGCCCAAGCCGCGCCCTGCTCGGACAGAACGACAGCGTGGTCAACGGGCTGGTCTCGCCCTGCGGTAAACCGGGTTTCGTGAAGATTTCCACTGGCCCCCGCAGCTCAAAATGCGCCGACGCCATCGTGCCGGTCGATACTGCCATTGCCATGTTACAGGATATGGGCGGCTCTTCGCTGAAGTATTTCCCCATGGGCGGTCTTTCTGCCCGTGAGGAATATCAGGCCGTGGCCGAAGCCTGTGCCCGCATGGGCTTCTGGCTGGAGCCGACCGGTGGCATTGATCTCGAAAACTTTTCCGAGATATTGCGAATTGCCGTTGATGCAGGCGTTTCCAAGATCATCCCGCACGTATACAGTTCGATCATCGACAAGGCTTCGGGTGATACACGCCCCGGCGACGTTGCGGTTCTGTTGCGCATGGTGAAGGAAATCATGGCACGATAAGCGATCGTTCCGGAATTTCTGAAAGCAAGGAATGGTCAGGTTCCCATATCAGCGGCTGGCGCAGGTTTTTTCTGAACTGAAGGCGGAAACGCTTCCGCAGGAAGAGCTCGCACGCCGTCTGAATGTCTCGACCCGAACCTTGCGCAGCGATGTCGATCTGCTCAATGAAATCCTTGCCGAGCATGGCGCGCGCTTTGTGCTGAAGCGCGGCAAGGGTTATAGCCTCGACGCCGATGATCCCGAGCGGTTCTATGAGCTTGTCGGGCAGGAGACGGGCCGCGCCAGTGTGCCCCACAGCGCCGCGAGGCGCGTGCGCCAATTGCTGTTGCGTTTCCTCAACTCGGCCTATGCCCTCAAATTGCAAGACCTTGCTGACGAATGGAACGTCAGCCGCGCGACCCTCCAGGCCGATATGGCCGGGCTGCGCGAGCGGCTAGGGCGCTATAATCTCGCCATCGAAGCCAAGCCCCATTACGGCATGAAGCTGATCGGCCTGGAAACGTCGATCCGCGTCTGCCATTGTGATCTGCTGTGCGAGATTTCAGCGGAGAACCCCGAACATCCGCTGCTGGCCGAAGATGCGGCTCTCGCCGGAATACTCGCATGCGTGCGTGCCGAATTGCCTGATTTGCTGTCGGAGGCTTCCCTTCGCCTGACGGATGATGGCGTGCGGTTCATGACCTTTTATTGTGCCGTGGCGGCATGGCGGGTTGCGGGCGGCTTTCCGGTGCAAGAATTGCAGATTGAGGAGCCGATAGAGGATGTCCGGCGCGCGGCTGAGCCGATCTTCGCGCTGCTGCGCCGCCTCGGTGGCGGGCACATATCGCACGCCGAAGAGACGTTTTTGTGCGTCAATATCGCCGCCCGCTCTGCCCAGCGTATCCTACCCAGTGAAATCAACGCGGACGATGCCGATGCGCTCGTCACCTATATCCTGGAATACATCAACCAGAACTACCACTATGACCTGCGCCACGATCAGCAATTGCGGGCCGACCTTGTCACCCATGTCAAAACCATGATCACGCGGGTGCGCTACCAGATTAACCTGACCAATCCGGTGCTGGCCGATATCAAGCAGCATTACGCGCTGGCCTTCGATTTCACGCTGGCGGCGGTGCGCTCATGGGCCAAACATTCGCCTTATCGCATCTCTGAAAATGAGGTGGGCTATCTTGTCCTGCATATCGGCGTCGGGCTTGAGCGCCATTACCAGATTGGCTATCTGCGCCGTCCGCAGGTCTTGCTGGTCAATGATGGCGGTAACGCCACCTTGCGCACGCTGGAGGCCTTGCTGCACAGGCGCTTTCCCCAGATCGATATCTGCGGGAACATGACGGGCCAGGAATACGAGCACCTGGAAGTCATTTCGGCGGATTTCGTCATTTCCACTTCACGGCTGCAGCAAAAGAACCGCCCTCTGGTCGTGGTGTCGCCATTTCCGTCCGACTACCAGCTTGAACAACTGGCCAAGCTCGTCGCAGTGGATCGCACCCGGCCTTATATGCTGGAACGCTACTTTTCGAAAAAGCATTTTTTCATTGCCGAGAAGGGTTTAACGCAGGACGCATTGTTCGAACGAATTTGCGGGCAACTGCGCGAAGAGGGCTATGTAGCCGAAGGATTCCTCGACTCGGTACGAGAGCGCGAGGAAATTCTCTCCACCATGTTGGGAGACGGCATTGCCGTGCCCCACGCGCTCGGGCTGATGGCGAGCAAAAGTTCGGTTTTCACCGTGCTTGCGCCCCACGGCATACCTTGGGGCGAGGGCAATGTGGCGAAGGTGATTTTCCTCATAGCCATCAGCAAGACTGAATATGAGGAGGCGATGGCAATCTATGATCTGTTCGTCGCGTTCATGCGCCAACGTGCGACGGCGCGGCTGGCTGAAAGCGCCGGTTTTGAAGCCTTCAGCGAAACGGCTCTCGCCTGCCTCGCTGAAGGCTGAAAGCAAGGCGCGGTTAAGTGGAATCATGTTAACCGCATAAAGCCTTGTAAAATATGAAAATTAGAGCAGGATTTTTTCTGTATAAACACATCCTGCTCTAACGTGTATTCTTGGCCAATACAGCGCGAACCTCTTCCGTGGTTGCTTGCTTGAGCACTTCCTGAGCCAGTGCCTGGCATTCAACAAGGCTCCAGCGCGCAAGCGTTGCCTTGACGGTGGCGAGCGCCGGAACGCTGACCGACAGCTCTTTCACACCCATGCCGACCAGAACCGGCGCAGCGCGCTCATCGGATGCAAGGCCGCCGCACACGCCAACCCAGCGCCCGTGGGCGCGCGCGCCTTCGCAGGTCATCGCAATCATTGTCAGCACTGCGGGATGCAGGGCATCGGCTTGCTTGGCGAGTTTCGGATGGCCGCGATCCATCGCCAGCACGTACTGGGTCAGGTCATTGGTGCCGATGGAAAAGAAATCGACTTCGGCCGCAAAATGACGGGCGAGGACGACGGTTGACGGCACTTCCACCATGATGCCGACCTTGACGTCGGTGATACCGGCTTTGGCTTGCTCTTCGGCCAGCATCGCCTTGGCGGTGCGTAGCTCTTCAAGCGAGGCGATCATCGGGAACATGATGTGCAGACGCGTCAGCGGTGCCGCACGCAGGATGGCACGGAGCTGGGTGCGCAACAGTTCGGGCTGGTCCAGCCCAATGCGAATGCCGCGCAAGCCGAGGAAAGGATTATCCTCCTTCGGCAAGGGCAGATAGCTCAACGGCTTGTCGCCGCCGACGTCGAGGGTGCGCACCACGAGCGGACGTTCGTGCCCGAGCGCTTCGGCAACCGCGCAATATTCGCGCGCCTGTTCGTTCTCATCGGGGGCGGTGTCGCGGTCATCGAACAGAAACTCGGAGCGCAGCAGCCCAACGCCTTCAGCGCCCTTGACGACCGCGTCGCGCGCATCTGCGGCGTTACGGATATTGGCCACAACCTCGATGCGCGTGCCGTCGCTCAACCGGGCATCCTGCTGGGAGTTGGCGGCGTCCATGGCGCGGCGCTCTGCAAGACGGGTGATTTCCGCCTTTGTCGCTTGCAGCGTTGCTTCGTCGGGCTTGACGCGGAGCGTACCTGCCATGCCGTCGATGATGACGGTTTCGCCGTCTTGGAGTGCCAGAGCCGCTTCGTCAATGCCGCAAATCGCCGGAATACCAAGCGCGCGGGCCAGAATGGCAACGTGGCTCGTTCCGCCGCCAGTGCGGGTGCAGAAGCCGAGCACTTTGGCAGGGTCGAGAGAGGCGGTATCGGAGGGGGTCAGGTCTTCGGCAATGAGGATAGCGCCCGCGGGCACTTCCGGCGCAGCACTACGGGTGCCAGTGAGAACGGCCAGAACCCGGCGACCGATGTCGCGGATATCGTTGGCGCGCTCACCCAAAAGAGCATTACCTTGGGTTTCGAGCTGAGTTGACAGGGCAGTGAAGGCGCCATGCCAAGCCCAGGAGGCGGATTTGCCCTTGGCCAGGATATGATCGGTTGCGGTGAGAAGATCGGGGTCTTGCAGAAGATCCTGATGTACGGTGAGGATCGCCTGCCGTGCCGGATCGACCCCGCCGCTTTTCAAGGTTTCAATTTCACTTGCCGCCTGTTTGAGGGCGGCGGATAGTTTGGTTTTTTCTTCTTGTTGACTGCCCGCCGTTTCAACCAACTGGAACTGCTGAACCCGGTGCTGGTGCACCTGGCCGATGGCAAGGCCGGGGGATGCGCCAACGCCCGCAATGACATTGGCCCCATGTTGAACCACAGGTGCTGCTGGAGCGGCTTTCGGGGCAGCCGGGGCATCATGCTCGGTTTCGCCGCAGGCGTTCTTCAGGAGTTCAGCCAGCTCTTTCACTGCCGCTTCGGCGTCTGCGCCATTGGCTTGGACCGAAACAACATCAGCCTTTGAGGTGCCGAGCCCCATGATGCCAACCACCGATTTGGCATTTGCCGAGCGCGCGCCGAATATCAGCTTGATATCGGCGGAAAAGGTTTTGGCCTTGCTGGCAAATACCGCTGCGGGGCGCGCATGGAGGCCTGCCGGATTGGGAATGGAAATGTCTTCGGAAATAAAGACGCCGCCGTTTTGGTTGCCCATTGCAAAGCCTCCTAAAATTCTTGTGCAGGTGAGTATTTTACCCCTATCCGCAGCGCTGCGGACAGTGGAGCAGGTTATTTTTCCGCTTCGAAGCGGAAATCGCTTTGCCGTCGGTTGGCGGTTTTGCATCGCGCCGGAATCTGATATGCGAAACGATAGTGAGAATATATGCAGCGGGTGAGATGAACAACAAGGCGGACCGCCTCAAGGCGGCATTACGCGAGAATTTGAAACGGCGTAAGGCGCATGCGCGCGAGCGCAAGGTTGCGGATGATGATCCGAAGCCGAGTGCAGACGGTAAAGAGCCAATGAAAGACGAAGCGCCCAAGTCGTGAGGCGCGTTTTCAGCAGAAAGCATTGATGCCTTCTGCATTTTTTCAGGATAATCGTTCGGGCTCACGCATCGTCAACGATTTTGCCTTAAAGCAGCCTGAAAGATTACCGCATGTCCGCGCTGCTTGCCGCGTCTGGCTGCACAGAAAAACGGTTTTCGCGTAAGCGGCCCGTGTGAAGAGGATCGAATGGATCGTATTGTTATCCGGGGCGGCGCTCCGCTCAATGGCGTTATTCCGATTTCCGGAGCAAAGAATGCGGCCCTGCCGCTGATGATTGCCTGTCTACTCACCGAGGAGACGCTGGAACTCGCCAATGTGCCGCGTCTGGCTGACGTGGCTTCGCTGTTGCGCATCCTCTCCAATTTCGGCGTTGATCACTCGATTGCCGGTAAGCGCCTTGGCCAGAGTGCCGAAGATGGTCAGACCATTCGGCTGAATGCCAAAAATGTGGTTGATACCTTTGCGCCTTACGAGTTGGTTTCCACCATGCGCGCCAGCTTCTGGGCGATTGCCCCGGTTTTGGCCCGTTTTGGCGAAGCGCGGATTTCCATGCCGGGCGGCTGTGCCATCGGCACACGCCCCGTTGATCTGTTGCTGATGGCTCTTGAACGGCTTGGGGCCGAGATTGAGGTCGATGGCGGCTATGTGGTCGCCAAAGCGCCAAAAGGCCTGCGCGGTGAACGCATCAATTTTTCGAAAGTCACTGTTGGCGGCACCCATGTTGCGCTGATGGCGGCGGCCTTGGCCCGCGGTGAAACCCTCATTGAAAATGCGGCGCGCGAGCCGGAAATCACCGATCTCGCCGAATGCCTTATCAAGATGGGTGTCAATATCGAAGGCGCCGGTACGGGAACCATCCGGGTGCAGGGCGCAACCAGCCTGCATGGCGCAACCCATCGGGTTCTGCCTGACCGCATCGAGACAGGCACCTATGCCATGGCGGTCGCGATGACCGGCGGTGATGTGTTGCTGGAAAATACCCGCGCCGATCTATTGCAGAACGCGCTTGACGTGCTGGTCCAGACCGGCTGCGAAATTACCGTTGAAAACGGCGGCATCCGCGTGCGGCGCGATGGCGGCGATATTCTGCCGGTCAATGTCACCACCGACCCGTTCCCCGGCTTCCCGACCGACCTGCAAGCACAGTTCATGGCATTGATGACCCGGGCCAAGGGTCGCTCGACCATTTGTGAGACGATTTTCGAAAACCGCTTCATGCACGTGCAGGAACTGGTGCGGCTTGGCGCGCATATCCATCTTGAAGGCGATTGTGCCCATGTGGAAGGTGTGGAGCGCCTGAAAGGTGCGCCGGTTATGGCGACCGATTTGCGCGCCTCCGTCTCGCTGGTGATCGCCGGGCTTGCCGCTGAAAACGAAACCACCATCAACCGTGTCTACCATCTCGACCGTGGCTTTGAGGCTTTGGAAGCCAAACTCAGCCGGTGCGGCGCGCAGATTGAGCGGGTGAGGGGATAAGAGTGTGATGGCGTCCGGTTCGGACGCCATCGATATCAGATAAGCAAAAGGCCGGAACGGGTCCGGCCTTTCACAAGAATGCTTTTTCAAGCTGCTATTACTGCACGTTGCCGCGCTTCGCGCCGAAGCCGGGGAGGTTGCAACGGCATGACTGGCCGGGATTGTAATAACCGGGAGCGGGGCAATCGCCACGGCTGGTGACGCACATGCGCGGGCGGTGGCCGCGACGGTCATCACGACCCCGGTGGTCATCGTAACCGCGGCGAGCGGCGTCATAACCCCGGCGCGGGCCATCATGGCCGCGATCGTCATATTGCGGTGCGCGGCCGCCCTGGTAATACTGGGCAACGGCTGGGCTGGCGACGAGCATGACAGCGGCGGTCATGGCAAGAAATACTTTTTTCACGGATTGCTCCCCTGGTGAATCGCGCCGGTGATTCTCCCGGCTTGAATGTTTTCATTCTGGCAAACCCTACACGAAATCCGCTAAACGAATCCTGAACGCCGATAATAATGTTCAGTGCGATGCCGAATCGGTAAAAATGCCATATCCGATATATGACGGGGAAGTGCCAAAATCCATGGAAAAGCTGAAGTTGCTCGCACTTGATGCCAATGATCTCGAGGTGGTTTCGGCCCATTTGCATGATGGTGTAATCCGCACCGGTGAGATAGCCTATCTGCCGAAAGAGCGGAAATTTGCCTTCACCATCCGGCGAATCGATTGGGATGGGGAAAGCGCCGCACCGTCGCGCCAGCGCCTCACGGGTGTGCATTTCGAGCGGGTTGTCACGGTGCGTTCGCGTGGCATAGATCGTTCAGCGTTAGACGAGCCACTCACGCTGATGGCCATGTTATTCCGACCGGGAGATGCGCCTTCCGGCACGGTGTCGCTGCTGTTTTCCGACGACCGCGCCATCGAGATCGATCTGGAATGCATCGAGATGCAGATGAAGGATATTGCTCACATCCCGGAAGCGGAGGTCTTGCCGGAACATTCCGCTTGATCCGGGCGGCTTTCTGCTGCCACAGATAACCCCATGGGAATGTCTGCCGCGGTATCAGCAGACACCGGAACTTGAAGGTCTAGGGAATACACATGGTTCAGCGCCTTTCCGCCACCGCGCCCGATTTCGAGCAGCGCTTCCAGGACGTCCTCGGCATGAAGCGCGAGGTTTCCGAAGATGTGGATGCCATCGTCCGCGCGATCATTACTGACGTGGTGGAAAAGGGCGATGCAGCGTTGTTTGAGTACACCGCGCGCTTTGATGCCCTTGACCTTTCCGCTTGCGGCATGGCGGTAACTGCTGCCGAGATTGATGCTGCCGTCGCGGCGTGCGGGGCCGAAGAGCTCGCAGCCCTCAAACTCGCCCATGACCGCATTGAAAGCTATCACCGGCAACAATTGCCGCAGAATTACCTCGCGACCGACGCGCTCGGCGTCACCTCTGGCTGGCGCTGGACGGCGTTGGAATCCGTCGGGCTTTACGTGCCGGGCGGTACAGCAAGCTATCCGTCATCGGTGCTGATGAACGCGGTGCCGGCGCGGGTTGCAGGGGTGGAGCGCGTGGTGATGGTGGTGCCGACACCGCGCGGCGAAATGAACCCGCTGGTGCTGGCCGCGGCGCGGCTGGCCGGGGTTTCTGAAATCTATCGTATTGGTGGTGCGCAAGCCGTGGCGGCACTGGCCTACGGCACCGAGACAATCGCGCCGGTTGCCAAAATTGTTGGGCCGGGCAATGCTTATGTGGCTGCGGCGAAAAGGCGGGTGTTCGGCCAGGTGGGCATCGACATGATTGCCGGGCCATCCGAGGTGCTGATTATCGCTGATGGAGATGCCAATCCGGATTGGGTGGCCATTGATCTTCTCGCCCAGGCCGAGCACGACACCGCCGCGCAATCCATCCTCATCACTGATAGCGCCGAGCTGGCCGATGCGGTTGAGGTGGCGGTTGAGAGCCATCTGAAAACCTTGCCGCGCGAAAAAATCGCCCGAACAAGCTGGCGGGATTACGGCGTCATCATCAAGGTCGCAAAGATTGCCGATGCCATAGCCCTTTCTGACCGCATCGCGCCAGAGCATCTCGAAATCGAGTGCCGCGACGCCGATGCGCTGGCGGCCCGCGCGCGCAATGCCGGTGCGATTTTTATTGGCAGTCACACGCCGGAAGCGGTTGGTGATTACGTTGGCGGGCCAAACCACGTGCTGCCCACCGCTCGCTCAGCGCGGTTCTCCTCGGGGCTCGGTGTGCTTGATTTCATGAAGCGCACGTCCATTCTTAAATGTGACAGTGCCGCGCTTGCCGCGATTGGCCCGGCAGCTGTGACGCTTGGAAAGGCCGAGGGGCTTGATGCCCATGCCCGCTCAGTGGCCATACGTCTCAACTGAAACGGGTGCCATGAAACTTGTTTGCTTGCGGAAAAAGGGCTTAACATGGGATGCCGCCCGCGATTGCCGCGGCGCAATGACAGGGAGAGCCGATGCCCCGCAAAGCCGTCAAGGAACGCCTGGTCGAGGTGACACTCGATGCGCCCGCCTCTGGTTCGGTCAAGCCAGAGCAGGAAAGCGAGCGGCTGACCGCCATTTCCGACCTGCTGGCCGACAATACCTTCACGGTATGCGGCTATGACGGTGGCCCCTATACTCTGTGCGTGGGCATCAATAACGGGCGGCTCAGCTTTGCTGTCTATGACGACGCGAGAACGCCGATTGTGTCCCACCACCTGTCGCTTTCGCCCTTCCGCCGGGTAATCCGCGATTACACGCTGCTATGCGAAACCTATGAGCAGGCGGTGAAGAGCGGTTCGCTCTCACGGGTTGAGGCGATCGATATGGGGCGACGCGGGTTGCACAACGAGGCGGCAGAGATCTTGCTGCAGCGGCTCGACGGTAAGTTCGACGTGGATTTTGACACCGCGCGCCGACTGTTTACGCTGGTTTTCTCCCTCTATTGGAAGGGAAATGAGGCATGAGCGACAGCACGCGCCCTGCTTCAGTCGTCCGATCTGTCCTGTTCGTCTGCAAGTACAATCAGATTCGCTCACAGCTTGCCGAAGCGCTGGCCAAGCAGATCATCGGTCAGAGCATCTATGTGCAATCGGCAGGGATCAAAGAGGGCAGTGGCATCGACCCGTTTGCGGCGGCGGTGCTGCGAGAGGTTGGCATTGAGAGGGGCGGGCATCCGTCGCGCACGATTGCCGATTTACGCGATGTCGAAGGGATGAATTTCGACCTCATCGTCACTTTGTCACCGGAAGCGCAGCACGTAGTGCTTGATCTCATGCGCTCTTCTCCAGCAATGGTGGAATACTGGCCGACCTTTGACCCCACCGCCGTTCAGGGCAATTATGAACGCGAAATGGACGCCTATCGTCAGGTCCGCGATGCTTTGAGTCAGCAGATCCGCCAGCGTTTAGCGCCGACACCGTCTCCGCTTTGGAGTGGGGACATGGAGACCTGAGCGCGCATGTAAATGCTAATTCGTGCGTATCATGCGCCCACACGCCCCGAGCAGCAGCATCAGCATCGCAATGCCGAGAAATGCGATCGGCAGGCTGGCGGCGTGGGCAACAAAGCCGATTAGCGCGGGGCCTGACAAGATGCCTGAATAGCCAAGCATGGTGACGGCGGCGATGGCCAGATGCGGCGGCATAGCGTGCTGGCGCCCAGCGGCGGAATAGAGCACGGGCACAATGTTCGATGCACCGATGCCGATCAGGGCGAAGCCGATGAAGGCCATGGCCGGGTTGGGTAAAACGACTGCAGCAATCAGGCCTGTGGCCGCGCAGATGCTCCCGGCAATAATGACCGTAGTGCCGCCGAGAACGCGCACGATGGTGTCCCCCGTGAGACGGCCAATGGTCATGGTGGTGGCGAAGGCGGCATAGCCGAGACCGGCGGTGGCCGGGTCAACTCCGCGCACCGTGGTGAGGAACACCGCGCTCCAATCAAGCATCGCGCCTTCCGCCAGAAAGCAGATGAAGCACATCAGGCCGACGAGGAAAATGAGGCCGTGCGGCATCACAAAAATCGGCCCACGCTGCTCGGAGCCGTGTGCCAGCAGATGGCGGCCAAGCGCGATGAGCAGGGCCAGCATGACGGCACAGGCAATGAGCGTTGCCCCGAGTGGCGACAATCCCAAGCTGAGCGCCAGGCTCACGCCCGCCGCGCCCACCACACCGCCGAGGCTGAACAATCCATGGAAGCCGGACATCATCATGCGGCCCGCCTGCTTTTCCACGAGAATGGCCTGGAGATTGATGACCACATCAATGGTGCCGATGGCCGCGCCGAAGATCAGCAAGCCGAGCGCCATGCCCAGAAGAGAGGAGGAAACCGCCAGCCAAGGCAGGGCGACGCACAACACGATTGTTGCCATTATAATGAGCTTGCGGCAGCCATAGCGGGCCGCTGCAATGCCCGCCGCAGGCATGGCGATGATCGAGCCCGCACCGAGGCACAGGAGCAGCAGGCCGAGCGTGCCTTCTTCAATGCCGATCCGCGTCTGGGCATAGGGGACCAGCGGAGCCCATGCCGCCGTCGCCAACCCGGCAATCAGAAAAGCCATGCGCGTGGCGTGTTGTTCCAGTTTTTGCTTATTCATTGGTTTGCCTGGAAGAGGCCTGTGGTAGAGCCGTGACCTGCGTTCGAATCGAGCCAGCAAATTGCGCCTGTTTCTCTGGTTTCGCAATGTCTTTCGAGCGGATGGCCGCACGAGTGGAAAAATAAGGTTGCTGAGTTCGGTCCGCCTATTGTAGCAGTCCGGTCGGAACACTATTCTATGGGAAGCGTTATTCGGAGATAGAATCGAGGTCGTTTGGCTTCACCTTCCGGTCGCGCGTTTGGTCATTTGCGACCAGTAAAAGAGGATTAACCCGATGGCAAAACATGTGACTTTCGCGGGGGCCGCCGCGCTCGCTTTTTCTGCAATCCTTCTGGCCGGACAGGCGCAGCCCGCGCACGCCCTGACCATGCAGGAATGCAGCGTCAAGTATAAGGCCGCCCAGTCGGCTGGTTCGCTCGCTGGCATGAAGTGGAATGACTTCCGCGCCAAGGAATGCGGTTCCGATGCCGCCGCCGGTGCCGCAGCGGCTCCTGCCGCCGCAGCAAAGCCCGCTGCCGCCGCCGTGAAGGAAACCGTCAAGGAGCCAGCAGCTCCGACCATGGCCGCTCCCGCTGGCATGACCTTCCCCCGCGCCGTGTCGTCGAAGTACGCCACGGAAACCGCTGGCAAGGCCCGGATGCACACCTGCCTCGACGCTTATAACGAAGCCAAGGCCAAGAATGCGCTGAACGGCCTCAAGTGGATCCAGAAGGGCGGCGGTTACTACAGCCTCTGCAACAGCAGCCTCAAGGCTGGCGGCTAATATCCAAAGCTAGCTGCTTTTGATTTTGGCACCGCTCATCCGGCAAAAGTCCGGGTGAGCGGTGTTTTTTATTATTCTTCCCGGCGCGTGCGATTGCGAACCACTGTTACCGAGCAGGGGGCGTGGGCGGCCACCGCACCGGACACACTGCCGAGCATGGAACGTATTGTTGATTCGGCGCGCGCACCCATGACGATGTGGTCGACATAATTGGTGCGGGCATAGGTGAGAATCGCCTCAGCCGGTGAGATCGCTTCCAGAACATGGAAGGTGATGCCGCCTTCTTCCGCGTGCAGCGGCTCGGCCCAGGCCCGCAATTCCGCAAGCCTCATCACGTGTTTGTTGCGACCGCTCTCGTCGAGGGCGGTGTCGAGGGCGAGGCGATTGATCTTCAGAACATTGATACAGGCGATGCGCGCGTCCGGCAGGCTGTTGCGGATGCGGGTGACGGAGCGGCGCAGGGATTCGGCGAGATCGCGCGAGTCATCCCGCAGGTCAATGGCCGCCACGATGATGGGTGCGTCGGCGCGTTGCGTTTCCGTCGTATTGCCCCGCATGGGTTTGATCGGCACCGGGTGGAAGCGTCGGTAAAGTGCTTCACCCCAATTATCCTGTTCCATCTTGCGGGCGCGGGCGGTGAGGGTGACTTCCGACAGATTGCGCAGGTCAAACGCCACCTGGGCGGCTGCGGGATAGCGTGATGCCGGGTCCACTTCGAGGCAATGCAGAATGACTTCCTGCAACGCCTCGGAAATTGCAATGTTCAGTGCGCGCGGCGGTATCGGGTCGCGCCACAGGCGGCGCTTCATGGTTTTGAGCCGTTCCGGGTTGCCAAACGGGCGCACTCCAGTGGCAAAAAAATACATCAGGACGCCAAGCGCAAACAGATCGGAGCGGTGATCGGAGCGGATGCCGATGAGTTGTTCCGGTGCCATATAAGGCGCTGTGCCATAGGGCAGATGAAACTGCTCCTGCATCAGGTCGGGAAGGCCGTTGTGATGGGCGAGGCCATAATCAATCAGCACAGCTTCGCCCGTGGCGCGCAGGAGCACGTTGGAGGGCTTCACATCGAGATGCACCACATTCTGGCGGTGCAAGGCATCGAGCGCCACCGCAATTTTAATGCCGATATCGATGACCTTGTCCGGCGCAAGCGGCAATTCCTCGAGCAGCGGAAACAGCGTAGGGCCTTGAACCCATTCCATGACGATATAAGGCAAGACCGAGAAGTCGCCGTTAGCGAAGAAGCGCGGGACATGCGGGCCAACGAGGCGCGGCATGATCATTTGCTCCATTTCGAAACCGACAATGGATGCTGGATCATCACCCTCGCCGATCATCGGTACTTTCATCAGCAGCGGGATATCGATATCGGGATGCGTTACGCTCCACAGATGCGCCATGCCCCGGCTGTAAACGAGGTCATTCACCACGAAATCGTCAATGACATCGCCGTTTTTAACAGGGGGCTGCGGCATGATCATCGTCCTTCAAGGAGGCGGGTGGCCAAAAACTCCGGCAGACCGGCGCGGCGGATTTTCTGCGCGGCGGTGTCAACATCGTAGGGGGCGCGCCGGAAATCGATTTCGTTGCGGTCGGTGTCATAGATCGTGAAAGCCGCACTGGCGATGCCGTCACGCGGCTGCCCGACAGCGCCGCACACCGCAAGCCAGCGGTACTGACTGAGGAGCGGGACCGGTTCAGCACCAACGCCCGGAAAATGGATAACCTTACCAAGAGGGGAGATGCCATAGAGCATCGGGACATGGACATGCCCGCAGAAGCTGAGCCGCGCCTCGGAGGCTAGAAAATGGGTTGCGGCGCTGGATGTGCTGAGAATGTAGTTCCACTCCTCCGGCCGATGGGCACTGGCATGGACATAAAGCCGGTCATCTTCCGTGACGAGATGGGGGAGGCTCGCCAAAAAGGCATGGGCCTGCGGGCTGATTTCGTTGCGCGTCCATTCGATGGCAGCGCGGGCCGCCGCGTTCATGGAGACCGGAATGAGCTTTTCGAGAACTGCCTGATCATGATTGCCGCGCAGAACCACAGCACCCTCGTCCATCAGGGCCATTGTCTTTTCAACACACCATTGCGGATCGGCACCATAGCCGACGATATCGCCGAGCAGTACCAGACGATCGGCGTGGGCGCGCTGCACTGCTGCGAGCGTTGCCTCGAAAGCCTCGCGGTTGGCGTGGATGTCGGAGATGAAGGCAATCCGCATGGCGTCCCCGAATATGTCAGGAACCGCAAGCCTAGCGGGGCTAAGCGGGAAAAGCCATTGGACGGATGAAGCATAGGCGCTGAGCGGTGTGCAATACGCATAAAAAAAGAGCCCGGCTGGTTTCCCAGCCGAGCTCTCTGAAACCTTGCGGCTTCTCTGTGGACTAGAACTTGTAGTTCACAGCAGCGCGAACAACGTGGAAGTTGTTGTTGGTCGACAGGTAGGCAGGGATCTCACGGCCAGCGAAGAAAGCCTGGTCCTTGCTGCCGAGGTCGACGTAAGCGTATTCGCCACGAACCGTGATGTTGTTGGTAACGGCGTATTCAGCACCGGCGCCGACGGTCCAACCAATGCGGGTATCGTCCTTGGACTCTTGAGCATTGTAGCTGCCGTTGCGGGCGACAACGCTGACAGAGTTCTCAACCTGGCCGTAAGCAAGACCACCGGTCACGAAGATCATCAGACGGTCCATCGGGACGAAACCGATACGCGGACGAACGGTGCCGTACCAGCTGACTTCGTTCTTGAATTCGCCATCGACGTAGCCATAACGGGTGTAGGCGCTGTCGAAAGCCTTACGCGACAGGCTTGCGTACTGAATGTCGGCTTCGAGGCCGAGAACGATCGAGCCCATCTGGTAGTTGTAGCCAAACTGACCACCACCAACGAAGCCGCCTTCGCTCTTGTTGTTCGAGTAGACGCCGTCGAGGTTCTCGTCGTTGAAGAAGCCGTAACCAGCGTTCAAACCAGCGTAGAAACCGGTCCAGGTGAACACCGGAGCGATGTAAGCCGGCTGAGCGCGACGCGGCAGATCAGCAGCCGAAGCGGCAGCGGTCATGGCGGTAGCAGCGAAAAGAGAGAGGACAATGCGTTTCATTTGTTTTCTCCTAATGGGAAATTCTTGTCTCTGAACTAATAGCGAAGCTTCCCGGCGTTTGATAGTGCAAAAATGTCACGCTTGGTACTTCGTTGCGGTCAGGCACAAATTGAACAAAAAAAAGCCCGGCTGGTTTCCCAGCCGAGCTCTCTGAAACCTCACGGTTCCGCTGTGGACTAGAACTTGTAGTTCACACCAGCGCGGACGACGTGGAAGTTGGTGGCATCCTTCCAGGTGAAGGATTCCGTGTTGTAGAAGCCGGGGACGAGACGGTTCTTCTCGCCGAGGTCGACGTAAGCGTATTCGCCCTTGATGATGATGTTGTTGGTGATGGCGTATTCTGCGCCAGCGCCGACAGTCCAACCAACGCGGGTGTCGCTCTTGTTGCCACCGAAGGAGTAACCGTTGAAGTGGTCAACATACTCGCCAGAGGTCTTGACCTGGCCGTAAGCGAGACCACCGGTCACGAAGACCATCAGACGGTCAACCGGGGTGAAGCCGAGACGCGGACGAACGGTACCGAACCACTCAGTGCGGCTCTTGGCGTTGAGTTCGTCAAAGGTATAGCCAGAAGCGGTGACGTAGCTGGCGTAGTACTTCTTCTCGACGTTGGCGTAGTTGATGTCGGCTTCGAGGCCGAGAACAAAGCTGCCCATCTGGTAGTTGTAACCAACGGTACCACCGCCGGTGAACGAACCTTCGTCCGTGGTCTTGCGGTTGTTGAAGAAGTTGTTGCCGTAGTTACCAACAAACGGGCCGTAGTTGTAGTTGACGTTCTTGAGGTCGCTGTCGCCGTTGAAGGCGTAACCAGCGTTCAAACCAGCGTAGAAACCGGTCCAGGTGAACACCGGAGCGATGTAAGCCGGCTGAGCGCGACGCGGCAGATCAGCAGCCGAAGCGGCAGCGGTCATGGCGGTAGCAGCGAGAAGAGAGAGGATAACGCGTTTCATATATTTTCTCCTTGAGGGAAATTTACTGTCCCGAGGTTGATAGCCGAGCTTATCGGCTTTTGGTAGTGCAAAAATGTCACAATGAAGAGCCTCGTGCAGTACCACTTCGAAAAGCTGTTTCGGCGCGGCGGGTGCTGGCCGTGGCGCAAGCTGCAGCTCTCTCCAAAAAGGTTATATTTCAGGCGGTTGTATTGAATTATATAGAGGCAGGGCCAAGGGTTCCGCCGTTAACACATTGCTTACCATACCCGTGCGGTCGCCCTCGGAACTGGTGTTGGAAAATGCTTTGGCAGCGGCTTTTCATACAAGTCCCGCTTCCACGTGCGAAACGACACACAGTGGAAAATCTTCTTCTTTCGACTTTTGTTCTGTTGAACTTTCTTGCTCTCAAGCCGTTTCCCTGAAGCAAACACCGTTGCGTGTGGAGGTTGGTATGGGCGAGGCATTAGGGGTCAGACGCCAGTTTGTCAGAGCAGCCATGGACGCTCCTTTCCTGGAGCGCGAAGAAGAGCGCCAGTTGGCTGTAGACTGGAGAACCAATCACGATGAAGTGGCGCTGCACAGGTTGACCTATGCGCATATGCGGCTGGTCATCTCGATTGCATCGAAGTTCCGCCACTATGGCTTGTCGATGGCCGATATGGTGCAGGAAGGCCATGTGGGCTTGCTTGAAGCTGCGGCCCGATTCGAACCAGACCGCGAGGTGCGTTTCTCTACCTATGCCACTTGGTGGATCAGGGCGTCGATCCAGGATTACATTCTGCGCAACTGGTCCATCGTCCGTGGCGGCACCAGTTCTGCCCAGAAAACCTTATTTTTCAATCTGCGACGTCTCAGGGCGCGGTTGATGCAAGGGCATGAGGAGCTGATCGGCGAAGAGGCGCATCGTACCATCGCGCGGGCCATCGGGGTCTCTTACCAAGATGTGGCCACCATGGATGCGCGCCTGTCCGCTCCCGACACGTCATTAAATGCGCCGATGATCGACAGCGATTCGGGCGGAAGTTCCGAGCGAATCGAATTTCTGATCGATAACAGCCCGTTGCCTGACGAAAATGCCTCTGATGTCATCGACAGCGAGCGCCGTGTGAGCTGGCTCGGGCAGGCGCTTGATGTGCTCAATGAACGTGAACTGCGCATTTTGCAGGCGCGGCGCTTGCAGGAAGACCAGGTGACGCTCGAACTGCTGGGCGACAATCTCGGCATTTCAAAAGAGCGCGTGCGTCAGATCGAGAATCGGGCGCTGGAAAAGCTGCGCCGGGTGCTGGTGGAGCGCCATCCGAAGGCGGCAGGCGCGTTCGTGTGATCCGGGCTTAATTATAGAGATTCGTATAGCCCCATATATATCTAATGTGAAAAACGCCCCGCGAACCAGTTTCCCGGGGCGTTTGCTTGGCCTGAATTCTCATTCGGAAATCAGCTTATATTTCTCTCCAGGGCGGAGTGCATTGGCATTGCCAAGACCGTTGAGGGCGATGAAGCGCTCCACCGGGCGGTCTGGCACCACCATGCGGGCGGCAAGCGTATCGGCGGTTTCGCCGGAAGAGGCTGTCACCACGCTGATATGCAGCGGCATTGTGCTGCGTGCTTCTTCGGCATCCACCCGGCGCACGGTGTTCAGGGTTTGGCGGAAAAGGCGGTCGAGATCGGCGGAATTGCTGGGTGCCGCCATGATCAGGCGGAAGACGGTGGGGCCAATCTGTACTGCAGCCAGGCGGAAATTCCACTCCGCGCTGCGCGAGGATGCCATGGCGGCGGGCAGGTCATTGACCGTAATGCTCGTGACCGATTCGGTCTCGATGGCCTCATTCCAGGTATTGCGCAGCACGTCCTCAAGCGATTGCCCCTCGCGGCTCTCCACCGCATCAAACAGCAGCTTGTAGGAGCCGGTGTTCGGCGTGCCGAGTACGGCACGTGAGGTGTTTTCCAGCGCAAAACCTTCCGGAGCTTCAAATGCTACTCCGAAGCGCACATGGATGAAGCGGCGTCCACGCACCACGCCGTCGGTGGGGTCGTCGCCGAAGGCAATACCGTTAATGGTGGAAAGATAGGTATTGCGGTCCGCCTCATGGGAGGCCTCCGCCACGCCGAGCTTCTGGGCCACATCGAGTGCGCGGCGGATGCGGTCCGCCGTGCTCGGATGCGTCGCCATCATGGTGGGTGATGATTTGGACTTGCCGCCGGAACTGGCCGCGCGGCTCAGGTTCGTGAGGAAACGCGCTGCACCGTAAGGGTCGAAGCCTGCGGCGGCGAGGGTCTGGATGCCAACCTCGTCGGCCTCAATCTCCTGGGCGCGGGAGAAGCTGGCGAAGGTAACCTTGGAGCGCTGCCGCACCATGCGTCCAGCCACCGGGTCGTGCAGCACTTCGGCGTTGATTCTGTTGACCAGCGATGAGCGGGCCTGCAATTCGCTGCGCGCCTCGGCATGGTTCAGGGTGACATGCGCCATTTCGTGCGACAACACCGCCGCAATTTCGGAGCTGTCATTGGCAATGCTCAACAGGCCCCGCGTCACGTAAAGCCGATTGGAGGGCAGGGCAAAGGCGTTGGGGATGGGCGAGTTGAGCAGTGTGATCTGGAAAGAGCGGTCGGGCTGGGTTGAAGCGCGCACGAGACGTGCCACGATATCCTCCAGCATCCGCACCGCGCGGGCGTGCTGGTATTCGCCGCCGAAGGCGGAAACCAGCCGGGAATGATCGCGGGCGCTCTCGCTCTCAAGGCCGAAGGTCCGTGGCGTATCGGCGGGCAGGGCGAGCTTGTCCGAGCTGGAGCATGCCGCCACCAGACACAGCATGAGCATCATCATGCCCTGCTTCAATCCCGCTTTCCGAACCCCAGATATTCTCACCAGCAACTCGCAACCCATTCTGTGAAGGAACTTATCCCCAATGATCACTAAGGGTGACAAGCAGCCCCTCGGATTTTGCGTATTGCTTATATAGCGATCCGGCGCGTTCAAACATCAAAATCAGTCTAAGCAAAAAGGTTATCCGCGTGTGATTTTTGTCCTCAAAAAACTTCGAGGAGATCCGGGGCTGTAATCTCCATGCTCGGTCCGCGCCATTGCCGGACAATACCGCGGATGAGCACGGTTTTGCCGCGCAGTGTTTCGGCGCTGAGGCCTTTCGCTACTGCCCTCGCCCACACGGTCGCCGAAATTGACGCCGAAAAGTCCTTTTGCCAGTCGCGACCGAAATTGAGGTAAGTCCATTTCTCACGCACACCAACGCTCAGGATACGCCCACTCACCAGCGTGAACCGGCCCTGGCGTTCCAAAAGCTTTTCGGTATCACGGGTAGAGAGAGGGTGGCTGGCGGCATCTGCCCATAGGCCGTCGCGCCGGGCGCGGGCTTGCCGTTCGGTAGCCAGAAGCTCCCCATTACAGAGCGCACGCGCTTCGCCGCCATCGACAATGGCGAGGCCTCGGGTCAGCAGCAGTTCGGCAAGGTCGCCATCTGGCATGGCAAGCGCTGCCCGCACGCGGTTCCAGCGGTCGGCTTTGCCGCCGAGATCAACCGTGGTTGGCTGGCCTTTGAGGTTTTTGAGAAAAGTGAGCGCCTGTTGCCGCCATGGTTCGGCGTCTGGCAGAGCGATATCGGCAAGGCTCAGGCGCTGGCCGCTGGCGAGCACGATGTCGCCTTGCACCGTCACATCGGCAATGGCCCCGGTCACGAGCGTCGAAAAGCAGGCGTCCTGCCCCTCGGCTTTGGCAGCAAGGGGCAGGGCAATGAGGCATAACAGCAACGCCAGACCGCGCAAGAGGCGAAGCGGCTGTTGTGTCATGGGCTATTCCGGCACCACGCGCACTGCACCGCGCGCGGCGCTTGTCGCCATGGCGGCGTAGGCCCTGAGCGCCACTGAGACCTTGCGGTCGCGGGCAACGGGCTTCCACGCCTTCGCGCCACGCGCTTCCATCGCTTTGCGGCGGGTTGCCAGTTCTTCGTTCGAGACGGCGAGGTTGATGATGCGCTTGGGAATATCGATCTCGATGAGATCGCCTTCCTGCACCAGACCAATGGTGCCGCCTTCGGCTGCTTCCGGCGAGGCATGGCCAATGGAAAGCCCGGAGGTGCCGCCCGAGAAGCGGCCATCGGTGAGGAGGGCGCAGGCTTTGCCGAGGCCCTTCGACTTCAGATAGCTGGTCGGATACAGCATTTCCTGCATGCCGGGACCGCCGCGTGGCCCTTCATAGATGATGACAACCACATCCCCCGTCTTGATCTCGTTGGCAAGAATGGCCTTGACCGCAGCGTCCTGGCTTTCGAACACCCGGGCCGGGCCGGAGAATGTGAGATTGCTGTCATCGACGCCCGCTGTTTTGACGATGCTGCCCTCTTCGGCAAGGTTGCCATAGAGCACGGCGAGCCCGCCATCCTGCGAGAAAGCATTGGCCTTGTTACGGATCACGCCGCGGTCGCGGTCGTTGTCGATTTCCGGGTAGCGCCGCTCCTGGCTGAAGGCGACGGTGGTGCGGATGCCGCCCGGCGCGGCACGGTAGAAGGTGTTGACGCTCTCGCTATCGGATGCCTTGATATCCCAGCGGTTGAGCGCGTCTTTCAGTGATTTTTCGTGAACGCAGGGGGTGGTGGTGTCGAGCAACCCGGCACGGTCAAGCTCTCCCAGAATGCCCATGATACCGCCCGCACGGTGCACGTCTTCCACATGCACATTGGCAACAGCCGGCGCCACTTTGCACAGGCATGGCACCTTGCGTGACAACCGGTCAATGTCTTCCATGGTGAAGTTGATTTCGCCCTCATGGGCGGCGGCCAGAAGGTGCAGGACGGTGTTGGTCGAACCGCCCATGGCGATATCGAGCGCCATGGCGTTCTCAAACGCCGCAAAGCTGGCGATGGCACGCGGCAGCACCGAGGCGTCATCCTGCTCGTAATAGCGGCGGGCGAGATCGACAATGAGGTGTCCGGCTTCAACAAACAGGCGCTTGCGGTCGGAGTGGGTTGCCACCACAGTGCCATTGCCCGGCAGGGCGAGGCCGATGGCCTCCATCAGGCAGTTCATGGAATTGGCGGTGAACATGCCCGAGCACGAGCCGCAGGTGGGGCAGGCATTCTGCTCCATTTCCTCGACCTCGGCATCGGTCACGTTGTCATCGGCGGCGACAATCATAGCGTCAATGAGGTCAACCGCCTTGGTTGTGCCACGCCACTTGACCTTGCCCGCCTCCATCGGCCCACCCGAGACGAACACGGTGGGGATGTTGAGACGCAGGGATGCCATCAACATGCCGGGGGTGATCTTGTCGCAATTGGAAATGCAGATGAGCGCATCGGCGCAATGGGCGTTGACCATATACTCAACGGAATCGGCAATGATTTCGCGCGACGGCAAGGAATAAAGCATGCCGTCATGGCCCATGGCGATGCCATCATCGACGGCGATGGTGTTGAATTCCTTGGCGACCCCGCCCGCCTTCTCGATCTCGCGTGCCACCAACTGGCCCATATCCTTGAGGTGCACATGGCCGGGCACAAACTGGGTGAACGAGTTGGCAATCGCAATAATCGGCTTGCCGAAATCCCCGTCCTTCATGCCGGTGGCGCGCCAGAGCCCGCGGGCTCCCGCCATATTGCGACCATGGGTGGATGTGCGTGAACGGTATTGCGGCATTTCACTCTCTTGAAATAAAAGTGCGGAAAGAGGGTTATTCTTGGAGGGTGTTTGATAAGTCCTCAGCTGAGGGCCATTTGGGGATTTTTTCGTCCCGCCAAAAGCGCACCGCCGTCCGAGGCGAAAAAGGGCCACCGGACCGACCCTGAGGACTTATCAAACACCCTCCACTCAACATTGTGACGCATGTCAGGCCTCTTCGCCAGAAGTTTTCCAAAAAACTGCACCTGCGGCCCGGCTTAAATAGCCTCTCCCATATATGAAGGTCACGTTGCCCAATAACCTGCATCATGCTAGAGGCATTTTCCCCATGCGCGTTTTTAATCATGCGCCATCCGGGTCAAGCGGTCCCGTAGCTCAGCAGGACAGAGCAGCGGTTTCCTAAACCGAAGGTCGGAAGTTCGAGTCTTCCCGGGATCGCCAATTAAGATATTGAAATATAAACACATTTTTTATAAGACACTCGGGCGCGAAAAGATTTTCGTGACCAATTCATGACCAAATGGTACTCTCTTAACTGCGAACCTAAGGGAGTATCAACGATGGCCCGCAAAGAGAATTTGCCTGAAGGAATGGACCGACTGCCATCCGGCTCTCTGCGCGTTCGTGTTCGCGTGATCGGCTTCGATCCAATCAACAAGACATTTCCCTTGTTTTCGGACACAGCAGCTGAGCGCAGGCGGCAACTGGGCGACGCCAAGGCTTGGGCCGAGGAAACCCGCCGCCAGATGCTCGGCGGCGTCTATGTCAGCGCCCGTGAGGCGGAGAACACCACGCTGAGCGAGGCGTTAAAGCGGTATGAGCGCGAAGGCCTCAAGGGAAAGCCAGCGAACGCCGATAAAGACCGCAACCGAATCAAACATATTCTGGCTGATCCCATCGCTCAGCGCCCTGTGGCGGCGTTGCGGAAAACCGATATCGCCGCGTATCGCGATGAGCTGATCCGCCGTGGCTGGCGGAAGAGCCTTGATGCTGCGATAGCCAGGCTGAGCTTGGACCCCAAGAATGCAAAGCGGATTGAAGACCTAAGGTCGCTCGAGCACCTGCGGATAGAGGCGAATAATGCTTCAGAGGCCGGAGAAAGGCGCAAGATAGAGGCTCAGGTCAAAAAGATTGAAGAGCGCGAAGGCGTGAAAGAACCCGCCCGCACGACCATCGCCAACCATCTGCAATTGATCACCCGCGCACTGAAGCATATCGGCCAGACCATTGATGGTGTGCCGGACTTGCGCGGTGTGCCGATGCCCAAAGCTTCACCAGGGCGTGAGCGTCGGGTATCTTCGAACGAGCTTGCTACCCTCCTGACGGAAGCAGCCCAGATAAATCGCCTGTTTCCGCTCATCATCCGCTTTGCCATTGAAACTGCTCTGCGGCGCGAGCGGATATTCATGGTTCGGACGAGCCATATCCGCGATATCGGCAATGGAAAGCGCGTGCTGGTTTTCCCCCGCGACACGGCCGTTCGCAACAAGCGTACCGGTGTCATTCCGATCACTCGCGAAATCCAGGCGATTATCGATGAAGCGCTGAACCCGGAGCAGGGGGCAGGGAAAGTGGTGAAGCTACGCCCTGATGCTGACATCCCATTTTTTGATATCCCGCTCACGACCTTCGAGAATTGGTGGAAGAAGCTTTTAAAAAGAACCGGCATTGAAGACCTGCACTTCCACGATCTCCGCCATGAAGCTACCAGCCGGTTGTTCGAGCGTGGGCTGACAACAGCCGAGGTGATGTCGATTACCGGACATTCAACGACGGATATGGTGGATCGCTACAGTCATTATTCAGCGGCGCTGGTGCATGACAAACTGGAGCGCGGGCTCGATCCGGAGGCGGTTTTTCAGGAGATATCTTTTTTGCTGGATCAGTATAGGGCTCTGTCGGGGGATATGAGGAAGGTCGAGACGCTAGTGACGGTTATTTTGAAATGATATGGAACAGAGGTGAAATAGGCTATTACTAATCGACGTAATATGAGAAACGGGCGTATCCACGGAATGGAGCATATAGGTCGTCTGGTGATCGCCTAAGAAGTCGATGGGGGTGATGGTGAGAATTGCTCGTGTGCATATAGAAAATTTCCGCGGTATCAAACTCGCCGATATCTATTTTGAGGGGACGACCGTTCTCCTTGGCGACAACAACACTGGGAAATCTACCGTATTCGAGGCGATCGAACTTGCGATCGGAGCGGATCGATTGGCCCGAACACAAGCCATTGACGAGCATGACTTTTATGGGGGCGACTATCGCACCCTAGAAAGTCAGCCTCCGAAGGCTATTGTTGTCGAGGTTGTCATCGCTGGTCTGGACGAGCAGCACTGCACCAAGTTCCGAAACAATCTTGAATTCTGGCGGGTAGCAGACCGATCGTTGCTGGGGCCGGGTGCTGCCGGTGGTGTGGGGAGCGTTGGCACCGAACCGGCCATACGCATTCGGTTTGAAGGCGCTTACGACGCCGAAAATGACCAGTTCACGGCAAAGACATGGTTTGCTGTTCCTCGTCAGGATGACGGGACACCCATTAGCGAATGCCGATCTAGTGATAAACGCGAGTTCGGATTTCTCCACCTTCGGGCGCTTCGGACAGGGAATAGGGCGCTTTCGATGGAACGCGGATCGCTTCTTGATGTAATTCTAAAGACCTACGAGGTCAGAACCCGCATGTGGGAGGGGTTGCTTGGTCGACTGCGTGGCCTCGACGTAGTAGGCGAGGAAGATGCTGAGTTTGGACGGATATTGACAGCGATACGCGACGCGATGCGAGAGATAGTTCCGGGCGAATGGGCCGACGCGCCCCACCTGCGGGTGTCGGAGCTGACACGAGAAGATCTCCGCCGCGTTCTGAAGTCGTTTTTGGCGACGGGCGTCCAAGGCTATGCGGCTCCATTTCAGCACCAGGGATCAGGCACTATCAACGCGTTAGTTCTCGCCATGCTGGGCTTAATTGCCCAGCGTCGGAAAGGACGGGTCATCTTCGCGATGGAAGAACCTGAGCTTTCTCTGCCGCCACACGTTCAAAAGCGAGTGGTGGACAAGGTGCGCGAACTTGCCGCCCAGGCTTTGTTTACGTCTCATTCGCCTTACGTCATCGAGCAGTTTAAACCCGAACAGATGATGGTGTTGACACGCGATAACGCAGGGCAGTTGACCTCGACCAGCGTAGTTCTACCCGAAAATCTCAAACTCAAGATTTTCAGAGACGGTTTCCGGACACGTTTTTGCGAGGCGTTGTTGGCGCGCCGCATTATCGTTGTGGAGGGTAAGACAGAACTGGTCGCCTACAGCGCCGTTGCTCGTCGAGCGGCTGAACTTGCGCCGATGCAATACAAGCGGCTCGATGCGCTTGGGTGGGTGCCTTTTGACGCTGGTGGTCAGACGGCAGTGGCGCCGTTCGCCAGCTTCTTTCGGGGTCTCGGCAAGACTGTTGCAACGATATTCGATCATCAGCAACCGGAGGCACGTGCGGCTATCCTGGCCGCGTCGGATGAGGCGTTCGAGCAGCCTTATGCGGGCTTCGAGCACATGCTTCAGGCGGAGGTTCCCACTGCGATGCAGGCATGGTTTGTCCAGTGGTTCGTCGATGCCGGCGAGTGGCCGCACGCACTTGCCCATCTCATTCCACCCAACGGGTCGCCGGAAATAGCTTATCGCGCGCCGTTCCTATCTCTTTTCACTCATAAGAAAGGGGATGATTTTCTCACCGTCTTTTTCGATCAGTGCGAGGTAGGACATTTTCCTCGGACGATGATGGAAATTCTGACGGCGCTGAAGAAAATGGTCACACCGCCTCCGCCTCCGCCTCCACCTCCGCCACCCGGATTTTTCGGGTAACTGCGATGGTATTGGAGCTTTGCGAACAGCGGCTAAAGCTATTGGAAACCGAGGGCTGTATCCTCGTTCGCGGGGGCGCGGGGTCAGGTAAGACGACCATTGCTCTCGCGAAAGCGTGCGCGGATTTGGTAGCGGCTCGGCTCGGCGAAACCGGGAAAGCTCTATTCCTGAGCTTTGCGCGCGCCACAATTGCCCGCGTTACGGAACAAGCAACCAATTCCATTCCACGCGACCAATTGGCACGTATTGAGATCAACACCTATCACGGCTTTGCATGGACCATTCTCAAGAGCCACGCCTACCTTCTTTGCGCGCGATCTGAGGTTTCCCTCCTGCTACCCGCTCAAGCGCGCGCCCGTCTTGCGGGACTTGACGGAGAGGCGCGTGCGGCGCGGCAGAGGGAGCTCTTCGATCAAGAGGGACTGATAGCTTTTGATCTATTCGCCAAACTTTTGACCGAGCTGTTCGTACGTGTCCCGCTTTTGGCCCAAGCCTATGCGCGGGCGTATCCGCTAATTATTGTCGACGAATTCCAGGATACGAATGCAGCCGAGTGGCAGATGGTTGCCCAGCTTGGTCAATACAGCCGGCTAATCGCTTTAGGTGACCCTAAGCAGCGAATATATGACTTTAAGGGTGCCGATCCGCGGCGCTTTGACGAGTTTATTGAAGCGTTCGGGCCCACTGAGTTCAATTTTGGGGCCGAAAACCGTCGCAGCCCGGGGACTCAAATCACTGACTTCGCCGACGACATGATTGAAGGCGTATTCCATGCGGGGGCGTACAGTGGTGTTTCGATCTGCCCCTACCGTGGACAGAGCCTCAGACCTTTGAAGCAAGAGATTTTGCGCGTTGTTGGCCGGCTACGCCGGGCGAATGATTGGTCACTTGCCGTACTTGTTCCGGCAAACGCGCTGGCTGTAGGTGTCTTCGACTATATGGGACGAGCAGACCATGGTCTGCCACGTTATCCCGTGGAAGTTCTGGTTTCTGCGGAAGGTCCAATGCTCGCGGCAGCGATGATCGCATTGTTGCTGGAGCCCAGAGATCATCCGGACCACCTTGGTGCCTTGCTGCTCGATGGTCTCGCAGCTTTCGAGTTGGGACGTAATGAATCGGCCTCCGCCGGTGGGATCAAGAAAGCAACTCGCCTGAGGACCATTGCCGCGACACTGCGGGCGCAAGGAGATGTAGGCTTTGGGAATCGCGGCATCGGTCCAGACGTGCGGACTCTTTTAGAGAATGTCGCTAGGCATCCTCTCAGTGGCGATCCCATGAGCGATTGGCGTGCAATCCGGGAGATATTTAAATCTAGCCCTCGCGCCGAATTGCAGGCCATAGCCAAAGAAGCTCGATACCTGCGGCTACTGCGCCGGGGAGCGCAAATTGAGAGCCGCTTCGCCGAGGCGTGGCGCAGCTACGGCACCTATCGGGATGCGCGTGGCCTGTTGAGGGCGGCCGTTGTCGAGGATCAGTTCGCGGCGACGACGCGAGGCCATCACGGGGTGACCGTCATGACGATTCATAAAGCGAAGGGAAAAGAGTTCGATGAAGTAATCGTGTTTGAGGGGGCGTACCAACGATTCTTGCAACCGCGAGGAGCGGATGCTGAACGATCAGCAAGATTTAACCTCCATGTGGCTGTTACGAGAGCGCGGAAGGCGGTGACTGTCATGACCCCCCAAGCGAACCCGTGCCCACTTCTTCCATAGGTGCGGCTCTGAAACTGTGCTTTTGCTTCTCCGGTCGCTCAATTCCCCGCGGTCAAAACTCATTACGCGCCGCCAAAAACCTCGAGTGCCTAGGCGCGCACTCATGCATCTACGGCTGAGATTCTTGTCAGAATTTCTAGTGGATCAAATCCGATAGCGTTGGCCAACGATAGGAACTCGATCACATCGATCCGTCGCTCGCGTCTCTCAAAATCCGCCACATAGGATTGCGGTCGTCCGAGCCTTTGCGCCACTTCTGCTTGCGACATGCCCTTCCGTTTGCGCTCGGCTTTAATCAACTCGCGCAATAGCTGGTATCTTGGAGAGGAAAGGTCTCGGGGCATTGGTCCGCCACAAAATTGGTGCGAACAGCCCAATGATCTATTTTTGGGATAATCGAAAATTCAGATTTATTTTCGTCGGAATATGGCATACTTCGCCACACGTCAGCTTGTCGTTTGAAGGCAGCTAAAAGTGGAGGGGCTTCATGCGCACGATGATTGCTGGATTGGTTGTCCTGGGTACAGGAGTGCTGTGGTCCGCCACGACTTTTGCCATTGGGACGGAAGACAAAGAGCCCGAGCTAGCCCTCAGTGCCATTTCCGGCACCTGGGGAGAAAACAATAATTGCGAATTGGACGATGGATTGATCAGGATCGATCCGAACTACAAAGACAATTTTAGCAAAAAGAAGCCGTTCCCAGCGCTCGTGCTTAACGAGGAGATTTGCGAGATCAAGTTGATGAAACCGGCTGGCGATTCCCTCGCTTTAAGCGCCGTCTGCAAAGACTCGACCGAACCGCCGCAAAAGCGGAGTTTCAAGATCGGCTACCTTGATCGAAGCCACATCAGGCTCGATGGCAGGCCCTACAAGCGATGCCCAGCTCAACGTTAAATTCTTTTGGTGTCGGATTGAGAGCAGGGGTAGTAAATGGAAATTCTCGCAGGCGTTGTCAGTGAAGTTGTCGCCTACACAGTTCCCACTCAGGTTGGGCAAGGAGGAGAGGTCGCTACGAAAAAGCAAGCTGGGTTTCTGCTCGATGGGAAGCCGGTTTCTTTCACCTCAAATTCCAGAGCCCATTTCTCGCTCGGCGATACCGTTGTTGTGGCAGGTTTTCAGATGCCAGAAGGATTTTGGGCGCAAGCATTCGTGAACGTGACCAACGGAACCTATGGAAGAGAGCCGTCGCTCTCCGGGAAAATTTATATATTGCCGGCCATCGGGTTTTTTCTGTTCATGCTTTACGGCCTGTTTCTCGACAAGCTTATGCGGGGTAGCGCCGGCTGGGCATTATGCTGGCTGATCTGCGCAGCCGTATGCGGCGTTGTCGCATATGTAGGGTGGGACGGCAGTTCCAAGGCTCTGAAATTGTGCCAGGACAAGGCCAAAGAACTCAAAGCTCCGGGGCGATAGAAAATAAGGCGGGGCCTATGTCGCAAGATGGGAAAGCTGCTGAACCTTTCTTATGTCAATTCAAGGCATATTTGAGCGCAGAATTCGGCGTGGTAAATTGCCATTCTCAGGAAGGTGCATATTCTGTCACGATTGATGCTCAGGCCGAGCAATACGATATTTATCTGCGCGTGCCTGCCGCTCCTGGGTTCTGGCCTGAAGCCACCCTTGTTGTTGCATGTATGAGCTTTCGACCGCCTCGCAGCGGGCATGGCCAGCGGTTGCTGCAATTCCTTACCGAACAAGCTGAGGGGCTTGGATTCAACAAAATCGGCATAGAGACGACGAATGAAAATTCGGACCGGTTTGGCAGACGTTTTGGTATGCTAGCGCCTGCGCCGCTTCGTGAAAGCAACTAATTCGGACTTGAAGATCACCTTTGTTTCGGATTAAGAATATTTTTATCAAAAATCATAATTCAATTGAACGGAAAGAATATTCTATGCGCAATGTAATCGCCAAAACATTTGGAGGGTTGTCTGCAAGTTATTATGTTAGGCAGTTCATTTTTGGGTCAATATTTCCTATATTTTTCTTAATCATATTAAATTCTGGTTCTAAATCGCAAGCCATTCCTGTTGGTATGTATGCTTTTTGTGCAGTAAGTACGTTTTTATATCCGTACTCTCGTTTTGTTTACGAAAGTATTGTTGGGTATATTTTAGGGGAGAACGTGTTTTTCGTAAATGCGTTATTCATGTTGATTTCAAAGCTGCTAACGATGGCAATCTGCTGGATGCTCGCGATATTCATTGCGCCAGTAGGCCTGATATACTTATTCATTCACCATAGCCGCGCTTCCGCCAATTAGAGACTTTACTTCCGCATCATCTTAGGATGTTTGTTCGGATCG
This sequence comes from Microvirga sp., assembly GCA_031546825.1. Taxonomy (GTDB): domain Bacteria; phylum Pseudomonadota; class Alphaproteobacteria; order Rhizobiales; family Beijerinckiaceae; genus Hohaiivirga. Next base: position 94,108 of record JAVBJU010000001.1, on the reverse strand, counting down.
AACCATTGCTTGCCATCCTTCTCGCCGGCCCAAGGATTCCCGAACGCCCGCTCCGGTGGGGGCTCTTCAATGGCCAAATCCAGCGCGCGCACGGTATGCCGCTCACGGCGATGTTCGCGCGTTTTGAACGTTTTGTCGCTCACTGCTGTTGTCCAGCCACAGCCGGGATTTTTCCGTTTAGATCTGGCCATGCCGCAATTCTACGCGGAACGCATGGTCGTGGAAAGACCGATTCTCACGCCATAGGGTAGGAGCACATTTAAAGGGAACCTGCCTCATGTCTAAATTATGGATCATGTCTGACCTGCATCTGGAAACTTTGCCATATCCCGACGTGTTTCAGCCTGCTCGCCCTGATTTCGATGTGCTGGTGGCCGCCGGTGACATTTTTGAGGGAGATTGTATGGGCGGCTTCCGGGCACTGAACGATCTTGCTGAGGGCAAGCCCGTGGTGTTTGTCATGGGTAACCATGAACACTGGAACGGCGTGCTGAATGAGAACATGGAGCTTGCCAAAGCCATGGCTCTGCGGTTCGGCATTACGATGGTCGACAATAGCGCCGCTGTGATTGGCGGCTGCCGGTTCATCGGTGGCACGCTTTGGACTGATTATGCACTCGCCGGAGAGCCCAACCCTCGTGCTGAAACCGGCGAACAGATCGACATTGAGCACGATGGCGGCTCGCATCTGATCACGATCGGCGACAGCATCCGGCTGCATCGCGAGGCTCGCGCCAAGCTGGAAGCATTACTCGCCGAACCCGCGAGCGAACCCGTTGTGGTGGTCACGCATCACGCTCCGCATCCCGAATGCCTGCCTAAAGGTATGCTTGGCACATGGCGGGCGGGCAACTGTGCTTCAGACCTGTCGCACCTTACCGATAGCGGGCGGGCCGCGCTGTGGGTTCACGGACATACGCATCATTGTGTTGATTTCAAACGCCCGAGCGGAACCCGCATCGTCGCTAATACGGCGGGGCCCCATTTCAGAGCACCGGGGTTTCAGGAGCAGTTGGTTATCGAAGTTTGCTGAGCTGCGGGATGTCATAACACTTGTGAAGCAATGGTTTTCCTTTCAATTGGCGATAATAGCTCGGGTGAAAGGAAAAACGGTCGCGATCTAACTTTCAGGTGCCACCCGCATGCCAGCTCGTCAACGGCGTTGCCATCATCCGCTGCGCAGCGGCCCTGCGGGTGACAGGCTGTCGCCCGTTCAGCGTGATGGTGGTAGTCGGGACGGGGAACGTCCCGACACAATCGACGGCCTGCGGCGCGTCGAACGGGGAACAGGATACCTCTTCCCACGGGTTCCAAGGGTGTCCCTTGGCCGACCGTTGCTTGCAACGTAATAGTCGGTCAGTATTACGTTAGAAAACCTCAGGGGTTCTCTGAAAGTTTGTCGAGATGTTCATCGGCTGCATGGCCTCATTTTTGGAAGATACATTTACCAGCCTTACGATGGGAAAATCGCTGCGCACAAATTCGTGCGCAGCCCTAAAATTGGCGCAGTTACGCTTATTTCATTTATTTCGATTATTTCGGTTGATAGTGACAACCGAGGATTGTTATGGTATAAAAATCATGTAGAGAGGCTCTCGCCCTCTACTGGAAATAGGAGAGAAAAATGCACGTTCTCATGGATCAAACGCATGAGCCGTTTGTTGCCAGTGAGTCAGAAGCTATTATGGCTCGTGCAGCAGCAGACAGACTTCGCGTAGTGGCTAACGCCAATCAAGATGTAACCATCACGCTCGACAAAGAGGGGGATCTCCCCAACGTCGTTGTTCCGCTTCCGGCTCGTGCTGTTACGTTTATTCACATGGTTTTGGAGACCATGGCGAATCGGACACCCATGTCTTTGATTCCCTATGATGCCGTTCTCACGACGCAACAAGCGGCGGACTATCTCAATGTGTCGAGACCTTACCTGGTGCAGCAGATCGATAACGGGATGATCGCCTTTTCAATGGTTGGGACGCATCGCAGAATTAAATTCTGCGATCTGAAGGACTACGAACAGAAAATGCAGAACCGTCAGAAGCAGGCGCTCAAGGATCTGAATGAGGAGGCACGCAAGCTTGGGCTTGAGTGATCGCCTTCATGATATCCACCTTCACCGCGTTCATTGATGCGAATGTGTTTTACGGTGCGAGGCTGCGAAGCCTCGTGCTCTATCTCGCCCAAACCAAACTGTTCAGGGCAAAGTGGAGCGATGAAATACATGATGAGTGGATACGCAATCTTCTGGTAAATAGGCCCGATCTTTCAGAAGGAAATCTGTCAAGAACCCGGCAGCTTATGAATGAGGCGATTCCTGACTGCTTGGTGACAAACCATCAAGAATTTTCCAAGTGCCTCTCCCTGCCTGACCCGGGCGATAATCACGTTTTGGCGGCAGCGGTCATCGGCAGGGCAAATGTTATCGTTACCTTCAACAGGGATGATTTTCCTGATGCAATATTGTCCCCATACGGGGTTCACGCCAAGCATCCAGACAATTTCTTGATTGACTTATTTTCTCTCTGTCCAGAAGAGGTTATCCATGCAATTGCGGAAGACCTACAGCATTATCAAAATCCGTCACTGAGCTTCGACGACTACACGGCTAGCTTGGTAAAGGCCGGGGTTCCTCAATTTTCCACGCTGATAACCCAATACAAAAGCTGGATATTGGCAACGGTCAAATCCCTTTCATGATCGGCCTGGGTTAATTCGATGGCCAGCATGACGCCTCGCATCATGCTGCTCAGTTCCAAGCTGGGTTGGATTAAAGCGACGGACCACTGAAATCGTTGTCCTTGGTGAATGTATCGAGATCGAGATCAATCGCCTGCATTGCGTCTTCTCTGAGAAATTGATCGGTTATCTCCTTGAGCTTGTCCAGTATCCCAATCAACTTCACAAGAAATTCGCCCGACCTACTGAGGACAGCAGTCTTGATGTTTTCATAGGTTACTCGGGCTTCTTCGGCCACCCAGCTCGCTAATGTCCATTGCCACTTCCCTTCGCTATCCCGGTAGACCGTCTCAATTTCATCTTTGATCACGCCATTGAGGGCATATGAATGGGCCTTGGCATAATCGTTGGCCCATTTAGGCTTCCATTGCTTAAATTCCGTAGCAGCTTCCTTTAGGCCCAATTCCCGAGCCTCTGCGCGGGCTATGGACGCAAGTTTTTCCTGCTCAGCCATTTTGGACATCAAATCTGCTTTCAGAGTCTCAGCGGCCATCCTGTCGCGTTCTGTGGCCTCGATACGATGGCAAAGCGAGAAGTCGGAGGCGGAACGGGCTTGTTCCTTCTCGATCTGCCATTGTCGCCGAGATTTCCTCTCGCGCTTTGGCCCTTCGCGCGTAAGCCCGCATGGGATGCCAACGCGCTGGAAATAATCATCCTGAAATTTGCGCATCTCGGCCTTGTATAGGACGTTTGCGGCTTTGCGGGCCTCCTTGTTGTCCACGCCTTCCGCTTCCAGCCGCTTCAACTCCCCAATCTTGGCGGCGTAGGCCGCGTTCATATTGCGCGCTTGGCAATCGGGATCATCGGGCAGGCCATAAACGTGCAAATGCAAATGTCCTTCGTCCCGGTGCTCGATAATGCCGCGCACCCTGTCGCCCCAAAGCTCTCGAAAATAGTCGACGTTCTTTTGCCGCCAATAGCCATACCGCCCTTGTTCTTCCTGGCTACGTTCTACCAACTCTCTTGGAACAGGAAAGGAGGCGATTGCCGTCATAAGGGTGTGGCGATCTTGTCGGATGGCGCGGCGGGCCGTGGTGCCGTTTTTGAGAATGACAGTCGTTGCACTGTGCTCAAGCATGGCGTCGTGCTCAGCCTCGATTTCTGCGACTGACATCCCCCACACTACAACTGGTGGTTTCCGCTCCTTCTCATCAATGTGCGCGGAATACTCGGGATCGCGCCTCGCTTCGCCGAATATCTGTGTGACGCTCTGTCCCTTCTTATTGGTCTTACGGGTGAAACTCTGAAGGTGGATGAATTGCGGACCAGACATGAAGCACTCACTCCTTCCCTTGTTCGATGCGCCGCAGGCCATCGATATTCTTTCCGGGACGTCCCTCGTCCCGATGCTTGTCGCCGAGCCGCCTATTCACCGTTCTGTCACCCGCAGGGCCGGAACGCAGAGGAGGACAGCGAAGCTGTTGAAAGGGCGGTGAAGATGTGGCATTTGTTGAGCTGCCAGTACTTGTTTGGTGGCCTTCAGGCCATCTCGTTTTTGTAAGTAGTTTCCCATAAGAAACGGCTTTGGATGCTATTCTCACACCATATTTTTTCTGGAGGGACGCAATGTGTGGCTCCCATTCGGGACGGTCAGGGGTAATGACGAAACTGCCGTCATGATCAAATGCCGGACCTTCTTCCATTTCGATGAAAAGCCGCTCTTGAAGGTAGCGGATTAATAGCGGAGGCCTCTTCTGCGCGCGGCACAGTGCGCAGTAACTGCCGGCATTGTTGACAGCGGATTGGCGGTCCTCAAGAGAAAGTTTTAGGAAGACTTTTCTGGAGTATTCCTTGAAGTTGGGACGAAAAAGGGGCGTCCAGTCCTTCCAAATTTTTTCAAATAAATCTTCCCCCTCCCTGTCTCCGCGGCGGCAAGGCGGTCTGGGCTCGGGGGGACTATAGGGGGGAAGGTTTTTTAATACTCTTTCTTTGGTAACGTCCCGATTCACGGTATCCCGAAAACAGGGATTTGGAGTGCCTGCAACCGCGTCCCGAATTTCGGGATGCGGCGGTTCTCGTTGCACATCAGCGGTTTCAGGATCATTCTCGAATTGAGCCATTTCCGTAGTTAAACGCTCCCGTTCTGCCCTTTGAAAGCCGACCGGATCCAGATGAGGTTCATCAAATACGAAATAAATCGTCCGCCAATAACGACCGCTACCACCTCGAATATCAACGGGAACGACAAGGTCTGAGTTTTTGAGTTCTTGCAGCACTTCGTAGGTTTTATTTCGCCCACATCGCTTTTCGCCCATTCCCAAAACTCGACGCAAATCCGCTATGCGAAGCTCCCAGTTTTCGGGCTTCGATAGCAAATACATCTGAGCAATTCTTGCGTCGGTGCTTAAGGTTGGATGGTCGATAAGATGATTAGAAATGGAGGTGTAAGAAGCGTTTCTCGGGCCGCGTCGGATACGACCGAGCAGCTTCTTCTCGTGATCGACGACTGGCGACGTCATGGATGCGCCTCCATCGGCAGAAGGCGGTCAATATTCCTCGGCCTGCCCCTGCGCCTTTGCGGGCGTGGCATTCCTGGTTGCCCGGAGCCGCGAGGCGGTGCGGTCCCAAGCCAGTCCAAAATCTGAGAAAGAATGAAACGAACGGAACGGCCTCGCCCGATTGAAGGCATGCCTTCAAGTTGCCATCTGGCTACTGTGCTGATGGAAATTTGAAGCGTAACAGCAAGCTGTTCGCGCGTGAGAAAGGGTTCGCGTGCAAAAATGTTAGTAGCTGAATCTGTAAGGAGCATAAACACCCTCCCAGCCATTCCTCCTATAAGGAGAAATGGCTTAATGAGAGTGTTTCATCCATCCCTTTCAACCTAATGCAACAGGCCCGCGTCGGACTGTTAGGTGCCCATAAGCTGCATCAGGTAGGACGTGTGCTCGTCTAACCACGCATCCTCTCTTAAGTCCTAGCACGCTCGGAGAGGTCATCAATGTTCTGCGCCAGAACTTTCTGCCACAGTCACCCGCTTGGAGGCATCCAAGAGAGTAGGAACCCGAAACACGTAGGCCCCGTTACTTCTGTTTTGACAGACTCATTCTGCTTACTGGTTCAGGTCAGGCGTATCTCCATAAATATGGAGCATGACCCTCAGGAGATAAATCATCTCCTGTCCCTAATCTGCCAAAAATCCAAATTCGGTGCAAGAAATTTTTTAAGTAGCACAAAATCTAATTCTAATTTATGGGTACAAGATCTAATTTTTGTTATTTAGCAAGACGTTGATCAGAGGAATGTGTGACCAATTCATGACCATTTAGAATGATATTTCGTGAAATTTATTGGAATTTTATAGAAGCTGTGGTTGGTTAATTGTCTGAAACTAAACATAATTTTTACGATAATCACTGTCTGCGCCTGTCATTGAACGGTTTCCTAAACCGAAGGTCGGAAGTTCGAGTCTTCCCGGGATCGCCAGTATCAAAAAAGACCACTGATTTTATTGCGTTTTTCGCGGTATGTGTCCCACTAGCTTATTCACTGCTTCAAAAGCGGGACACTTTTGGTCCCAGTTTATTCCCCACCGCTCGGCGGGAGTACTTGCGGTGACGGTATTCGGAATTCTCCTTTTCCCTATCGTCTCAAATGAAAGAACGGGGAATTCCGTATACTGTCACCGGAATCCGGAATCTGATCGCCAAAGAAAGGCTCGTTCAAATGAAAATCCGTGATGATGATAAAGCTGGAAAGACTACTAATATTTTACTTGTAATCATATTTTTATTTGATTTTATTTTTTGGTTTATTATTTTTAATTTTTTAAATAGGACTACTTTAGGTAGTTTTCTTAAGGGAAACGAAGGAATAATTTGCGGTATTTATTTTATATTTTCAATTATAGCTATATTTTATATGTTGAACCTAGTGTTCAATAGGATGTTAAAAACAAATACTCAGAGCGCTTTCCTTGCTATTCTAATACCATCTCAATTTATTACGATAGTATTTGTGTTTGGTGTTCTGTTTGTAATGGGGGACCATCCTCGACTATAAAATGAGTGGGACACTTCGAATTACCCTTCGCTTTGGCGTTACGGTGAAGGTACCCTCCACAACATCACCGTAACTTCTTTGGGGAAGCAAGTTCCGAAAATTCGATTCCTGAGGCGTTGCTGCCGTATTATAATGATATCAGTAGTTCATTTCTGACGGAGTCTGGGCAGCCGTCAGATAAATTGAGTGACAAAACTCGGATTAAAATTAAGGAAGAAACACATAATTCAGTTGACTTCAGGGAAATTGGACATCAAAAAACGCCTTCTAGACGTAGGAATGAATTATGCTAAGAAAAAAATCAGTTGTATTTTCAGTTTTATTTATTATTTTTATAATTAACTTATTATTTTGGGCTGCAGTTTTTTCGACGCTTGGTAGTTCAGGCGCAGGAAATTTTTTCTTACGGCGAGAAAATGTAGTGCATTATATTGGATTTTTTTCTGCAATTTTTTCAATATTTATATTATTTTTTATTATCATGAGGTGTCAAACAACGATAGAAGTTAGGTTTGCTATAATTATTCCGCTTTTAATATTAGAAATAGGCACACTAAGCCTTACGTTTATAACTTCATTTGTATTGATTTAGTTTTAAATATATTATCTCTAATATTTATTGGTATCTCGGTGACAGTATGCTTAATTCCACATGATATTTATTTTATATGTCATGCGTAAAGTTGAATTAAGACAACCATCACCGAAATTGCAGCGGGCCGTTATTTGAGAATTACTATTTTATGGCTTGTTTTTATATACTTTTCTCTTCAGATGAATTTTGTTCTGCATGGCAATCTGTTGCCGTAATACGCGCAAAGCCGGGTTGAGCATCGGATAGTCGTCCGGAAGGCCCCAGCGGAGACGGTATTCTTCTGGGTTCAGTCCATAGACGCGTTGAAGATAAGTTTTGAGGTTTTTGACTTTTTTGCCATCCTCAAGACAGACGAGATAGTCAGGCCAAACCGATTCCGAGACGGGGACCGCCGGTTCTGCTCTGTTGCGTGGTTCTGTGGTGTGGCGTGCAGGCTGGGTGTTTGGCTTTATGGACGCTTTCCGGCTCGCAATGGCGCAGAGCTGTTCGAACAAATGCGGCAGTTCTTCCGCCGAACAGCCATTTCCCTTTAAAAAGGCAGCCAACACCGAAACCGCGGCTGAAACCGGATCGCAGGACTGCGCATCTGAAATTTGTTCCTCCTGCTTCATTTCGGAAAGCGGCGGGAGGAGAGAGGAGAAATCTTTCATATTGTAGTGAAGCCCCAATTTAGGTTATCGCCCAGAGCGAAAAACAATGAACGAAACTCTGGTTCTTGATATTGGATACTTATTGTATTTTTTGCAGATTTGGTATTGTTTTTATGTGCCAACAATTGGCGATCAATGCCAATATGCGTTAGCCTTATGCATCTATGCACAATTCGCATTGTCGAAAGTGCTGCCTGCCTGTTGGGATGCGGGTTTAAATAACGATTTTTCAATGGGTTGAATCGCGCGCCGTCGATGTTGGATCCTTCCGACCCAAGCAAAAGGCCAGCCGATGTTGCTCTTAAGCAATAGCCCTTCGTCTCCAGGCGCATCGCCCGCCCTGAATAGAGAAACTGATGAGGCTGCTGGAGTGAAGCGCGTTTAATATGAAACGCACTTCACTCAGGATTCTTTGATGCCATAACGCTTTGCGGTTAACCGGAGATCCACTTAGAACGCGCATTAGTCTAGATGCGTAGTTCTGATATTCAGTGAGAGATTTTAATGGCGGACGACGGTAATCAGGCCTTGAGGGTCTGTCCGCCTTTCCAGCTTTGACCCGCGTCCAGCGTGACGGGTTGACCGATACAGCCCGCCTCAATGCAAACCATATACTTGTATCCGTCATCGGGCAGATCAATCATGTCCCGCGCGCGCTCCACCCAGGGGTTCCACACCACGGTGTCGGGCATGGCATCTGCGTGAATGGCAATGCGGCTGCTGCCGTCGTGCAAGGTGAGGTCGGGGGAGGCGTCGTAATAGACGCGGTCGGTCTGTTCGGAGAAGCGGACTGTGTCGCGCGGCTCGGTCTGATCGGCAAGATTGGCGACCTTGTCGTGGTAGCGCGTGTCTTTTAAGCCGTCGATGGCTACTTCAGAAATGTCCTTCACGCGGAAATAGGTATGAAGCGCGGTAGTGAAGGAGAGGGGCGCATTCCCGGTATTGGTGATGCCCAGTTGTACCGCCAGCGTGGTGTCGGTCAGTGAAACCGTGAGCGCCGCTTTGAAGTTATGCGGCCACAGGGCACGCGTTTCTGGCGTTTCGGACAGTTCCAGAACGGCGCTGGTGCCTTGGGTATCGCCTTTTGTGCTCGCAGGGTGCCACGCCTTGTTGCGGGCGAACCCATGCATCGGCAAGGAGCCAAGCGTTGAAAACTGCGGGAAGCACAGCGGAATTCCACCGCGGATGGCAGCACCTGCGGCAAGATCAGCCTTTTCCGAAAGATAGAGGCGTTCCTCACCGTTCACCTTCCAGGACACAACCTGCGCGCCATGCAGCAACACCACGGCCTCCTGACCAGAGGCGGTGCTGATGCGGATGGCGGGAGAATTCTTGAAAGAGATGCTCTCAATGGTCATTTCAGTATCCTGTAGAAAAGGCTTGGCAGCTTCAGTGATGCCATAAAACAGAAATATATCACAGTAGGTTGTTGCAGCGTCACGCAAATTTAACCCGCCTGGCGGGAGCGCGAATGCTTGCCTTGTATGCTAGTAGATCGCGAAGGTCGAATGCCGCGAAATCGAAAAGGGTTGTGCATAACCATGCTATCTATATGATTTATTAGGAATTTTTTCTATTTCTAGCCCTTGGCACGCTCGAATAATTTGTTCTACCGTAGTCTTGACGCGGACCGTTGGAAATTTATGTCTCTTTTCATGGGCAAATGCGGCCACGCCGATTACGCAAACGCGCCGGACTAAATTTTTAGGCACCTATGGGTGCTCTGTTTGTGAATTTGAGAGAGATTTTGACATGGACGCAATTGATAGGAAAATTTTGACGCTGTTGCAGAAGGACGCGAGCATCTCGCTTGCCGTTCTGGCAGCTCATATCAACCTGACCACCACGCCTTGCTGGAAGCGCGTGCAACGGTTGGAACGCGATGGTTATATCACCAAACGTGTCGCTCTGGTTTCTCCCGAAAAGCTGAACTTGAAGTTCACCGCTTTGGTGACCGCGCGCACCGATGGATTATCGAGCGAGCAACTGAAGAAGTTCACCACAGAAGCTCCTGCATTGGCCCATGTGCTCGATTTCTATCGGCTGGAAGCCAAGGGAGAATACGTGTTGCGCGTGGTCGCCGCCGATCGCGAGGCTTTCGACGCCTTCCTTGCGCATCTGACGGATGACATGCAGGTCAAAGACATGACGGTGCAATATGTGGCTCAGGCGCTCAAAAACACCACGGCTTACCCGGTGCCCGCCGCTCTGGTGCGCAAGTAGGCTGGGCTGCCGGGTACGCGTTGGGGGGCGCGTCTCTCTCCTCCCACACCCCTTTGAAGGGCGTGGGAGAAATTTCTTCGCATCTTTTTCCTGATCTGCCGGGCCAGCGGGGTTAGATAATCCCCATCATCTTCAGAAATACCGGGATGATGGCCGCCGTCACGAATGTGCTGATACCCATACCGATTCCGGAGAACGACCCGGTGACCTGGTTCTCAGAGAACGCGTAAGCCGTTCCCATACCGTGGGAGGTGACGCCAATCGCCAGGCCGCGTGCGCGCAGATCCGTGATGCCCAGGAGCTTCATCAGCGGGCCGACAGAAATAATGCCGATAAGCGCCGTACACATGACGATGGTGACGGTCAGTGCCGGGTCGCCGCCCAGTGTCTCGCTGATGCCCATGGCGACGGGCGTGGTCACGGATTTTGGCGCCATTGTGATCAGGAGGACATTTGATCCGCCCATCAGCTTGCCAATGACCAGCGCCGACCCGGTCGCCACCGCCGCGCCCACCACAAGGGCGATGCTGGTTGGCAGCAGAGATTTGCGGATAATGCCCCGGTTCTCATAAAGCGGAATGCCCAGGGCGACAGTGGTCGGACCCAGCAGAAAATGGACGAATTGCGCGCCTTCGAAATAGGTTTCGTATTTTGTGCCGGTATATACCAGAACAATTCCCAGCATGATCGTCGCCAGGATGGGGGCGTTGACGACAATGCGAAAGCGGCCCGATTTCTGTGAAATGTAATTGGCCAGCAGGAAACACAGGAGCGTCGCCGTCAGCCACAGCAGCGGAGTGTGCGATAAAGAGACCCACAGGGAAAAAGAAGTGGCGCTCATGATGTGGCCTCATGGGTACCGGTCAGCTTGGCCACCGCCATGAACGTCAGTGCCGTGGCTGCCAGTGCCAGCACCGTCGATCCGGCGATGGCGATGACCATCGTCCAGCCATATCGCGAGATGACGTCGAATTTGTCGATGATGCCGACGCTCGCAGGCACATAAAGCACGGACATATTGGCAAGCAGGCCCCTGCCGGTGTTTTCGACGGCATAATAACCAGGGGTTGCTGAAACCGGCCCGAACATTTCCTTGAGCCACAGGAATACAATGAGCAATGCCATGCCGATGACGGGGCCCGGCACGGGGATGCCCGTCATGCGCACAACGGCTTCGCCGATCAACTGGCACAGCAGAATAAGACTAATACCGATAAGCATGATTTTCTATCCGGCGTTCCGGTTCAGTGTGTTGGAAACAATGCGCGTTTCTGCCTCCACCCGACTGGAACGTACAATGCGTTTTAGAGCAGGGAAATCCGGCACGAAAAAATGAGAATGCGCGGCGCGTTTCGGCGTGGCGGAATCCCCCCAAGTGAGAGTTCAATGGCTGCTTTTCGGCTTTTGGACAAGTGCAAAATTGAGCGTTCTTCAAGGAGTTAAGAACAGTGGCACTACGCCGCACGGAGGCGCGGATTGGCCTTGCTTGCATAGAAGATACTGAAAAATAAGGAAAAATGCCCAAACCCATTAGATTCGATGAACCATAGTATAGCTTGATTTTTAGGGGGGCCTAAACTTCGCGCCCTTTGATATCGGAAAATTTCTTTAACTAATTGAAAAATTTCTATTTTTTCACTGGAGACGGGTTAAAGGCATTGCTCTTTTCCAGGCTTGAGCAGGACCCTGGTCATCCAGATGGCGGCATTGACGGAAAAAATGCTACCCTAGATAGTAAATGCTTGTGCGAAAGTGCTTCCGCTCTCAGTTTTAGCAAAGGGAAACAACAACGTGAAACGTTCTGCTCTCCTCGCCGCAATTTGTCTGCCGGCTTTTCTGATGGCCAGCGCTGCTTCCGCCAAGACACTGGTCTATTGTTCGGAAGGGTCACCCGAGAATTTCCTGCCGAGCGTCAATACCACAGGAACTTCGTTTGACGTCAACGTTCATATTTACTCGAACCTGACGCAGTTTGAATATGGTGGCACCAAGGTGACCGCTAACGGCCTTGCCGAGCGTTGGGATGTTTCTTCGGACGGTCTCACCTATACCTTCCATCTGCGCAAGGGTGTGAAGTGGCATACGTCCAAGACCTATAAGCCGACGCGCGATTTCAACGCCGATGACATTATTTTCACCTTCGAGCGCCAGTGGAAGGACACTAATCCCTATTTCAAGGTGACCTCGTCCAACCACACCTATTTCAACGATATGGGCCTTCAGAAAAACCTGAAAGCCATCGAAAAGGTTGATGACTACACGGTCCGCTTTGTGCTCAACAAGCCGGAGGCGCCGTTCCTCGCCAATGTGGCCATGCAGTTTGCGGGCATTCAGTCCAAGGAATATGCCGACGCCATGTTGAAGGTTGGCACACCTGAGAAGGTCGACCAGGAGCCCATCGGCACCGGCCCTTATTATCTGGTGCAGTACCAGAAAGACGCCATCGTGCGCTTCAAAGCCTTCCCCGAATATTACCAGGGCAAGGCAGCCATTGATGATCTCGTCTTCGCCATCACGCCGGATGCTTCCGTGCGCTGGGCCAAGCTGCAGAAGGGCGAGTGCCATGTCATGGCTTACCCGAACCCGGCAGACATCGAGGCCATGAAGAACAACGCAAGCATCACGGTCCTGTCGCAGCCTGGCCTCAATGTCGGTTATCTCGCATGGAACACCCAGAAGCAGCCGTTCGACGACGTGCGCGTCCGCAAGGCGCTCAACATGTCGATCAACAAGAAGGCGCTGGTTGAGACGGTGTATCTCGATACCGGCATTCCGGCAGTTAATCCTATCCCGCCGACGCTGTGGTCCTACAATGAATCCATCAAGGATGATCCCTATGATCCGGAGGCTGCCAAGAAGCTTCTGGCGGAAGCGGGCGTCAAGGATTTGGCCATCGACCTGTGGGCTCTGCCGGTGCAGCGTCCCTACATGCCGAACGGCCGCCGGACTGCCGAACTGATGCAGGCTGACCTTGCCAAGGTTGGCGTCAAGGCGGAGATCAAGTCCTATGAATGGGGCGAATACCGCAAGCGTCTGCAAAATGGTGAGCATATGTCCGGTCAATTCGGTTGGACCGGTGATAACGGTGATCCAGATAACTTCCTCAACACTTTGCTGGGCTGTGATGCGGCCGTGCAGGGCGGCGGCAACATTGCCAAGTGGTGTAATCAGGATTTCCAGAAGCTCGTGTCAGATGCCAAGGTCATCACAGATACGGCAAAGCGCACGGAGCTTTATTCCAAGGCTCAGGAAATCTTCAAGAAGGAAGCGCCGTGGTTCACCATCGCGCATGCTGTCCAGATCGGCCCCATCCGCAAGGAAGTGACCGGCTACAAGCTCAGCCCCTTCGCCCGCCACTACTTCTATGGTGTTGACATCCAGGGTAAGTAACTGCATCTTTTGTCTCAAATGGAGGGACGGCGTCGAGCTGCCCCTCCATTTCCGTGAAATTCAGGCACTTCTATCATTGAAGCAATGTGCACTTAACGACCTCCGGTTGAGTGCGACAAGCATTGTGAAATTAGAAAACAAAACCCATGATTTCCGATGAATCCCCATACAGCGGATTTGGCGGAAAGCATTGATTGCAAGGTCTGACCGCAACTCCATGATTCGATATATCCTGACACGCCTCAGCCTGATTGTGCCGACCTTCATCGGCCTGACAGTCGTGGCCTTTTTCCTTATCCGGATGGTTCCGGGAGATCCCATCGAAACATTGGCGGGAGAGCGCGGCATCACGCCCGAACGCTATGCCCTGCTTGTGCACGAATACGGGCTCGATAAGCCGCTTCTCACACAATACTGGTATTATGTGACGCGGGTATTTCACGGCGATCTCGGCACATCGATGATCTCGGCGACGCCGGTTCTCAACGAATTCAGGACGTTGTTCCCTGCCACGCTGGAATTGGCGGTCTGCGCCATGATTATCGCCCTGGTTGTTGGGTTGCCCGCCGGAGTGGTTGCGGCGGTGAAACGTAACACGCTGGTGGATCAGGGTGTCATGGGCGGCGCGCTGATCGGGTACTCAATGCCAATCTTTTGGTGGGGCCTTCTCCTCGTCATGTTTTTTTCGAACTACCTGGATCTGACCCCGGTTTCGGGGCGCATTTCCGCGATGTTCTATTTCGAGCCCGTAACCGGCTTCATGCTGATCGACGCCTGGCTTTCTGGCGAGGAGGGGGCGCTTGCCTCAGCGGCGAGACATCTCATTCTGCCGTCCATCGTGCTGTCAACCATCCCGCTTGCAGTGATCGCCCGCATGACACGCTCGTCCATGCTCGAGGTTCTCGGTGAAGATTATATCCGTACCGCGCGGGCCAAGGGATTGCCGGTTTTTCGCGTCATCGCCATCCATGCCTTGCGCAATGCGCTCATTCCGGTGGTGACAGTTATAGGCCTTCAGATCGGCGTGCTGATGGCGGGGGCCATTCTGACCGAAACCATCTTCGCCTGGCCGGGGATAGGAACCTGGATTCTCAACGGCGTCATGCGCCGTGACTATCCGGTCTTGCAGGGCGGTCTGCTGCTGATTGGTTCTCTGGTGATGATAGTCAATCTTCTGGTTGATCTCACCTACGGTCTCATTAATCCTCGTATCAGGTCTGCGCAATGACAGCTCAAACGCTTCCCAATGCCGTCCCTGAGATGGCAAAGCCACTGGGGCCTTACCGGGAGTTCTGGGGCTATTTCTCTGCGCATCGCGGAGCTGTGGCCGGACTTGGCTTCATCCTGCTGCTGATTTTTTGCATTGTTTTTGCAGATGTCCTGGCTCCCTATGGATTTGCTGGTTCGAACACGCCCATGCGTCTCAGGCCACCGGTATGGCAGGAAGGCGGTACTTGGGCGCATTTGTTGGGGACGGACGCCATCGGTCGCGACATGCTTTCGCGCCTGATCTACGGCACGCGTTACTCCCTCGGCGTCGGTGCTGGCGTCGTGCTTCTGTCGATCATTGTTGGTACAACACTTGGGCTTGTTGCCGGTTTTGCGCGCGGCATCACCGAAGTCATCATTCTGCGATGCATGGATATCGTTCTCACTTTGCCGGGGCTTTTGCTGGCGATGGTTATCGTCGCAATTCTCAAGCCGGGGCTCGTCCCGTCGATGATTGCCGTGGCGATCATTCTCCTGCCGCACTATGCACGCTTGGTCCGCGCTTCTGTCATTTCCGAAATGTCTAAGGATTATGTGACGGCAGCAAGACTCAACGGTGCAGGTAGTGTGCGCCTGATGTTCAAGGAAGTATTGCCAAATTGCATGGCACCGCTGATCGTGCAGTCCTCTCTCGGCATGTCCACCGCCATTCTCAATACTGCGGCGCTTGGCTTCTTCGGGCTAGGAGCCCAGCCCCCCATTCCCGAATGGGGCACGATGCTGGCCGACGCCCGTGAGTTCATCAGCGGCTCGTTATGGTGGGTTGTCACACTACCGGGTATCGCCATTCTGCTGACCGTCATTGCCTTCAATCTGCTGGGTGACGGTCTGCGCGATGCGCTTGATCCGAAACTGAAGAGCTGAGGAGTTTTAAAACCATGGCTCTTCTTGAAATTGAAAATCTATCGGTCGAATTTCCCACACGTGGTGGCGTGGTTTATGCGGTCGAGGGCATGACCATGCGCCTCGATCAGGGTGAGATTCTCGGTGTCGTGGGCGAATCCGGCTCGGGAAAGAGCATGACCATGCTGGCGCTGATGGGGCTCGTGCCCTTTCCCGGCAAGGTGCGGGCCGACAAGCTCTCCTTCGACGGGCGCGATCTCCTGACCATCTCACCGCGTGATCGGCGCAAGATCATCGGCAAGGATGTGGCGATGATCTTCCAGGAGCCGACCACCAGCCTCAATCCGTGCTTCACGATCGGGTATCAGCTTGCGGAAACCCTCAAATTCCATGAAGGCATGAGCGGCAAGCAGGCCTGGGCGCGCTCAATCGAACTTCTGGAGTTGGTAGGCATTCCGGCACCGGAAAGCCGGTTGAAGTCCTTTCCGCACCAGATGTCGGGAGGTATGAACCAGCGCGTGATGATCGCGATGGCCATTGCGTGCAATCCGAAATTCCTGATTGCCGACGAGCCGACTACGGCGCTTGATGTGACCATTCAGGCGCAGATCCTCAATCTGCTCGTGTCGCTGCAACGCGAACGCAATATGGCGATGGTGCTCATCACCCATAATATGGGCGTGGTGGCAGAGACAGCGCAGCGCATGATGGTGATGTATGCGGGCCAGATCATGGAAGAGGCGACAGCGGACCATCTCTTCCGGGAGCCCCAACATCCCTACACCGCCGCCTTGATGGCGGCGCTCCCGGAGCGGGCGACGGGCGGGCGGCTTGCCACCATTCCCGGCGTGGTGCCGGGGCTCGCTGACCGGCCCAATGGCTGCCTGTTCAGCCCGCGCTGTCAGTATGCCACTGACCGCTGCATCACAAGGCGACCGGAGATTGCGGCTTGGAAAGAGGGCCGGCTGCGCTGCTTCTATCCGCTCGGCGATAGCGATCGCGCCCAAAGAATTAAGTCCGACCACCTCATCGGAGCGGAGGCGGAACAGTGAGTTTACCCGTCGTAGAAGCCAAAAACCTCAAGCGGGTTTATGAAGTCCGCCGCGGCATGTTCCGTGCCCCCGCGCAGTTGCAGGCGGTGGGTGGGGTGTCGTTTTCCATTCTGCCGGGCAAAACGCTGGCGGTGGTCGGTGAATCCGGCTGTGGCAAGTCCACGCTGGCCCGCATGGTGACGCTGATCGAAAAGCCGAGCGATGGCGCGTTGATGCTGAACGGCATTGATGCCGCCCATCCGACGCGCGCGCAGTGGCCGGATTTGCGCCGCATGGTGCAACTGGTCTTTCAGAACCCCTATGGCTCGCTTAATCCGCGCAAGAAGGTTGGGGCCATTCTTGAGGAGCCGCTGATCATCAATACGCAACTCTCCGCCGACGAGCGGCGGGAGCGGGTGCGTGCGATGATGGACAAGGTGGGGCTGCGGCCTGAATTTTATAATCGCTACCCCCATATGTTCTCGGGCGGCCAGCGCCAGCGCATTGCCATTGCGCGTGCCCTGATGCTTTCGCCAAAGCTCGTGGTGGCAGATGAGCCGGTTTCCGCGCTTGATGTGTCGATCCAGGCGCAGGTGCTTAATCTGCTTGCTGACTTGCAGGAGGAACTGGGGCTTGCCTACCTGTTCATCTCCCACGATCTCGGCGTGGTGCGCTATATCGCCGATGATGTGATGGTGATGTATCTCGGCCATACGGTCGAGCATGGTCCCAAGGAAAAGATCTACGCCAATGCCTTGCATCCCTACACGCAGGCATTGCTTTCTTCGACGCCAACTGTGGTCGAGGAGAAGCGCGCGCGCATCATCTTGAAAGGCGAATTACCCTCGCCGATCAACCCGCCTTCGGGTTGTGTATTCTCGACGCGCTGCCCCTTCGTCAAGGACCGTTGCCGGGTGGAAAGGCCGCTGATCCGCGATATCGACGGGCGCAAGGTTGCCTGCCATTTCGCCGAGGATTTTCTGGCGGCGGGGTGAAGCGACGGGCACAGTTGCGGCCCGCCGTTATTCTAATCAGGCAAGGGCGTGGATTGCGTAAAAGCCGATCCGCCCGAAGATGGCACCGGAAATCAGGAAAAACGCCGCGACCGCAGCGGTGCCGAAACGCAGCTTTTCCTGGTAGAATGCCTTCCATGCAGCATAAAGGATCAACGCCCCGCCGATGAGGCTCAGTGCCCAGTGGAGGCAACGGACATCACCGAACTGCTGGTAAACGGCAACGGCCGGGAAGGGCAGCGTCACCACTGCCTTGCGGGCTGCGGTTTCGATAAAGGAGACATAGGACGGCAGCACGATGAGCTCGGCCGCAATGGCTGCAAGCGAGAGCCCCGCGGCCCAGGCAAACATCCAGCGCACCGGCACGCCGCTGGTGCGAGCTGCGCGCGGCCCTATCAGCATCAGGCCGAGCAGCGCGCCACACAGCACTACGCCACCAATGAACATCACATGGGTGTATTCATGCATCCAGGTGGTTACGGAGGTATTGCGGTAAAGCTCGCCCATGAACACAGTATCGAATATGCCCATGATGAAGCAGACGAGCAGCATGAACAGGTTGGGCGTGCCCTTCCATATGCTCCAGAAGGCGGTCAGGCAGATGAAGCCGATGAAAATCGAGGTGCCGACGATTTCACGGCTGAGCCAGGAGCTGTCGACATGTCGTAGCGCATTCGGTGCATTGAGCGGATAACCGAGATGCAAAAATGAGGCTGCGAGTGCGACGAGCCCAAGCACCGCCGCTGCAATGACGGGAGGCCGCAATGTGTAGGCCAGCGGCCCGTCATTCATACCACCGGCACGCAGGAATGCACCGAACAGAGCGGCAATTCCAGTGAGGCCGATGGCGGCGCCGAGGAGAAGGGTGAAGATCAGAAGGGGCCATTCATGCATGTCAGATGCCCTCCGGCTGCGCGCCCTGATGGGGCTTGATGACAAGATTGGGCTTGGTGGTGGCGGAATCAGGCAATCCGCGCACATCTGCGAGCGTGCCGTATTTGGCGCGCAGCTCTTCTATGGGACCATACTTGATGGCATTGAGCGGGCAGGTGGCGACACAAACCGGGTCTTCGCCCTTGGCCTGGAGATCAATGCAGAAATCGCATTTCGACATCTGGCCGGTCTTGGTATTCATCTGCGGTGCGCCATAGGGGCACGACCAGGCGCAATAGCCGCAGCCAATGCACTTTGCGGTATCAACCACGACAACGCCGTCCTCCGCCCGTTTTGTCATGGCGGTGGTCGGGCAGTTTTTCACGCAGATCGGGTCTGAGCAGTGGTTGCATGAGATCGACAACGTATAGGCGAACACGTTGTTGACGTAGCCTTCGCCCGATTTCATGAAGCCGCCGCCGCGCACCTCGTAAATACGCCGGAATGCGCGGTCGTTGTCGAGGTCGTTTTTATCCTTGCAGGCGACCTGGCAGGCTTTGCAGCCGCTGCACATGCTGGAATCGATGAAGAAGCCGAGTTGTTTTGCCATGATGCGAGCCCTCACGCTTTCTTCACTTCGACCAGCATGGTCTGGTGGGAATTGCCATTGGCGAGCGGTGTGCGCCGGGTTGAAGACAGCACGTTTGCACAGCCGTTCCGGTCGATGCCGTCCGGCCCCGGTTTCCACCAGGCGGCGCTTTGCAGCGCCACCACGCCAGGAACGATGCGGGGCGTGATATCGATGCCGATTTCGGTGATGCCGCGGTCATTGAAAACGCGCACCTTGTCGCCCTTTTTCAAACCGCGACGGTCGGCGTCCATGGGGTTAATCCACAATTGCTGCGGTTGCACCGCTTGCTCCCACGGGTTTTCATGGAAGGTGGAGTTTGCCCGGTTCTTGCCCTTCCAGGTGATGAGCTGGAGCGGGAATTTCTTGGTGAGCGGATCTTCCGGCCCCTCCCATGAGGCGACATAATGCGGAATGGCCGGTATTTCCGGGTTTTTCATGTCGTAAAGGCGTTGGGAGAACAGCTCGATTTTGCCGGAAGGTGTCTTGAACTTGTTGTTCGCCGGGTCTTCGATCTCCTTCTGGAACGCAACGTAATTGGTCGAGTTCTTGAAGTAGTGGACGCGGCTTTTCATCAGTTCATCGAAGGTCGGGATGCCCTCATTCGGCAATTGCTTGCGCGTCTCGTCGAGGATGGCCGAAACCCAGTCCCTTTCGCTGCGACCCAGCGTGAACTGCTTTTCGAGGCCGAGCTTGCGGGCAACTTCAGTGAGCCAGTCATAGCCGGTGCGCGCTTCATAGAGCGGTTCGATCAGTTTCTCAGACAGGATGATGTAATTGCCGGTGCCCCAGGTCTCCCCAAGGTTCCAGCGTTCCATAAAGGAGGTGGCGGGTAGAACGAGGTCGGCGTATTTGGCGCTTGGGGTCATGTAGAGGTCATTGCACAGAATGAACTCAACCTTGCTCTCATCCGACAGGAGCTTTGCCGCCGCGTTGACATCGGGGTTCTGGCTGGTGAGGTAGTTGCCGGCGGTGCACAGCATCATCTTGATGTTGGCATCCAGCTTCTCACCACCCTTGAGGCCGATCTTCGGCGTAACCTTCGTGCTGTCCTCAACGGCTTGCATCCAGTTCATGACCGAGATTTTGGTCTTGATCGGATTGGCGACTTCATCGGGGAACGAGGGGAATTTGCGATTGCCGATGCCGCCGTAGCCCGAGGCCCAGCCGCCCTTTTTGCCGACATTGCCGGTGAGGCTGGCGAGCAATGTGCCGCCGCGCGCCGTGCGCTCGCCACAGCCGTGGCGTTGCGGGCCCCAGCCCTGGATAAGCGCAGCGGGCTTCGCCGTGGCGTAGTCGCGGGCAAACTGACGGATGACATTGGCGGGGACGCGGCAGATTTTCTCCGCCCATTCTGGCGTCTTGGCGATACCGTCCTTTTTGCCAAACAGGTAGGAAACAACAGATTCCCCCTGCGGCACCCCGGCAGGCATGTGCTCTTCATCGAAGCCAACACAATATTTGTCGAGGAAGGCTTTGTCGTGCAGGTTTTCGGAAACGATGACGTAAGCCATCGCGTCCATCAGGGCGTTATCGGTGGTTGGCAGTAGCGGAATCCACTGGTCGGCATAGGCAGCGACCGTATCGGAGTAGCGCGGATCAACGACAATGAACTTGATGCCGCGCCGTTTGGCTTCCTG
Organism: Microvirga sp.; assembly: GCA_031546825.1. Taxonomy (GTDB): domain Bacteria; phylum Pseudomonadota; class Alphaproteobacteria; order Rhizobiales; family Beijerinckiaceae; genus Hohaiivirga. The sequence continues at coordinate 73,218 of JAVBJU010000001.1, read as the reverse complement.
ATAGTAATGGTTGCTGTGGCCGAAGATGGTTTCGGTCGGGTTGTGGCCCCACAATACGATCAACTTGCTCTCCAGCAGGGTGTCGATGCTCGAACCGCTGCCTGCCACGCCATAGGTATAGGGCGTTGCCGCACCGGTATTGCCCATGCTGACCGAGTGATAATATTCGAGATAACCGCCGCTGAGGCTGAGGAGGCGCTTGGCCATGGCGTCCGTCGAGAACGGGCCGCCGGTCTCGGCGGTGTTGACGTGGCAGAAGCGGGAGGCCGGGCCATATTTATCGCCAATGCGCTTCCACTCGCGGGCGATGATGGTGGTGGCTTCATCCCATGAGATGCGTTCGAACTTGCCTTCGCCGCGCTTGCCAACGCGCTTCATCGGATATTTGAGACGGTCGGGGTTATTGATGAAGCGCCGGTAGCCGCGACCGCGCACACAGGCACGCATGATCGGCATATCGGGGTTGAGTTCGCTGTCGAGGCGGGTGCTGATGCGTTTGAGAACGCCATCCTTTATATGCGCCTTGATCGAGCACTTGCCGCCGCAATCGAAGGTGGAGCAGGTCTGGACGATGCGCTCGGCGCCATCGGCTGCACGGGCCGCAAGGGGTTTGAACATCCCGCCAGCGAAAAGCGAAAGCCCGGCCAAGCCGCCACCCGCCAGAAATGCCCGACGCGATGCCGTCAGCGAAGCGGAACTCCGCGCGCCATTGTCCTTGCCCATTTTCACCCCTCTCGGCTGCCCTACGAAAGTCGTAGTTTAGACTGGTTTGAAAGTGAGTTCTTTGAAATCATTGAAATTTCACTGCGACATAATGTTGCGCGGGCTGGCCCGCCAGCGCTGCAACGTCTGCAAAAGGAAAGGGGGGCTTTTGCCCCCCTGCCTCATCTCATTCAAATGTGGTTTCGGGCACAAAATGCGCTGCTGTGCGCGTCGCCATCTCTTCGTAGATGCCCCATTTGTATTTGGTCACGTTCTCGGCTTCGATCATTACGCGCGCAGCGCCTTCCGGGTTTTGCCGCTTGAGCGCCTGATAGCGCATCTCGTTATAGCGGTACTCGGAGAGCGGGATGCTCGGGCGCAAGCTGTCGAGGGAGAACGGGTTCTGCCCCACCGTGCGCAGTTCCGGATTGTACCGCATCAGCGGCCAGTGGCCCGACTTCACCGCCAGTTGTTGCTGGGTCAGCCCGTGCTCCATGTCGATGCCATGGGCGATGCAGTGGCTGTAGGCGATGATGATTGAGGGGCCGGGATAAGCCTCTGCTTCACGCATCGCCAACAACGCCTGCTGCGGGTCCGCGCCGTAAGCGATGCGGGCCACATAGACATTGCCATAGGCGATGGCCTGCAAAGCGACGTCCTTCTTGATCGCGCGCTTGCCGGAAGCCGCGAACTTGGCGATGGCACCGAGCGGGGTCGATTTCGACATCTGCCCGCCGGTGTTGGAATAGACTTCGGTATCCATCACCAGCACGTTGACGTCGGCACCGGAAGCCAGAACGTGGTCAAGGCCGGAGGAGCCGATATCATAGGCCCAGCCGTCACCGCCGACGATCCAGATCGAACGGCGGATCAACTGATCAGCGATCGATTCCAGGTTTTTGGCGGTTTCGCCACCGATTTTGTGGAGTTGCTTCTTCAGCGCTTCAACCCGCTGAATCTGCTCTTGAACCTGGGTTTCGGTCTTCTGCGGCTCGCTCAGGATCTTTTCGACCAGATTGGGGTCGATTTTGTCCTTCATCTCGGTGAGCAGTTGAACCGCCTGTTCGTGGTGTTTGATGGCGGCCAGTCGGAAGCCCAGGCCGAACTCGGCGTTGTCTTCAAACAGCGAGTTCGCCCAAGCCGGACCACGGCCATTGGCGTTCTTGCTCCACGGCGTCGTCGGCAAGTTGCCGCCATAGATCGAGGAACAGCCGGTGGCATTGGCCACCATCAGGCGGTCGCCGAACAACTGGGTGACGAGCTTGAGATAAGGCGTCTCGCCGCAACCGGAGCAGGCCCCGGAGAACTCAAACAGCGGTTCCAGGAACTGCGCGCCACGGACCGTCGAGAAGTCGATACGGGCGCGGTCGTTGTAGGGAAGGCTCTCAAAAAATTCGAGGCTTTTCTTCTCGCGCTCAAGGTGCGGAGTTTTGGGCTCCATATTGATGGCCTTGTGGGCCGGATCATGCTCGTCCGTCATCGGGCACGCATCGACGCAGAGGGTGCACCCGGTGCAATCCTCCGGGTAAACCTGGAGCGTATAGCGTGCCTCGGGGAAGCCGCGCGCGGTGATGCGGCTGGCCTTGAAGCCCTCCGGCGCTTTTTCCAGCAACGACTTGTCGTAGAACTTGGCGCGGATGGCGGCGTGGGGGCAGACGAAGCTGCAATTGCCGCACTGGATGCACAGAGCTTTATCCCAGATCGGGATATTTTGCGCGATGTTGCGCTTTTCCCATTTGGTGGTGCCAGAGGGGTAGGTGCCGTCCACCGGCATCATGGAGACCGGCAGGCTGTCGCCCTGGCCGGTGATCATGGCTGCCGTCACCGAGCGCACGAATTCGGGCGCATGGGCTGGGATGACCATTTTCGCCTTCTCGGCTGCCGTGACCTTCGCCGGAATCTTCACCTCGTAGAGATGCGACAGGGTGTGGTCGATGGCAGCGAAGTTCTTGCGAACGACGTCTGGCCCCTTGCGGGAATAGGTCTTCTCAATGGCCTTCTTGATCTTGGCAATGGCGGCTTCGCGCGGCATCACGTCGGAAAGCGCGAAGAAACAGGCCTGCATGATGGTGTTGATGCGCCGCCCCATGCCGGTGTCCTTGGCCACCGAATAGGCATCGATCACATAAAACTTCATCTTCTTTTCGATGAGGCTCTTCTGCAGGTTGTGGGGCAGATGCTCCCAGATTTCTTCGGGGCCGTGGGCCGTGTTGAGCAGGAAGGTCCCGCCCGGTTTCACATTGCCCAGCATTTCCGTGGTGTCGAGGAAGGTGTCGGTGTGGCAGGCAACGAAGTCGGCTTTGTGGATGAGATACGGCATTTTGATCGGGTTCGGACCGAACCGCAGATGCGATACTGTCTGCGAACCGGATTTCTTCGAGTCGTAGACGAAATAGCCCTGCGCGAAGAAGGTTGGATCTTCACCGATGATCTTGATGGTGTTCTTGTTGGCGCCGACCGTGCCGTCCGAGCCGAGTCCGTAGAACATGGCGGTGGTGTTGCCGGTTGTATCAATGAAATAGGACGGATCGTAGTCGAGGCTGAGATGCGACACGTCGTCGTTGATGCCAACGGTGAAGCGGGTCTTGGGCTTTTCAGCCTTCAACTCGTCGAAAACCGCCTTAGCCATCGCCGGAGTGAACTCCTTGCTGGACAGGCCGTAGCGTCCGCCGATGATGCGCGGCATCCCGCCGAGCTTGTCCTGACTGTCGAACAGGGCGGTCAGGATATCTTGGAACAGCGGCTCACCGTTCGAGCCAGCTTCTTTGGTCCGGTCGAGCACGGCGATGCGCTTGACGGTCTTAGGCAGAGCGGCGAGCAGATGCTCGGCTGAAAGCGGGCGATAGAGCCGAACCTGGATGACGCCGACTTTTTCACCAAACTTCTTGTGAAGATGATTGGCAACGCTTTCCAGTGTCTCAACACCGGAGCCCATGGCGATAACCACACGCTCGGCATCGGGTGCACCGTAATAATCGAACAGCCGATAATGACGTCCGGTGAGTTTGGCGAACTTGTCGAGTTCGCCCTGAACGATGCCGGGAACCTTGGCATAAAACGGATTTACCGTCTCGCGGCCCTGGAAATAAACGTCCGGGTTCTGCGCGGTGCCACGGATGAACGGATTATCAGGGCGCAAGGCGCGCTCACGATGTGCGCGCACCAGATTATCCGGGATCAGTGTGCGGATAACGCTGTCTTCGATCTCTTCCATCTTGTTGACCTCGTGCGAGGTGCGGAAGCCATCGAAGAAATGGATGAAGGGTACGCGCGAATGCAGCGTGGCGGCATGGGCAATCAGCGCCATGTCGTGAGCTTCCTGCACCCCTGAGGAGGCAAGCTGGGCGAAGCCGGTGAAGCGCGCCGCCATCACATCCTGGTGGTCGCCGAAGATTGACAGCCCTTGGGCGGCCAACGAGCGGGCCGCAACGTGGAAGACCGTCGGCAGTAATTCGCCGGAGATCTTGTACATATTGGGCAGCATCAGCATCAGGCCTTGCGACGCCGTGAAGGTGGTCGTTAACGCGCCGCTCTGCAGTGAGCCATGGAGCGCGCCAGCCGCGCCACCTTCGCTCTGCATCGAGACAATGAGCGGCGAGGAGTTCCAGAGGTTCTTTTTACCGGCTGCGGCCCATTCATCGGCGAGTTCCGCCATCGTTGAGGATGGCGTGATCGGGAAAATGGCGCAGACTTCGGAAACCTTGAACGCGATGCGAGCGGTTGCTTCGTTGCCGTCGCAGGTGATCATTTTACGCAAGTTGTTATTCATCTTGTCGTCCTCGCGTCTCAGTTGGCAACCATTTCGAGGGCGTGGCACGGACATTGGTCCACGCAGGCCTCGCAACCGGTGCATTTGTCGTAATCAACCTTGTAGCCGCGGCCTTTGCCAAGCCGGATGATGGCGCCGTGGGGGCAAGCGCCGTAGCAGCCATTGCATTCAAAGCAGTTGCCGCAGGAGTAGCAGCGGCGGGCTTCGAAATAGGCTTCCTGTTCACTCAGGCCACCCACCACTTCCTCGAAACCGGAGGTGCGTTTGGCGGTCGTGATCTGCGGCTGGGCGCTCTGGTGAGCATCGGTTTTGTACCAGAGGTGCAGTTGATCGTAATGGACGCGCGGTTCCTTGCGCTCGTGGTTGTAGCTGCGGCGGTGCAGCCACGCATCGATATGACGCGCGGCGTGCTTGCCATGGCCAACTGCCGTGGTGACGGTGCGGGCGGAAGGCACCATGTCGCCACCGGCGAAGATGCCAGCATGGCCGGTCATCATATTTTCGTTAACGATCACCGTGCCATCGGGCTTCGCCTCAATGCCGGGAATACCGATGGTGACCAGCGTATCGGTGGTCTGGCCCAGAGCCAGAATGAGCGAATCTGCTTCGAGCTTCTCGAACACGCCGGTTGGCTGGGGGCGGTTATTTTCGTCGAGCTCCATCTTCTCGATCGTCATGACCTTGCCGTCGATCTGATTGATGGTACGCAGCCATTGGAAGGCGACGCCTTCCTCCATTGCTTCAACGCATTCAAAATCATGGGCAGGCATATTGGCGCGGTCACGCCGATAAACCACGGTGACATCCGAACCATGGCGGCGTGCGGTACGGGCCGCGTCCATCGCCGTGTTGCCACCGCCATAGACCGCAACGCGCTTGCCGAGCTTGGGGCACTCGCCCAACTCGTTAGCGCGCAGATAGGAAACCGCATCGACCACCACGCCGGGGTCGTCGGAAGGAATATCAACACCATTTGCCACGTGGGCACCGATGGCGATGAACACTGCATCGAAATTACCGGAGAGTTTAGCCGCAATCAGATCGTCAACGCGGGTATTGAGAACGATCTTGACACCAAGGTCCTGAATGCGACGGATTTCCGCGTCCAGGATGGTGCGGGGCAGGCGATAAGCCGGAATGCCAAAGCGCATCATGCCGCCAGCGACCGGGCCGGTTTCGCGGATTTCCACATCGTGACCCATCAGGCGCAGATAATACGCGGCGGCAAGACCCGAGGGGCCTGCGCCGACAACCAGAACACGCTTGCCCGAGGGCTTGGCTTCGTTGCGAACGCGCCAGCCATTGGCGATGGCCTGATCGCCGAGAAAGCGCTCAACCGCATGGATGGATACAGAGCCATCGACCGAGCCACGATTACAGGCGTCTTCACAGGGGTGATAGCAGACGCGGCCATGAATGGCAGGCATCGGGTTGTTCTTGATCAGTTCCTGAAACGCTTCCTCGTAACGCTTTTCCTGCGCCAGAGCGAGCCATGCCTGGATGTTGGAACCCGTGGGGCAGGCGTGATTGCACGGCGGGAGGGTGTTCACATAGACCGGGAACTTGCTTCTGGCCGGACCTGTGCCTTTTTTGGCTGTGAGGTCCGGGGGCAGAGTCATGTCACGAGAAAGGGAATTGGCCATGGCGTCACTCGTGGTTATTTTGCTTCGAGTTTGACGGTAGCGAGGCCATCCGGACAAGGCCAGCTAAGAATAATTACAAAAAGCGAAAATTCTTACGGAAAAATTTGCCATTTCAATCAGAACAAGCGGCGAACTGTCTAATATTTCAGTTGTTTTCTGGAGCTTTTTTCTTTTCATAAGCCGCCCCGTGGAGATTTGTCGCGGGTGTGACAGATTGGCGCAGGATGATCTAGCGCAAAAAACACGGCGCGGCCTGCACCCGTTTCATCCTTCCATCAGTGCGTCCACATGCATGGCAACGCTGCGCGATAATGCCTGCAAGTCATATCCGCCCTCCAGCAGCGAGACGATGCGGCTGTTACAACGGCGGGCGGCAAGCTCCATCACCTGGCGGGTTATCCAGGAAAAATCGGCTTCAACCAGATTAAGGGTGCCGATGGGGTCGTGCCAATGGGCGTCGAAGCCAGCCGACAACACGATGAGATCCGGCGCAAAGGCGTCGATGCGCGGCAAAATCACCTCTTCCATTGCGATGCGAAAAAAGCGGCCATCATCGCCCTCTGGGAGCGGAGCGTTGACGATGGTGCCGTGCGCTCCGGTTTCGCTAAGGTCGCCGGTATACGGATAAAGCGACTGCACATGGGTCGAGCAGTAAAGAACGCTCGGGTCATCCCAGAAAATCTGCTGGGTGCCATTGCCGTGGTGCACGTCAAAATCGAAGATGGCAACCCGTTCTGCGCCAAATACCTTTTGGGCGTGACGAGCGGCGACGGCGGCATTGTTGAAGAAGCAGAAACCCATCGCCCGTTGCGTTTCCGCATGGTGTCCGGGCGGACGCATGGCAACAAAACTGTTGGTGGCGTTCCCGGCCATAACCTCATTGACAGCCTGAATGGCCGCGCCCGCGCCATGGAGTGCGGCTTTATAGGTACCGGGATAGACGGTGATATCGGCGTCATGCGCCACATCACCCGTTCCCGCCGAGGCGGCGGCAAGGTCAAGGATGTAAGAGAGAGGGTGGGTGTGGGTCAGACTATCGGGCGTTGCGATAACCGCCTGCTCGCGAATCAGGCGGTCGAAATGGCTGCGCTCCAACCCGCGCTCGATAACGCGAATGCGGTCGGCGCGTTCCGGGTGACCGGGCGGTGTTTCGTGGTCCAGAGCCGAAGAATGCGAGATAAAAAGCGTCGCCATCAGTCCCCATTTCCCAAAGTTTCGGACCGCGTCGCGTGGATGTCTTCTCTTTGAGCTATGGCAAAAAGAACACACCTCACGACAATGATACATTTTTACGGTCGATATGAGCGGCGTTTCCATTATCTCCGTTTGAGTCCATAAATGGACAGGTTAAACGGAGGCAGCTTGTTTTTACCGGTTGTTAACCATAATCAGACAAGCCATCCGGGGTATATTGAGGATTTGGTCTAATGCGCGTGAGTGCTGTCGGCGTGATTGCCGCTGCTGTTATTCTGTCCGGCTGCAGCAATTTTAGTGGTGTTCCTGAGCCAAAGGTGTCGCAGCGCGATACCGAATGGATGGCTGCTGTTCCCAAAGGCTTGGATGAGCCAATGTATGAACGCTGGCAGGTTAAGGACCCGACTGGCGAACAGCCTGGCACCATTGTGGTTGATACCAAAGAACGGATGCTGTTTCTCGTGTTGCCCGATGGCAAGGCCATCCGCTACGGCGTGACGGTTGGCGATGAGGCCTTTGGGTGGAGCGGCACCGCGCGTATCGCCCGTAAGGCCGAGTGGCCGAGCTGGAATCCGCCCGCCGCGATGAAAAAGCGCTGGCCGCATGTGCGTGCCGCCGTCGGTGGGCCTGAAAATCCGCTCGGTGCCCGCGCGCTGTATCTCTACGAAGGCAACCGTGACACGCTCTATCGCATCCACGGCACCAATGAGCCGGAGAAAATCGGTCAGGCCGTATCGTCCGGCTGCATCCGCATGCGCAACATCGACGTGATCGACCTCTATAATCGCGTCGAAGCCAATGCGAAGGTTATAGTGCGGTAAGGTCCCGAGGGACCGCAAACCACACGTTGGCCGAATAAATCATATCCAAAAAGGGGAGTGGTCTTGCCGCTCCCCTTCTGTTTTAAACATGCTGTTCGATGTCAGCCTCGGGCTTTGAAAGTACCGGACTGCGCGATTTTTTGGATTAACCTGCCATTGCGGCAGGAAGCCTTTAGGAGGGTCTGTTGGATTTTATGGGATTGCTGGAAAGCCCGCACTCCTGGGCGGCACTTGTGACGCTCGCGGTTCTTGAAATTGTGCTCGGTATCGACAATGTCGTCTTCATCTCGATTCTGGTTTCGCGCTTGCCTCCGGCGCAAGCAAAAAAGGCGCGGCAGCTTGGCTTGCTGATGGCGCTCGTCTTCCGTGTGGCGCTGCTGTTTGCGCTGACCTGGATCATGGGCCTGAGGGAAACGGTGTTTGCGGCCGGTGGCTTGAGCTTCTCCTGGCGGGATATCATCCTGCTTGTGGGCGGCTTGTTCCTCATCGCCAAAGCAACCCATGAAATCCACAGTGCCATTGAGCATGACCATGAACCGGGAACGCAACCGCTCGCCGGAAAAGCATTTTCCTTCGTTATCCTGCAAGTGATTGTGGTCGATTTGGTTTTCTCCATCGATTCCATCGTCACGGCTGCGGGGATGGCGGAGGATGTGCGGATCATGATCGCCGCCGTGCTGATCGCCGTCGCCGTGATGTATTTTGCATCCGGCCCTGTGGCAGATTTCATTACGCGCCATCGGACAACAAAGATGCTGGCACTGGCCTTTCTGGTGCTCATCGGTGTCGCATTGGTGGCAGACGGGTTCGGTGTCCACTTCCCCCGTGGCTACGTCTATTCGTCCATGGCGTTTGCCGGTTTGGTGGAATTTTTCAATGTGCTGGCGGGGAAACGCCGGAAGAAGCGCAATGACTCCTGACCGACAAGACGATCAGAAAAACGGATGACAGAGGAAGGCGTGCTGGCGCCAACGCTTTACGAAACAAGGACCTTAGAGAGTAGCCCGTTAAAAACATTACTCTCTCTAGGGTCGTATTTCTGTGCTGAGGGCGAAAAAAAACGCGATCTTCACAGACCGCGTCTTGAGGTGCCGGCCCGTGGGGGCATAAAAAATAGGCCGGATATCTGCATAATGCGCAGATCGCGATTTAGTTCCAGCTTATTTTTAAAAAAAAGGTGCGACTTATTCCCTGAAGGATGCCGTGAAAAAGATACGGGCTGCATTGGAGCAGCCCGTATCATCGACAAATATCAGATTACAGTCGGCTTGCGCTATTCGTGGGAACGATGTGCGCTGGACGATTGCCCGCCTTTTCGGCCCGCGGCTGAAGCCAATCCACGATCCTGCGAAAAGGAGCGCTTCTCGGCCGGAACACTGCGGCCTCCTTTGCTGGCAATTGCCCGTTGACGTTCGGCTGACATCGAGGCAAAGCCGCGCCTCGAAGGTGTGTTTTCCATCGGCATCGTTGCTCCTCCATATTAAGGCAATGCCCGGTCCGGGGACTGGTAACCGCTAAGACATTGCGTTTTTGATGAGCGGAACAATTCCCGTTTCGTGCCGTGTTTTGTCCCGCGACGCCGTGCCGGAATTTTGGCAGAACTCGGCGTGTACCAACGATCCTGAAGCGACGGACCTTCGAAGGGAATGTCTGTTTCAACAGGGGTACTGTTGCATTAACCCGCTGCAATTGCGAAGGTTCCCAAACGACTGCGGGAAGCAGCAATGCCGCGCCCGAAGGTGAAAGGAAATGGTTATGCCTGCCTACGACAACAACAATATCTTCGCCCGCATCCTGCGCGGTGAAATCCCTTGTCATAAGGTGTATGAGACTGACCGGGTCATTGCGTTCATGGATGTGATGCCGCAGGCAGAGGGCCATGTGCTGGTGGTACCAAAGACCAAGGCGCGCAATCTGTTTGATGTGGGCGCGGATGATCTCGCAAACCTGATGAAAGAGGTTCAGGTCGTGGCGGAGGCAGTGCGCCATGCTTTCAGCGCTGCGGGCATGCTGATCCAGCAGTTCAATGAGCCGGCGGCAGGCCAAACCGTATTTCACCTACATGTTCACGTCATTCCCCGCAAAGAGGGCGTAATGCTGCGCGGCCATGGTGCCGACATGGAGAAGCCCGAAGTGCTGGCAGCGCATGCAGAGCGCATTCGCAAGGCACTGGCTGCATAGCTTTTATGGTGTGAACAGGTCCTTCTTCAGTGATATGGGTCTGCCGCGTCGCGCAGGCCATCGCCGAAGAAGTTGAAGGCGAGCACCACGATAATGACCGGTATGATCGGCAGCAGAAGCCAGGGATAAGGCTGGATTTCCGCAATGTTCTGGGCGTTCTCGGCAAGCAGAACGCCCCAGGAGATGATGGGGTCGCGCAAGCCCAGGCCGAGGAACGACAAAGCGGTTTCGCCAAGGATCATCGCCGGGATCGAAAGCGTGGCTGATGCGATCAGATGGCTCATGAAATTGGGGATGAGGTGGCGCAGGATAATGCGGCCCTTCGTTGCGCCCGTCAGTTCCGCCGCGGTGACGAAATCCTCTTCACGCAAGGCCAGAAGTTTCGAGCGCACGGCACGGGCGAGCCCCGGCCAATCAAGCATACCTAAAATGATTGTAATGCCGAAAAACACCAAGAGCGGGCTCCAGTCAGGCGGTAAGGCCGCCGCCAGTGCCATCCACAGCGGCAATTCCGGTAATGAGCGCAGAATTTCTATGGTGCGCTGTACGACATAATCCACCCAGCCGCCGAGATACCCCGCGAGTCCGCCAAACAGCAGCCCGAGTGCAAACGAAACAGTGATGCCGATCAGCCCAACGGTGAGCGAGATGCGTGCGCCGTAGATGATGAGCGACAAGAGATCGCGTCCGCGCCGGTCGGTGCCGAGCAGGAACATCGTGCTGTCCTCAGGAGGGCAGACGAAATGGAAGCGGGAGGGGGCCACGCCCCAGAAGTGGTAGCTGTCGCCAGTGCAGAAGAACCGCACACGATGGGGCTCGCTTTTGTCGGTGGCGTATTCGCGCACAAACCTCTCTTCATTGAAATGATAGGTATAGGAATAGACAAAGGGGCCGACGAATTTCCCCTCATGGAACAGGCGAATGGCTTGTGGTGGGGCGAAAATGAAATCGTCGTTTGCCCGATGGGCGTTATAGGGCGCGACGATCTCCACGACGAAGAGCATGGCGTAGAAGAAGGCGAGCAACCAGGCTGCGGCCATGGCCACCCGATGGCGGCGGAACTTGCGCGCCATCAGTTTCCACGACGACATCCGCCCGAAGGCATCACCCGGAGCAGGTTCATGCACGCCCGGATCAAATGGCGCGGTATCGACGAAGTGCGGCGGCTTCTGGCGGGGTTCGGTCATTTCCGACTCCCTCCCAGGCGGATACGCGGGTCAAGCCAGGCCAGCATGAGATCTGAGATCAACATACCGACGACCGTTAGAAAAGCGACGAACAGCAGGATGAAGCCAGCAAGATATTGGTCCTGCTTCTTGAGAGCCGCCAGCAGGATGGGGCCGGTTGTTGGCAGGCTCAACACGGTCGAGACCAGCACAGAGCCAGAGATGAGATGCGGCAACAGATTGCCGATATCGGCAATGAAGGGGTTAAGCGACATGCGGAACGGATATTTCAGAAGTGCCCGTGTGGGCGGCATGCCTTTGGCTTTGGCGGTGATGTAATATTGTTTGTTCAACTCGTCGAGCAGGTTGGCGCGCACGCGGCGGATGATCGCGGCGGTGCCTGAAAGGCCAATTGCCAGCGTTGGCACAATGAGATGCAGCATGAGCGATTTGATCTTCGCCCAACTCCACGGTTCGCCATAGAACCATGGGTCGTAGAGGCCGCCGATGGAGATGCCAAACCAGCGGTTGAGATAAAATAACAGCAGAATGGCGAGCAGAAAGGTTGGGCCGGACAATCCGATATAACCGATGAAGGTGGCAAGGTAGTCACCGAAGGAATACTGCCGTGTCGCCGAATAGAGCGCGACCGGAATTGCCACCACATGCACGAAGATGACGGCGGCGATGTTGACCACAAGGGTCAGCCACAACGCTTCGCCGAGCACTTCGCGCACCGGGCGGTCATACTCGAACGACCAGCCCCAGTCGCCTTGCAGTAGCCCGGAAAAGCCGTTGGGGCCGGGCCATGCACCGACCCAGACCAGATATTGCTTCCACAGCGGCAGATCGAGCCCGTACTCGCGAATGAGGAAGATGGCTTTTTCCGCCGAGGCACCTTCCCCTTGTGCGCGAAGTTCCGCGATCTGGTTCGACAGATAGTCGCCTGGTGGCAGCTTGATGATGAAAAAAATCAAAGCCGAGATGATGGTGAGTGACACCGCCATTGCCAGAATGCGCCGGATGAGGAAGCGGATCATCGGTTGCTCCCCGTGTGGCGCGATGGATCATCCCAGAAAAACTCGTCCATGCGGTAGACGCCGATCAAAGACGTGGGCTGCCAGGAAAAGAAGGCCCGCTCCGGCACATTCATCAGACCGTTCTTGACCACGAGCGGGTGAATGGAGCCGGTGACGGTGCCGATGCTCCACACATTCTCTGCGTGGTTCCTGAGCATTTTCCGCCAGATATCCGCCTGTTTGCTGGTATCGGCGGTTGCAAGCCATGCATCGTAAAGGCGCGCCAGTTCTTGCGCCTCGGCAATGTCGATGGGCTCGCCACTCATGCCTTTGGTTTCAATGTATTGGCCCCATCGTGGCCAGGCGAGGTTATCCTGCCGCATGGGTGCCAGTTCGGTCGGTGGGGTTGCCCCGGTGGGCAGGGCGTTGTCGAGACCGACACTCGCCGACATGACGGTTTGCCCGGCATAGACCCGGTTGTTGAGGATAGCGCGGTCCTGGGGTTTGACGATGAGATGGATGCCAAGATCGCGCCAGGACTCGCCAACCAGGCTCAAGCCATCGGCCATCATCAACTGGTCACCATCAAGTTCAACCACAATGCTCAGTGGACGCCCATCGGGGAGAAGGCGCCGCGCGCCGGGGGCAGAGCGTTTTAGCCCCAGCTCATCCAGCAGACGATTGGCCTCAGTCAGATCATATTGCGCATTGAGGGTGCGGAATGCGTCGTCATATAACGGAGAGCGCTGAATGACGGTATTGTTGCCTTCCATGCCAAGGCCGAACATCAGCACCATATTGATGGTGTGGCGTTTGATGCCGAGTGATAGCGCCTTACGAAAACGGGCATCGCGGTTGAGGGCGCGGAAAGCCGGATCGGTGCAGTTGAGATTGGGGTAGAGCGCCAGTTCCGAGCCACGGGCAACCCGCCAGAGATGGGTGCGATAGCCCTTGATCTTCTCGCCTTCCTTCAGCACGGGCACGTCGCGCATGGTCAGTCCGCGCCCGAGGAGATCGACCTCACCGGCATTGGCCTTGGCCGCCATCAGTCCCGCTGCGGCAATATCGAAGACAAGCCGGTCCACATAGGGCAATTGCACGCCCCGCGAATCGACGCGATGGTAGAAGGGATTACGCTCGAAATAATAGCGATTGGCAGGCGCGCGGGTGACCGGACGCCATGGCTGAAGCGTTGGCAGTTCGGGATCGAGCAGGTCGTACATCGAATCCATGCGGTTGAACAGACCGGCCCAGGATTTGAGTTTCTGTTTATGTGCCCGCTCATTCAACACTGCTTCGTCAGCATATCGGGCGTGAAAATCTTTTAGAAAATGGAACGGGCGATAGATGAACGGGTCACGCGGGTTGGCAAGCTGCGGCAAAAACCGTGGGTTGGGCTTGTCCCATGTGTAGCGCACGGTGAGCGGATCAATCACCTCAAAGCGCGGCATTTTTCCGTCGGCCAACATGAACTCCGGTGGTCCGGAAGGCATGATGGAAGGATTATTGGCAATATCCTGCCAGAAAAAACGGAAATCCTCGGCGGTGAAGGGGGCTCCGTCTGACCAGCGATGGCTGGGTCTGATGTGCAGGGTGAAAACCCGGTCGCCCTGATTGTCGACAGATTCAAGAATATCCGGGTAAAGCTCGAAATTTTCATCATAGGCAACAAGGCGGGCATAACCCGATGCCGATTGATAGCGCAGGTCACGGGCGCGGGAGACTATGGTGATGAAATCGCCACCGGGATTGCCGAACTGACGCCCCTTGGCGGCAAGATCAATGACCAGCGGACGCTTCGGCAGACGTTGCGCAACGGGGGGCAATGTGCCTGCCGCAACCCGCTCCGCCAGAAATCCGCTTTCCTGCGGTTCAACAACGCTTTCGGCCCGTGTCGGGTGAGTGGATACCATCAAGGCCAGAAAAGCGGAAAGGAAAGTGGCTTGAATGAGCCGGATCATAGCAATGTCTCCTCGCTCATTGTGTTGACCCGGACAAAATGACCAGGGCTTTCCTCCCGCATGACCCCAATGCCGCCTGCTGGAAGGCAGAAGGGCTCTGGCCAATGGGTCGGGTTGGAAAGATGGCCTGCGCGCAAAAGGGTGAAATCAAGCGGTCGGTCGAGGTCTGGCTCGGGCACCGCTGCGAGCAACGCTTGGGTGTAGGGATGGCGCGGTGTGTTGAATAATGCGGCTTTGGGAGCCTGCTCGACAATCAGGCCCCGGCACATCACGGCGATGGTGTCGGCAATGTAATCAACCACGGCGAGGTTGTGCGACACAAACAGGTATGACAGGCCGAGGGCCGCCTGCAAATCCTTCAGCAGGTTGAGCACCTGTGCCTGCACCGACACGTCGAGCGCCGAGACGGGTTCATCACACAGCAGCAGACGCGGTTGCAGGGCGAGCGCGCGCGCAATACCGATGCGCTGGCGCTGCCCGCCGGAGAAGGAATGCGGGTAACGATCCAGCCCGGAGGCGGGCAGGCCAACCATATCGAGCAGGCGGCGGGCGGTGGCGATCTGTTCATCGGGGATGCCCTGGTGATGGATATCAAGCGGTTCGGTGAGGATTTCGCTCACGGTCATGCGCGGGTTCAGCGATGAAAACGGGTCCTGAAAGATGAACTGTACCGCGCGGCGATACGCCGTGAGATCATTGCCATCGAGCGCCGCCACGTCATGTTGCCGCGTTCCGTCGGAATAGAGAATACGCCCGCCATCGGTCGGCAAGGCGCGTGCGATCATCTTGGCGACTGTGGTCTTGCCGCATCCGGATTCGCCGACAAGGCCTAAGGTCTTTCCTTCGGGGATAGTCAGGCTGACGCCGCGCACCGCATCAACTGTGCGGGCTTCCCCGCTAAACCATCCGGCGCGCATGGTATAGCTCTTGGAGATACTCTGCACATCGAGCATCAAGCCCCCGTTGTCGGTCTTCCGGGCGGGGGCGGGCGCGGGAATGGCCGTGCGGATTTCGCGGATTGGTTGTAGCCGCTCATGGGGTGGCATGGCAAAACGCGGGATCGCCCTGAGCAGCGCCTTGAGATAGGCGTGTTGCGGGTCGAGAAAGATATCGTCGCGCGTACCGGATTCGACGATGCGGCCCCGATACATCACCGCAACCGTCTCTGCCATATTGGCAACAATGCCGAGATCGTGGGTGATCAACAGGATCGACATTCCCGTCTCGTCCTGCAATTCGCGCATCAGGTCGAGAATCTGGGCTTGCGTCGTCACATCGAGTGCAGTCGTCGGCTCATCGGCGATGAGCAGGGAGGGGCGGGTAATCAGCGCCATGGCGATCATGGCGCGCTGGCGCAAGCCGCCGGATAACTCGAACGGATAAGCCTTCAGCAATCGCTCCGGGTCAACGAAACCCACGCGCTTGAAGACCTCGACGGTTTGCAGCAAGGCTTCCCTGCGTGTGCAGGGGCGATGCAGCATCATCGCTTCGGAAACCTGATCCCCCACCGTATGCAGGGGTGACAGCGAGGTCATGGGCTCCTGAAAAATCATCGCGATATCGCCGCCGCGCAGCGATCGCATGGCTTTGCCGTCTGCATCGAACGTGGTGATATCCACTTTTTCGTTGCCAGTCTTCGGTTTGAACAGGATTTGCCCACCGGCAATTCGCGCCTGATTGGGCAGAATGCGCAAGATCGACTGAGCCGTGACGGACTTTCCCGAGCCGGATTCGCCGACCAGCGCCATGGTTCGACCCGTCGGAATTGAAAAGGAAACACCATCGATAGCGCGGACAAAATCATCGCCAGAGCCGAAGCCAACGCTGAGATCCACGATATCGAGCAACGTGTTGTCCATGGAAAGGCTTATTCCTCTATCTCACGTCAGGCGCATAAATCTCCGAAAAAAGGCCCCCCATTGTAATAATGTATGGAGGCGGTTCAGAGGCTAACAAATCAGATATCTTCTCCGCTGTCATGCGGTAGATGGCACCGTATATCGCTAAAATAGATGCAGGCTTCTTCACTCAGGCGGGCGATGAGACGCTCACAGTAAGACCAGATCGCTTCGTCGTGCACACGGTGGTGCGTGAGAAGTCCGATGGGCTCAGTTGTTTCTTTGCGGACGCGCCGCAGGATGGCGCGGGCGAGCTTATCGCTCAAAATATCCATATCCAACACGCTGCGGCTACCGTGCCAATCGATGGGGTCGATATGGGTATTCACCCATGCGAGGCCCGGAGCGGCTTCAGTGTTGGTGCGCTCACCGAAGGTTGAGAGGCCGGTGAGCCCGCTGGTTGCAAGGCGGGGGAGAAGATCGGCGGTAATACGGTTCCACGGCGGCACAAAAACGGGGGTGAGCTTGTCAGAAAAGGTATCACGCATCAAAGCGAGCGCTTCTTCAACTTCTGCCGCGAGCGTGCCAATTGGTCGATGGGGGCCAAACTCGGCCTTCTTTTCGCCTTGCGGTGCATAATTATGATGGTTGAGGCCATGCACCAGAACCGAGACATTTGCGTGTTCGCGTATATAAGGCGCTAAAGACGGCTCAAACGCTGCCGGAATGACAGCGAGCGCTTGCGGTAGGCCATAGCAGTTGCCTAGGGATATCAGCCGGTCCAGTGCCGGAGACGGCGCGACAGCGTCGTCATCGCGCCACCAGAAGGCGATTTTCGTTCCGGTATCTTCTGCGGTTTTTAACGCAGCGTCGAGTGCGCCCATCGCCGTCATCGCCGCGCCCCTTGCGCCAGATTTTCGATAAATTTGATGCTGTTTTGCGCTCCGTCTCGGTTGAGCAGAGCCAGGGGAGGGGCTTCATCACCCAGGAGACGCATGACTGCCGCGGTTAGCGTTGCCGAGGAAAGATCGCGCTCTCTCAATACATCGGCAGACCCGCGCTTTGTTAATGTTTCGGCGCGCAGGAGTTGTTCGGTTTCGTGATCTGCCTCGAATGGCACGAACAGCCGCCGCACTGGCACGCCCATCACGTCGAGGGCGGTGTTATAGCCGCATTGGCTGATCGAGAGCATCGCGCTCGCAAGCAGTGCCCGGAAGTCGGGCCGGACACGCTCAACGATGACATTGACGGGCGCTGTAGTGACGAGGGCGTCGAAATCAGGAGCGCTTACTCCCTGTCCGACCAGAATGCGCCACTGATAAAGGATCTGGGCTGCCGCAGCGATTGCATTTCGATAAAGCAGCAGGCTTGCTGCGCTTGATCCGCCGGAAACGATAATTTCGGAACGATGTGTATGGCCGTGGGACGGCATATCTGGATTGTCGATATAGCCGGTATAATGCAGCATCCCCGCAATCTCCGTAGAGACCGGCCAGCTTGCCTCTAACGGAACAAAGGCCGGGTCGCCATGCACGAGCACAGCGTCATAATGGCTTTTGAGCCGTTGTTCGGTTTCAATCACCCGGGCCGGGCGGGATGGTGCCGCGAGGATATCGCGGATCGACGCCAGCACCATGGTGGGTTTTGCTTGCGCGCGAACACCTTGGATAACCGCGAGAAACTCTTCTGCCAGCACGCGGCGGCCAAAGGGAAAGAGCTCGGTAATCAGCACATCGGGGGCGTAACGTTCCACCGTGGCAACGGCGAGCTCTCGCCTTTCTGTGAGATAGGTGCTATCCGCCGCGATGCCCTGCGGCGTCAGCAGGCTGGTGAAAGCAGTACCTTCAATTTTCACCGGCGGCAGTTGCACGGCCTCAAAGCTGGCGTTGTTCAGCAGGGCATGGGGCGTCCCGCCCGACATCAGCACAACGCGGTGCCCGCGTGCGGCGCAAGCCGTCGCCAATGCCGCTGCCCGGGTCAGATGGCCTGCGCCGAGCAGGTGCGTCACCTGGATCAAGATGGAGAGGCTCATGCGGGGCTTCCTGTGATCAGCGGGTGCAAGGCGTCGGAAAGAATACGCGATGCGCTGTCGAGATTGCGTTCTTCCCTAATGAACTGCCGTGCATTATCGCCCAACGCCCGCAACCGCCCCCTGTCTGCGAGCAGGCCATCAATTTTTGCCGCAAAGGCCTCTGTATCGTTCGGGGCGATCAGAACCCCGGTTTCGCCATCTCGAACCACAGCGGATACGCCGCCGTGATTTCCGGCAATCACCGGGCAACCAAAAGCCTGCGCTTCCAGCAGCACCATGCCGTAAGCCTCATTCACTGCGGGCCAGACAAATAGGTCGGCATCATTGTAAAACGCAGCGAGCCGGGCCTTGTCGGTCACTTCCCCGTGCCATCGCACCGTGCCATCGGCACCCGCGAACCAAGGTTCGATCTCGTGGCGCAACGGCCCGTCGCCGATGATGTCTAGTGTCCAGGGCTGTGTGACTTTCTTGAGCGCTTCAGTGAGTTGCCGATAAGATTGCAGCTTGTCGCCCTCCCGCATCATCGCGACGGTGAGAAGTTCGGCTGGATGATTGGAAGAGGCAGATTGTTCCGGGCGCGGCCAATCATCAAAGTCAACAAAGGGCGGTAATGAAATGATGCCCTGGCCAGTTGGCGCGTGTGCCCGCAAAGCCTCTTCATCACGCGTTGTCATGGCGAAGATTACAGCGGCGGCGTCGAGTGCCTTTTCTGCACCTTTATGACCTGTGGTCCATGGGCTTTGCGCCCGCTTCATGGCGCGGCTGCCCTCCGCGACCGCGTAAGGAATGCCGAGGGCTTCACAAACCAGCGGGCCGATCCAGTCGGGCGATTTGTAATAGACGTGATAGCTGAACCATAGGCGCGGTAGGCGTGGCCGCGCGCGCAGCCGAGCGATGATGCGATGCGCCTCATCTTCAGCCTCACGCCGAATGGTATTCTGCGATGCCGGATCGCCGTTCTTTTCAAAACTGCGGAAGTCGCTGATCGCTTCCGGTTTAAAACCCGCGCGATCAAGCGCCTTCATCAGCAAGCGCGCCATGGTGCGATCACCCGAGGGCACCGGATGATCTGGCGGCTTCATGGGCGCGTAGAAGAGGATGTCGCACATCTCGCTCACGTGGGTGCGACCTCTGGTTCTGACTTGACGGCGTGTGTGGGCCGAAAGCGCTGTTCGAGCCAGTCGATGCCGCCGGTCATCGAAAAATCGTTGCGCAGACGCGTGTAAGCGGATGAGCCGAACGCGTGGCGCTTTTTCGGGTCCCGGCACATCAGGTTGAGGGCATTGGAAAGCGCTTCCCAGTCGGACGGCGGAACCAGCATGCCATCCTGCCCATCGCGCAAGAATTCCGGAATCCCTGCGAAGTCGGTGGCCACTATGGCGAGTTTCTGGCTGGCGGCCTCCATCAGAACATTGGGCAGCCCGTCCTGATCGCCCGATTTGGCGCGTTTCGAGGGCAGCACGAACAGGTCTGCTTCGCGCAAGAGGGTGATGATCTCGGTCTGGTTTCTGGGACCCATGAAGACGATGTGGCGGTCAAGACCCGCACGCGCTGCCTTTTGTTGCAAGGTTGTGAGTATTTCGCCGCCGCCCACATGGACGAATTGCCAATGCAGGCCTTTCGGCAGTGCGGCGAGCGCTAGAATGAGGTCGTCATAGCCCTTTTTAGCCACGGCTCTGCCAACAGAAATGATACGCACCGGATCGCTCAGGTCTGAACCGTCGCGCGGTGGGCGTGCTTGCGGCGGCTCGGGGAAGCGGTCGAGGTCAAGGCCATGATAGAGGAGCTTTATTTTGTCAGGGGCGTCGGCGCGCTCTGCAAGATGTGCCGCTCCCTGTTCGGTGCACGTCACCCCCCAGGCGGCATCTGCAATCTTCTCTCGCTTCTCCCAGTCTGGGGTTGTCCAGATATCCTTGGCGTGGGCCGAAAAGCTCCAGCTCCGGCCCGTGAGGAGGGCGGTATAGCGGACAACCGAGGCGGGGGTGTGCAGAAAATGCACGTGGATGTGCCGGATATCCTCGGCCAGTTCCCGCGCCATCACGAAGGCCTGTCCAAGTCTGCGGATGCGGTTAGCGGTGCCGTCTCGGCGCAAGTCCTGCCAGAAGACACGCATCAAGCGGGTGAAGCCTGAGCGCCGTGTTGCCGAAATCATACCCCGCAACACCCGCCACGGCTCCTGATAGAGATATTCGGGCAGGTAAAACAGCGGAGCGCTGATGGCTTTGTGCATCGGATGGAAGGTGGGGTCCGTTGGTTTGCGCAGCGACCAGATTTCAAGTGGGATACCGCGCTTCTCCAGTGCCAGAATCTCCTGGGCGATGAAGGTTTCCGACAAGCGCGGATAACCTTTGAGCACCACAGCGATCCGTTGCGGCCTATCAGGCGCGCGCTCTCCGCTCATTCGGCAGCGTCCAGCGCCGGGACGGGTTGCTGCATGGTGGCCGCAATTCTGTTGCCGATGCGATCAAGGCCGCCGAGCAGCCCCTGAATGCTGACTTCAGAGGGCTTTGGTTGGCTCTGCAGCTTTTCAAGGGCGTCCGCCATGACGAACGGATCACGCTCTCCGCTATCGTCGAGGTGGCGCAGAAGGCCGAGCCGTTCTGCGGCAACCGCACGGATATGCTGCTCAAGGCGCGGTTTAGTGCGCGGCACCAGCAGCGCCTTTTTGTCGAGGGAAAGGATCTCGCAAAATGTATTGTAACCGCCCATCGCCACCACGGCTTGCGCGCGCTGCATCAGAAGTTCGAGCTTGTTATCGAACTGGAGCGCCTCAATCCGCGGTAATTTGGCTATGCGCTCCATGAACCCGCGTTGGCGTTCTCGGTCAATGAAGGGGCCGAACACCATCAGCATGGGCAGGTCAAGCTGCGGCTTGGCCTCATAGGCGGAGATGATCCAGTCGATCAGATCATCGCCATCGCCACCACCGCCGGTGGTGGTGAGGGTGAAAGGCTGTTTGACGATGCGTGGATAACTGCGTTGCAGGCCGACTGGCGGAACTTTGCGGCGCAGATAGCCGGTATAGTGGATTTTCTGGTGCTCGCTTTCTGGCAGGCCGAGCGCGGCCAGCGGCTCATAAATTTCCTTCAGCCCATAAACCCAAATTTCGTCGTAATAGGCGACGAGGGCTTCGGTAGCGCCCTTGCGCTGCCATTCGGGCACAAGCAGTGCGGGCTCGTCGAGCACATCGCGAATGCCAAGCACCAGGCGACAGCCCTGGGCACGGGCGAGATCAAGCGAGGGTAGCAATTCGCCATGGAAGCCGGTGGGTTCCTTGTCGACAATCAGCATGTTAGGTTTGAAAGACCGCACGGTTTCGAGGATGAGCGCGCGGCGCAATTTAACGGCGTCTTCCAGGGGCGTATTGAGGTGCAGCGAGCGATAATCCCCGCTTGTCATCTTGGTCACACCCGGAAAGCGAATGAAATCCACACCGCGCATATACTCATAATTGCCGACAATGGGCGAGCCGGAGAGAATGAGAACCGAAGCCTCGGGCCAGCGTTGAATGATGGCGTGGGCAATCTCGCGTGATCGGCGCAGGTGCCCAAGGCCGAAGGTATCATGGCAGTAAAGAAGGATACGCACTGGTGACACCCTTAAATATGGAGGCCGTTTGGCGAGGCAAAAGTAATTGAGAGTTTGCTCGATCGCAATTGAAAAGAGTGACGTGCGCTGGGGCTCTTGGTAGTTTGGCGCAAATTGCCGAAGGGTGGACGATACCTCGGATCGGAGCCCAGTCAAGGGCTGTTCGGACGAGACGGTCGAATGATATAAAGCGATATGTACGAGAGCGATGGATAAAAGCCTTTTCAAATACATCTGGCAACATTCGCGGCGCGATCAGGTGCTGATCTGCGCCGTCGTGCTTTTGTCGCTGCCGTTCTACTACCTTTCGCTCGATCTGCCGCGTCGCATTGTCAATGAAGCCATCCAGGGCGGTGCCTTTCGTTACGGCAATGAAACTGTGCCTTTCCTGGTGATGGGCTTCGAATTGCCACACTGGCTCGGCGGGGCCTATATCGCTCTGTTCGATGGATTTCCAGCAAATCGCATCCAGCTATTATTCGGCCTGTCGTTCGCCTTCCTGTTTTATGTGCTCATCAACGGTGCTTTTAAATACTGGATCAATCTCGCCAAGGGCGCGCTGGGCGAGAGAATGTTGCGCCGGATGCGGTTTGAGCTGGTCACGCTGATCATGCGCTTCAAGCCCGAGGCGCTGCGCAAGGCCAAGGCGGCAGAAATCGCCACCATCGTCAAAGATGAGGTCGAGCCCATCGGCGGCTTCATTGGCGATGCCTTCATCCTGCCGATGTTCCTCGGCACTCAGGCTGCGACGGCGCTGTTTTTCATCATCATGCAGAGCGAATGGCTTGGGCTGATGGCGGCGGCGATTGTGGGCGTGCAACTTATTATTATCCCGCGTCTTCGGCGCAAACTGCTTGTTTTGGGCCGCGAGCGACAACTGGTGTCGCGTCGCCTCGCCGGGCGCATCGGTGAAATCTTCGAATCGCAAGAGACCATGCGGCTTCATAACACTGCCGAATGGGAGCGTGCCGATATTGGAGATCGGCTCTATAGGCTTTTTGCGATCCGATACGAGATTTACAAACGCAAATTTATCGTCAAGTTTCTCAATAACTTGCTGGCGCAAATGACGCCGTTTCTGTTCTATGCCATCGGTGGGTATTTTGCGGTGACCGGACGCATGGATATCGGTCAGCTC
Source organism: Microvirga sp. (assembly GCA_031546825.1). Lineage (GTDB taxonomy): Bacteria > Pseudomonadota > Alphaproteobacteria > Rhizobiales > Beijerinckiaceae > Hohaiivirga. The sequence continues at coordinate 50,166 of JAVBJU010000001.1, read as the reverse complement.
GTTGCGGTGATTGCCGCCTATCGCGACCTTCCTCCGCCGCTGAAAGAGTTGATTGACTGGGATCAGCAGCGCCTTGATGTGCAGGTGAAATACGATCAGGTCGTTCAGCAATTCGCGCCCGACCGGTTGCTGCCGCCGGAAAAAAACGAAACAGGGGATGAGGAGCAGGCGCAATCCTTCGGCTCGCCCCTCACGATCTCTTATCTGCGCGGGGTCGATGTCCAGGGTACGCAGTTGTTCAATGGGCTGTCGTTCGAAGTTCCTCTGCCAGGGAATATTGCGCTCGTTGGCGAGCAGGCGGGACAGGCCTCGGCCCTGGCACGCATCATGGCGCAACCGGAAAGCTGCGCCATCGGCCATATTCGTGTTGGCGATCTCGAACTGACAACCTTGACGCCGGATATCCGCGCGCGCCGCATCGGCTATGTCAATGGCGAGTCGACCCTCTTCCCCGGAACGATCCGCGATAATCTGCTTTACGGCCTCAAATCACGGCATATCGAGCACGGTGATGAGCATGACCGGCTGCGGCTTAAGCGGCAGATGGAGGCCCAGAAAACCGGCAATCCGCTGGTTAAGGCGGATGATCATTGGGTGTCCTTTGAGCAGGCGGGTGTGGACAGCCTTGAGGAGCTTGATCGTTTGCTGCTTGACAACCTGCGGACAATTGGGCTCGGCGAAGATATCTATCGGCTTGGTCTATTCCGTTCGCTGGACCCGGAACGCCATCCGGTTGCTGCGGAAGGGATCGTTGAGGCGCGGCAACGCCTGCATGAGAAGTTGCAAAACGATAATGTCAGCAGGCTTGTCGAGGTTTTCGATCCGGAGCGTTACAATACGCAGGCGACGGTGGCCGAAAATCTTCTATTCGGCGTACCGCTGACCCCGTCGCTTATCGGGGCGGCGATGGCAAGCCATAAGGACGTTGGGCGCGTCTTGAGGGTTCGGGGTCTTGCCGAGGTTTTTGTTGAGCTCGGCAGTCGCATTGCCGAAACGATGTTGGAAATATTCCGGGATTTGACGCCGGGCCATCCGCTCTTTGAGCAGTTTTCGTTCGTGAGTGCGGAAGATCTCGATGACTACGCCGGCATCGTCAGTCGCTGGAAAATGCGCCGTGGGAGAGTATCCAAAGACGAGAAGACGCAACTGATTGCGCTGGCGCTTGCCTATATCGAGCCCCGGCATCGCTTCGGATTACTTGATGATGCCGTTCGTGCGCGCATCGTTGCCGCGCGCAAGCCGTTGATGGAGATGTTCGAGGCGCTCGAGCCCGATGCTGTGGAGTTTTATCAGCATGGCAAATTCTGCGCGGCCGCCCCGGTGCGTGACAATATTCTGTTCGGAAAAGTTGATGTCGGTATTGCCAATGCCCGTGATCGGGTTGCTGAAGCCATGGGGGCGGTGGTGGAGGAACTCGGGCTGCGTCATACGATTGAGCGCATCGGTCTTGGCCACCAGGTCGGGATGGGGGGGCGGTTGCTGACCGCCCAGCAGCGTGTCGGGGTTGATCTCATGCGCAATCTCGTGAAAAAGCCCGCCATTCTCGTGGTCGACGGGGCTTTCGCCGCGTTTCCGCCGACGGTTCAGCGCAATCTCCGTCAGTTCCTGGTTGAACAGAGCCGTCAACGTGGCATGACGTTGATGATGACCATGGCAACTGAGGACGATCTGAGTTGTTTTGATTGTGTCGTGCGCGTCACATCGGAAGCAGCCGAAGTGGAGAAAATGACGGATATGACTGGCGAGTCGACAACCCACGCTGCGGTGCGTGCGCAACAGGAAGGTGTGCGGGATGCCCGGTGATACCCCCAAAACGCTCGAAGACGAAGTGCTGGCGTTGCAACGCGTTCCCATGTGGCAAGGCATCGATCCGCGACGTCTTAAGCTGCTTGCGTTCACGTCCGAGCGCCTGGATTTTGACGAAGGACAGGTGCTGTTTACCCAGGGCGATCCGTCTGATGCCGCCTATGTGCTCCTTGAAGGGGTGGCTGACGTGATGGTGAGCGGGGTTGATGGGCCGGTCAAAGTGGCGCAGATCGGGCGCTACCAGATGATCGGTGAGATGGGGCTTCTGACCAATGGCTCCCGTTCAGCGACGGTCGTTGCCGCCGCACCCACTGCGGTGCTGCGCATCGATAAAGATGTGTTTTTTGAACTGATGCGGCAATTTCCGCAGATGTCCCTTGCCGTCATGGTGGAACTGGCGCGGCGGCTTGAGCAGAGCAATGCGCGCCTTTCTCTGATCCGGTCGGATTAGGAATAGCCAAAATATGTCGCGCACGGCGGAGTTGTCCGCCCCGCCGGGTTTGTGCGATAGAAGATTATGTCATCAAACAGGCGTTCACATCTCCGTTCAAAAAAAAGGAAGGCATCGGTCTTCGGATCGTCTGCCAGCCGTGCCCTGTGGGCGACGCCGGAATTCTGGCGACTTGTGTCGGGCTGCCTGCTGTTTGCCTTCGCACTCACGCATTTTCTCAATCACGCACTCGGAATTGTGTCCCTGGAATGGATGCTTAAGGTCCAGAGCTGGCGCACGTTCATATGGCGCTCGCCGCCGGGGACCGTGTTGCTCGCGTCTGCTTTTCTCGTCCATATCTTTCTGGCTTTGTGGAAGGCTGCTACCCGGCGCACCTGGCGCATGCCGCCCACAGAAGTGGTGCAGATTTTATTCGGTCTGCTGATTCCGATCCTTGGCGCGGGCCATGTGGTCAATACGCGCTTCATGAACAGCCTCTACGGGTTTGACGACAACTACGCCGTGGTACTCAATGCCATGCGCATGAGTAGTGCCGTCGGGCTGAAGCAATCTCTGTTTCTCATCATTGTGTGGGTGCATGGTGTCATTGGCATCAACCACTGGATCAGAAGCAAACTGTGGTACCCGCAATGGTCCCATATATTCTGGATCGTAGCGGTGATGGTGCCCACTCTTGCCTTGTCCGGCTGGGTCGAGGGTAGTCGTCAGGTGACATATGGCGCGGCGGAGCAGCAACTCATGGCTCCCGCTGTCGCTGTCGCCAAGGAAAACGTCTATTTCATGACCCATGTCGCCATCTGGCTGACCTTCGCCGCATTCGTGATAATGGTGATTGTTGCACGGATGATCGAATGGTTCCGGGCCGGGCCGGTCATCACGTTTTCGCCCGGTTTGAAGGTCCACGCGGCACAGGGGGCGAACCTGCTGGAAATCAGCCGCCATGGTGGCATCTCGATTGCCGCTGTTTGCGGCGGCCGCGGGCGGTGCACCACCTGCCGCTGTCTGATCACATCGGGGATTGAGACCTTGCCGCCCCCGGGAGCGGTCGAAGTGGCCGCCTTGAGCCGTATTGGGTCGCCGCCGGGGGTGCGTTTGGCCTGCCAGATTACGCCCGTCGCGCCGCTCACTGTGCGGCCCTTGGTACCGACCGGTCGCCGAAACCGCCCGTCCAGTGAGCGCGATTCTCTGCAATGGGGGGTTGAGCAGCGGATCACGGTGATGTTTGTCGACATCCGCGGATTTACCGCCCTTGCGGAACGTCTTTATCCGTTTGACTCAGTTTTTCTGCTCAATCGCTTTTTTGAGTTGATGAGCGCTGAAGTGGTGCGCCATCAGGGTGCTGTCGATAAATATCTTGGCGATGGTTTCATGGCGTTGTTCGGCAGACATGCTGGAGCTGGCAACAGTAGCCGCAATGCCATCCTTGCCGCCCGCGCCATGATAAAGGCCCTCGACAACGCCAATGGCAACATTACCGAAGCCATAGGCGAGCCTCTGCGCATGGGTATTGGCATTCATACCGGGCGGGCGGTGCTGGGTCGGATTGGAGATCAGGCTTCGGGTGCAATCACTGCGCTCGGTGACTGTGTCAATGTGGCGGCGCGCCTTGAGAGCCTCAATAAGGAATTCGATTCAGATCTGATCGTATCCGATGCCGCGCTTTCAGCGTCTGGCCTGTCGACTGCCGGATGGGAACCGCACGACATGGAGCTGAGAGGCCGCGATGGCACCATCGCCATTCATGTCGCGCGAGGGTGAGACGATTAGTATTTCACCTTAATATTGTCTCAATATATGAAAAATATGATCATATATTGACATTTTTTTAAATTGTCGCATTATCGCCGCGTGACATTATTGCGCTCTTGCCACGTGCCGTTTTGGGATGGTCCGTGCATGGGTTGTAGCAAATGCTGGAGACAAAAAATGCGGAATGCTGCGCTATTGGGGCTTGATTGGGGAACCTCCTCGTTGCGGGCCTATCTGTTTGATCAGGACGGAAAAGTTCTTGACGAACGGCGTTCGGAATGCGGGATCATGGCGCTTCCCGCCCCACGGGAACAGGATGGCTTTCCGCTCGCCCTCGAACAAATCTGCGGTGATTGGCTCAAAACGAACACTTCATTGCCTGTTCTTGCTTGTGGCATGGTGGGCAGCCAGCAGGGCTGGAAAGAAGCCGCTTATTTTGATTGTCCCGCTGACCCGAAAGTGTTGGCGCAGTCCCTGACCGAAGTACTCTTTGGTGCGGGACGCAAGGTTCATATCGTTCCTGGCCTGATCATGCGTGGCGATTATCCCGATGTCATGCGCGGCGAAGAAACCCAGATTGTTGGCGCGATGGGGCTTGCCAGCGCCGCGTCCGATCACGCAACAATCGTGCTACCCGGCACGCACTCCAAATGGGCGCGTTTGGATAAGGGTATTATCAGCGAATTCACGACCTTCATGACCGGTGAAGTATTTGCGGCGTTGTCGCAGAACACCATTCTGTCGCGGCTGATCACGTCAGCCGAGGGCGCGCAGAGCGTCAGGGATCAGGCGTTCCAGCGCGGCCTGGAAATTGCGGGCAAGCCGGAAAGTGGTGGGCTGCTGTCGGCCATTTTCCGCACCCGCACACTGGGGCTGACGGAACAGGTGCCTGGCTTCGCATTGGCCGATTTTCTCTCGGGCTTGCTGATCGGCTATGAAATCCACGGTGTCCAGGAAAAGTTCCAAAAGGATGCGGCGCTCTATCTGATCGGCGATGAAAAGCTGGTTGCTCGCTACGTCAAGGCCTTGGCCATCAAGGGCTTCCAGAGCACCGTTCTCAAGGATGCGACACAATTCGGTTTGTGGCGAATTGCCTGCGCTGCGGGGCTCGTACCGTAAGGCAGAGCAGGGGTGGTCAACATCTGATGGCTTGAAGATGAATTGGGGGCACATAAACCATGCTCCCGGTTCGGTGCGACGTTGCCGCTCTGCCGGAACCGCGGTTCATTTCTCTGAACTTTCCAATGCCGATTTCAGGGATTTTTCGCTTCATTTACGGCTTTTCGCTTTGCATGCCGAAAGTCTGCCCATATCCTTTGTGCATAATAAAAAAGGGCAGCTTCTCTTCACGGTGGCCCCCCGAATCTCCCTTGAAAAGAGAGCGGCGTGGCTAACCACCCGGCATCGCAATGGAGTTGAAAAGTGAAAAAATTACACGGTATCATCCCGCCAATCGCGTCCATCGTGACTGCTGACGGTGCCTTCAATAAAAAAGGCCAGCAAGCCATGATCGATGCCCATATCAAGGGCGGCGTCCACGGGCTGTTTTTCCTCGGTAGCGCGGGCGAGGTCATGCATATGTCCGACCGCCTGCGCCAGGAGGTCATGGAAGAGTGCGTCGCCTACACCAACAAGCGCCTGCCGGTGCTGGTCGGTGCCATCGGGTGCGGTACGCAAGTGGTGATCGAATACGCCAAGGCCGCGGAAAAGGCCGGAGCGGATGCGCTCGTTCTGCTGAACCCCTATTATTCCGCGATGCCGGAAGAGGCGATATTCAAGCATTTCGCCACCATCCTCGACAAGGTGTCGATCCCGGCGGTGGTCTACAACCTGCCGATGGCCACGAACCAGTCGATGAGCCCCGCTCTGATCAAGCGGCTCGCCCTGGAAATCCCGTCAATGATTGGCTGTAAGGACACGGTCGATAACTTCGGGCATCTGCGCGCCTTGCTGCTCGAAATCAAGCCGGAACGCCCGGACTTCACCATCTTCTCGGGCTTCGATGAATATCTGCTCGACACACTGCTTCTCGGTGGTGACGGCTGTGTGCCCGCAGCCGCCAATTTCGCTCCGCAGATTACGGTTGGGCTTTACGAAGCCTTCCGGAAGAAGGATTGGGAAGCTGTGGCGAAGTGGAATCGCAAGATTGCAATCTCTTCCAAAATCTACACCATGGGCCCGCCCTTCTTCGGTGCGATGAAGGAAGCCGCCCGCCAGGCCGGCCTTGATATCACCACCGACGTGCTGGCCCCCTCTCTGCCCGCCGATGAGAAGATGAAAAAGGCGGTGGCCGAGGTTATGGCGCAGTTGAAAGACTGAAGCATACACTCCGGCACTGGAAGCAAATCAGCTCCGGTGCCGGTTTTCTTTCAGAAGGCCTTGAAGGTTATGATGGTGTGGGTGTCCTGGATTTCCGGTAGTGTCTGGACGTGCTGGGCGACGAAATGGCCGATATCAACGTCGTCATCGACATGAAACTTGGCCAAGATGTCGTAATTTCCCGCCGTGGAATAGATTTCCGAGGCAATCTCGCGGTCGGCGAGGCCGTTGGCGACCTCATAGGTCTTGCCAAGCTTGCATTTGATTTCAATGAAAAAAGTCTGCATCGCGCACCTTATATTGCGGCTCGAGCCGGGCAAGGCTTCTTATGACACGCCGAAAGCGGGTCGTCACTAGACGAGCTGTGGATTTTCTATATTGTCGCGCGGGTTCGGTCTTATCCTCTTGTTCCGAGGAGCTTTTCTTGCCTTTTAATGCACTCAATACGCTGCGCCGTGAACGCGGACTGATGACGATTGATGAGATCATGGCTTTGATCTCGGCGGGCAACGCCATACTCGACCCGTTCTCCACCTTGATTTCCAGCGGCGTCACGCTCGGCTCCGGCAATACGCTTTATCCTTGCGTCAGCCTGCTGTGCGCGGACGGAATGCAACTTGCCATGGGCAACGGCAATATATTTCACAGCAATACGCTGATTGAAGCCTCAATGGGGCCGGTTATCATCGGCAACGGTAACCAGTTCGGGGAGGGCGGTTTCACTGCCAAAGCCAACCGTGCCGGTGCCGCTATTTCCATCGGCGATACGGGGCGTTATCTCAACGGCGCGGCGGTATTCGGTGAAACGACGCTCGGCACCGGCAGCCAGCTTCTTGGTGCGGTCACGGTGGACGATTGTCACCTCGCCCCCGGCGGCTCCTTCCGCGAGCCCGATCCGGACCTACGCGCCGGTCTGTTGAAGGGCAGCGGTGTCGCCCGAAACCTCACGGTTCCTGCAGGCCACGTCATTGTAGGCACCGGCGCCTTCGCGCTGGAAGCGCTGGAGCGGCAGTCGCTTCATCATCCGAAGCCGGAAGCTCGGGCGCTGGCTAAGCTCTGATGTGGATGCTGTTTGGCATATCGGCTGGGGTTTTGTTGGGCTTTTATGACTACTGGACCAAGAAGGCGATGATCGGCAATGGCGTCGTTCCGGTTGTTTTCTGGTCGTCGATATGCGGGGCACTGCTGTGGCTTCCTGCCTTTTTTCCGGTAACGGCGGGGTTCGGCTTTCATGTGGATGTCTGGCGCACCGGCTTTTACCAGCAGGGCGTCATCCTCATCAAAGGCGTTGCCATGACTCTGTCATGGCTCTTGGCCTATTATTCCGTTCGCGAGTTACCGATGTCGTTCTCCGGGGCGGTTCGGGCCTCGGGACCCTTATGGACGTTGATCGGGGGCATGGTGGTTTTCGGCGAATACCTGTCGCCGCTACAAATGGCGACGGTGCTGGTTTCGATCCTTGCCTATTATTTTCTGTCCACGGTCGGGAGGAGCGAAGGCATCCACATGCTGCGCAGTCTGCCGGTTTTTCTCATGCTCGCGGCAACCATCCTGTCAGCCGTGACAACCGTTTACGACAAATACATGGTGCAGACGCTCGAGATGCCCATTTATGCCGTACAGGCATGGTCCGCGCTGCATCGGTGCATACTGGCGCTGTTGATGCTTGCGTATATCGCGTGGCGCGGAGGCCGCTGCCGCCTGAATTGGTCGCTTTCCGTTCCGCTGGTCGGCGTATCCTGGGTTGGTGCGGAGCTTCTTTATTTTTTCGCTGTGATGGACCCTTTGGCGAATGTCACCTATCTGTCGATTTTCAGAAGAACCAGCCTTGTTGTCGGCTTCCTGCTCTCGGTCTTCCTGATCGGAGAGAAGAACGTGCTGCGGAAAGCGATCATCATCGGCACCATCGTCCTCTCGACCGTCGTGCTGATTGTCGGAAAGTGACGCAGGGACAATCTTTGGTTAGGGTCTGAATCCCCTCAGCCGCTTCAAAAAATCATCCCGCACTTGCGGCCCCGCCGGGAGCAGCTCATTGCCCGCGTGATCGTGAACACTGGCAAAAACGATTTTTCTACCATCTTGCTCGGCCCAGCCGACGAACCAGCCGGTTCGCTTGCCTTGCGGGTCTTTGCGATAAAGAACCGTGCCGGTCTTGCCGTACACCGTCCAGGTGTCAGCCTTGAAAACCGGCATGATTTTCTTGGTGAGCGCACATGCCGTGCTTGAAACCGCAACGGTGCAATCAACGATGCGGCGCATGAAAGCCGCCTGTTCATCGGGAGATATTTTCAGCGAGGAATCGAGCCAAGCCTGGGTCAAGCCAATCGACCGGCCGGGTATGCCGCTGACATCAGCATTGCCATAAGACAGCTTTTGCACGTACTCGGCAAACCGCGGTTCACCAAGCTGGCGCGTCAGGGCTTGAGAATACCACACCACAGAGTCTTGCAGCCAGATTCTGGGGTCAACGGTCTTGTTGTCGCTCTTCGGCGTCTCGGGTGTTGGCTGGAATTTCAGGGCCGGCATATTGCTGTCTTTCAGGATGCCGGAATCATAGCCGATTAAAGCGAGCGCAACCTTGAAGCTTGAGGCCGGACTGAGGCGGCTTGCGCAATCCCCTTCGCGCAGCAGCACTGCATTGGAAGCCGCGTCGAGAATGACGGTGCAGGCGCGCTCCCCCGCGGAAGCTGTCGCGGGCGCCATCCCGGTGAGCGCCAAACAGACATGTGCGGTGTTCAATGAAAGGCGCATGGTATTGCTCCCGCTCCTTGCCTTCAGCCTTCCCCGCGACCAACGCTCACATAAGCGAAGCCCTGCTTTGCCATCTCTTCCGGGCGATAAATATTGCGCAGATCCACCAGAACCGGCTGTTTCAAAAGCGTCTTTATCCGCTTGAAGTCGAGCGCGCGGAAGGCATCCCATTCGGTGACGATAACCAGCGCATCCGCGCCGTCGATGCAGCCATAGGGGTCGGCGGCGTAAGCGACATCGCGCAGAACCTGTTTGGCCTGCTCCAAGCCTTCCGGATCATAGGCGCGGATGGTTGCCCCCGCCTTCTGCAATTCGTCGATGATGGCAATGGAGGGCGCGTCGCGCATGTCGTCGGTGTTGGGCTTGAAGGTCAGGCCGAGCACGGCGATGGTCTTGCCCTTCACCGAGCCATTGCAGGCTTCAATGACTTTTGCGCCCATGGCCCGCTTGCGCGCCTCATTGACGGCGACTACCGCCTCGACAATGCGAGACGGGGCGTTGTGATCCTGCGCGGTCTTGATGAGGGCCAGCGTGTCCTTCGGGAAGCATGAGCCGCCATAGCCCGGTCCGGCATGGAGGAACTTTGAGCCGATGCGGTTGTCGAGGCCGATGCCGCGCGCCACATCCTGCACATTGGCACCGACCTTCTCGCACAGATCCGCCATCTCGTTGATGAAGGTGATCTTGGTGGCGAGGAAGGCATTGGCTGCATATTTGGTCAACTCCGCCGTGCGCCGTCCGGTGACGAGGAGGGGGGCCTGGTTGAGATAAAGCGGGCGGTAGACTTCGCGCATCATCTCGGCTGCGCGTTCGCTTTCGACGCCGATGACGATGCGGTCTGGGCGCTTAAAATCAGAGATCGCCGCGCCTTCGCGCAAGAATTCCGGGTTGGAAGCCACATCGAAATCCGCTTGCGGATTGGCATCGCGGATAATCTTTTCCACATCATCGCCTGTTCCGACCGGGACGGTCGATTTATCGACGATCACCGTATAGCCCTTGAGGTGCCCGGCCATTTCTTTAGCCGCCGCATAGACGTAGGACAGGTCGGCATGGCCATCGCCGCGCCGTGAGGGCGTGCCAACGGCTATGAATACCGCATCGGCATCCGATACCGCTTTGGCCATATCAGTTGAGAAAAACAGGCGGCCTTCGCGCACGTTCTTGGCGACAAGTTCGGCAAGGCCCGGCTCATAGATCGGTATTGCGCCATTATTGAGCGCTTCGATCTTGGCGGGGTTGTTATCGATGCACGAGACCACATGGCCGAAATCGGCGAAACAGGCCCCAGAAACAAGGCCGACATAACCCGCGCCGATCATGGTGATATGCATAGTGGTCTCCTGAAATACCCTTTTATAACGAAAGGGGTTTATCGCGGTATCGTGCTTAGGGGAACCGCTATTATATGGAAGAATTCCTCAAATTTTATCGATGGGCTTTATCGTTTGAGCAGATCGACGGAGTCCGCCCGCGCTTGTCATCGGCGGAATCGCTGCGGCTCTTATGCTCTTCGCTTTTCCTGGCTGACAACATATTGCCTCAGGACTTGATTGATCTCAGTCTGATAGCGCCCCTTGGCGGCGTGTTCCTTGAACCAGGATAGTACATCTGCGTCGAGTCGGATGGTTACAGGTCGCTTGAGAGGTTTGTAAAAAGCACTACGTTGGGCGAACGCCCAATTCTCCGCCGGAGCCTGAGGAATATCGACTGTGTTAATGTTTTCTTCTGGCAACTCCGCAACTTTGCGTAATTGATCCAGAAGCTCCGGGCTAAGCGTTTTCTTCGTAGTTTTTCCGCTCATGTCGCGTTGCCTTTCTGGCCCCGATGATTCTGGTACAGTACTCATTTTTAGCATCCGGGTAGGTGTGAACAACGAGCAATAAAGTTACAGCTCCGACCATGCCGATGATGTGCCACCGTTGCTCGCCATCTTCAAATCGATCCGGCAAGATAACGTGCAAAGGATCTTCCCAAACAGCTTGCGCGAGCTCGAACGAAACTCCGTGTTTAGCATGGTTCGTTCTGGCCTTATCTGGATCCCACTCGAATTCCATAACCTATCATCATCCGTGATAACGTACATACAATTTTGTCAATTTCAAGGTGGCATATGTCACAGCTTGAGCAGGTCAACGATCTCGTCTGCGCCGGTCATCGGTGAAATCGCGCCTTGGGCCAGTTGCTCTTCGATTAACGGAATACGGTCCTTGGTGGCGATGTTCTGGGCGATGCGTTCCTGGATGCGCTCGTTGATCATCGCCCACATCCAGTTGGTATCCTGCTTACGGCGTTTGATGGCGAGTTCGCCGTTCTTGATCATCATCTCACGGTGATCAATCACCTGCTGCCACATGTCCGCGAGCCCGAGGCCGGTCAGGCCGGAAACTGTGACGACCGGCGGCTTCCAGATGGCATTCGGCGGGGTGAGAATGCGCAAGGCGCTGCGGTATTGTGCCGCCGCCGCATTCTGATGGCCGTTTTCATCGGACTTGTTGACGGCGATCATATCGGCGAGTTCCAGAATGCCTTTCTTGATGCCCTGCAACTCGTCGCCGGTGCCCGCCACCATCAGCACCAGGAAGAAATCGGTGAGATTGGCGACAGAAACCTCAGACTGGCCGACGCCAACCGTCTCAATCAGAATGACGTCATAGCCCGCCGCCTCGCACAACAGCATCGCTTCGCGCGTCTTGGCGGCAACGCCTCCGAGCGTTCCAGCGGAAGGCGAGGGGCGTATAAAAGCATTGTCGAGGGCCGACAGCTTCGCCATGCGGGTCTTGTCGCCAAGGATCGCGCCGCCGCTATAGGTGGAAGAGGGGTCCACCGCCAACACCGCCACCTTGTGGCCGCGCTCAACCAACATGCTGCCGAGCGTATCAATGGTGGTGGATTTGCCCGCGCCTGGCACCCCGGTGATGCCAACACGCAGCGCCTTGCCGGTGCGGTCCATCAGTGATTTCAGCAACCCTTGCGCCTGCCGTCGGTGATCAACCCGGCGCGATTCTATGAGCGTAATGGCCCGCGCAAGCGCCGCGCGATCACCATTACGGACGCTGTCCGGGTCGGGCACCCGAGCGAGGCGGTTTGGAGGAAGAGCGGAATCAGTCATCATAGGGGTTATGTAGCACGGATCAGACTGATGCCGTAGTATGCGGGGTGGAGCGGATTGGCGCAGGGGGAGACGACATTCAGCACAATTAGCGTTGTACGCGAGTAAGCCGAAGTGTTGCCGCAACCGCCGTGATGGTTTCCGCGATCTTCCGCAAAAAGGTGGGCGAATGTGCCGAGGTGATGCAATCCCTACCCGGACTTCTGGATGTGATGGGAAAAAGAAAAAGCGCCGCCCGGTTCATGATCAGGCGGCGCTTTTAGGTTTCAATGCACCCAATGAAGCTCACTGCTCTGTGGATTCCGCCGGATACCAGTGCGGGTTAGTGAAGATGAGGCCGCAAGCCTCGCCCTGCTGCGGGCCCGGTCTGCGGGCGCTTTTCTGCACGCGAATTTCCCGGTTTCCGACAGTGATGGCGTAATCGACGATCTCGCCGAGATAGGTGCGACGCTTGACGATGCCCTGCACGTGCCCGGTTTCGGCAAACTCGATTTCGGACGGACGTGTCGCCAGAATGCGCATCGGGCTTTTGTCCTCCTGAAGAGGGACTTCCAGATTATGCAGCTTGGCTTCACTTCCTCCAACATGCCATGGCCCGCCTAAGGCAATTACATCGGTGAAATTCGACAATCCGATAAAGCTGAATACGAACTTGTTGGCCGGTTTGCGATAGATATCAAGCGGGGCGCCAATCTGCTCGACCACACCCTTGCGCATGATCATGATGCGGTCGGAAAGCGCCATGGCTTCCGACTGATCGTGGGTGACGTAGAGAATTGAGAAGCCGAATTTCTTCTGCAATTCTTTGATCTCGAAGCGCATCTCCTCGCGTAGGTGCGGGTCGAGGCTGGAGAGCGGCTCATCGAGCAGCATCACATCCGGGTTGAGGGCGAGCGCGCGCGCCAATGCCACGCGCTGCTTGCCACCGCCCGACAGATCCATCGGGCTTTGGGATGCCGCAGACATCAAGTTGGTATGCTTGAGCGCGTCTTCCGTGCGCTTCTGGATTTCCGCTGAGCTGAGTTTGCGCAGGCGAAGCGGGAACGCGACGTTCTCGTAAACCGTCAGGTGCGGCCACACGGCGAAGGCCTGGAACACCATGCCGAAATCGCGCTTCTCTGGTGGCAGATAGAAGTTTTTCTTGTGGGACGACAGCAGCCTGTCGCCCACATGGATTTCGCCCTCGTCTATATCCTCGAAGCCTGCGACCATGCGCAATGTTGTGGTCTTGCCGCAGCCCGATGGGCCGAGCATGGAAAAGCACTCGCCCCTGCCGATTTCGAGGTTGAGATTATCGACGGCGATAACGTTGCCGAAACGCTTGGTGATGCCGATGAGCCGGATATATGACATGTCGGCCTCCTTACTTTGTTCGCACGCCGGTGAGGCGCTGAATGACCATCTGGCCGCCGACGATAATGAGCAGGGCGATACCGGCAAGTGCTGCCGATTCCACCGTCTGCCCGTCTTCGTTGAGCACGTAGATCTGCACACCGATGGTGCGGGTGTTGGTGCCATAAAGCATCACCGAAACCGTCAACTCGCGCAGAGCAGGCAGGAAAATCAGGAAGAACGCGGCGACCATGCCGGGACGCACCAGTGGCAGCACCACGTCCTTCAACGATTGCCCCATACTGGCACCGCACGCGCGTGACGCTTCAATGAGACTGTCATGCACTTGTTCCAGCGCCGCCGAGTTGGCTTTCAGTGAGAAGGCCATGTAGCGGGCGATGTAGGCGATCAGGATAATCCATACGGTGTTGTAGAGATTGATGCCGTATTTGCCGCCCCAGGCGAGGATGACGCCGAGCGCAATCACGGACCCAGGCACCGAGAAGGGCAGCATGCCGAGGAACTCGAGAACGCCCTTACCGCGTACCTTCATCTTGACGATGACGTAGGAGATAATGACACCGGCGAACATGGTAATGACCGCGGCGGTCAACCCCAGCGACAAGCTGTTCCAGATTGCCTGCTGTGTCTGCGGGTTGGTGAAGATGATGTTCTGGTAGTTGGCAAGACTCAAATTCTCCCAGGTGATGGGCAAACCGAAGGTTTTGAGGCCGCCGACCAGGAAGATTGTCGCCGTTGGCAGCACGATGGTGAAGGCGATATAGGCGAGCGAAAACAGAAACAGCGGAATGCGCAGGCCCCGCAGTTTCACCTCGATAGGGCGAAAACTTTTGCCGCCAATGATCTGATACCGGCCCTTGGTCAGGACGCGGTTCTGTATCCACATGATGAGCGCTGCCGTCATCACCAGAATGGTGGCGAGCACTGTGCCCGCGCGGATTGAGGCGAAGTTACCGGCGCTCTGGTGGATGCGCTGGTAGATCAGCGTCGGGATGTTGAAGATGCCTTCCTGAATGCCGAGCACAGCGACGGTGCCGAAATGCGCCATCGAATAAAGCAAAATCAGAAGTGCGCCGGAGAGAATGCTTGGCATCACCAGCGGAATGGTGATTTTCCGGGTGATGGTGAAGAGGCCGGCGCCGGAGATACGGGCGCTTTCTTCAAGCGTCGGGTCCATGCGTTCCAGCGCGCCGCTCACCTGAATGAACACGAACGGGAACAGGTACATGGTCTCAATCGCCATGATCCCGCCATAGGAATAGATATTGACGATGGGGCCGTCGATGCCGAGAAAATCCCAGCAGTCACGCAGGAGGTTGTTGATATAGCCAACGCGCGGGTTCAGCAGCATTTTCCATGCCAGCGCCCCGATGAAGGAAGGCAGCATGAATGGCACCAGAAACAGCACCTTCATGAAGCCCTTATAGGGAATGTCAGTGCGCGTCACGAGCCAGGCAAAGAAGGTGCCGACAATGGTGCTGAAAATGGTGACGCCTGCGCCGATATAAAGCGAGTTGAGCAGGGCCTCATAGGTGTCCGGCTCGCGTAGAATACGCATGGTATCGGCGAGATTAAAGCTGCCATCGACCCAGAAGGCGTTGAAGAAAATCAACGCCACCGGTACGACCACGACGATCACCAGAATGGCGACAGACAGCCACAGCAGCATTTCAGCCGCGCCGAAGGAACGGCTTTTCCTGACGGCGCTACGTGGCGGCTCGACGCTGAGGTTTTCAGAAGGAGCGGTATTTTGAATTGTCGTACTCATGCGCCAAGCTCCTTCGTGGCGGCGGTTAGGCTCGCATCTGGCCGGAACCAGTGCAGATTATGGAAGGCGACGCGGCAGGGTTGGCTCTCCTGCAAGAGTTCGCCTTTGTTGAGGGCCTCGTGGGTATCTTGCAAGACGCGCACCGGTACGCCATCGACCTCCACGAGATAATCCATGGTCGCGCCGAGAAAGCTCGCGCGTTTGACCAGACCAGTCAGCCCGTCACCTTTATGGGTCAGTTCGATTTCAGAAGGACGGCAGCCGAGCATCCAGTCCCCCGCTTGCGGTGGCGTGGACGTTGCCGCCAGGCTTTGTGAGCCGATGCGCACCTGGCCTTCGCGGAAGGACGCGGGTAGGAAGTTGGCGACGCCCATGAAACGGAACACGTAATCATCGGCGGGTTGTTCGAAAATCTGTTGCGGCGTGCCGATCTGGCGGATCGCGCCCTTCTCATCCATGATTGCCAGCCGGTCGGAAATGGCGAGGCCGATTTCCTGATCGTGGGTCACGTAGAGAATGGTGATGCCGAGCGCCTTCTGCAGTTCCTTGATCTCAAACCGCATCTCTTCGCGCAAGTTGGCGTCGAGGTTATTGAGCGGCTCATCAAGCAGCATCAGGGGCGGACGTGCCACCAGCGCCCGCGCCAGCGCCACACGCTGCTGCTGACCACCGGAAAGCTGCGAGGGCAGGCGCTGTTCGAGATCTGTGAGATTGACCTGACGGACAGCCTCCATCACCCGATCTTTGATCTCGGCTTGCGGTCGGTTTTGCAGTTTGAGCGGATAGGCGATGTTGTCAAACACGCTCATATGAGGCCACACCGCATATTCCTGGAACACGACACCAAGCCCGCGGTCATTGGGCGGCAGGTCGATGCCAGCCTGAATATCGGTCACGGCCTGGTCGCCGATCAGGATGGAGCCCGCGTCAGGAGCTTCAAATCCGGCGATCAGGCGCAACAGCACCGTTTTTCCGCAGCCCGAGGGGCCGAGCAGTGTGAAACACTCGCCATGTTCGATGGTGAGCGAAAGCCCATCGAGCACTGTATGCGAGCCATAACTTTTGCGGATATTCCGCAATGAAATTGTAGCCATCGGGTTCCTCAAGCTGGGATAGCGCCGGAGCGGTTCACGCGAATGCAACATGGGCGGCGGAGGTTAATAACCGCCGATCCCGTTGTCTTCCTTGGGTGCGTGTGATGCGCCCGGACAAACCACCGGAGGCGTCATGGGAGGCGCCTCCGGTCAATTTATACGTTGGAGTGGAAAGCAAGGAAGGGTTTAGCGGCCTTGCATGATGCTGGTGAACTTCTTGATGGTCGCTTCCTTGTCCTTGATGAGGGCAGGGTAGTCGATCTTGATCGAGCGCGCGACCGCATCCGCCGGGGACGGCAGAATTTTAGAGGTTTCGGTCACATCCTTGCGCACCGGCAGGGTGCCTTCTCCGGCAATGATGGTCTGGCCTTCCTTTGAGAGCAGGAAGTCGATGAACTTCTTGGCGGCTTCAAGGTTCTGGGTGTCCTTGATGATCGCTGCCGGGCTCGGGATCACCAGCGTTTCGGGCGGATAGGCCAGAGCAATGGTTGCGCCCTTTTCGATCTTGTCCATGGTGATGTAATCAACCGCGAGGCTGCCAGCCAGTTCGCCAGAGGCAGTGTCGTCGACCACCTGACCAGAACCCTTGCCCATCTTGGCATTGTTCTTTTTCAGCTCTTCGAAATAGGTCCAGCCGAACTTCTGGGCGAGCAGGGCAACGCTCATATAGGACGTGCCAGACAACGCCGGGTCGGCAATGCCGTAAGCGCCCTTGAATTCGGGCTTCTTCAGATCCTGCCAGCTTGTGGGGGCGGTTTTGATGAAGCGCGTATTGTAAGCGATGCCAAGGGTGCCGAGGCGGATGGGCGTGAAGCTGCCATCATAATTCTCAAACGGGTTAAGAATGTTCGCAACTTCAGGAGAAATATACTTGATGAACAATTTCTCGCTGTTCATCTGATAGAAATCAGGAACTTCACTGGTCCACAGGATATCTGCCTGGATTTTGCCGGACTCACGCTCGGCGGCGATTTTCGCCATCAGTTTTCCGGCACCAGCCGACTGATAATCAACAGCGATGTCAGCATGCTTCTTGACGAACGCATCCTTCAGCCGACCAATCAGGGATTCTTTCATGGATGTATAGATGACGAGCTTTTCAGCCGCGACGGAAGGGGCGACAAGGCCTGTTGCCAATACCGCTGCGAGAATTGTGGTGGAAAAAGGGCGCGCCATTTACAGTTCTCTTTCTTATGAACAAAAGAAGATTTGGATTGGCGAAATCTTATGAGTGCTTTTTCCGGAAAGCAAGAGCGATGAAATGGCGCAGCTTGTAACGATAGGCGGTTACCTCAACGACCGAGAGATGGCGCGATACAGGAGCATCTACTACGCAGGCCAACAGATCGCCGAAGTCATGGCTCACTCGGGGGAGGCGGGAAAAGACCTGCTTTCCGCCTCTTCACTTCATCATCCATCAGTTCGTACCACATGGCGTTGAGCACCGCGAAGGCGGCGGCGAGGGGAAGGCCGAGGATCCAGGCAAAATACCACATTTTCTCTTCCTCCTGGCTCAGTAGCTATGGTCGCCGTGGGTAATGGTGCGTTCATCCACCTTGCCCCACAGAACATGGTAGACCCAACTCGTGTAGAGCACGATGATCGGTACGAAGATCACCGTCACCACCAACATGATGAAGAGGGTGGTGTGGCTGGATGAGGCATCCCATACCGTCAGGCTTGAGGTTGGGTCGAGCGACGACGGCAGCAGGAAGGGGAACATGGCGAGCCCGACCGTTGAGATGATGCCAAAAATCGACAATGAGCTCATCAGCAGTGCGGCAATCTCGCTGCGTGTCTTCAACAAAACCGCCGCGCCAAGTGCACCGATGAAGCCCAAGGCGGGTGCGGTCCACATCCAGGGGTGCGCACCATAATTGAGGAACCAGGCACCGGGCTGCGCCGTCACCGTTTTGAGCAGCGGGTTTGATGGTCCGGCAACCAGTGCGGCGCTGGAAATATGATAGCCATAGGGCGTCAGCAGCCATCCGGCGAGGGCGAACATCACGATTGTCAGCACCGCCGCGATCGCCCCGAAATTACGGGCACGTTGGGCGATGATGCCGCCGGTTTTCAGGGCAAGCCAAGCAGCGCCATGGGTGATGAGCATCGTCACCGAAATGAGCCCGCTCAAAATGGCATAAGGGTTGAGAAGGCCGAAGAATGTACCTTCGTAAAAAATCCGCAAATCGCCATCGAGCCGGAACGGCACGCCTTGGAGGACATTGCCCATGGCAACGCCGAAAATCAACGCCGGCACGAAGCCGCCGATGAAGAGAGCCCAATCCCAGGCGGAGCGCCACGCGGCGCTTTCCCGTTTGCTGCGGTATTTGAAGCCGACCGGGCGCAGGATGAGCGCGAAGAGGGCGGCAAACATCGCAAAATAGAAGCCGGAGAACGACACCGCATAAAGCGGCGGCCAAGCGGCAAAGATGGCGCCACCGGCGAGGACGAGCCACACCTGATTGCCTTCCCAGGTTGCGCCAATGCTGTTGATGACGACGCGGCGCTCCATATCATTTCGGGCAACGAAGGGCAGAAGGGTGCCGACGCCGAGATCGAACCCGCCGGTCAGGGCAAAGCCAATCAGGATGATGCCGAGCAGCGCCCACCAGATCAGGCGCAGAACGTCATAGGAGATCAGGTCATGTAAAATCATGGCGTTACTCCGTCGGCATGGTGGCAGCGAGGATGGGGGCAGGCGGCTCGAAGTCGGGCTCTGGGCCTTTGCGGATGGCCCGCAACATCAGGCCCATCTCGACGATGAACAGCACGGTGTAGATGGCGATGAAGCCAAGCAGTGTAAGCAGCACGGTGGTGGCTCCGAGGGAGGAGACGGCGGCTGCAGTGGGCAGAATGCCCTCAATGATCCAGGGTTGACGACCGACTTCGGCGACGATCCAGCCCAGTTCGGCGGCCAGCCACGGCAGCGGAATTGACCATACCGCAACCTTGAGCAGCCAGCGGCGTTTGTCGAGGGTGCGCCGCGCCGAGAGCCAGAAGAAAACACTGGTCAGCAGAATGAAGTAGAAGCCAAGGCCGACCATGATACGGAACGACCAGAACATCGGCATTAGCGGCGGCACTGTATCCCAGGCGGCTTTGTCTATCTGCTCAGGCGTGGCCGTCCTCGGGTCATCGACATAGCGCTTCAGCAGCAGCGCATAACCAAGAGCGCCACCGTTTTCCTCAAAGGTCGCCTTGAGTGCCGGAGCCATGATGGGAGACTTGGCTTCACGGATTTTCTGTAACGCATCGTAGGCGAGAACGCCTTTGTGGATATTCTGCTTCGCCCGAGCAACCAGCTCGTTGATGCCGGGGATTTCCTGGGTGAGGGAGCGCGTTGCAATGAGGCCCATCATGGCTGGAACCTTGACGGTGAAATGGGTTTCCCGGTCTTCCAGCGACGGGAAGCCGATCAAGTTGAAGGCGGCAGGGGCTTTTTCAGTCTCCCACATGCCTTCCATGGCAGCGAGCTTCATCTTCTGGTTTTCGTTAGCGAGATATCCGCTCTCATCGCCAAGCACGACCACCGAAAGGGATGCCGCAAGCCCGAATGCGGCGGCAACCGTCATGGAACGCTTGAAGAGGTCCGGCTGGCGGCCACGCAAAACATACCAGGAGGAAACACCCAGCACAAAAATCGCAGCGGTTACATAGCCCGCTGAAACCGTATGCACAAACTTGGCCTGGGCGACCGGGTTGAACAGTACGGCGTAGAAATCGGTTACTTCCATGCGCATGGTGAGCGGGTTGAAGGCGGAGCCGACCGGGTTCTGCATCCAGCCATTGGCAATGAGAATCCATAAGGCGGACATATTCGAGCCGATGGCCACTGCCCAGGTTGCCGTGAGATGGCCGACCTTGGACAGCCGATCCCAGCCGAAGAAGAACAGGCCAACGAAAGTGGCTTCCAGGAAGAATGCCACCAGCCCCTCAACTGCGAGCGGCGCACCGAAGATGTCTCCGACATAGTGACTGTAATAGCTCCAGTTCATGCCGAACTGGAATTCCATAACAATGCCGGTGGAAACGCCGATGGCGAAATTGATCCCAAACAGCCCGCCCCAGAATTTGGTCATCTGTCGCCAGATAACGCGGCCCGTCATGACATAAACGGTTTCCATGATCGCCAGGAGGATGGAAAGCCCAAGCGTCAGAGGAACGAACAGGAAATGGTAAAGCGCGGTGATGGCAAACTGCCAGCGCGACAGCGCCACAATATCGAATTCCATTCAATCCTCCGTTTGCGCACTACCGTAGCTTCTCAGTACTATTGTTATAAGCGCGGTAGGTTATGTGATCGGAGGCACAAAGCAATAAGAAAATTGAGATGGATCAACTATCTTTTAAGTTGTTAATTGCCGCCTCGAAACCGGAATCGCCCCGCTGGACATCCGCAACGATCATCCCATGACGCATGACCAGAATACGGTCGGCGAGTTCGGCTTCCCGACGGATATGGGTGGCAATCAGCAGTGTTTTGCCCCTCGAAGCTACTTTCAACCGATTGAGGATATCCACTGCGGTGAGGTGGTCGATGCTCTCGGTTGGTTCATCGAACAACCAGAATGGCGTGTCGCGCAGCATCATGCGGGCTAACGCCAGTCGTCGCCCCTGGCCGCCGGAAAGACCGAGGCCGCTTTCGCCGAGGAGGGTATCAAGCCCCTGCGACAAGGCGCGGATGGCGGCGGTAAGACCTGCGGCTTCGAGGGCTTCCCACAACCGTGCATCATCCGCTTGGGGCGCTGCAAGTCTCAGATTTTCGCGGATGCTGTCGTGAAACAGTTCGGTTTTCTGGGGTAGAAGAGTAGCGGGGAGATGCTTGATCTGGCCCGAGAGGGGGGCAAGTTCTCCCGTGATCACGCTCAGCAATGTCGATTTTCCAGAACCGCTGGCCCCGACCAACGCCACATGCTCGCCAGTTTTCAGGCGGAGCGAAAGATTGGTGATCAACGGTGCGCTCGCGGCATGGGCTGCGCACAGGGCGTCAAGCTTCAAGGCAAGGCCCGCGGATGGAGGCTCGACAGCCAGAGGCGGAGGCGTTGGGCGCAGGCGGGGCGCGAGACGGCGCGCGGCCAGTGCGGTGCGCCCCAGCTCCAGAGCGCCGCGCCGCAGATTACCGAACGGCTCCATCGACGACAGGGTGATGAGAATGGCAAAGGCGGCAACAGGTGCGGTGAGCGCCCCGGCCTCGACCAATGCGCCGACAGTCAGAACCGTTGCCGTGAGCGCGATGGCGGATGCAATGCCAAACGCTGCGCTGGTGAAGGTTTCAATATTGTTGAAGGTGCGGTCGGCCTTGGCGAGGTAGGTATTGGCAGCCAAAATGGCATCGCATTGGGCGCGCAGGCGGCCCGCGACCGCGAGTTCGGTTTGGCCGGAGACAAGGTCAATGGTACGAGCGCGCAGGGCTTCAAGGCCATAGGCCCGGCGGCGGGCCGCGGTATTGGCCGCCGAGGAGCCGATCAGGGGCGCACCGAAGCCGATCAGCACAAGCCAAAACGCCAGCGCCAGCCCCAGCAGCGGATGCACGAAAATCGCCAGGCCGACACCGCAAAACAGAACGGCCGCGAGTGCCGTCAGGGCAGGCACCAGAATGCGCAGATAAAGCGAATCAAGCGCGTCGATATCGACCGTCAGGCGGAATAGCAAAGTGGCGGGTCTGTTGAGCAGAAGCCGTGCGGCTCCCGGCTCCGCCCAGCCGCGAAACAGCTTTTCGCGCAACGATACCAGAATGCTGAGAGTGGCGTCATGGGTTGCTAGGCGCTCGCCATAACGGCTCGCGGTGCGCAATATGGCCAACAAACGGATGGTGGCGGCGGGAACGAAGACATCGAATGTCAGTGCCGTTGCCGCAGATAACCCAGCCAGCGCCGTCATGGTGATGAACCAGCCGGAAACACCGAGCAGCGCGATGCCGGACAGGGCGGCAATGGCTGCGAGGAGTGCCCCTGTCATCAGCATGGCCCGCCGTTCGGCGAGGAACAGGGCGAGGATTTCGAAAAGGTGCTGTCGCTGCTCACGGTTGAGGAGGTGCTTCATGCGGGGCGCTCCAACCGGATAACACGGTCCATGCGGGACGCGAGCGCTTCATCATGCGTTGCAATGATCAGCGTTTTGCCCTTTGCCAGGGTCAGCAATCCTTCGACAACTTCCTGAGCCGTGATGGAATCCAGATGGGCGGTTGGTTCATCCGCCAGAATGATATCGACCCCGTCTTTGACCATGGCCCGCGCCAGTGCGAGGCGCAGTGCCTCACCGCCGGACAGGCCAATCCCGCCTTCACCGATGGGGCCGCGATGGCTTTCGGCTACGGTGTCGAGGGCGGCGAAATGCAGTGCCTGACCGATCTGCTCCCGGGTGACCCCGTCCCGCCCTAGGGCGACGTTCGATTGCAAGGTCCCGGAGAAGATATGCGGCTTCTGTCCGACCCAGGCCATCCGGCTGCGGAGATATTCGGCGGTGTCATCATTCATGATGATATTGGCAATGGAAACCGTGCCGGAGGCGCAAGGGATGAGACCGCCGAGCAGTGCCAGCAATGATGATTTCCCGCCGCCGCTCGGACCAAGCAGTGCAACTTTTTCTCCGGCGGCAACGGAGAGGGAATAGTTCTTGAAAACGGAGACAGGCGCCCCCGGAAAACGGAAAGTAACATTGGTGAGCACAATGCCTGTCTTTGCCTTGTATTCAGGTGGCGATGCGCTCTGCGTTCCTGCGCCGGGCAGTGGTAGACCCCTGTCCATGATCCGGTTGAGGGCATCAAGCGCGGCTTTGCCACTGGCGCGGTCATGCCACGCGGCGGAGAGTTCTTGCAGCGGCTCGAAAAAGGCCGGTGCCAGCAGCAGAATAAACAGCCCTTGCCCGAGAGATAGATGCTGTCCCCAGGTGCCGAATGTGAATTCGCCAAGAAGGTGGAACCCGATATAAACCGCCACCATGGCGATACCGAGGGCGGAAAACAGCTCAAGCACGGCGGATGACAGGAAGGCGATGCGCAACACGTTCATGGTGCGCTTCTTCAGAGATTCCGCCGTGGTACGAAACCGCTGCGCCGTGGCGTCCACCGCATCGAGGGAACGGATCGAGCCAAGGCCCCTCAGCCTGTCGAGTAGAAACGAGTTCATCGAACCCATCGCCACCATCTGCTCTTCGCTGGCCTTTTTGGCGCGATAGCCGATGACAGCCATGAAGAACGGGATGAGAGGAGCCGCGACCATCAGGATCAATGCTGCGACCCAGGATAGCCACGCGACGCAGATGAGAATCGCCGCGGGAATGAGTGTCAGCTTGTAATGCACGGGTTGGAAGCGTGTGATGAAGGGAAGCACGGCATCGGTCTGCTCGGCCAGAATGGACGCTGTCAGGCCCGACGAGGGGCGGTTGATATCGAGGGGCGAGCGTGCGGCCAGCGCGAGGCAAGCTCGCTTGCGCAACTCGGTTACAAATACCCAGGCGGCCCGAAAAATCATCCGGGTGCCCTGCATGTTGAGGAGCGGGCGCAAGATGCCAATCACCAGAATAGCGATAGCCAGCCAGACGATCTCGCGAAAGTGTCCGCCTTGGGACATGAGTTGGACGGCTCTCGCCAGTGCAGCCGCCTGGGGCAACCACAGCAATGCTGCCAGTGATTGGATCAGGCTGCCATTGCGCAGGCCGGGAAGGCGCGACACGGTCGATGCTTCGGAGAAAGCGGGAGAGCCAGCTTTGGCTTTCGCATTCATGGAATTTTGACCCCGCATTGCGTCATCTGCGCCTCGAAACAATGAGATCGCCGGAGAAGTGTCTCCATCCGGGTCCCGGCTTTTTCTTAACCTGACTCATCCCATTTGTCCGCAACGGCGCAAAGGCGGGAATGCGATACTGTTTGCCGCTCAACAAGGCACTAGGCTTTTCAGAGGGCTTTCCGCAACCCATTCACGAAAATTTGGTGTGAGCAGTGTTAAACGGTTGACCACGTTATGACATCGAACCCGGTGCATGAGAGAAAAAACTCTTGATATTATTCCGCCGTAATCGTCGTTATAGTGTCTGCACCATGCGGCCTACGGACAGGCGGCGGGTTGAGAGGTGATGGAGACCCATGAACCGTTTGAAGAACACAGTTTATCGCGCTGGTGTGATTGCGCTTGCAGCGGCAATCTTATGCTTGGTTCTTATCTTCATTGGCGGGGCCTTGGCGATTGCTGGCATCGTGCTTGCCGGGCTTGTTCTGGTGGGTGGCGTGATGTCGGTTTTCGGCAAAAAAACCTTTGGTAGCAAGGTGGGGAGCCCGATAACGGTGGTTTACACCCGCGTCGATGAGGACGAAAACAACACCGAAACGCGGCGGACCAAACGCTTTCCATAAACGGTCGGTTAGCCCGCCATCTGTTGGGCCATCTGAATGGCGCGGATTAATTGTTCGCGGTTGATGCGTGGGCGTCCGTCATTGAGAAGCTGCTGCCACAGGGCGATGGCTTCGTTGTAACGCGCGTTCAGGAAGTGATCTGACGCCAACAGCATCAGGGCTGTTACCTCACCGGTGTCGAGGGCAAGCGCCTGATCGGTCAATTTCCTCGCTTCGGGAGTCAGGACTTGCCCGGCCTGATAATACAGCACCGTCGCTTTAGCGGCAGCGGTTGAGGCGCTCATTTCCCCTTCGAGTTCGGCAATCCGATCATAGATTTTGAGCGCCGGAGAGAGGTCCTCGCGGTAGCTATAAAGTTGGGCCAGCTCGGACCAGGCGTCAATGTCGCGTGGATTGGCCTGGAGGCGCTTTTCGATGTTTTGCTGAGCGGCGTTTTTCAGCCCTTCACTGTCGAGGTTCAACAAGGGATCGGGCTTATTGCGCCACGTTATGGCTTCCTGCCAACGTCCCGTGGTGGCATAACCGCCGAGCACGGCCAGAACCACAAGCGCGACAATTCCCGGCACTATCCACATTTGCGTACCCGATTGGGGCAAGGCTTTTTCAACGGCCGCCGGGGCGGGGTGGGCTTCGATGAGTGTTTCGGGGCGCGCGCGAAAACGCGCATATAAAAGCCAGGCCACGGCTAGGAGGATGAGAAAAGCGGGAGTGCCCCACAGCAGCAATGTTCCGGCACTGAGGGAGGGCCGATAGCGCACAAATTCGCCGAAGCGGGAGGTCATCCGCACCACGACCTGATCGTCGGTAACTCCCTGATCCACCATC
The DNA here is from genome assembly GCA_031546825.1 of Microvirga sp. Lineage (GTDB taxonomy): Bacteria > Pseudomonadota > Alphaproteobacteria > Rhizobiales > Beijerinckiaceae > Hohaiivirga. The sequence continues at coordinate 24,585 of JAVBJU010000001.1, read as the reverse complement.
TTGTAGACTTCGAGCCTGAGATCCATGGCAATGGGGGAGTTGGATTCCATCAGATTCTGGTTTTGACATTGCGGGCAGCGCAACTCTCGCGACAGTTCCATTGCGCGCATTTCGGCCTCTCGCGAATGGAACTGGTAGCTCTCGGCAGGGTGTGCGAACGCCGCTAGAGGCCAAAGAAACAGCAAGGTGATGAGAAGCCGCAGCGACTTCATGGCGTCTTGCCCCCGGCGGTAGTCGCAAGGCGGGGCGCGAAGGTTTTGGCCCAGATTTCATCGGTCATTTCGCCGGTGTAGCGCGCGAGCAGCACGCCATCGCCGGAGAACAGCAATGTTTCTGGCGTGCCATAGACGCCGAGTTCAAGCGCGATGGAACCCTGCTGATCGTTCAGCACACTCTTGAACGGGTTGCCGGAACGGGCCAACCAGTCACGTGCAGCGTCGGGCCTGTCGCGATAGGCAAGGCCGTGGAGATCCACCTTCTGTGCGAGCCGCATCAGAAAAGGGTGCTCGGCACGGCAATTGGGACACCAGCTTGCCCATACATTGAGCACGAATGGCTTGCCGCGCAGGGAGCGCAGGGCAACTTGCCGGGTCGGTTCCAGAAGATCAGTTGCGGTGGCATCGGGCAGGGGCCTGCCAATGATGGCGTTGTCCTGATCATTGGGATTGTGTTGCAGGCCGCGCCATAGCAGAAAGGCGAAGCCAAGCACGAGAATGAGGGGAATGAACAGCAGAAGCCTTCGGCGCATTATGCTCATGCCTCCCCGGTCAATGGCTGCAAGGCGGGATTATCCGTAGCCTGAGGTTGCCGCCGCGCGGTGAGCCTAATGATGCCACCCAAAACCATTAGAATGGCTCCGAGCCACAACCAGCTTGCCATGGGCTTGATTTGAAGATGGACGGTATAGGAACCCGGCCCTGTTTTTTCCCCGAATGTCGCATAGAGATCACCGCCGAGCCGGGATGCTACTCCCGGTTCCCGCAAGGTCGTCGTGCGCACACTGTAATAGCGGCTCTCGGGTTTGAGTGTGGCCACGGGGCTTCCTTGCTCATCCACACGAATGAAAAGCTGTTCAGCCGTGTAATTGGCGCCGATCAGGGCCTCGCTGCCCTCAAGCGTGAACACATAACCACCGAGTGGGTAGCCGGTGCCGCGCGTCATCGAGAGCCAGCGCTCTTCCGAATATTGCGCCAGTTGCGCTGCACCGACCACCGCAATGCCAACGCCCAGATGGCACAGAAGCGGCGCAGCGTGGGCGAGGCTCCGGATGCGGGTGAGCGCGGCAGCATGGGAGAAAATGGCCCAGCCCGCAAGCATACACAAAACCAGCGTGATGGTGTTGGTGGGCAAAGGTTGCCTGAGGCAAAGCCACGCACCGCCGATGCCGCCGAGAGTGAGCCATGGCAATTGCCGCAGCAGCCAGCGACGAGGTTGTTCCTGCCAATGCAGTACTGGAGCAAGGGGCAGAAGGAGGAGCATCATGACGAAGAGCGGCTTGAAAACGGCATTAAAATAAGGCGCGCCGACCGAAAGGCTTCCGAGGCCCGCGAGCGTATAGATCATGGGATAGAAGGTGCCGATCATCACGCAGCCGCAAGCGACTGTGAACAGCGCACCGGTGGCGGCCAAAGCGCTTTCTCTCGAAACCAGCCGGAACGGTGCTTCGCGCGCCTTGAAGTCGGCGCGGAGCGCGAACACGCTCAATACCACGACGAGCACCGCGGTAAGAATGAGCAGCAAGGCCAGCCCCCGGCCAGGGTCATTGGCGAAGGCGTGAACCGAACTGAGAATGCCTGAGCGTACAATGAAGGTACCAAGCGTGGAGAGCGCGAAGGTGAAGATCGCCAGCAGCAGGGCAAACAGACCAAAAGCGCCGCGCCGCTCGGTAACGGCCAATACGTGCACAAGCGCTGTGCCCAGCAGCCAGGGCATCAGCGAGGAATTTTCCGCCGGGTCCCAGAACCACCAACCGCCCCAGCCCAGTTCGAAATAGGCCCACCAGGCACCAAGTGCGATGCCCGCTGTCAAAAAGGCCCAGGCCGCGACACTCCATGCCCGCATCCGGCGCAGCAGCGGACCATCCATGCGCTGGAGCAGCAGCATGGTCATGGCATAGGCGAAGGAAACGGCAAAGCCTGCGTAACCAATGTACAGCAGCGGCGGATGGAAGATCAGCGCCACATCCTGCAGCATTGGGTTGAGGTCGCGCCCTTCAAAGGCTGGCGGGAACATGCGGACGAAGGGGCTGGAGGTGAGGGCGGTAAATAATGCGAAGGCCGCGGTCAGACCACCGAGAACCATCAGAACACAGGCGGCTTCTTTTTCTTCGCCGGGCCGCGCCAAAGCTGCAACGAGCGCCCCCCAAAGCGCTAAGGTGACGACAAGCAGAAGGATCGAACCTTCATGCCCGCCCCATGCGGCGGCGATCTTGAAGAACAATGGCAACCGGCTGTTGGAATGCTGCGCAGCGTAAGCCAGTGAGAAATCATCAGTGGCCAACGATAGGGTGAGCGCCACCATGGCGAATAATGCGAGGCAAAACACCGTGAATGCGAGTGGGGTGGCGGCAGAAATCAGGTTCCGCCTGCCACTGAAGATGCCGAACCCGGGCAACACACATTGCAGCACCGCGATGGCCGCGGCGCACAGCAGCGCGATAAAACCGAGTTCAGGCAACAAAACGAGCCCCGCTTCCGTTCTCCATCAATTCATGCTGGATGAACTGAATTGCTTAGATGGCTGTCAACTGGCCAGCATAGAGCACGTAATACCGCAGCATGAGAATTCCGCAAAGGCTTAAACCGCAAGTCAGGAGCATCTGCGCCCGGCTGTGCTGGCCTTTGGGATTGAGGAAACGGATCGCCAGTGGCATCAGGATGCCAACACCGAGAATTCCATACCAGAACACATTCGACCAGAAGCCTCCGCCGAGGGCAGGGCCGAGCGACAGCGCTTTCTTGCCGCCACCGTAGTAGAGGCCGACAAAGAAGCAGAACAGCAGGAAGAGCTCGCTCAACACCAGCGGCAGTTCAAAGCGATGCAGGAAGCCGATGGTTTGGTCGTGCGGATCATTGCGGAAGACAGTCAGTGCCATCAATGTGGCTGCAGCCACGCCCGATGAAAGGCCGGAGATGAGGAACAGCACCGGCAGCACCGGGCTGTTGAGCATCGGATAGCTTTTCAAAGCCGCAAGCAGGAAGCCGGTATAAGCGCCGAGCGCTGCCGCATTGAGCAGCAGAAGCGGTTCAACGATCTTGTCCAGCTTGGTGACAAAGCGGATGAGACCATCAAGGAAGGCGAAGCGCTCACCGAGGATGAAGCGTTTGACCCAAAATGTCTCTTCCTGAAAAACACTGACGATCCACAGGATGACCAGTACCATATAGGTCTGGAACAACATGACGCCGATCGCCATGATTGATGTCCAGTTGTAATGGATCAACAACCGCCAGAACATCCAGGGTCGGGCGAGATCGAAGATCAACAGCATCAGCCCGGCAGACACCGCAACTGGGCCGAGAATGGCCGCTGAGCGAACGACGCCGCTCCGCGAGGCGGCTTCACCCAGGAATTTGCGCTTTGCCAGCACGGCAAAGGTTACCGAGCCAACGGAGACGCCGACCAGAAACAGGTAAACGGCAATTGGCCATTTCCAGACCAGGGTGGCAAAATGGAACGGATCGTCTGGGATCATGATCTCACTGGTCCTTTGGGTATCCGGTACATTTTCGGTTCAGTGGCCAGTTCCGCCTTGGCGCGGTAGGTGGTCGCCGACTTGATCTTCTTGGACACTGCGCTTTTCGGATCATCAAGATCGCCGAAAGTCAGCGCTTCGGTCGGGCACGCGAGCACACAGGCCGGCAGCTTGCCCTGCGCCAGATTGGTGTGGCGGCAGAAGTCACATTTGTCGATGACTCGGGTCACCGGATTGATGAAACGGACATGATAGGGGCAGGCGAAGACGCAATATTTGCAGCCTGCGCACATGCTTGGCGTAATATCGACGATGCCTGTCTTTTTATCGACAAAGGCCGCGCCGGTGGGGCAGACCTCGACGCACGGCGGGTTGTCGCAGTGCTGGCAGGATTGCCGGAAGAAATAATAGGTCGGGTCGAGTGGATCGTCGCCGACGGGGCCGGTGCGGATGATCTCCAGGCGCGACACGCCCTCGGGCACCTGGTTGACTTCGCGGCAGGCATCCATGCAGGCGGTGCAGCCAATGCAGGCTGTCTCGTCATGCACCATGCCGTAGCGTACGCCATTGATCTCTTCTGAGCCGATCAGGGCACAGGCTGGTTTGGCCGCGAGTGCCAGAACACTGGCACCGGCGGAAGCCATGAAATTGCGGCGGGACGTGCTCATTTTGCCCCCTGTGCCGATTTCTTTTTCTCTTCGTGCTGCTTGCTGTGGCAATCGACGCATAGCTTGATGCGTGATTTCTCGCTGATACCCTTCATCGGGTCCTTTTCAGCGTGCAGCGTATGACAATTGGTGCAGACCGTGCGCGTGGCGTGGATGTCGTGCGCCCACATCTTCTTACGCAGATCCGGAATCTCGTGGCAGCTCAAGCACACACCATTGCGCTGGTCGAGCGCAAAGGGGCTATCTGCCTTGAATTTCATGACGTCCTGGACGCCATCGCGGTGATTGGGGCTGGTGTTGCCGTGGCAACTCACACAGGTGACCTTGTTGTCACTGTTGGGGCTCACGGCCTTCTTGTGCTGGCCGAGCATACGGGCCTCGTTGGCACCGCCATTGTGGCAGCGAAGGCAGGCCCTGTCGGGACCGCGCAGGGCGTCTTCGTCATCGGTTGTCTGCGCGAAGCCTTGGAGGCTTAGTCCGCACACAAGGATGAAACCGAGTATCAAGCTTTTGACGATGCGACCCATCGGGGTCCTCCCGTTACCTATTTATTCATTTATTAAGCCCCGCGCGATGTGCGCGGGGCCAGTGTTTCGGTGTTACTATTATTGGCTGAGAATGTTGTTCTTCTTGGCTTCTGCTTCCCAGGCCGGAATGGTGGTCTTGATCCATTCCTGCTTTTCGGCAGTGAGTTTTTTGAAGTCCATTCCGAGTGCTACCATGGCCTTCTCCTTGGTGGAGATGTCGGGCAACTGAACTTCCTTGATTCCCTTCGCGCCGAGCACTCGGGCAAGCTTGACGCGGGCGTCAGCGGCCTTGTCGAGTGCGGTGCCGAGCATCCGCAGTGCCACGTCGGGGGAGTGCATGTGCACGCCGTGCGAGGCAATTGCGAAGTCCCAACGCCACTGAGCGTGACGGATATCGGTCAGGATCGGAGCCATATCGGCTTCGGTCACACCAGAGTCCCAAGCGGCCTTGGCTTCGAAGTGGGCGGCAACAATCTGCTTTTCGACGCGCAGCTTGATGTCGTTCACTTGCTTCTTACGCTCGGCGACGATGCTGACCATCTTCTCTTTCGAGGTGGTGTGGCAGCTCGTGCAGACCTTTTCGAAGTTCTCGAAGGGCATGCCGATGTTATGGCTGGTGTATTCCTTGCCCTGGGCATTTTTCAGCTTGGGCATATGGCAATCGGCACAGGACACGTTGTTCTGGCCGTGGACGCCCATGCGCCAGGTCTCATACTCGGGGTGCTGAGCCTTGAGCGAGGGGGTCTTCGACAGCGGGTTGACCCAGTCGGAGAACTTGACCTCGTCGTAGTATTTTTCCATGTCGTCGACGGTGCCGCCCTTATCCCACGGGAACTTCACCTGCTTGTTGGGGCCGTCGAAATAGTATTCGACGTGGCACTGTCCGCAAACCTGGGACTGCTTGGCAATGCGGCCTTGCTTGTCGAAGGGTACGCCAATCGCTTCCATCGCGCGGGCGGCGTAGGGACGGGACAGAGTCAGGCCCGGCTTGCCAACCGTGTTGGATTTGAAATCGGCTGAACTGGTGTCGTGGCAATCGGCGCAGCCGATGGCGTTGACGATCTGCGGCCCGCCTTTGGCCCACATACCCTTGAAGTAGCCGGCTTCACCCTGCTCATTAATTACGCGGGCGACGTCGGGACCCTTACAGCTCCAGCACGCCATGGGGAGCGGGCCGTCTTCTGCAGTCTTCGGGGTGCCGGTACGCAGCGTCTCACGCACGTCGGTGAGCGCGTAGAAGTGGCCGCGCGGCTTGTTGTAGTCTTTCGCAAACGGATATCCCGCCCACAAAATCACCAGGTTCGGATCTTCTGCGAGGGCATCGACGCGGTCTTTGGATTCGCTTGTTGCCTGCCAAGATTTGTACTGATCGGGGTGATCCTTGGCGAACAGGTCACTGCGTCCTTCAATCTTTGTCTGGGCGAAAGCAGGAAGAGCCATGAGCGCTGCCACTACTATCGCCGGTATTGTTAACTTCCCCAGCTTCATCAAAGCCTCCTTCTAACGAACGGGCTCCCTAACTAAAATTTTCTTAGTTGTGAGTTGGCAGCAACATAGCCCAAGCTTGACCGTCCTTTTTTTAAAAATTCTAATTTCTTTGCGCTCAGACAACCTTTCATAAGAATCTCTAAAAAGTGATCGCAGCGGTGCGAGGGGATGGGCGCGTTTGTGGATAACAGGGTGTCCCCATGAAAAAAGCCCCCTCGGGTGGGAGGGGGCTGGGAAGCGTTGCTACGAAAGCGTAGCGGGGGCATTTTGCGATGAATACCTTGCCGCCGTGGCTATTCGGGGTCGATCGGTTACTTGCTGATGGGGTCGAATCGCGTCAGTCCGCGGAACAACTGGCCAATGAAGCTCTGCTCAACACCCGCCGCCGGTGTGCTCCGCGAGATGAAATCGAATACCACGCCATCCTGGAGGCCGTAGTTCGCGATCCGTTGCAGACGGTTGCCGTTGAAATAGGCGGCAACGACACGGCGTTCGTCCACCTTTTCCGGCAGGAACTGGGCGCTGCGATGCGTCGATTGGCTGATGTAGTACCAGGCGTCGCCGCCAACGGTCGACGATGTCGAGGGCGTTCCGAGAATCTGAATGACCTGTTCCTTGGTCATGCCCGCTTTGATGGTTTGCAGGGCTACATCATCGATGATGTAGCCGCGCTGGTAGTTTTCGCTCATGTAAGAGCAGCCAGCGAGGCTGAGCCCGAGAAGGGCTGCGGCAGCCAAGCGGGCGAGGCCGGAACGGTTACGACGAATCATCTTGTATTCCCTGCTGCTGACAATCTGGGGTGCGCCCGTAAAAACAGGCGACACATACTACCTGCTACTATAAATTTCTTCATGGCGAATTTCCACTGCTTTGATGGTGTTCTCATGTCATGGGCAAAAATGTGGCGTGCTTTGGTTTTGCTCCGTTATATTCTATAGGAGACGACCAAGCGACAGCCCGTGGGTCGGGAAGGTGGACCAGTTTGCGATGTTGAATATCTTTTCCAGGCGCTCTTCCAATCGAAAGGTTGTTGCGTCTTTCTATCACCGCATCGCTGAAGCGGCTTTGCGTCCCGAACTTTTCGTGGCCTACCGCATCGAAGATACGTTGACCTGTCGGTTCGAAAGCCTCGCTGTGCATATGTGCGTCGTGTTGCGCCATCTTCGTGGATGGCCCGCGCCTGCTGCCGATGTGGCGGGGGATCTTACGGATTACTATTTCACCCAACTGGATGACGTGCTGCGCGCGCTTGGCACCAGTGACAACAAGGTTCCTAAAAAAATGAAAGAAATGGCGGGTGCCTTTCTCAAGGGCGCACAGGGTTGTGATCAGGCGCTGGCCAGTGGGGACGCGGTGGCTGTTCAGGAACTTCTATCTGCGCGGTTTGGGCCCGAAGTCGATGCGGTGGGCTTTGCGCGTTATGTATATGCGAGCGACGATGCCGTTCGCAGTTCGGACCTCACACGACTTCTTACGCAGGGGCCTTCCTTTCCAGTGCCTCCGTTCCCGGTTGGAGAACAGATATGACCCAAAATACCGGCCCCTTGTACAGGCCCTTTTCCGTAATGCAGATGAAGCATCACGGCGTTGACGTGAAGATTGAAGCCACCGATCTTGAGCGGGTGAGTATCGCCGCCGATTTCGGTCTTGCGGAAGTCCGCTCCCTGACCGCAGCCTTCCGTTTGACCGGCAAGCCTGACCGCATCAAGGTTGCGGGGCGCATCAAAGCCGATATCCAGCAAATATGCGTTGTTTCCCTGGAGCCGTTCGACAGCATTGTGGAAGAGACAATCGAGGTGCTGTTTGTTGCGGAAAATCGGCGCAAGCCAAAAAACGATATGGATGAAAGCGCTGAAAACGAGCCGGATCCGATTGTCAACGGGCAGATTGATCTCGGCGCCGTTGCGTGCGAATTCATGGCGCTCGGTCTCGATCCATATCCCCGTAAACCCGGAATCTCGTTCGAGGATGTCAAAAAAGCGGTCGGCCTTCCGGAGGATGAAGGCGCGTAATTGCGCATTTTTCCGCGTGGAAGGATGCAGCAGTTCTTGATCGGCGCCGCAAACTCCGATAGCACGGGGCGTATACGTTATGATAAGGCGTGACCGTTGGGTCAGGTCTTGATCAGTTTAGGGAAGCATCACTTAACCGATGGCGCAGGAAGTCTGTATTTCGCTCGATGTCATGGGTGGCGATCATGGCATTAGTGTCGTTGTCCCCGGCGCGGCACTCGCACTGGAGCGGCATCCCCGCATCCGGTTTCTTATGGTTGGCGATGAGCCGGAAATCGAGAAGGCGCTCGCTGCCTATCCGAAACTGAAAGCTGTCACTGAAATCCGTCACACTGCGGTTTCGGTTGCAATGACTGACAAGCCGAGCCAGGCGATCCGCGCCGGGCGCGGCAAGTCGTCGATGTGGCAGGCCATTCAGGCCGTAAAGGACGGTCACGCAGGTGCTGCGGTCTCCGCAGGCAATACCGGCGCGCTGATGGCGATGGCCAAATTGTGCCTGAAAACAGTCGGCCATATCGAGCGCCCCGTACTGGCCGCGCTTTGGCCGACGCAGCGCGGCGAGAGCATTGTGCTTGATATGGGCGCAACCATTGGTGCTGACGCCGCACATCTCGTCGATATGGCGGTGATGGGCGCGGCGATGGCGCGCATTGTTTTCAGTCTTGAGCGCCCCACTGTCGGCCTGCTGAATGTCGGTGTTGAGGAAATCAAGGGTATTGAAACCGTGAAGGAAGCGAGCCGCTTTCTGCGCGAGGCGGACCTGCCCAATCTCGATTATCGCGGTTTCGTCGAAGGCGACGATCTCGGCAAGGGCTCGGTTGATGTGGTGGTGACGGAAGGATTTACTGGCAACATCGCTCTGAAAACAGCCGAAGGAACCGCCAAGCAGATTGCATCATTTCTCAAAGAGGCGATGAGCCGCACATGGATGACCAAGCTGGGTTATCTGCTTGCCAAGCAAGCGTTTGATGCGCTGCGTGAAAAGCTCGATCCGCGCAAATCCAACGGTGCCGTGTTCCTTGGTCTTGAGGGCATCGTCATCAAGAGTCATGGTGGCACCGATGCTCTGGGCTTTGCCAGTGCCATCGATATCGCCTATGACATGGTCCATTACGATCTCATGCGGACGATCCGGGAAATGCTGGAGCAGGAAACCGCAGCAGTCCCTGCCTGAAGGAAATAATAGTGAAACACTTGCGCTCAGTCGTTCGCGGCGTTGGATCTTATCTCCCGCCGAATGTTGTCACCAATGCCGATCTGGTCCGTAAAGTGGACACGTCCGATGAATGGATTGTGCAGCGCACCGGCATTCAGCAACGCCATATCGCCGCAGATGAAGAAACCACATCAGTGCTGGGCATTCGGGCCGCTCAAGCGGCGCTTGATGCCGCTGGCCTTCGCCCGGAAGATATCGATCTGGTGATCTGCGCCACGTCCACCCCGGATTACACATTTCCCTCCACGGCTTCGGTCATTCAGGCGGGTCTTGGCATCACGCAGGGCGCGGCCTTTGACCTGCAGGCGGTGTGTTCCGGCTTTGTGTTTGCCGTGGCGACGGCTGATAAATTCCTCACCTCGGGGTCGCACCGCCGCGCCCTGGTGATCGGCGCTGAGACGTTCTCGCGTATTCTCGACTGGGAAGACCGCACCACCTGCGTCTTGTTTGGTGATGGTGCCGGGGCAATCGTTCTGGAGGCGCAGGAAGGGAAGGGGTTGAATACGGATCGCGGTGTTCTCACCTCGCATCTGAGAACCGATGGAAGGCATCGCGAAAAGCTGTTCGTCGATGGCGGTCCGGGATCGACCAAGACGGTCGGCCATTTGCGGATGCTGGGACGCGAAGTCTACAAGCATGCCGTCGGTATGGTGACGGACGTGATCATTGACGCGTTCGAGGCGACAGGCACCACCGCTGAGGATCTGAACTGGTTCGTTCCGCACCAGGCCAACAAACGCATCATCACCTCAAGTGCTGACAAGCTCGGCATTGCCATGAGCAAGGTCGTGATGACCGTGGAAAAGCACGGCAATACATCGGCGGCGTCGATCCCGTTGGCGCTTTCTGCTGCTGTGGCAGATGGGCGCATCAAAACGGGGGATCTCGTTATGATCGAAGCCATGGGCGGCGGGTTCACCTGGGGTAGTGCGCTGATCCGCTGGTAGATTTTCGCGGGTTACCGGCACCACGATGTGCTCCGAAAATACATGCGCCTTGACCGTGCGTGCCACTCTATACCAAGGTTGTGCTCTAATCTATTGATATAGCACGCATGGGGGCGTATCGTTCCTGTGCTTGCAATGGGGAGATGTCATGTCGGGAAAGACCATCACGCGCGCTGATCTTGGAGAAGCCGTCTACCACAAGGTCGGGTTGTCGCGGACCGAATCCTCCGCTCTCGTTGAATCGGTCTTGTCCGAGATTTGTGATTGCCTCGCTTCCGGGGAAAACGTTAAATTATCGTCGTTTGGTTCCTTTGTTGTCCGCGACAAGGGTCGGCGCATCGGACGCAATCCGAAGACTGGCGTCGAGGTTCCGATTGAGCCACGCCGGGTTATGGTCTTCAAACCGTCGAACGTTCTGAAGGCGCGGATCAACGGCCTTGATGTTGCCGACGAAAAGGAATGAGCCCTGACGGGTCGTGATTTTGGATGGATAAAAGCCCGGACGCCTTTAAAACGATCAGTGAGGTTGCGGAAGAACTGGAGCTGCCGCAGCACGTGTTGCGGTTTTGGGAAACATGCTTTCCGCAAATCAAGCCGCTAAAGCGCGCTGGCGGTCGGCGTTATTATCGACCGGACGACGTGGATCTCTTGCGCGGTATCCGGCATTTTCTCTACGGCGAAGGCTATACCATCAAGGGGCTGCAGCGTATTCTCAAGGAAGACGGCCCGGTATTTGTGCAATCGGTCGGGCGGGGAGGGGCGGCGGTGCCGTCCGCTTCCCAACGGCCCCAGGTTAGGCCAGAGAATTACTCTTTGCCTTTTCAGGGCGAGACTTATCAGCCGCAGTCGCCGCCTCCGAATATTCCACCCATTGAGCCTGTCAGTGCCCAGGGCAACCTGTTTGCCCCACCGCTTGAAAGCCATCCGCCTGCACCTGCCCGCCTGAACACCGGTCAGGTGAAGTTGCTCAAGGACATTCTGACGGACCTTGAAGAGTGCAAGCGCGTGTTAGCCAGCGCCAGGCGGCCGGAATAACGCTGCCGGATTTATCCGCGATTACCGCACAAAGCTCACCGGCACGCCGGTTTCGGGATGGGGCATTACGCCCATATCAATGCCGTAGATGTATTTGAGGCAGTCCGGCGTCATGATTTCGGCGGGCGTTCCGCGGGCAATCAACCGGCCAGATTGAAGCGCGATCAGTTCGTCGCAGTAGCGCGCAGCCATGTTGACGTCGTGCAGAACCACGACAATGGCCGCGCCTCGGGACAGGGATAGTTGCCGCACCAGCGTCAGCACATCGATTTGATGGGCGATATCGAGGGCGGAAATAGGCTCGTCGAGTAGTAGACAGCGCGTATCCTGTGCCACCAGCATCGCAAGCCATACACGCTGGCGCTCACCACCGGAGAGGGTATCCACCAGGCGATTGGCGAAGGGCTCGACATTGGCGAGCTTCATCGCCTTAGCAACCTTTTCCGCATCCAGCGCACCGAAGCGCCCGAGGGCGCCGTGCCAGGGATAGCGCCCGAAGGCGATGAGTTCCCGACTGACAAGCCCCGTCGCGGGAGGTGTATGCTGAGGCAGATAGGCGATATGGCGGGCAAGATCGCGCTCGCCCCAGTCCGTGAGGGGCTTGCCATCGAAGCGGATAGATCCGCCAGTCGGTGCTTGCTGGCGCGCGAGCAGCTTCACCAGCGTTGATTTGCATGAGCCGTTATGGCCAATCAAACCGATGACGCGGCCGGGAGCCAGCGACAGCGTAAGCGGGTGCAATAACGTGCGTCCATGGACCGAAAAACTGACATCCGTGAGCTCAAACAATGCGGCCTCCGAAGGTGGCTCGTTCATCTGCATTCCCAGATCGGAGGGGTCGTGGGGTCTCGCCATCAGCGTTTGAACCGGATGGGCACTTGCAATGTCATCGCCGAAATGGTGCCCGGTGGCGGGGCAGGCAACGAGCCGATGCGACGGATCATTGCCGTCGCGTCAGCGTCCTGTGCAGTATCTCCTGAGGACTGGGAAAGACGCACGGAAAGTACCTGCCCTGTGGGGCTGACGCTGAAAATCACTTTGGCCATGCCGCCGCTACGCACGGTGAGTGCATCGGCTGCGCGGGCGATACGGTTGTAAATTTGGCCGTGCCAGATTGCCAGTGCCGAAGCACTGGGTGCGCCGACGGAGGGGGCCCCAGCTTGCTGCGATACGGCGGCATTGGGGATAGGCTTAGGACGCGGCTTTTCGACCTTACGTGGCAAAGGTTTTTGGAGGGGCGGAGGCTTGGGTTCCGAGACAACCACATCCCGCCTTTCCGGCTCGGGAGGCGGAACCTCGGGTTGAGCTTCCTCAGGCTGGAGTGCTGCAACTTCCTCGGGCAATGGCGCCGGGGCTGTCGGCACGGGCGCAAGATCAAAGATGATGGGTTCCGCGCCATTCATACCAGCCTGCTGGCTGTTTGGCTCCCAGATGCGGATGGCCCATGCTGCTGCGCCATGGACGAGCAATACTACTGCCGCAGCACTGGCCCATAATGGCACCAACGGTAGTCCGGGCGTGGCACCGGGGCGCGAAGCTTTTATGGCTTTCGGCTTCGTCATGGCGCTTTTGAGGGCTCCCCCGATGTCGCCGGAACAGCGGTTTCCTCAAGGCCGACGAGGGCAATCTTGAGATATCCCGCTTGGCGCAAGAGGTTCATCACGCCGGTCAGTTCCCGGTAGGCAACGCCACCGTCGGCACGCAAGAAGACCCGTTGCTCACGATCTTTGCCAGTGAGCCGGTCGATGGAGGATTGTAGCTGGTCGCGCGCTACACTCCCTTCATTGAGCACCAGCCCCAGATCCGCTTTGACGGTCAGATAGATCGGCTTCTCGGGCTTCGGCTGGGGCTTGGCGTTGGACGTTGGTAAATCTACAGGGACATCTACCGTCGAAAGAGGTGCTGCCACCATGAAAATGATCAGCAGCACCAGAATCACGTCAATGAATGGTGTGACATTGATTTCGGCGATCTCTGCAAGATCACCATCCTGCGGGTTCTTGAGGGAGACGCCCATGCCGTCACTCCGCTATCTGGACCCGCACAGGTGCACGGGTGTGGGCGGAAGCGGCATACGCACCGTGCTCTTGACGATCGAGATCGCGCGAGACGTGCTGCAAAATCTCGCCCGAGGCATCCGATAACAAGGCACGGTAGCCGGTGATGGCACGCGCGAAAATATTGTAGATTATCACCGCAGGAATGGCCGCGACGAGCCCAATGGCGGTTGCCAGCAGCGCTTCGGCGATGCCCGGTGCCACCACGGCCAGATTGGTGGTGTGCGACTGTGAGATGCCGATGAACGAGTTCATGATGCCCCAAACCGTACCGAACAGGCCGATAAACGGAGCGGTTGCGCCAATTGTCGCCAGCACACCGGTGCCGCGTGTCATGTTGCGGCTGGCGCGCGCCTCAATGCGCGAAAGCGCAATCGACAGCCGTTCTTTCACACCTTCCGGGGAAAGATCGTCCGAGCGTGATTGTTCACGAATGGCAGCCTGCATCAAGTCAGTGACAGCGCCGTAGTGCGTCCGGTCCTTTTCCAGTGCCCGGCGGGCTTCGTTCAGATTGTCAGCGTTTTCGATGATACGGTTGGCCGCCTGTGTTCGCCGTTTGGCGACAAGATATTCAATTCCCTTGGCAAGCCAAACGGTCCAGGTCACCAACGAGGCAAGCGCCAACCCGACCATCACAATCTTCACCACGACATCCGCCTGCATGAACATGCCCCAAGGGGACAAGTCATGTGGCAGCATGGAGGGCGGTGGGGGGACGGACGCTTCCTGCGCGAGCGCGCAGATTGAAGCCATCGGCGCAAGGGCAAGCGCTGTCAGCGCCGCCATACGGGTCAGGAAACGATTCAGCCGAGGCCGACAAGCATCTTGTCGGCCTCGGGTAATACAACTGGGGGTGTGGTTCACCATGTATACGTTGCCTTGAATGACGCCGCACGACCGGAGCCGTAGTTACAATTCAGCGCTCCTGAGCAGGACGCAACATAGCGCTTGTCCAAGAGGTTGTTCACGTTCACGGCGAATTTCCACTCGTTGTATTTGTAATGCACTCCGGCGTCAAACATGGTGACGGCAGGCACCTTATACAGGTTCTGGTTATCGGCGTAGGACGCACCGATATAGCGGACACCGCCCTGAACGCCGAGATTCCGAAGGAAGCCGGTCTGGAAGGTGTAATCGGCAAACAGCGCAGCGGAGGTTTCCGGAACGACATTGGGACGCTTGCCGATGACAGTGGCATTGGTGTCCTTTTCGATGCTGATCTGACCCACCGAGACGGAGGCTATGACCTTGAGGCCTTCGGTGACATTGGTCTGGGCCTCGAATTCGAAGCCGCGCGAGCGCACCTCACCAAGCTGGTTGCTGAAGAACATGTGATCGGTATCCGCGGTCAGCACGTTCTGCTTGGTGATGTCGTAATAGGCGACGGTGAACAGACCGTCGAAGAAGCTCGGGCGATATTTGACGCCCGCCTCATACTGTACGCCGGTCTCGGGCTTGAACTGCTTGCCGTTAAAGTCCGAACCGATTAACGGATTGAACCCACGGGCAACCGAGACATAAGGCACGATACCGTTGGAAAATTCATAGGACAGACCGGCGCGACCGCTGAACGCACCTTCTATCCCGTTGAAATTGGCATTGCCAACCTTGTCGTTGCTTTCGGACCAGACGCGGTCATATCGCCCGTTCAGGGTGAGCAGCCACTTATCGGCAAAGCGGATCTGGTCCTGCACATAGGTGCCCAACTGGTTCATCTTGTAGTCTTGACGCAGATAGGGGCTCAATGCGCCCTGCCGCGCGCCATAGACCGGATTGGTCGCGCTAAGCGGCGTTGCGCTGCCCGAAGCCTGCATGTGGTTGATGTTGTAGTATTTGTAATCGAGACCCATCAGCAGGGTATGGGAAAACGGCCCAGTGTCGAATTTCCCCTGTAACTGATTGTCAGCCGAAAGGGTGTTCACAGTGGTGTGGTGCTCGAAGCCTAGACGATGGAGCAGATTGCCAGCCATCAGCGGCACATTGGAGGAGGCCCATAGGGAAGACGGATCCTCATAGCCATACGGATAGGGGCCGCGCTCGCGCGTGTCGACGTAGGCGTAGCGCACGTTCTGTCGGAAGGTCCAGGCATTGTTGAGATCATGCTGGAACTCGTAACCGATCATGCTCTGCGAACGCTTATAGAGATCAAGATCCGGTTCGTTGTAATAGAAGTCGCGCTTGATGCGCCCGAAGCTCGCCGGTTTGACCGTGCCGTAATAAGGCAGGAAGCCGCCAGGATGGGTCAGGTCGATATTGGTGTAGCTGCCGAGCAGGGTCAGGCTGGTTCCCGCATTGGGCTTATAGGTGAGCGTCGGGGCAATGAAGCCGCGAAAATCTGAGGCCTTGTTGGTTTCGGAACCGCCGCCTGCGATCTTCCCGGTGATGCGATAGCTCCACTCGCTGGTCTCATTGGCCCGCCCGCCGAGGTCAAAAGCACCATAGGCATTGCCCCAGGTGTTAATGCCGGTCTCGACCTGACGTATCGTCACATCGGTCGGTCGCTTGGACACATAATTGAGAAGGCCACCAAGGTTGCTGCCGCCATACAGTACCGATGACGGGCCGCGCAACACTTCAACGCGCTCAAGAGCATAGGGGTCGACCAGGAAGCCGCCGAAGCCATATTGGTAAAGCGGCAGGCCATTCATGAAAATGCCGGTCTGGGTGGCGTCGAAACCGCGAATGAAGACCCAATCGGTGCGGGAATCATACCCGTAGGGCGCGCCGGTGACGCCCGCAGTATAGGCAAGCGCCGAGTCGATTTTCTGTGACTGGCGCGATTCCAGCTCTTCGCGGCCGATAACAGTGATCGATTGTGGAATCTTCTCAATGGCTGTGCCAGTCTTCGAGCCGGCGGTTGTCTGTTTGGCCACATAGCCGGTGACGGGTCCCGTGGGCGATTCGCCAGTAACGGTGACCGTCTTGAGATCAATAACCGCGCCATCCCGGTTCTGCGCGTGAGCGGCAGAAGACATGCCCATAGCCAGCGTGCTCGACGCTGCCAACACGCTCAGGCTGACGCCCATTCGCAAAATTCGCTTCATGACTAGTGGTTCCCCCTCAGCGCTTACGGTGCGGTCCAATCAAAATTAGACTTACATAACTTCAGAACAGATGCTTAATCGCAAACATATTACTTTGTAAACAGATTTAGTCTACAATTATTCCAAACTAGAAACTTAGATATTTTCTAAGTTTTGCAGTTTAGAAAACCTATAAATTTGAAATAATCTTGATGGACACTTGCCATGTGCATCCCCCAAATGCCATAAGCGCACGGAATTAGGGAGCGGGTATGCCTTTCAGGCTCTCGCGCCGCCTACCCACCACGGGCTGAGATGTGATTGGTTACGCAGCAGCGACATACAGGTACAAGGCGGTCCATTGTTGCCGGGTTGCTGGCTGGCGGCCTGGCTGCTGTTGTTGCCTCTCCCGCCAATCGCTTGTGGGCCAAACTGCCATCTCCACCCACCCGTATTGTCGCCCTCGACTGGACCGCCACCGCAATGCTGTTGTCGCTTGGGGTGCACCCGATCGGTGTTGGTGACGCCGGTCTTTATCGGCGCTGGGTTGCCGAGCCGATGTTGCCGCCGGCAACTCCGGACGTGGGGATGCGTGATGCGCCCAACCCGGAAATCATTGTTGCGCTTAACCCGGACCTCATCCTCGTCAGCCCGTTGGGTGCGGCTTCCCGTCCATTGCTTGAGCGCATAGCGCCCACCCATGAAATCTCGCTCCAACGCGGAAAAGGGGATGCGCTTGTCGAGGCTGAGCAGGAACTGATGGCGCTTGGCGCGCTTCTCGGCCGAGAGGTGCAAGCCGCTGATGTCATAGCCTCGAGCCGCGCGCTGTTTGCAGCGCTTAGCAAAAAGCTGTCACGGCACGCCGCAAAGAACCTATTGGTGATCCAGTTCTTTGATAACCGGTTCGTGCGTGTGTATGGACGATCCAGCATTCCCGGCAGCGTGCTTGATCGGCTTGGCCTTGCCAATATGTGGACACTACCGGTCAACGGCTGGGGGTACGCCCTTGTCGGCATAGAAAAGCTCGCAGGCTTTGCCGACGCCGATATTGTTGTGGTTGAGCCGGTGCCAACGGGCCTCTCGCTCGCCCCTGATTCTCGCAGCCTGTGGGGCAATCTGCCTGCGGTGCGGCAAGGACGTATCCACCGCCTGCCACCCGTTTGGACCTTTGGGGAGGTCACTGCAGCGAACCGTTTTGCAAGCCTTGTGAGCGAATACCTCCAGTCGGGGGGAGTGGCCGATGCACCTCTCTGAAACCCGCCGCCTCGTGACGACACTCGTGGCGCTTACCGTGCTCGCCGGGTTGCTGACTCTTGGGTGCTGGGCGGCACGACTTCCCGCTGGTCAATGGTTGTCCGCGGCACTTTCCCCACGCATGGATGACCCGCAACAACTGCTCTTTCATTTTTCCGCACTGCCGCGTGTCATTGCCGCCTTCCTGACCGGTGCGGCGCTGGCCACGGCAGGGCTTCTGCTGCAACAGGTTTTGCGCAACCCGCTGGCCTCGCCGACCACGCTTGGCCTCGAAGCCGGAGCGCAACTGGCCATAACGATCGCGCTGCTGGTAGCGCCAGCCCTGCTTGCTATCCGTGAAGTTGTGGCATTGGCAGGGGCGCTCGTGGCGCTCGGCTTCGTGCTATTGTGCGCGTTGCGCAACCGGTTCTCCTCGATTGCGCTGATACTGGCTGGGCTCGTCGCCGGGCTGTTTTGCGGTGCGCTGACGGTGGCGTTGCGGTTGCTCAATCAGGAATTGGTGCCCGTGCTGTTCTTGTGGGGTGGTGGCTCGCTTTCCCAGCAGGACTGGTCTGCCCCACTGGCATTGGCTCCGCGTCTGGCCATCCTGCTGGCATTGACGGCCATCGCGACCCGACCGCTTTCCATACTGTCTCTTGAAGATGATGCCGCGCGGGCGCTTGGCCTGCCACTTATCTGGATTCGTGGCTTTGGGCTTCTTCTGGCGGCGCTCCTGACTGCCAGTGTCACGGCCCATGTCGGAGTCATCGGTTTTGTCGGGCTGGCCGCGCCGCAGATCGCTGCGCTATCCGGCGCGCGCCGTTTTGGCGTGCGGCTGATCGCTGCGCCGATGATCGGCGGCCTCATCGTAATGGCGGTTGATGCGGCGGTTGGCTTGCTGGAATTTGCCGGAATCATTGATCTACCGACCGGAGCGGCAACGGCATTGCTTGGCGCACCGCTGCTGTTGTGGCTTCTGCCGCGCCTGCGCCGCAGCGACCCGCCCGTGATCCGCAACACCCTTCCCGCATACCGCCAGAGCCGCCCAGTGGCTGTGATTTCCATACTGGGCGCATTGCTGATCTCCGCCCTCATCGTCGCGTTGTTGCTGGGTCGCACCGATAGCGGCTGGCACTTTACCGCGATTGCGGATTTTGCCGCTGTCGAGCCCTGGCGGCTGCCGCGCACGCTCATTGCATTGCTGGCAGGCGGCATGTTGGCCGTTGCGGGTTTTTTGCTGCAACGCCTCTCCGGCAATCCGCTGGCGGCCCCTGAAGTTCTCGGCGTCGGCACGGGTGTCGCGTTTGGCGTGGTGCTGGCGCTCATTGCCGGCGCGACCGACGCGACCCTGCAAACGCTCTTTGGCACCGGCGGCGGGTTTTTCGCCCTTTTCCTTGTTCTGATCATCGGGCGTCGTAACGGGTTCGCGCCAGACCACATGTTGCTGACAGGCATTGCCCTTTCGGCCTTGCTTGACGCCATTGTTGTCGCCTTCCTGGCGCTCGGTGATCCGCGCGCCAATCAGGTGCTCGCCTGGATTGCCGGATCAACCTACCAGGCAGGGTGGCCCAGTGTGATGCTTGCGGCGACGGTTGCTTCCATTCTTCTACCGATTATCCTGCTGCTGGTGCGTTGGCTGGAAATCATGCCGCTCGGGCAGTCCGTCTCCCAAGCAATTGGCCTGCCAATACCGCGGGTGCGGCTTGCGATGATGGGCATTGCGGCGCTGCTGACCGCCACCGCCGTGCTGGCGACCGGGCCGCTCACCTTTGTTGGGCTCGCCGGGCCGCATATTGCCCGCATGTTGGGGATACAACGCGCCAGTGCACAGGTCATCGCCTCGGCGCTCATTGGCGCGCTGGTGATGGTGGTCGCCGATGCGCTTGCCCGCACGGTGATTGTCCCCCGGCAATTGCCAACGGGATTGGTCGCCGCGCTGATCGGCTTACCATACCTGGTGTGGCAGCTCGGCCGCAAACCGCAATGAAGGGTCTCGCCTGATGCCTGTCACCCAACCGCTCACGGCCACAATCCTCGCCATCCGCGACCTTACCCCTTCTTTGCGCCGGTTGGTTCTTGGCGGAGAAGGGGTGGCAGCGCTCGCACCACCCTCCGGAGCGCTCGGGCCGTATCTCAAGCTGCATGTCGCGGATGCCAATGGTTGTGAGCGCATTCGCACCTATTCCCTGCGCCATATCGCTCCGATGCGTGATGAGGTTCACATCGACATCGCCCTGCATGGCGAAAATTCAGTGGGCTCGCGCTTTGCGCTGCGTGCTTGTGTTGGCGATACGGTCGGATTGCGCGGCCCAGGCGTCATTCCCGCCGCGCCGTGTCGCCGCTATGTGCTGGCGGGTGACCATACTGCCCTGCCAGCGATTGCGCATACGCTTGAAACGCTCCCGCATGACGTCTCCGTTACGGCTTTGGTGGAAACGTCAGACCCTGATGCCAGTTGCCTGTTAGCCTGCGCCGGGCGTGATGTTTGCTGTCTGCTGCGCCGCACGGGAGAGCCAAGCCGCCTTGTCGACGCCGTTCGTGAGGCCGTTTCGCAAGACAAAAATGATCTGATGGTATGGGCCGGTGCGGAAGCGGCCATTGCGCGCGGCATCCGCAAACATGTGCGCTCAACCCTGCACATGCCGGCCGAGCGTTACCAGATTTTGAACTACTGGAAAAATGGCAGAACCGAAGGCGATTTCGATTGCCTCATGTAGTTTGGCGGTGCGCTTTACTGGGTGGCTATGTCCATATCTAAAGCATTCGAAATTTTGGCCAGTGGCAGGATTTCGACAATGCCTTTGGCGAACCCCGCCGGGAAAACCGTCAGATGGCTTTCGGCGGGTATGACCTCGGAGTGGATATTGAGGCTCTTATAGCCGCGTGACTTCAAACGTTCCGTGAACTCGGCATTATCCCTGACCATGTCCAGCTTCTTGTTGTAGCGGTCGTCTTGGGGGTTGGCCGCCTCGAACTCCCCGACATAAAGAAAGACTTTTGCGGGAAGATCATTGCCATGGTTTGCAAAGGCCGTCTCAAGTTCATAGGCGGCATGGTTTGCGTACCAGAGCGAAGGACTGCCAAGGATATAGCCGTGAAACATCTCCGGCTGGCTCAACAGCATTTGAACTCCGAGAAGCGCCCCATATGAATGGCCGACGTAAATCCTCTGGTCGGGATCGGTTCGGAATTTTCTCTCGACGAAGGGCAACACGGTGTCATGCAGATAAGCCTGATAGGCCGGACCGCCACCGCCGCGCTGGTCCTTCCGCGGCACTGGCGTGTAATCCCTCAGGCGGCTATCGGCGGGGTCCTCATCTTTTGCGTAAGACAAGCCAACGATGATGAATTCCCGGGTCGCCGGGGCATCGGGGTCGAGGCGGCGCATGGACGCGTCGATGGCGGAAAAGCCGTAATCGGCATCCGTTACGTAGAGAACAGGATAATGCCGTTCGGGTTCAGAATCATAGCTGGCGGGTAGGCTGATCGACACGGAATAGTCCCGGCCGGAGCGCTGATCCGGCACGCACCATACCGTTGTGCGCTCTCGTACTGCGGGCGATAGTTCACCGCTGGCGAAGGCTATGATGGGCTGCATGGACCACAGGCTGGCAGCGGCGAGCACCGTAAACGCGAAGGTAGAAATTTTCCCAGCTAAATTGTCCACGTTTTTCCCTTTAGCGGCTTGCGTCATAACGCGGATGGCGGTGGCAGATAATGTAAATAGGGCGGTATTGCGACGTCGGTAGTGAGACCTGAGCACATGGGCATGCTGGCATGATGTGGACATCCTGAATGTGCGAGAGAGAACACTACCGCACCCGATGAACCAACTCTGAACCAGTCCGCCGGTGGGCATTCAGGATCGATCTGCAATGGTGGCTGCATTAACAAGAAGGACTGCTTGTCATGCACATCTCCCAGCTTATGGGGTCGTTTCGTTATCCATTAATTGCATTGTTGTGTGCCGCACCCTTGTTGGCAGGTTGCAGCAAGCGCATCGGCTTTGCCCCTTCGACGCCAAAATCGGAGTGGGAAATACAACAGGACGCCGAGAGAGACGAGCGTAGATATCGCGAGATGAGAGAGGCAGATAGAGCCGCAACTCGCGACCGGAACGCCGCGGCTGAAAACTCGACGCGGCCCTCTTCTTCTGCCCCGGTTCCGGCCAAATCACACGCGCCGTCACCGCCGTCTGAACCAAGCCCAAGCGTTCCAGATAAAAAGGATGAGAACACATTGAAGACGATTGATGCATCACCGCCGCCGCCTCTCAATGTCATCAAAGGGA
Organism: Microvirga sp.; assembly: GCA_031546825.1. GTDB lineage: Bacteria > Pseudomonadota > Alphaproteobacteria > Rhizobiales > Beijerinckiaceae > Hohaiivirga. The sequence goes on along the minus strand of JAVBJU010000001.1, from coordinate 2,394 downwards.
AGTTTTAGGTCCACGCGTAAAAAAGCCGCGCAACCCGGTTGGGTGCGCGGCGTGGTTGAATTAGTACAGCGAAGATCAGGCGAATCTCAGCTCGATCACTTCGTAGGATTTGCCGCCATTTGGCGTTACAACCTGCACACTGTCGCCAACGGCTTTGCCGAGCAAAGCTCTGGCGATGGGTGAAGCGATGGAGACGCGCCCGCTACGCACATCCGATTCGGGTTCACCGACGATCTGGTAGGTCTTTTCTTCCTCGGTGTCTTCGTCCACCAGTTTAACGGTGGCACCGAACTTGATGCGGTCGCCGGAAAGTTTGCTCACGTCGATGACTTCCGCACGCGAAATCATGCTTTCCAGCTCAAGGATACGGCCCTCATTCATGGACTGGGCTTCCTTGGCGGCATGATATTCGGCGTTTTCCGAGAGATCGCCGTGCGCGCGCGCCTCCGAAATCGCCTGGATGATGCGGGGACGCTCTACCTGCTGGCGCTGCTTCAGCTCTTCTTCGAGAGCGTTGAAACCGGCGACCGTAAGCGGCACTTTTTCCATGTCGGCACTCATTCCTTAAAGCGAACGGGCCGGTGAACTCCGACCCGTTGACAACAATGAAAAATCGCAACCGGCAGGAAATTCCGGCTGCGATCTGGCTTTCTGTGCGCACTATAACGCAGATTTTGGTTTAAGAGAAGTATTCTTGCAAGGAACGGACAGCAATATCACCTTTGGAATAGGAGCGTATGCCTTCCGTCGCCGCAAGCGCACCTGCAACTGTGGTGTAATACGGTACTTTTTGCAGGAGCGCCGCGCGCCTGAGCGATCGGGAATCCGAAAAGGCTCCGGCACCTTCTGAGGTGTTGAATACCAGTTGGATATCGCCATTCTTGATGGCATCGACGATATGCGGGCGACCTTCAAGAACCTTGTTGATGCGTTTGGCTTCAACGCCATTTTCCTTGAGGAAGGTGCGGGTGCCGCCTGAGGCGGTGACGGTGAAGCCGAGCGCCTCAAGGCTCTTGATGGCCTCAAGGATTTTGGGCTTATCGCTGTCACGCACCGACACGAACACCGTACCGGCGCGCGGCACCTGGGTAGAAGCGCCGAGTTGGCTTTTGGCGAAGGCGGTGCCGAAATCGTCCGACAGGCCGATGACCTCGCCGGTTGAACGCATTTCCGGCCCGAGCAGCACATCGACGCCGGGGAAGCGCGCGAAGGGGAACACCGCTTCCTTGACAGCGATATGCTTGAGTACCTTCGGCTTCAGCCCAAACTCCGACAGTTGGGCTCCGGCCATGATGCGGGCCGCGATCTTGGCGATGGGTTCGCCGATAACCTTCGCCACGAAGGGCACCGTGCGTGAGGCGCGCGGATTGACTTCAAGCACGTAGATATCGCCGTCTTTTAGCGCGTATTGCACGTTCATCAGCCCGCCGACCTGGAGCGCCAGTGCCAGTGCTTTGGTCTGGCGCTCCAATTCGACAATGGTTTCCGGTGAGAGTGAGCGCGGTGGCAGGCTACAGGCGGAATCGCCCGAATGAATGCCCGCTTCTTCGATATGTTCCATGATCCCGGCGATGAAGGCATCCTTGCCGTCACATAGGCAATCAACATCGATTTCGGTGGCATCCGACAGGTAGCGATCGAATAGCAGAGGGTTTTTGCCAAGCACGGTATTGATCTGACCAGTCTTGTCGTTGGGATAGCGCGCCTTGACATCTGAGGGGATCAGGCTTGGCAGGGTGCCGAGGAGATAGTCCTCGAACTGCGCCTCATCACGGATGATTGCCATGGCCCGGCCGCCGAGCACATAGGAGGGACGCACCACGAAGGGCAGGCCGAGTTCGGTGGAGATCAGACGGCTTTGCTCGACCGAATAGGCGATGCCGTTCTTCGGCTGTTTGAGGCCAAGCTTGTCGAGAAGTCGTTTGAAGCGGTCACGGTCTTCGGCGAGGTCAATGGCGTCGGGAGAGGTGCCGAGGATGTTGATGTTATGCTGTTCAATGGTGTGCGCGAGCTTCAACGGCGTTTGGCCGCCGAACTGCACGATAACGCCATGCAAATTGCCGTTTGAGCTTTCGATATCGAGGATCTCCAGCACATCCTCGGCAGTCAGCGGCTCGAAATAGAGCCGGTCCGAGGTGTCGTAGTCCGTGGAGACGGTCTCCGGGTTGCAGTTGATCATGATGGTTTCAAACCCGGCATCATGCAGGGCGAAACAGGCATGGCAGCAGCAATAGTCAAACTCGATGCCTTGGCCGATGCGGTTCGGTCCGCCGCCAAGGATTACGACCTTGTTGCGATCGCTCGGGCGGGCTTCATTGGCCGGGGTGCCTGCAAATGGGGCGGCATAGGTCGAATACATATAAGCGGTGGGCGAGGCAAACTCGGCGGCGCAGG
>JAVBJU010000020.1:0-16935 GCA_031546825.1 Microvirga sp. | reverse complement strand
GCGGCGTCCGAACCCTGCACGCTATAGCCAAGATTATGCATCACCTCGGCGATCCCGGACATACCGATGCCACCGATGCCGATGAAATGGACCCTGCCGAGCTTGGTCGGGAGCTTCATGACGTTCTCTTTTCCTGCAATTGCCTAGAGTGAGGCACGTTTAACATGAGACGCACTTCACTCCAGATTCTATGATTCCGTAACGCTTTACGTTTAACCGGCGATCCACTTAAAACGCGTTACTCTAACGAGCGTATCTTTCGGTTATCCCTGCATCCGATTCTTGGTGGAAACAAGGTTCATGACTGCTTCCGCCAGCCTTTCCCCCGCATTTACCACACCAAGCGCTCCAGCAGCGTGGGCCGCAGTGGCGAGAAGGGCTGGATCGTCGAGGCGGGCGCGAATTTCGTCGGCGAGGCGCTGCGGCGAAAAATCCTTTTGCAAGACCATGGTAGCGGCACCGGCATTGGAAAGATATTGAGCATTTGCCGCCTGATCCTGATCGAGCGCACCCGGCAGCGGCACCAGCAGCGAGGGGCGGCCAAGCACTGAAAGCTCCGCAACTGTCGAGGCCCCCGAACGTGCCACAACGAATTGCGCGTCTGCCATGCGGCGCGGCAAATCCTTAAAAAACGGCTGAATTTCCGCACGAATGCCAAGCTCGTTGTAAAGCGCTGTCACATGTGCGGCATCTTCCGCGCGGGCCTGCTGGGTCAGCTTGAGCCCCGCCCGCGCTTCCGCTGGCAGGAGCTTCATGGCTTCCGGCACAATCTCGCTCATGACGCGCGCGCCCTGGCTACCGCCGAATATCAGAATATGGAAATCACCCGTGGGGGTCAGCGGCGTGAACGGTATTTTCGCCGCCTCAATCACCGCCGGACGGATGGGATTACCGGTATAGACCACCTCCGCTTTTACCCCTGCCGGGATGCTGCGCACATCGGGGAACCCCGTGGCGATCAACGCGGCACGCGGGGCCAAAAGCCGGTTGGCGCGGCCCATGACACCATTTTGCTCATGCACCACGGTTGGAATACCGAGAAAGGATGCAGCCAGGAGCGGCGGTACGGTTGGATAGCCGCCGAAACCAATTGCAGCATCGGGCTTGAGGCGGCGCAGGGCCGGAATGGCCGAAAGAGTGCCAAGGCCCAGCTTGACCGCAGCCATGCCCTTGCCGATGATCGAGCCCCCGGAAGGCGACGCAGAAGAAACCTGCACCACTTCGTCAGCCGGAAATGAGCCGGAAATGCCCCCTACCCGATTATCCGTCATCAGGACGATGCGGCAGTCTTTGCGCTTGAGGGCGGTGGCGAGCGATTCCGCCGGAAACAGATGCCCGCCGGTTCCTCCGGCAGAGAGAACAATCACAGGGGTTTTCATAAGCGGACCTCTGGCCTTCCGCGGTGATCTTTCCGCTCGGGCTGTTTTGGGGCTTTGCGCTCCAACACCCCATAGGGCGTGAGTGATTCCGATAATGGTCGTCGCCGGGTCAGCGCCAGCAGGAAGCCGGTGGTGAGCGCCAGCGATAATAGCGACGAACCGCCATAGGAAATAAACGGCAATGTCATGCCCTTGGCAGGCATCAGACGCACATTGACCGCCATGTTAATGCAGGCCTGCAAACCGATCTGCATGATGAGGCCCGTTACCGCAAGCTGCGAGAAGCTGTCCCCGCTCTGGCGGGCACGGTAGAGGCCGCGCAGCACGATGCAGGTAAACAGAAGCACCACCAACAAGCACACGATCACGCCGAGCTCTTCTCCGGTTACGGCAAAGATGAAGTCGGTATGTCCGTCGGGCAGCACTTTCTTCACCGTGCCCTCGCCCGGCCCCACACCATACCAGCCGCCATTATTGATGGCTTCCATCGCCGTGCGGGTTTGAAAACTGGCGGCAGAGTCCTGATCAAGGAAGGCATTGAGACGTTCACGGGCATGGGAGTAAAACTTTAACAAACCCAGAATGCCAACCGAGCCGAGACCTGCAATCCCGGCCACCCACAACCAGTGCAGCCCGGCGATGAAGAACAGCCCACCCCAAATCATGGTGATCAGCAAGGTCTGCCCAAGATCCGGCTGCATCACCAGCGGCACAATGGTAATCGGTAGCAAAAGGAAGCCAAGCCAAATGCCCGGCATGCCTTTTTGGCGTCCGATGCTTGAGAACGCCCACGCCACCATGACGACAAAGGTCGGTTTGAGAAATTCCGAAGGTTGGACCGTGACACCCAAAATCCGGATCCAACGATGTGCGCCGTTATATTCTGGCCCGAAGAACACCGCGGCCAGAACCAGCAGGACGCTACCGCAATAGGCCACCAAGCCGAGCCGCCGGATGTAACGCGGTGACAGGAAGGAAATGATCACCATACAAATGATGGTCGGCACCAAAAACACTGCCTGCCAATGCAAGAAATAGAAAGCCGGGAGTTGCAGGCGCCGTGCGTTTTGAAAGCCGCCCCCCATCAGCAGGATCAAACCCATAATCATGAGGGCGACCAAAAGACCGATCATCAACCGATCAACAGTCCACCACCAATCGGAAAAAAGCGACCGCTCTGCGCGTGACACCATCTCAGTTCACCTCGCTGCCGAAACCTGGCAGGGCTTGCACGAGTTTGCGAAAATGATCGCCCCTGACTTCGAAATTCGGATATTGATCATAGGAGGCGCAGGCGGGCGACAGCAGCACAACCGGCTTGACCGACGCCTCAGGCAAGGCACGGCATGCCGCGGCGGCATCCGCAGCCGCGAGCGCCACGGCCTTATCCATCGTTTCGCATTTGCGGAAGGGAACCTTGCCCTCAAGGGTTGCAGCAAAGGCATCCGACGACGCGCCGATCAGATAAGCGCAGTCAATCTTGCTGAAATAGGGTTCGAGCAACGCAATGCCGCCTTCCTTCTGCTTGCCACCGACAATCCAGAATACGCGGTCAAAGGACGCAAGCGCCTTCTCGGTTGAATCGGCATTGGTCGCCTTGGAATCGTTGATGAACAACACATCATCAACGCTGCCGAGCTGTTCCATGCGATGGGCAAGACCCGGAAAGCTTTTTATAGTCCGGTCGATATCGGCCACCGAAAGCGATAATGGCGCAGCCATCAATACGGCGGCCGCAGCCACCGCATTCTGGCCGTTATGACGCCCCCGGAGCGCGGCGATACCTGAGATATCCGCCAGATCTTCCAGCCCTTCGATTGTGGAACGAACAACAACCTGAGCGCTACCCTTGGAATACAGGGAAACATCCACATCCATCCTGGTCTCGGTGGCAAAGCGAACCAGCTTGGCCTTGCCACCTTCCGCGATGCGCTCCACAACCGCCCGGCAATAATCATCATCCACAGACACCACAGCGTTATCCGCCTTCGCCACCAGCCGTTCCTTGATGGCGGCGTACTGGTCCATGGTGCCATGGCGGTCGAGGTGATCCGGGGTGACGTTGAGCAAAACGCCGATACTCGGATTGAGCGAAGGCGCAAGATCAATCTGGAAGGTCGAACACTCGATCACATGCACGCGGTTGGCGGCAGGTGGTTCAAGCGCAAGGATCGCTGTGCCAATATTGCCGCCCATCTGCACGTCAAAACCATTCTCACGGAGGATATGCGCAATGAGTGCCGTCGTGGTCGATTTGCCGTTGGTGCCGGTGATAGCGATAAACGGCGCATGGGCGGCAAGCGCCGCCCGCTCACGGCAAAAAAGTTCGATATCGCCGATGATTTCCACACCAGCCTTGCGGGCCAGTTCCACGGTCCAGTGCGGCGCGGGATGGGTTAGCGGCACGCCGGGAGACAGGATGAAGGCATCAAATTTTGACCAGTCGGCATCGCGCAAATCCGCAACCGGAATGCCGGTTGCCGCGACTTCCCACATCTTGGAGGCGTTGTCGTCGCAGGCGGTGACTTTCGCCCCACCGGCCTGAAGCGCCATTGCGGTGACGAGCCCTGACCCGCCGAGGCCGAACAGGGCAACTTCTTTACCTGCAAATGTCGTCACCGGTGTCATGGGGCGATACCTTTAGCGGATTTTGAGGGTGGAGAGACCAATCAACGCCAGCACGAAAGCAATGATCCAGAAACGGATCACCACTTGCGGCTCGGTCCAGCCGAGCTTTTCGAAATGGTGGTGGATCGGGGCCATTTTAAAGACGCGTTTACCGGTGAGCTTGAACGAGGTCACCTGAATGATCACCGACATGATCTCAAGCACAAACAACCCACCGACGATGGCCAGCACGATTTCGTGCTTGGCGATGACCGCCACGACGCCAAGCAGGCCACCAAGGGCCAGCGACCCGGTGTCGCCCATGAAAATCTGGGCGGGCGGTGCGTTGAACCACAGGAAGCCCAAGCCCGCACCAATCAAGGCCCCCAGGATCACCGACATTTCGCCGGAGCCCGGCACATAGGCGATTTGCAAATAGGAAGCATAATTCAGGTTACCCGCAACATAGCAGATAAAGCCGAACGTGCCCGCCGCGATCATCACCGGCACAATCGCCAGACCATCGAGCCCATCGGTGATATTGACCGCATTGCCCGCGCCCACAATCACCAGCGCGCCGAACACGATGAAGAACATGCCGAGATAGATAGCCGCATCCTTGACCACCGGGAAAACCAGTTTGTACTTGAGTGCGTTTGGTGAAATCCAGGCGATGGCGATACAGGCGACAATGGCGATGATCGCCTCAATGGCTAGACGCCATTTCCCCGAAAAACCCTTGTGATTTTGCTTCGATACCTTGAGGTAATCGTCGTAAAATCCCACCATGCCAAAGCCGAACGTGGTGAACAGTACCACCCACACATAGCGGTTGGCGAGATCTGCCCATAACAAAGTGCCAACCAGAACGCCCGACAGGATCATCAAACCGCCCATGGTCGGTGTGTTCTTTTTGGTCAGCAGATGCGTTTCCGGACCATCTTCGCGGATTGGCTGGCCGCCTTTTTGGTGCAGACGCAACCGGGAGATGATCGCCGGGCCGAACCAGAACACAAACAAAAGCGCCGTGGCCGTCGCCCCGGTTACGCGAAACGTCTGATAGCGAAAGATGTTCAGGGGCGTCAGCAGGTAGCTGTAGCTCCCCAACAGATTCACCAACCAATTCAGTTGCCACGCGCCTGCGAGCCAATACAGCATTTAACCGTTTTCCTTTTCAACGCGCCCTCCACGGAGGGAACGCGACCCCATTTGATCTTAATCGTTTTTTACGTTGTCCAGCAGCGCGCCACAGCTTGCCGAAGACCCGAGCACACCGTGCCGTTGTTTGAGCGCAGTGACCACAAGCCCCATGCGCGTTGACAGCGAGCCCTTGACCATGACGGCATCGCCCTCACGAACGGTTGCCTCAACCGCATCGAGGAGCCCCTGTGAACTCTCCGAATAAGCCGCAATCATGGCAGGCGGCAACGCTTCCACCAGATTTTTCATCAGCGGCCCCACGGCAAAGACAAGGTCGACATGCGCAGCGCGAATGGCGTCGGTCAATTCCGCATGGAGTTGCGGCCCGGTCGGCCCCAATTCACCCATGGCGCCGAGCACGGCAATGCGCCGCCCCTTGGGTTTCACCATCGCGAGATTGGCCAATGCTGCCCGCATCGACGCCGGGTTGGCATTGTAGCTTTCATCTATGAGCAGAAGCGGTACTTTTTCCGAGCCCAGCACCAGACGTTCACCGCGACCGGCGGGCGGTGTGAGGTCGATGAGGCTCATCGCCGCCGCGTCCACATCGCCCCCTGCCGCAAACACCGTTGCGAGAACGGCAAGCGAATTGAGCGCGGTATGGCGACCGGGGCTGCCAATGCGGTAGGCGAGCTTTCTGCCCAGCACCGACACGGTTACATCGGAATATTCTGAGGTGACCGCTATCGCTTCCGCCCGGATATCGGCCCCTGCCCCTTCGCCAAACGACAGAATACGCCCGGCCCGCGATCCCAAAGCGTGGAGTTTCAGGCGTTCAAACAGCGGGCTGTCATAGGGCAGGATGGCGGTGCCGCCGGGGATGATGCCCTCAAAAATTTCGGCCTTGGCGTCGGCGATATCGGCGAGCGAGCGGAAGAACTCAAGATGAACGGGGGCGATTGTGGTGATCACCGCAATATCGGGCCGCACCAGTTCGGTCAGCGGCACAATTTCGCCGGCATGGTTCATGCCGATTTCATAGACACCATAAAAGGCATCACGTGGTGCGCGGCACAGCGTGAGCGGCACACCCCAATGGTTGTTGTAGGAGGCAACCGAAGCATGGGTCGGAGCCTGACGCGACAACACATGGCGCAGGGCTTCCTTGGTACCGGTTTTGCCAACCGAACCCGTGACCGCAATCACCGGCCCGCGGGCCCGCGTGCGCGCCGCTTTGGCGAGGTCACGCATACCGGAAAGCACATCTCCTGGCACAGCGAACAGACGGCCCGCGTCTTTCAACTCCTGGGCACGCGCGGTCGAGACCAGCGCGCCGCCAGCGCCCTTTGCCAAGGCATCACGCACGAAATCATGGCCGTCACGCGCGTCTCCGGCCAAGGCGACGAAGAGGTCGCCCGGTTGCAGCGTGCGGGTGTCGATGGAAACACCGGTCAGTGCATCGCCCTTGCCGAAGCACGTTCCATTGGTTGCGGTAGTAATTTCAGCGGCAGTCCAAAGCGAAGCAGTCATGGCGTCATCTCCGCAATCGCTGCCCGGATTTCTTCATGGTCGGAGAAGGGCAGCACCGTGTCACCGATGATCTGGCCAGTTTCATGGCCCTTACCGGCAACAATCAGCACGTCTCCCAGTTGAAGTTCCGAGACAGCGTGCCGGATAGCGGCTGCGCGGTCGCCGATCTCGCGCGCGCCTTTCGCTCCGGCCAAAACCTCGGCGCGAATTGCTGCCGGGTTTTCCGAGCGCGGATTATCATCTGTGACGATGACCACATCGGCCTTGTCCACAGCGATCTCACCCATGATCGGGCGTTTGCCCGCATCGCGGTCGCCACCGCAGCCAAACACCACGAACAGGCGTCCCGGCGTGAAGGGCCGTGCGGCATTGAGCACATGCGCCATGGCATCGGGCTTATGGGAGTAATCGACAATGCAGACCGCGCCGTTGATCTCGCCAACCTTTTCGAGCCGCCCACAGACGCCCGCAAGGTTGGACAGCGCCGCCATGACACGGGGGGAATGTTCACGCCCCTCGGTCGAGATCACGCAGGCTGCCGCAACCAAAGCGTTTTCAACCTGGAAGTCGCCAAGCAGGGGGAAATCGACGGTGTGGCGCTCACCAAACACATCGACAACAAGCGTCTGGCGGAATTGGCCGGGTGTTGCGGACACGAGGCGGATATCGTGCCCCTTGATGCCGGTTGTCACGACCTGCAAACGGGTCTTGGCAATGCGTTCAAGGAACGTGTCGGCATAATCGCCATCGGCGTTCACCACTGCAAAGCCCTGCGCAATCAGTTCTTCAAACAGCCGGAGTTTCGCTTCGGCGTAGGCTTCCATGCTGTGGTGGTAATCGAGATGGTCACGCCCGAGATTGGTAAACGCAGCGCCCGCCAGGCGAACGGCCTCAAGGCGACGCTGCTCGAGCCCGTGGGACGATGCTTCCATCGCCAGGCGCTCAACGCCATTCTTCGCCAGACGATCCAACGTCTCATGCAGCGAGACAGGATCGGGGGTGGTCAGGCTGCCGTATTCGGCCCCTTCCCCGGTCACCACGCCCAACGTGCCAACACTTGCGGCGGAGCGCCCAAGCGCACTGAACAGTTGCCGCGCAAAATCAGCGACCGAGCTTTTACCGGCGGTGCCAGTAATGGCGATGATCTTTTCCGGCTGACGGGGGTAAAACTGCGCTGCGGCATGGGCCAGAGCGAGCCGCGCATCATCAACCCGGAGATAGGCTGTCGTGCCGATGGATGCTGTAGACGCCTCCCCCACCACCGCAATGGCTCCCGCTTTCGCCGCCTGTTCGGCATAGGCCATGCCATCGGCTTTAACGCCGGGGACAGCGACAAACACGAAACCGGGCTGGACGCGGCGGCTGTCGGATGTCACCCCCCGAACCGGGAGTGCAGCCAGTGCTGCGGGCGCATCCTTGAAAAGATCGGCGAAGGTTGGTTGCGTCATATCTTGTTAATTCCCCAGGCCCCCTGCTTTTCCATCAGCGGGAACGGATGCAGCGGCGGCTCGAAGCGCGGGGCCACACCGAGAAGCGGTGCAATGCGCTGGATGACCTTGCCCGCCACATCGCCCGAATTCCACGCGGCGGTGGAATAGCCGTAGGTTTCGGGCAAGCCTTGCGGCTCATCGAAAATGATCATCACAAGGTATTTCGGCTTGTCCATGGGGAACATCGTCATGAACGTGTTGAAATTCTTGTTTTTGGAATAGCGCCCGCCGATGACTTTTTCAGCGGTGCCGGTTTTGCCGCCGGTATAAAATCCGGCAACGGCTGCCTTGGTGGCAGAACCGACAGTGGCGTTAAGGCGCATGATAAAGCGCATGGCTTCCGAGGTCTCGGGCTTGATGACCCGTGTGGCAATCGCGCGCGCGTCCTCTTCCGTTCGCTTGAGGAAGGTGGGCTTGATCAGGTATCCGCCATTGACGAGCGACGCAACCGCCATGCACGCCTGAAGCGGCGTCACCGCAATGCCGTGGCCATAGGCGATGGTCACCGTATTCAGTTCACCCCAGCGCGACGGAACCAGCGGCTGTGCGTTTTCCGGCACCTCTGTCACCAGGCGCTCGGTCTGGCCCATCTTGCGCAGGAAGGCCTTATGGCCATCGACACCGATGCCAAGCGCCATGCGCGCTGTGCCAAGATTTGAGGAGTGAATGAACACTTCCGGCACCGTCAGAATGCGGTTGGTGCCGTGGTAATCGCCGATGGTGAATTTGCCAAAATGCAGCTTCACCCGCGCATCAAGCTGGGAATTGATATTGAATTTTCCGTTATCCAGCCCCATCGCAACCGACAGCGCCTTAAAGGTCGAGCCCATTTCGTAGACGCCGACATTGATGCGGTTGATGCGATCTTTCTGCAGGGCATCAACCGGATTGTTCGGGTTATAATCCGGCAGCGATACCAGCGCGATCACTTCACCCGTGGTGACATCCAGAACCAGTCCGCCATTGGCGAGCGCCTTGAACTTGGCCAATCCCTTGACCAGTTCATCCCGCAACGCGTGTTCGACCTTGAGATCAACCGACAGTTCCAGCGGCTTCAATGTGGTGGCGTCAATCTTGAAGCCCGCACCGGAAAGATCCTGCAACCCCTGATTGTCGATATATTTTTCGATACCGGCGATGCCATGGTTATCAACATTGGTGAAGCCGAGAATATGGGCAGCGACCGGCCCGTTGGGATAAACACGCTTGTTGTCGGGCGCAAAGCCGATTCCGGGAATGCCTTGGCGGAATACCTCCTGCTGCTGGACGGGCGTGATACGCCGCTTGACCCATTCAAAGCCGCTGCGGTTGCCCTTTTTGTCACGCCGCATCAGCCTATCGGACAGTTCGCGTGCATTGAGTTCGGGCAGAACGGCGGTGAGTTTTTCCACCGCCTCGTCGATATCAACCATCTTGCGCGGTTCGGCAAAGATCGAGACGGTGCGGATATCAGTTGCTAAGGTTTCGCCGTTGCGATCAACGATATCGGGGCGCGAGGCAACGGGTTCCATGGCACTGCTGCGCCGCGCACCATCCGTCACATCCGGATACACCGCCAGATAAACCAAGCGGCAACCGATAGCCGTGAATAGAAGCGCAAAAAACATGCTGACGAGGCGGATGCGGCCCGTGCTCTCGCCCGAATGCAAATGAAATAGTTTCTGGGCGATATTCTGGCGGTACGCTTGCGGAGAAGACGTCAGCGGTTCCTGCAACACGGGCCTGCTCGCCCTGGGAGCATCTGCCCCCATGGCTTCCCGGTTGGTGTCTTCGGTCTCGCCGGGGCGATTTTCTGTCGCCATGGCCTATCGCCTTTGCGATTGTGCCGGTGCAATCGCGCCGGTGACGCCGACATCGGGAACGGCATTTGGCCCGGTGTCGATAACACCGCCGAGGCCGAGTGCCTGCAGCTTCTTGCCAATCTCATCGCCACGATCGGGGCGCGAGGGAATTTCAGCCCAGCGCCCAAGCTGGCGAATGTCCATGACAACGAGGTCGAGATGTTGCTGCGCCGCAGCCTGAAGACGCTCGGGATTGTTGAGCAGTTGCCATTCGGCTTTCAGAACGGCGATGGACCCCCGCTCCTGATTGATCTCGCTGCCGAGCTTTGCCGCCTGCTCAGCATAGTAGAGCGTGTCATACTTGATCGAATAGGCATAAACCGCCGAAGAAATCAGCGCGACGATTGCCACGATATGCATGAAACGGATCATCGCCGGTCTCCTCTTTCGGGTAGCTCAGCCAGCATTGCAAGGGTTTCGAGCATCGGTTGTGCCGCCGTTTCCGAGCGGATGGCATAACGCAACTTCGCAGAACGGGCGCGCGGGTTGGCCGCGATTTCTTTCTCGCTGGCCATGATTGGCCCTTTGGCGGGCGCAACAAAGGTCGCCTCCGGCATTGCCGTCATGGGCATGTGGCGCGAGCCTGCCGGAGTGCGCCCCGTGCGCGCGGTAAAGAACTGTTTGACGATCCGGTCTTCCAGCGAATGGAAGGTGACCACCGCAAGCCGTCCGCCCGGTTTCAGAACCTTTTCCGCAGCGTGCAACGCGCGAACCAGTTCACCAAGTTCATCATTAACCGCAATGCGCAAAGCCTGGAACACGCGCGTCGCCGGATGCATTCCGCCGGGCTCCGCCCAGACATGGGCCGCAACGAGATCGGCAAGCTGTTTGGTGGTTGTGAGGGGAGCCTTGCGACGCGCCTCGACTATGGCGCGAGCAATGGCGCGCGAACGCCGTTCTTCGCCATAGTGAAAAATGATATCGGCCAGTTCCACCTCGGTCGAATGGTTGACCAGATCGGCGGCACTCACACCCGCCTGCGCCATGCGCATGTCGAGCGGCCCGTCGAAGCGGAATGAAAAACCGCGCTCGGCTTCATCAATCTGCATGGAAGAAACGCCGATATCGAGCACGACGCCATCAACCGGCGCCCATTGCGCCACATGCGCATCAAGCTCTCCGAAGCAGCCTTCAATGAGCGTTACCCGCCCACGCGCCTGCTTCACCAGCATTTGCCCGCGCTTGATCGCACTCGGATCACGGTCGATGCCGATGACCGACGTGCCTGCATGTTGTGCCAGAATACCGCGCGTATAGCCGCCCGCACCGAACGTGCCATCGACGAACAAGCCGCCACGGCCAGCACTCAGTGCTTCACAGACTTCCGCCAGGAGAACCGGAACATGTCGGGCAGGTCCGCCTGCGGCTTCGGGTTTGCCGTCGCCGCCACCCGTCATTGATCCTTCACTCCCGGCGGATAATTCTGTGTTACGCGACTGTCCCGATCCGCCACCGGTCCGTCGAACTGAGCCCGCCTCCCGAGCCCCTTCTTCACGTCTCTCACTTTCGCGCGCGCCGCCTCCAGGTGCACAAGAAAGCATTCCGGTTCCCAAATCTGGAACTTCTGCCCCAGGCCAACGAATGTCACGGTATCGACAATCCCGGCATGAGCCTTCACCGTTTCGGTCAGAATAACGCGCCCTTCTCCGTCCACTTTCAGGATCTCGCTCGTGCCAAACAAGGCCGTCGAAAGCTGATCCCGTTCGTCCGAATAAGGCGCCATTGTCGAAAGCAACGCGTCGATCTCGTTCAAGAGGGCATTGCCCCCCGCATCGAGCGCCGGCGCATCCAAGGCGGGGTGAACGTAGAGCCCCTCGAAACCATCCCGCGCCAACACGGCCCGGAACGGCGCAGGGATCGACACTCGCCCCTTCGCGTCCAACCTGTTCGTGAAATTGGAAACGAAGCGGCTCATCACCCGCAACACACCTTCTTTTGACGACCTGACCCACGACAGCCGCAAAACTGTCGCCCCCCACCAAAAGCGTCGAATGCAAGCCAGAACGACCGCCCGCAAAGCGATCAACCGAATCACACGCATCTATTTTCAGCGGGACGTCTTGGGATATCATGGGATCATATGGTCGTCAATGGAATCTCAGGCTCAAATCACTTCGGGCCAGCGTGCCTTATCAGACCCCTTTATAGTTAATGGAGTATTAGGAAATCATGGAATCCCGGCGATTTTTTGCATGAGTTTTTGTGCAGTGGGGCGAAGTCCCATGCCGGATGCTTGAATTACAATTTCGAGAGAAAGCGTCAGCCGGCCTGTAAGCCGGGTTCTGTAGGGCCCGCTTGCGCGGACGCGGCAGTCATTCCTCTGGGACCATTGTTACCAAGGGCCTCAAGCAACCAACCCGGACGACTGCCTAAAAGCAGGCTTTGGAGTTTCCCCCGTGTCGTCCCTATTCGGTTTTGCTCCCGGTGGGGTTTACCGTGCCGACCACGTTGCCGTGTTCGCGGTGCGCTCTTACCGCACCCTTTCACCCTTACCCGTGTAAACACGGGCGGTTTGCTTTCTGTGGCACTTTCCCTAGGGTCGCCCCCGCCGGACGTTATCCGGCACCGTGCTTTCATGGAGCCCGGACTTTCCTCCCCGAACGAATTCGGAGCGACTGCCCAGCCGGCTGACCTAGGAAGCTGTGCGCTATCGGCACCGGCTGCGTCAAGTCAAAAGGGCAGATTTCGTGTTTTCCAGCGCGGAACCGCCCGCCGAGAGTGGTCCCACGCTGTAATCTCGTATCAGTTATGGCTTTCAGCCAAAATCATTTTGACCTTGTTGCAATAGACATGATTGGCAGCGGTCATTCTCACTGAGCGGTGTCCGCCCTGATAACGCATGACCGTGCCACAGGTGTCACCACCCGCCAACCGATAGGCCATGGCGAGATATTTGACGCCGTATTGCAGATTGGTGCTGGCCTCAAGCAGCCCGCGCGCATCACCACCATAGCCAAGCGAAGCAGCTGTCTTCGGATGGATTTGCATCAAGCCCATATAAGGGCCGTTGCGCGCTTGCGGGTTATAGCGGCTTTCGACACGCACAACCGCATCC
Source organism: Microvirga sp. (assembly GCA_031546825.1). GTDB lineage: Bacteria > Pseudomonadota > Alphaproteobacteria > Rhizobiales > Beijerinckiaceae > Hohaiivirga. The sequence continues at coordinate 3,893 of JAVBJU010000020.1, read as the reverse complement.
GCAAGCCGATAGGGAATGCCATTGGCCGTGGCGTATTTCGAAATGAGCGGGCGCAAGTTATTGGCCGCGTCAGCGTTGTCACCGATGATGTGGTTTAACCTGGACTTTCCGCGAGGCGGCGGGGCTTCACCGGTGCCAAGGCTTGCCATAGCAGTGGGAACCTGGAGGGATAATGTGTCATCCCGAAACGAGGTATAGGCAGCACCCTTATCCAGCGGGCGACGCGATGCGGCAGGGCTCAAAACCCCATTTGTATCTGCGGACGCGGCACTGACAGGTTGCGATTGCGTTTCCACACCAGCCTGCATCGCGTCGCGGTCACTCCCGCCGCCATCCGCGAGGACAGGGGCGGTAGAGAACAGCAACCCGGAAGCCAGCGTCATTGCTGTCATAAAAGAATAGAAGCGATCCGTTGTCATATCATAGTCCCGTTATAACCTTGACCATTTGGCGGGAAGATTGAACGGACAAATCCGACATTTCTGTGTCCCTTGGTCAAAGTTTAATTTTCCCTCTACCGGACAAGACCTTACGTGCGCTTCGCAAAAGGCTGAACAGTACGACTTTTGCCGCCTTTTAATCATGATCTACTTGAAAAGCAAGTTTCGTGTCTTTCGCCCCGTTCTGCCGCAAGCCCCGCTCTCGGGGCATCCTTGTCGTCGATGAGTGGCGTTCTATATGCACAATACTGTGCTGGCAGGGATCGCATGTGGGGCCACGGCAACATAAGGAGTCCTCAGATGAAGAAAATCAGTTTTCTGGCCATGGCGGGAATGCTCGCCCTGAGTTTGTCGGCGTGCGACAGCTATGATCGCGGAGACCGCGCCCTTGGCGGCGCCGCCATCGGTGGTTTGGCCGGTGCCGCTGTTGGCGGGGTTGCGTCCGGAACCGGTGGCGGAGCACTGGCGGGCGGTGCGATCGGCGCGCTCGGCGGAGCCGCTGTGGGCGCCGCCACAACGCCTGAGCGGCGCTATCGCCGCGACCGCGACCGGTATTATTACTGAGGCGCACGCACGGCGTGTATCACCCGACACTCATGGAGGCGGGCTTTTCCGGCTCCATGTCTTCCCCACGGAAACGACGGCGTCGCATTCGAGTAAAGATTGCGCTACAAGCGGCGAGTTATCCCCTTTCGCCAAGACGATGCCATGACCAAAAGCCCACAGCCCGACAGCCCCCTTGCCGCCAAAGTGTTCCCCTCTCCAAACCATGGCGAGCGCAAGGGAACACATAAACCGGATATCATCATTCTCCACTATACCGGCATGACGGATGCGGGCGAGGCACTACAACGCCTGTGCAACCCGGTGGCTGAGGTCTCCGCCCATTACCTTGTTTTTGAGGATGGTCGCATTCTGCAAATGGTGCCGGAAGCCCGCCGGGCATGGCATGCCGGCGCGTCCTCATGGGCTGGCGCAAGCGACATCAATTCCCGCTCCATCGGCATCGAGATCGCCAATCCCGGCCATGATGGCGGCTTGCCCGACTTTCCGGCAGCGCAGATCGACGCCGTTGCGGCGCTGGTGAAAGACATTGCCGCCCGCTGGAGAATACCCCAACGGCATATTCTCGGCCATTCCGATATCGCTCCGGGGCGGAAGGTCGATCCGGGCGAGAAATTCCCCTGGACTACGCTGCATCGTCAGGGGATCGGCCACTGGGTTGAGCCCACTCCCATCCGTGAGGGCAACGTCTTCAAACGTGGCGATAATGGACCATCCGTTGAGGCACTTCAGGCGATGCTCGCGCTCTATGGTTACGGCATCATCATCGACGGCATTTTCGGCCCGCAAACGGAAGCGGTGGTCGCCGCCTTCCAGAGCCATTTCCGCCAGCAAAAGGTGGATGGTGTGGCCGATATCTCGACCATCACCACCCTGCGCAATCTGTTGGCAAATTAGAGGCAAGTGCGTCTCGTATTAAACGTGCTTCACTCCAGTTTTTAAAGCCTGAGCCGGGCATCCAGCGCGCCTGTTATCGGCACAGACGCGCTGCGTGTGGCGTGTGGCGTGTTTAAATTACCAGGCTTCCTATAATGAAGCCAAAGGTGACGGCGAGCGAAATAGCAATCGTCCCCGGCAACAGGAATGGATGGTTGAAGACATATTTCCCGATCCGGGTTGATCCGGTATCATCCATTTCTACGGCAGCAAGCAATGTCGGATACGTTGGCAGGATGAACAATGCGCTCACCGCCGCAAACGAGGCGACCACTGTCACGGGCGAAGCGCCCAAAGAAATTGCCAGTGGGATCAGCGCCTTAGTGGTTGCGGCCTGTGAATAAAGCAGTGTTGAGGCAAAGAACAACGTTACAGCTAGAAAATAGGGATGATCCCTCAGAATGCCGCCTGCAACCGCTTTGATGCCATCCGTATGCGCCTCGACGAAAACGGTGCCCAGCCATGCCACGCCCAACACGCAAATGCAGGCGCTCATACCCGACCGGAAGGTGCTGCTCGCACTGACTTCAGCGGTGTTAAGACGGCACAACAACACGATGAGCGACGCAGCGGCCATCATGAACACCATGATAGCCTCATTTCTCGGCAATGGCGGCTTGGCGATGAGCCTGAAGGTATCGCTGATTGCCGTTGCATAGAACATGACAGCGATGATGGAGATCAGAAAAATCACGACTGAGAGTTTGGCCCCGGGAAGAAGGCTAACCTGTTGGGTGCCCCGGAGCTTCACAAGCCCTTTTTGCAACCGCTCCTGATAAACCGGATCGTCCTTCAATTCCGCTCCGAAATAGTTGCAAAAGAAAGCGGTTATGATGCAAGCCGTCAACGTTGTCGGTATGCAGATACCGAGGATCATGAGATAGCTGACCCCCTTGGGTTCCAGAAAACCTGTCAGGGCAACCACAGCCGCCGAGATGGGCGAAGCAGTAATGGCGATCTGTGAAGCAATGACCGAAATGGAAAGCGGCCGTGACGGGCGGATACCCTGTTCCTTGGCGACCTCGGCAATCACCGGCAAGGTTGAAAATGCGGTATGGCCGGTACCGGCAAAAAGCGTCATGGTATAGGTTACGATCGGTCCCAATAACGTGATGTGTTTGGGATTTTTACGCAGCAATCGCTCCGCGAGAGAGATCAGATAATTCAACCCTCCGGCCACCTGCATGGCCGCGATAGCCGTAATGACGGACATGATGATCAGAATGACGTCAATGGCAATCTGCGTGTAGACGACTTTGACACTGAAGACCACGGCCATAACAAGCACGCCAAAACCACCTGCAAACCCGATGCCTATCCCTCCCAGCCTAGCTCCAAGAAACACAAAACCAAGAACGACGGCAAACTGTATCGCGAACTGAAATATGTCTGTCATATCGCTACTCCACTGAGGTTATACTCTAAGCTAAATAGGCGTATAATCAGCGCTGCATCATACCTTATAAGCCCAATAACTTATAAGGTATTTTTATCAATGAATGAGCAGCCCCTTTTTTCTCGGCGATTACGAACAAAAACAGATTAATGTTTTGTTTTATTTTCCTCCTTCGGTACCAGACTCTACTTGGGAAATAAAAATCATAAAAGTATATATACCTCGTTATTCATGCATATGCATCTGATTTTTGAAAGCATTATGCCGCAGGTTCACTGCCGCGCCCAGAGAAAGCACTCATTCTTCGAAATATAGTCTAATCTCTATGCTTTAGCTTTGGCCCGCGCTGATTTAGACGTGCAAATTTCCTTGCCGAACCATTATTCGGTCAAAAAAAACGGATTTAATTTCCATGATTAAGAGCCTGACTCATAATCCATAGGTTGCGATTTTTCGTATTGTTGCTCTGATACTTGCGATGGTCATCCATGCTTCAGCGCTGAGTATTGAGCGTTCGAAATCCTTTGCCAGACGCCTATCCTGACCGAGTATAGCGA
>JAVBJU010000036.1:0-3890 GCA_031546825.1 Microvirga sp. | reverse complement strand
CAGGCGCCGGCGGCCTATGCCGAAAAGATCGCTGCCATTGGCTTCCCCATGGGGAAGCCAATGGCCCTACCGGCGCAAACCAGCGCCACAACCAAGGAGCGGACTCCAGTTATCAGTGGATGAAACTTCGGAGGCAGGTCATAATCTGAACAAATGTGAAACGCGTGTCATCCAAGCGGGCCGGAAATACTACGCCGCCCGCATGGCGATAACGCCCAAAGCCACAATTGATGTCGCGATATAACGCGATCGGCTAAATCGCTCCTGTAAAAACAGGGTCGCAAAAACGGCGGCAAATATTATTGAGGTCTCTCTGAGAGCGACCGCTGTGGCGATGGTTCCTTGTGTCATCGCCCATACCACGATGCTGTAGCTTGTGAGCGACATGGCTCCACCCGCGAGACCGAATTTCCAGCCCGCCTGAATATCGCCAATGAGCTTTGTGCCGCGCCGCAGCAGCACGAGCGGCAGCAGGAAAGCTGCGGTCGATATCGCATTCCAGCCGTTATAGCTCAGTACATCACCGGAAAGCCGCCCGCCAATGCCGTCGATGAGCGAATACGAGGCAATGACAAAGCCGTTGAGCAACGCAAAGGCGATGCCGACGAGGTTCACTCTCCCTTTGCGAATACTGTCGACGGCGAGCCACAGCACACCAATCGACAGCAACACGATGCCGATGGCAGCAGGCGGGGCCAGCCACTCTCCGAGCCACAAAGCCGCGCCGATGGAGGTCACAAACGGTGCGCTGCCGCGCGATATGGGGTAGGCGACGGAAACATCCGTATGGCGATAAGCCAGCCCCAGCAGAGAAAAATAGACCGCGTGGACGATGCCGGAAACGACAATATAGGGGACGCTTTCCGCTGTCGGTGCGGCACTCACCAGCAACAGAGGAATTCCGGCAACAGCTGATCCGATCGCCACCAGTGCTGCCGCGCCCACCTTATCGGTTCTGGTCTTGACCGCGAGGTTCCACCCCGCATGGAGGGCGGCTGCTGTCAAAACCATGAGCATTACGAACGTGGCCATTTGGGGATACTTCCACATGGGGGAAAGACGGAAGGGGGCGCCGGGCGTTGCAGCGCAATGTACTTGATTTTATGGCGCTGTCATCACCTGCGGTTGCGACAGAAAGAAACGGTTTTATTATCGCCGGGCGAGATGGCCGCAGCGGTTGTTCTGTTCCAACGCCGATATTGGTTTTAAAACGCAACACGGCCTGCCGCCGGGGAATGCGTCGCCCCCTGTCGATGGCGACAATATCACTCATTGTTGCGTTCGCAGTTTAGAATAATACTATAGTAACTTGGGCGGACGCCAAATTTCATGGTGCGGATCGTCGGTTAGATCGGCTCGACAATAATTGCGAGGATCAATTTATGACAACACCCACACGCCGCCATTTTCTCAAGTCAGCAACGCTCATGAGCCTGGCCTCAGCGACAACAGGCCTGGTGGCGCCGTTCTCCTGGACCACGCCCGCCCGCGCCGCCGACAAGCCCTATGGCCTGCCGCCCGAGGGTAAGGTTGTGTGGAGCGCCTGCGCGGTCAATTGTGGCAGCCGCTGTGCATTGCGGATGCATGTGGTTGATGGTGTCATCAAGTGGGTGGAAACCGACAACACCGGTCAGGATATCTATGGCGACCATCAGGTGCGCGCCTGTTTGCGTGGACGCTCCATGCGCCGCCGTGTCCACCACCCGGACCGCCTGAAATACCCGATGAAGCGGGTTGGCAAACGCGGCGAAGGCAAGTTTGAACGCATTTCGTGGGATGAGGCGCTCGACACCATTGCCGCGAGCCTGAAAAAAACCGTTGAAACCCAAGGCAATGAAGCGGTTTACATCAATTACGCCACCGGCGTGACGGGGGGCAACATCACGCGCTCCTCCGCCGCCAGTTCGCTGGTTGCCCGCCTGATGAATTGCTACGGCGGTTACCTCAACCAATACGGCACCTATTCCACCACCCAGATCACCACCGGCCTCAAATACACCTATGAGGATGGTCGTGCTGGTAACAGCACCTCGGATATTGCCAATACCAAACTGCTGGTGATGTTCGGCAATAACCCGGCTGAAACCCGCATGAGCGGCGGCGGCATTGTCTATCACATGGCCGAGGCGCGGGCGCGTTCCAATGCGCGGATGATCCTCATCGACCCCCGCTATACCGATAGCGCCGCAGGCCGCGAGGATGAGTGGATCCCCATCCGCCCCGGAACCGATGCGGCGCTTGTCTCGGCCATTGCCCATGTGCTGATCAGCGAGAACATGGTCGATCAGGAGTTTGTCGATAAATATTGTGTTGGCTACGACGAAAAAACCCTGCCCGAGAGCGCGCCGAAAAACGGGCATTACAAGGCCCATATTCTCGGTGAAGGGCCAGATGGCGTCGCCAAAACGCCGGAATGGGCCTCGCCCATCACCGGCATTCCGGTGGATCGCATCGTCAAACTTGCCCGCGAGATCGGCACGACCAAACCCTGCTGCATCCAGCAGGGCTGGGGCCCGCAGCGCCACGCCAATGGCGAGATTGCGGCCCGCGCCATCGCCATGCTGGCGATCCTCACTGGCAATGTCGGCATCAATGGCGGCAATTCGGGTGCCCGCGAAAACACCTATGAAATGCCCTTCGGTTCGATGCCCGCGGGCAAAAACCCGGTGAAGGCAAGCATTCCGGTGTTCATGTGGACCGATGCCATTGCGCGTGGTGCCGAAATGACTGCCACCAAGGACGGCGTCCAGGGCGTTGAGAAACTCAAGGTTCCCATCAAGTTCTTCTGGAACTACGCCGGGAATTGTCTGGTCAACCAGCATTCGGAAATTCACCGCACCGAGAAAATCTTGGCGGATGAGAGCAAGTGCGAGATGATCGTCGTCATCGAGAATTTTATGACGTCGAGCGCCAAATTCGCCGATATCCTTCTGCCGGATATGCTGATCGCTGAACAGGTTGATCTCATTCCCAATACCTATGCTGGCAACATGGGCTATGTGATTTTCTCCGATGCCGCCGCCAAAGCCCAGTTCGAATGTCGTTCGATCTACGACATTCTCACCGGCGTCGCCGAGCGCTTGGGCGTCAAGGATAAGTTCACCGAAGGCCGCAGCCAGGAAGACTGGATGCGCGTGCTTTATGATGAAACGGTGAAGAAAAACGCCGGGTTCCCCATGCCGAGTTTCGATGATTTCCGCAAAATGGGGATCATCAAGCGCAAGGATCCCGCCGGGCATATGGTTGCCTACAAGAAGTTCCGTGATGATCCCGTGGCCCATCCGCTCAAGACCCCGTCGGGCAAAATCGAGATTTATTCAGAGCGATTGGCCAAAATCGCTGCGACATGGGAATTGCAGAAGGATGAGACAATCCATCCGCTGCCGGTGCAGTGCTCGACATTCGAGGGCTGGGATGACCCCATGCGCAAAACCTATCCGTTGCAGTTCGTCACCTTCCACCACAAGGCGCGCACCCACTCAACCTATGGCAACATCGATATCATTCAGGCTGCCGCCCGCCAGGAAATCTGGATGAACCCGCTTGATGCCAAACCCCGTGGCATCAGCAACGGCGATATGGTTCGGGTGTTCAACGGGCGGGGCGAAATCCGCCTCGCCGCCAAGGTCACGCCACGCATCATGCCGGGCGTGACGGCTGCCGGGCAGGGGGCTTGGTATCAGCCCGATGCCAAGGGCGTCGATCACGGTGGTTGCGCGAATGTGCTCACGACGCAGCGGCCCTCGCCTTTGGCGAAGGGCAATCCGCAGCACACGAATCTCGTTGACGTGCAGAAGACGGCGTGAGGATAGAACATGGCTGAACAGCAATACGGCTTTTTCATTGACGGTGACCGCTGCACGGGCTGCAAGACCTGCATGATGGCGTGC
>JAVBJU010000018.1:0-58874 GCA_031546825.1 Microvirga sp. | reverse complement strand
TGTGGCAGGCGGCGCGGTTTGTGCTGCTGGCGCTGGCGGTATTCATCTCGTTCCGTTTCACCGCGGGCCGCCCGGCGATGCTGCCCATCGCCTTCCTCGGCCTCGTGCTGGTCGGAGCCGCCGAAATGATCGGCCGCAGCGTCTTCTTCGCGCTGCATATGACGGTTGGGGTTGTTTAACACCGCACCGAACATGTGCTGAATATGAAAACGGCCCGGGAAACCGGGCCGTTGCTTTTTTAAGATGGTAATTTCGGTGACGATTTACTTGATTTTATTTCGTTGATACGTAAAAATAAAAGCGAATGGAATTAAGTAAAGCGTCGCCGTAACTCCGTAAGTCTTTCTGTCAGGCAATTACCATCTCTGTACATTCATTAACAAAAAATTCTGGACCAATATATACATCAATAACTTCATTTAAAAATTCAATAGAATCCCACTCTTGCGTTGTAAATAGGCCGCTAAGATTATCTATAGAATTTTTTACAATATTAAAAAATGAACCAATCGTATTTTTGTTTATATAAAACATGACTATGTCGCCGTTGATTGTAATTCTTGACCCATCGTCATTGCCTTCAAGGTTGAACATTAAAATTAAATCTTTTGATTTTCCTTTTTTTAGTTCAAATTTTGTTTGAATTTTAAAATTTGTAGAACACGAAAAATTCTTGCAAAGAGTTTTCATATCTTTGTGACTTAAATAAAAATGAATGGTCGTTTTCGAGCTTTTCCGTACGTACATTTTTTCACCTAATCGGAATATGAAAACGGCCCGGAAAACCGGGCCGTTGCTTTTTTCAAAACACGAAGGTGTCGAATATCGGCTCGACGCTTCCACGCCACGCGCCGTGATAGAGCGCCAGTTGCTCCTCCGCCTCGGTGCGGCCGCTTTCAGCAATGGCGAAGAGCGGGTCGAGATAGACACTCTCGTTATTGCCTTTCGCGTCATTGCGGGCACGGCGGCGCAAGCCTTCGCGGGCGAGCGCCAGCACATCCTTGGAAATATCCTGAACCGAGCGGCCATGACACTGCGCCTTCAGAGCGAGGCGCGGAACCTCATCACGCAGGTTCTGGCGCTCTTCCGCCGTCCAGTCCTTGACGAGATCATAGGCGGCATCGAGGGTAGCGGAATCGTAGAGCAGACCCACCCACAACGCTGACAAGGCGATGATTTTATCGCGTGACCCCACATCGGCGCCGCGCGTCTCGATATAGCGCTTCAGCCGCACTTCAGGGAAAACCGTCGAGACGTGATTGGCCCAATCGGAAATGGTCGCGAGTTCCCCCGGCATGCCCGGCAGCTTGCCCGCCATCAGGTCGCGGAAGGACTGGCCGGCAACGTCATGATAGGTGTCGCCGCGCTTGACGAAATAGGTCGGCACGCCGAGGATCCAGTCAACATACTGCTCATAGCTGAAGCCTTCATCAAACACGAAGGGGGTCATCCCGGCGCGCTGATTGTCGGTATCGCGCCAGATTTCCGAGCGCATCGACAGGAAGCCATTGGGCTTGCCGCCGAGGAAAGGCGAATTGGCGAACAGCGCGGTGGCAATCGGCTGCAACGCAATCGATACCCGCATCTTCTTCACCATGTCGGCTTCCGAAGAATAGTCGAGATTGGCCTGAACGGTGGCCGTGCGATACATCATATCGAGACCGTATGTGCCAACTTTAGGCATGTAACCGGTCATGATCTTGTAACGGCCCTTGGGCATCACCGGCGTCTCAGCTCGGCTCCATTTCGGGCTGGTGCCAGTGGTAAGGAAACCCATGCCGTACGTGTCACCAATCACCTTCACAGCGGCGAGGTGCTCGTCGAGTTCTGCGGCGGTTTCATGGAGGGTCTCGAGCGGCGCGCCCGAAAGCTCGAACTGGCCACCCGGCTCCAGCGAGACGGCATCCCCTTGCTTTTCATCGAAGAGGCCGATGATATTGCCATGATCGGTGATGATCTCCCAGGGCTTGACCTGCGAAAGCCCGTCGAGCAACGCACGAATACCCTTGTCTCCGGCATATGGAACCGGCGTATGCCCCGCCTTATAGAAGGGCACTTTTTCGTGTTCGGTGCCGACACGCCATTGCGACGCAGGTTTTTCACCAGCGGCGATCCAATCGATCAGGTCTGCTTTCGAGCGGATGGAAGCTGTATCGGAAACGTCGCGCGCCATATGATCCTCAATATTGCCATGGGCACATTGTGCCCATGCTTTGCCGTGGAGCGTTACAGATAAGCGCCCCGCTCTCCCGTCGCAATATTGCCACGTTTTGTCTTTGTGCCCAACCGCACATTATTGGAATATTTTACTCTTTATCGGCGCACCCGCCCCAGTCGCCCACTACCGCCTGAATCACAGCAAGAGCCGCGACCCCTGCCGTGTCTGCCCGCAGGATACGCGGCCCAAGCGACAGGCGTAGCACCGGTTGGCGCGCACTAATCTGGGCGCGTTCCGTATCGGTGAAACCGCCCTCCGGCCCAATGATCAGCGCAAAGCCGCCCTTATGGCCCTGGACCGCCTGCAACGCCGCCACAGGATCGGCGACAGGGGCAGCCTCATCACAAAAAATCATCAGGCAATCGGATGCAAGCGCCTGCAATGCCGGTGCGAGCTTCGTGTCGGGCAATATCTCAGGTATCGTCAGGATGCCACATTGTTCGGCGGCTTCAATGGCATTGGCGCGCATGCGCTCAAGATTGACCCTTCCCGCCTGGGTGCGTTGGGTAAAAACGGGCTGAAGGGCTCCAACGCCCATCTCGACCGCTTTCTGCACCATGTAATCAAGGCGCGCATGTTTGATGGGAGCAAACATATAAATGATACCAGAAGCAGTTGTTTGCGCGCGCTGCTGATCCCGGATCACCAGATCAACCGACTTGCGCCCTTCGATGACCAACTCACCCCGCCATTCACCGTCGCGACCGTTGAATACCAGCACCGAGTCACCGCTGCGCAGACGTAAGACATTTGCCAGATAATTTCCCTGATCGCGGTCGAGTGCAATCTTTGCGTCCACTGCAAACGGGGCATCGACAAACAGGCGCGGCGCGTTGAAATCATACCGTGACATCTTGATCTCGTGGGTTTCCCAGAACCCGACCATCGGGCTAGAGGCGTTGCGTTAACACATGTTGCAATGGCGCGCATTCGACTTTAAGAAAAAACATCAACGGTTTGTTATTCGTAATAATGCCATTTTTCTGGTATAAGTTACCATTCGTTGGGTGACTACTACAGGCTTCACAAGCTACAAAAAAATGCCCTGCCAGCATATGGCAATTCGGGACGGCAATTGCCGGGCGGATAAAAAAGGATTGTTTCGATGTCGCACTTTGCCAAACAGGTATTCTTGGCTGGGTTGTTGTTTCTCCCGCTAACCGGCCTTGCCGCCGCGCAGGACGCGGGTGGTGGCTCGAGCTGCCAGGATATCCAGCCCATGCTGGCGGAGCGTCAAGAGCTGATTGCGAAACTGAACTCCGCCGTCGGGACAAAGAAAAAGCAGCTCGATCCCAAGGAGGCCTGCGCCATTTTCACCAAGCTGTCCAACCAGGGCAGCAAAATGATAAAATGGTTCGATGAAAATAAGGCCTGGTGCCAGATTCCCGATGATTTCGTTGAAAACATGCGGAAAGACCAGGGCAATATCACCAATACACGCGCCCAGGCCTGCAAGGTTGCCGCCCAGATGGATGCGGCCCGAAAGAATGCGCAGAATAACGGCGCTCCGCCTTCATGGGGCGGGGGCGTGCACGGCCAGTATCAAATGCCCAAGGGAGCCCTGTAACATGGCGCTCGACCGTATCCGGGATCAATTGCCGGATGCGGTTAAGGGGCATTGGGCCGACACGCTGATTCCACTGGGGCTTCGCCCCTTTGCGCGCATGGCGCGTTTTGAGCGCCCCATTGGCTGGTGGCTGTTGCTGTTGCCCTGCTGGTGGTCAGCAACCCTCGCCGCTATCGCACTCGGCAGACAACCTAGCCTTCTACATATGGCGCTGTTTCTGATCGGCGCGGTTGTCATGCGTGGTGCTGGTTGCACCTATAACGACATCCTCGACCGCGATCTCGATGGTCAGGTGGAGCGCACCCGCAACCGCCCGCTGCCGTCCGGCCAGGTGACAACACGGCAAGCGGTGCTTTTCATGGGACTTTTGTGTCTCATTGGCCTCGCGGTGCTCTTCTCCTTCAACGCGCTCACCATTGTCACCGGGCTCGGCTCTGTCGTGCTGATCCTGATTTATCCGCTGATGAAGCGGGTTATGCCAATACCGCAACTGGTGCTCGGTCTTGCCTTCAACTGGGGCGCGCTGGTCGGGTGGACCGCTTATACTGGTAGTCTCGGGCTGTCGCCCGTTCTCCTCTATCTCGGCGGCATTTGCTGGACCATCGGTTACGACACCATTTATGCCTTGCAGGATATCGAAGACGACGAAATCGTCGGCATAAAATCCTCTGCCATTTTCTTCGGTAGCCGGGTGATTCGGGCCGTGGCCATCTGCTATGGCCTGACACTATTGTTCTTTGCCGGAGCCCTATGGGCCGCCCATGCCAATCTGTGGGCCTATGCCGGGCTTGCGCTTTTTGCCCTGCATTTTGTCTGGCAGATTAAAAAAGTCGTTCCAACGGATTCCGGCGTGAACCTTCAGTTGTTCCGTTCAAACCGCGATGCCGGTCTGATCCTGCTCGCGGGGCTACTTCTGAATGCCTATCTGGGCTGAGTGCAATCATCATGAAACTTGAAGCGCTCGCCCCCGCCGTCGCCGCTATTGTCGAGGAAGCCGGTGCCCTGGCGGCACGTGGCTTTCGCCTTGGGCGCCAAACCGTTTCACGGGTCTGGTACAAGAACGGAACGTCACCCGTTTCCGAATCCGATATCGCAACGAACGATCTTCTGCATGAAAAGCTCGCCATGCTTCTCCCCGAAGCCGGCTGGCTATCGGAAGAAACCACGGACAACGCATCCCGCCTCGCCAGTCGCCTATTGTGGATTGTTGACCCCATCGACGGCACGCGGGCGTTCATTGAAGGCCACAAGGACTGGTGCATCTCGGTGGCACTGATTGCCGATGGCGAACCGGTCATCGGCAATGTCTTCGCCCCAGCGCGGAAAATTCATTATCAGGCGGTGCGCAACCTTGGGGCCCAAACCAACAAACAGCCGCTTGCGGTCTCGGAACAACAGACACTTACCGGCAGCCGCGTGGCCGGCCCCCACAACATGATGGGCCGTCTTGAGCAGGCCAGCGGCGCCGTGCAGCGTCTCGAAAAAATCCCGTCCCTCGCGCTGCGCATTGCCCGAGTCGCTGCGGGAGATATCGACGTTGCGCTGGTTTCCACCCGCTCGTGTGACTGGGACATCGCCGCTGCCGATCTGGTGCTGCGGGAAGCGGGCGGCACGCTTACCGGACTTTCGGGTGAGACCATCGTCTATAATCGCCCCTCTCCGATCCATGACGAACTTGCCGCCTCATCCAAACTGTTGCATTCATCCCTCATCGCGGCTTTCACAAGCCGCGCTTGATGCACCGCCAACCAACATGGAACCTTGTGCCATGAGTGAACACAACGAAACACAATTGCTGCATCTGGTCTTCGGGGGAGAGCTCACCGATTTGCAGGATGTACATTTCAAAGACCTGTCGCAACTCGATCTGGTCGGCATTTACCCGAACTACAAGACGGCACACACGGCATGGAAAGCCAAGGCGCAAAGCTCGGTGGACAATGCGCATATGCGCTATTTCATCGTGCATATGCACCGCTTGCTCACGCCCGACGCCTGAACCCACAACCGTATTTCCCCATGGGGCAAAACGCGATTTCACTTTCGCGCGCCATGGGCTAGTAAATCGATTGCGCACGATAGAATCGTGGTAATAATTAAAATCTGGCACCGGCCCTGAGCTTCGGTGTCCATATGTCGTGCCGAGGGTCAAGGAAAAGGAATGGGTCTGTTCAAGAGCATTTCGCGATCACGCGTCTTTCAGGAAACCATGGGTTTCATCATCGCGCGCTATCTCGGACTCGTGCGCAGAACCAATTCATTCGTCATGGAACCCGCCGACGCCTATGACCATATCGGCCCGTTAATGCCGGTTATTGTCGCCATGTGGCATGGCCAGCATTTCATGATTCACTTCGCCAAGCGCCCGCAAGACCGCGCCGCCAGCCTCATCTCCCGTTCCCGCGATGGCGACATGAACGCAGCAGCCCTGCGCCATCTTGGCGTGCGCGGCATTCGGGGCTCGGGTGCGCGCGGCCGTGATATTCGCGCCAAGGGCGGGGTTTCCGCCATGCGCAAAATGCTGCGCGCCCTCAAGCGTGGCGAGATGGTGGTGCTGACCGCCGACGTTCCAAAAAAATCACGCGTCTGCGGCCGGGGCATCGTCACGCTCGCCCAGATGTCCGGCCACCCCATTGTGCCGATTGCGGTCGTCACCAGCCGCCGCATTGACTTCAATTCCTGGGATCATGCCAGCATTGGCCTCCCCTTCGGCAAAGGGGCAATCACTATCGGCAAACCAATTTATGTCGCAGAGGACGCTGATGATGCGGCCCTCGAAGCCGCGCGGCAGCAGGTTGAAAGCGGCCTGAACGATGTCCATGCCAGGGCCTATGGCCTCGTCGGCAGCCAGGATCCCGGAGTATTGGTGACCGGTGCAGACACCAAAACCGCAGGGGTAGCTTCATAATGAAAAAGCGCCTCCCGACACTCCTCAATATCTATCGCCACGGCCTCGGAATGCTCGAACCTGCCGCCTTCGGGTTGCTGCAATGGCGGCGGCGACGCGGCCTTGAAGACGGGGCGCGGCTGAGCGAACGACGGGGCTACCCCAACCGGGCGCGGTCGTCAGGCCATCTCGCATGGGTCCATGGGGCCTCCAACGGCGAAGCGCTCTCGCTGATGCCGATCATCGAACGCCTGACCCAGCGCGGCCTCCAGGTGCTTGTGACAACCGGAACGCGCACCTCGGCTGTGCTTGTCACCCGCCGCTTGCCGCCAGGCGCCTTTCATCAGTTCGTGCCGCTTGATGTACCGCGCTACATGCGCCGCTTCCTCGACCATTGGCGCCCCGATATCGCACTCGTTGCCGAATCTGAATTGTGGCCGAACACCATTCTCGAACTGGAAGAGCGCGATATTCCGCTGATCCTCGTTAATGGACGCATGTCGGCACGTTCGTTCGCTCGGTGGCAACGCCTGCCTTCCTTCATTTCGGCTCTGCTCCAGCGTGTCGCGCTGTGCATGACGCAGACACTCGAAGACGCCGAACGCATGACCAAACTTGGTGCGCCGCGCGTTGCGGTTGCGGGCAACATCAAATTCGATGCGCCGCCGCCACCGGTTGATCCGCGTCTGCTGGCGCAGTTCTCTGGCATCATCGCCGGTCGCCCGGTCTGGGTCGCCGCCTCCACCCATCCGGGTGAGGAGGAGATGCTGCTCAGGGCACACAAAATGGTGGCTCAGCGCCATCCGCACCTTCTCACCATCATAGTGCCGCGCCATCCCCGCCGCGGCCCGGATATCGCCTCTCTATGTGCCCGCAGCGGGCTGACTTCGGCCCTACGGTCGCACGGGCTTTACCCCGAGCGCACCACCGAAATCTATATCGCCGATACGGTGGGAGAGCTTGGCCTGTTCTATCGGCTGGCACCGCTTGCCTATGTCGGCGGCTCTTTGGTACCCCATGGCGGGCAAAACCCGATTGAGCCCGCAAAACTCGGCAATGCCATTATCCACGGCCCGCATATCCATAATTTCCTCGACATCTATGATGTGCTGGGTGAAGCAGGCGGCGCGCTGCAATTGCGAGACCCCAACGCGCTCGCCTCTGCTGTTTCCGATCTGCTCAGCGATACAAACCTGATGCGCGAAATGGCCCGCACTGCAGGCGAGACGGTGAGCCGTTACGCTGGCGCGGTGGATCGCACCATGCACGCCATTGAACCTTTCATCACCCAACTCAAGCTGGAAGCGCATCAATGATGCGCGCTCCGGGGTTCTGGTGGAAGCCGGAAAAGACCTTCCCGGCCCTTTGCCTTGCTCCGCTCTCCTGGCTCTATTCCGCCATCGCCGAGCGCCGTATGCGCAAAGCGGGCGCCGCTGTCGGCATCCCGGTCATCTGCATCGGAAACTTTACCGCAGGCGGCGCGGGCAAAACGCCAACCGCCATCGCCATGAGCGGGTTACTTCGCAAAGCCGGTGAGACACCATTCTTCCTGTCACGCGGCTACGGTGGCACTCTAACCGGACCGCTCATGGTTGACCCGGCGATCCATCAAGCAGCGGAGGTTGGCGACGAACCGTTGCTGCTGTGCCGCCATGCCCCGACGATCATTGCCCGCGACCGGGTTGCCGGCGCGGCGCTGTGCAAAGCCAACGGCGCAAGCGTCATCCTCATGGATGATGGTATGCAGAACCCTGCCCTCACCAAGACCCTGACGCTGGCCGTGATTGATGGCGCAACCGGCATTGGCAATGGCCTCGCCCTCCCCGCAGGCCCCTTGCGGATGACAATGAATGCCCAATGGCCGCTCGCCGATGCCATACTGGTGCTGGGCACCGGAGCGGCTGGAGAAGCTATTGCGAGTGAAGCGCGCGCCCGCGGCAAAGCCGTTTTCACAGCGGAACTCAAGCCCGCACCGGAGGCAGCCCAACGCCTCAGCGGTCAAAAGGTGTTTGCCTTCGCTGGGATTGGTCGCCCGGAAAAGTTTTTTGAAACCTTACGCAGCCTTGGCGCAGATGTTGTTGAGGCGCGGGCTTTCCCCGATCACCATGCCTTCACGCCAGCCGAACTCGACGCCCTGGTCGCGGAGGCCCGGAAGCGCGGGCTCACACTCGTTACCACTGAGAAGGATTTGGCGCGCATCCCCGCCCCATGGGCCGCTGACATTGCTGTGCTACCCGTGGAACTGTTTATAACGTCAGGCGATTTCGTCGCGTTCCTGATGGAAGCTCTTGCTAAATCACGCGTTGAAAGTACGCGCATTTAGAGCCGCCGCCTCAGTCCTCACTCGCCCGCAGTTCAAAGCCGATGGCCTTGGCGGCTTCGGCATAGGAGGCATAGGCTTCCTGCTTGTCGGGGTTCCAATAGGTCAGATGGTCGAGCGGGATACGCGCTCCTGAAACGGCGCAGGTAACAAAAGCCCCCGGCTTCACAACCCGCAGGTCACCGCTGAGATATTCCACCTTGGCTTCGCTTTTATTGTCGAACTGATTCATGATAACCTGATTTCGATGCACCGAAGGCTCGGCGCGTCTCTTATGCGGTTCTCCATACGCCAGAATGCAGGCTTTGGACAACCGTCCATGTGCAATGGGGGCTTCGATTGCGGCTGACAAATCTTGTGCCCGAAGATGAAACCGACCGGCTGGAAACCCTGGCGGTGGTCTATTCCCTCCCCGACGCAATGGTGATGCAGACCACATTACGCGCCTATGGCATTCCTTGTTGCACCTCTTGCGCAAATCACGCATCGCTAAACTGGTACACGATCATGGCTTTGGGCGGCATCGCAGTTTACGTGCCTTCGTCGATGAAAGTCTTGGCAAAATCACTCATTCCGGACCTCGCCAACCCGCGCCCCAGGGATGAAATCACAGCGGATATCAGGGCAAATGGCGGCCCGTATGCCAGAAAACGGCTCATCCTTGCCCATCTCACCGGGCCAATTCGCGATATCCTCCTCAATCCCTTATTTCTGCTATACCTTCTCCTCTATGCCTCTGAAGATGGGATAGCAGGCTTTTTCATTTCTCTGGTCAGTTTCGGGATAATGCTATTTCAAAGTTTTCTTTTTCCTTTCTTCGGTTTTGTGGCGTTTTAACGATCCTTTTAAAACCGGTGCAAGAAAGCATGGCCTGGAAGCCACCGTTTATGCCCTGCACTTTTCCCGCCACATCTCACAGGATTTGAACGCATGTCGGAATCCGAAAATGAAGAACGCAGCGAAGACGTTGTTCTTCTGACCACAGTCTATTCTCCCTCGGATGCAGCGACCCTTGAAGCTGCGCTCACCGGCTATGGCGTGCCATATTTCTGTCAGGGGAAAGCGTTCGGCTCGCTCGCCATTGGTACACCGCAAGATCTTGGTGGTATCCGCTTTTATGTTCCCGAAAGCGCGGCGGAAGACGCCGCCGCCTTGCTGGACAGTTTCGACCAAGCGTCCAGTTAAGCTCCGCCTACCCCATGCACGCGGCCACGAATTCGCGGAAGACGCCATTGCCAGGGTGGTCCTCCGCCCAGAAATTCTCCTGATGCCATTGCAGACCAATGGCAAAGGCATAGGCGGGCACTTCAATGGCTTCAATCACGCTATCGGGTGCGCGGGCGGAAATCACCACATCGTCGGATACTTCCGTTATCGCCTCACGATGACGCGAGTTGATTGTGAAGCGGGTGGATTGCGTTAGGTTCGCAAGGCGGGAGCCCGGCACAACCAACACGTCATGGGTCGTGCCCTTGCCATCATGAACAAGCGCACCGGGGATGACCTTGCTGAGATCTGACACCATCTTCGCACCATGCAGGCAGGCGAGCATTTGCATACCATTGCAGATACCGAGCACCGGCTTGTCGAGCGCCAGAAAGCCACGCATCAGGGCTTCATCAACCGCGTAACGCTCGGAAAATCCGAACTGCGACTTGTCTCCATCAACGTAAAAGCTTTCGGGGAAAGCAATGCGCCCGCCGACTGAGACAAAGCCATCAAACTCTTCCACCACTTCTGCAACCAGATCGGGGTCGTACGGGATGCCAAACGCCGCCCCACCCGCTTTGGCGAGCGCGCGGAAATAATCCTTGCCGGTTTCATAAAACCGCCCATCCCCGCTCGAATTTTCATCGAGCATGACGGCAATGCGCGGGCGGCGGAACAGGGTGGAGGGCATGATATTTCCTGACAGACTGGCAACTCCCACCTGATTTTAGCGGAGCGCGCCACGAGGGCAAGCAATAGCATCGCAAACCCTAACGACCTCTTTCATGCTGCGTCGCTATGCCGATGGGGTACCGAGCGCATCCGCCGGTAAAAAGCGCGCAACTCTAGAACAAGGAGCCCTGGTTGCCGCCAGTGCCCGTATCTTTTCTCGCACGCAGCATCCCTTGCGGCTTCACGGGTGAGGGCACGGCGGATGCCACCGGGCTTTCGCCGTTGGGGCCATCGACGATGACACCAACCGCCCCGTCGCTGAACTCCACAGACAGCGCTTGCCCTGCCGATAACGCCCCGGCCAGCCGGACCGGAGCACCGCCCGCGTCGCGCACCAGCGCAAAGCCACGAGCCAGAACCGATTTATAATTGAGGCTGCCGAACAGTTGCGCCACGGCATTGAGCCGGTCGGCCTTGCGGGCATGAAGCCGCTCCATTGCCGCTGGCATGCGCTCGACAATGCTTTGCAAAACATCCCGCTGCTGGCCGATGCGCAGGCTCTCAGAGCGTAAAATCGTCCCACGTGCAGCGGCGAGGCGTTCGCTCATCTGGCGAAGCCCATTGCCTTTCTGCTCAACCAAACGTTGCAAGGCTTGCTTCGGGCGCTCGCCAACGGCTTCGATGCGGGCGGAGATATGGGCCAGTTGTGCGGTCGGCGAGAAACGCTGCAAGGCGTGCTGCAATTGCGACAGCCGGGTTGCAAAGCCGTGGAGATTGGCAGAAAGCGCCGGTTTCAGCGTTGCGGTGACAAGGTCGAGCCGCTGGCGCTGGTTAGCCAAGAAGGCTTCCGGCTGCGGCAAGGCGCGCGCGGCAGAACGCAAATCGCTGCGGCGGCGCTCAAACAGGCGCAGAACCGATTCGGAATGGCGGGCGGCAAGATTGTTGACGGCGGCCAGAAGCTCACTGCGCACCGGCACCGCCATCTCGGCGGCACCCGTCGGCGTCGGCGCGCGCACATCCGCCGCGTAGTCGATCAGGGTCCAGTCGGTTTCATGGCCCACGGCGGAAATCAGCGGGATGGTGCTCTCAGAGGCAGCACGCACCACGTTCTCTTCGTTGAAGCTCCACAGGTCTTCAACCGAACCGCCGCCGCGCGCAACAATCAGAACATCGGGGCGCGGAATGTCGCCATCCACCGGCAAAGCATTGAAACCGCGAATGGCGGCAGAGACCTCATCGGCAGAGCCCTCGCCTTGCACGCGCACTGGCCAAACCAATACGCGACGCGGGAACCTGTCCTGCAAGCGATGCAGGATATCGCGGATGACTGCGCCAGTTGGTGAGGTGATGACGCCAATCACCTCGGGCAGATAGGGCAACGCCCGCTTGCGCTCGGCAGCAAACAGTCCCTCTGCCGCGAGCTTCTTCTTGCGCTCTTCCAGCAGGGCCATCAGCGCGCCCACACCCGCGGGCTCGATATTGTCGATGATGATCTGGTAGGAGGACTTACCGGGGAAGGTGGTGATCTTGCCGGTGGCAATGATCTCCAGCCCCTCTTCCGGCTTGAAGCGCATGCGGTTGAACGCGCCTTTCCAGATCACCGCATCAATCTTGGCGCTCTGGTCCTTGATGCTGAAATAGACATGGCCCGATGAGTGCGGCCCGCGATAGCCCGAAACCTCGCCACGCACCCGCACATAGCCGAAGGCATCCTCAAGCGTGCGCTTCAAAGCGCCGGAGAGTTCCGAAACCGACCATTCGGGGGCATTCGAGGCGGGGGCATCCTGATTCATGGTGGGAAATTACCCGTTCAGCGCACACAATGCAAAGGCCGGAACAGACACCTTCGGCATGAGCGAGCGTCAAATGCTCTGTTTTCCAAAAGACCGCATGTTGAAAACATATCGCCAAACCTCAAAATCGGCTAAGAGCAGCTTGGATTCTGATGTGAGGGCACTGCCATGAATATCCTGCTGATCGGCTCCGGTGGACGCGAACATGCGCTGGCTTGGGCTTTGAGCCGCTCGACGCAATGTGATGCCCTGTTCATCGCACCCGGTAATCCCGGCACGGCGCAATGCGGGAATAATGTTGATATCGACCCGAGGGATCACAAGGCGGTCATCATCTTCTGCCACGACCACAGAATCGATCTTGTCGTGGTTGGCCCCGAAGCGCCGCTGGTTGATGGTTTGGTGGATAGCCTGACCTCGGCCCGTATCCGGGCGTTTGGCCCCTCGCGTATCCCGGCACAGCTTGAGGGCTCCAAAGCCTTTACCAAAGAACTGTGCATCGAATGCAATATTCCCACCGCCGCCTATCGCCGCTTTGACGGAAGCCAGCAACCAGAAGCGCTCGCCTATGTGCGGGAGCGCGGTGCGCCCATCGTCATCAAGGCGGACGGCCTTGCGGCTGGCAAAGGCGTGGTGGTTGCCATGACGCTCCATGAAGCCGAAGGGGCGGTGA
The DNA here is from genome assembly GCA_031546825.1 of Microvirga sp. GTDB lineage: Bacteria > Pseudomonadota > Alphaproteobacteria > Rhizobiales > Beijerinckiaceae > Hohaiivirga. Next base: position 45,535 of record JAVBJU010000018.1, on the reverse strand, counting down.
AAGATATTCTCGGCGGGGGCCTCGGAGCGGCGGGTGCGGAGATCGTCATTGAAGACTTTCTCCACGGTGAAGAGGCCAGCTTCTTCGCCATCTGCGACGGCAACACCGCCCTGCCCTTCGGCACCGCGCAAGATCACAAGCGCGTCCATGATGGCGACAAGGGCCCAAATACCGGCGGCATGGGGGCGTATTCCCCGGCTCCAGTGCTTGATGACGCCATGCAGGCGCGGGTGATGCGCGAGATAATAATGCCAACCGTCGAAGGCATGAAGAAGCGCGGCTCGCCTTATATCGGCATCCTCTATGCCGGGCTGATGATCGACGCCGACGGCCCCAAACTCATCGAATATAACGCCCGCCTCGGCGACCCGGAAACTCAGGTTCTGATGCCGCGCCTTGCTTCCGACATCGTGCCGCTATTTGCTGCGGCGGCGGACGGCAATCTCTCAGGCCAGCAGATCGTTTGGAAAGACAATTGCGCCCTGACCGTGGTGATGGCCAACAAGGGTTATCCCGGCGCGGTGCAAAACGGCTCCGAGATTCGCAATCTGGAAGCCGCTGCGGCAATGCCCGATGTGCTGGTGTTCCACGCAGGCACCGTCCGCAAAAATGACGCCATTGTCGCCAATGGTGGGCGCGTGCTCAATGTCACCGGCTTGGGCACAACGGTTGGCGAAGCGCAGGCCCGCGCCTATGCCGCCATTGAAAAAATCGACTGGCCTGAAGGCTTCTGCCGCAAGGATATTGGCTGGCGGGCAATTGCGCGCGAGAAGGCATAACCGTTCTTTTCCCAAAACGAGAGCAAGGCCCGATGAAGCGATCTGAAATCAACGCCATCATCACCGAATCCGCCGCGTTCATCCGCTCCTTCGGCTTTGTCCTGCCACCCTTCGCCTGGTGGAGCCCAACTGAGATGAAGGCGCGGCGGGCAGATATCGGCCAATTAATCGACGCCCGCCTCGGTTGGGATATCACCGATTACGGACGCGGCGATTTCGCCAAGCTCGGCCTGTTTCTGTTCACGCTGCGCAATGGCCGCGCCGCCGATCTCGCGCGTGGAAGCGGTATGCTTTACGCCGAAAAAATCATGATTTCACGCAAAGACCAGCTTTCGCCCATGCACCGCCACGCCACCAAGGCGGAAGACATCATCAATCGCGGTGGCGGCACGCTTGCGTTGCAGCTCTATGCCGCCACGCCGGATGGTGATCTCGACAAGAAAGCGCCGGTTTCGGTGCCAACCGATGGCGTCATGCGCACTTTTGAAGCGGGTGGCATCTTGCGCCTGGCGCCTGGCGAAAGCGTTACCCTGCTCCCCGGCGTATTCCATGCCTTCTGGGGCGAAGGCAAGGATGTGCTGATCGGTGAGGTCTCAACCGTCAATGACGACGCCACCGACAATTATTTTTCCGACCCCATCAGCCGCTTTGCCGATATTGATGAAGATGTGGACCCTATTCATTTGTTGGTTTCCGACTATGTTCCATGGCTGAAGTGACTTCAGCAAAACCAGAAGGCCGGTGAAATGATTCTCGTATGTGGCGAAGCCCTGATCGATTTTTTCCCGGCAGGTCGCCCGAATGCGCCGCTTGATTTTTCCGGGCGGCTTGGCGGCTCACCGTTCAATGTCGCACTGGGCATGGCCCGTCTCGGCACGCCCTCGGCCTTTTACTCAAATCTCTCGACTGATTTTTTCGGGCAGGCCTTAAGGGCAGCGCTCACGCAGGAAGGCGTTGATCTGTCGCTGACCGGCAGCTGCGACAACCCGACAACGCTGGCTTTCGTCACGACGGGGCCGGATGGCAGTCCCGATTATGCTTTTCTCGGCGACACCGCCGCCAATCGCATGGTGAGAGTTCAAGACCTCCCGCCCGTCTTGCCAGAAAAAATCACGGCCCTCTCCTTCGGCTCGTTTTCCCTTGCGGTCGAGCCGTGCGGCAGCGCCTATGAAATGCTGATGACGCGAGAGGCCGGAAAGCGGGTCGTGGCACTTGATCCCAATATCCGTGCGCGCCTGATCAATGACATGCCGCGCTACCGCGCACGCCTGCAACGGATGCTCAGCATGGCGGCCATCGTGAAAGTGAGTACCGAAGATCTCGAAGCGCTTTATGGCCCCGGCAATCTGCTCGACATGGCTAAAACGTGGAGTTCTTATGGTCCGGCTCTGCTCATCGTCACCGATGGCGCGAACGGCGCATATCTTTATCTCGACGGGGAATGGATCACCTTCCCCGGACGTGCGGTCGATGTTGTGGATACAGTGGGGGCCGGTGATGCTTTTCAGGCCGCGTTGCTCAGCGGGCTGTTTGCACGCGGCCTTCTGACCCTGCCCAAGGTCCATGCGCTGACCCGCGAACAGCTCGGACCAATCATCGAGCAGGCCATCAAGGCTGCCGCACTCACCTGCACGCGGCATGGTGCTGATCTGCCGCGCGCGGCAGATCTCGATTTTTCCTGAAGATTGATATCCTCAGCGGCGGCGCGGCGGACCACTGCGCTGCGGCGGACGTGCGCCCGTTGGGCCACGGTCGTCCTTGTGGCGGAAAATCAGACGGCCCTTTTCAAGATCATAGGGCGACATTTCAACCGTGACACGGTCACCGGCGAGCGTCTTGATGCGATTCTTCTTCATCTTGCCAGCGGTGTAAGCGATCACCTCATGGCCATTTTCCAGCTTTACGCGGTAACGAGCATCGGGAAGGATTTCGACCACCAAGCCCTCGAACGTAATCAGTTCTTCTTTTGCCATAAACACCTTCCGCGTCGCGTCCGACGCTCTATGTAATTCATCCGACCACGCCCGGCGCAGCCGCTTCGTCCCCTTATTATAGGAACACGAGCGAAAAGCCAAAAAGAAAGCGGTGAGAAAAAACGGTTTGATCTTTCTACGGTTTTATAACCGGAATGGGCGCGATGTGGGATAAAATTTCGAGTGTCACCAATTTTCTCGCCGAATGCACATCAACGCTCATAATGGCGAGGCATTCTGTTAGCCGTGCCCAGTCTCCCGGCGGCGCAAGATGACAATGATTATCAGCATCACCGTGCTGAGCACCCCGCAATAGGCGACCAGCGCTTGCCAGCCGCCCTCGTGCCAGAACCAGCCTCCGCTTGAGCCGATCACGCTTGAGCCGAGATAATAGGCCAGCAGATAAAGCGAAGCGGCATGGCTCTTGTTACCCTGCGCCAGCCGCCCGACCCACGCACTGGCCACAGCGTGCACGGTGAAGAACCCGATGACAACGCCGACAACGCCCGCGACGATAAAGGGGATGGACGACAACATTGTCAGCGCAAGCCCCATGAAGGTGACCAGGCAACCGCCAATCATCACCGGCGACCGCCCGATGCGATCGGCCAACCCGCCTGCTGTGGACGAGGCAAACATGCCAAAGATATACGACAGGAAAATCATGCCGACCTGAGACTGGCTGAGGTCCAGCGGCGCTTGTGTCAGACGGAAGCCGATATAGTTAAAAACCGTCACGAAGGTGCCCATGCAGAGAAATCCGACGGCAAACAGCAGTGGCATCGACGGCGCGAGGATATGCGCCTTCCATGCCTGAAAATGATAAGCTGCGCCCAGGCTCTTTCTGCGGATGAAATTGCGTGAGGGCGGCAGCATCAGAAAAAACAGCACAGAACAGACGAGATCGGCTGCGGAAATACCCATCAGCGCCACACGCCATGAGAAATGATCTGTCAGCACGCCCACAGAAAAACGACCGATCATGCCGCCAAACGCCGTGCCCGCCACATAAAGGCCCATGACCGCGCCGAGACGCCACGGCGGCATTTCTTCGGCGAGATAGGCCATGGCCACAGCGGGAACACCCCCAAGCGCAACGCCTTCCAGGGCCCGGACTACGAGCAGCAGTTCCCATGTGGGTGCATAGGCCGCCAAAAGATTGAGGATCGCCGCGGAGAACATGGAAGCAAACATCAGAGCGCGACGACCGAGCGACTCGCTAAGCGCCCCGGCAAACATGATGGCAATGGCGAGGAAGCTGGTCGTGAGGGAAAGCGATAATGAGCTTGTCGCCGGGTCAATGTTGAAGTCCGCGGAGAACTCGGGCAACAGCGGCTGGGTGCAGTAAAGCAGCGAGAAGGTGGCGAAGCCAGCCAGAAACAGCGCCAGACTGATGCGCATAACGGGCGCGCCATCGGGGCCTGTCTGACGGATCGTTTGCATGCCCTCTGCCATTCCCTCACCTTTTCGGTACTTCATCTTGACAAAGAAGAACAAAACGAGTACACAAAAATCAAGGCCGCCACAAAATTCATGGCGACATAACCCGTTTCCTTGCAGGTCCGCCGCATCTCCTGCCGGGAAGCGGGTTTTTTTCATTAGAGAGCCAACAATGCCCCGAGAGTGAAGCGTGTTTTCCAGCAATCCACTTTAAAAAGAGCGTTCCTTTAGAACGCAACCAGCGCCCGCGTTTCGACACCAACGGCCCGCAGCTTATCGGCACCGCCGAGTACCGGCAGGTCGACGATGAAGCAAGCTGCCAAAATCTCTGCACCCACACTGCGGATAAGCTCGGCCGCAGCCACCGCCGTGCCGCCAGTGGCGATGAGATCATCGACCATCAGAACCTTGTCGCCGGGCTTGAACGCATCAACGTGGATTTCCAGCTCGTCCCTGCCATATTCCAGCTCATAGGACTTGCTGATGGTTTTGTAGGGCAGCTTGCCCTTCTTACGCACCGGCACAAAACCGGCACCGAGCCGACAGGCAAGCGCACCACCAATGATGAAGCCACGTGCCTCGATGGCCGCTATCTTGTCGATCTTTTGTCCCAGGAAGGGCGCAGCCAGTGCCTCGACCGTGCGCGCGAGCCCCTGGGCATCGGCCAACAGCGTCGTGATATCGCGGAACATAACGCCGGGGATCGGGTGGTCCGGCAGGTTGCGGATCAATCCCTTGAGGTAATCTGTCAGTTCGGTAGTCGCCGCGCCCATGGAATCGTCCTCGCCGGGAGCATGTACCGATCCCGTTTTTCCGGCACGGTTTAAACCAGATTTGCGGGAGATGGAAGGCGGATCATTGCAACCCGCCTTCCTCATATTATCAGGCCTCGTAATCGAAGCTGCGCATCATGCCCGCCACCATGTGGTAGAGGTGATGGCAATGGAAGGCCCATTTACCCGGATTATCGGCATCTACCGCAATGGTCACGGCGTGCCCGATCGGGATATTGACGGTATCGCGCCGCGCCCCGGAGAAGCGCTTGCCATCAATGGCAACCACCTGGAAATGGTGGCCGTGCATGTGCATGGGGTGGGACATCATGCTCTTGTTATGCATGGTGATTTCGACCCTGTCGCCCTGGCGCACCAGAACGGGTTTATCGACATCCATGCTCCAGGAATAATTCTCCATGGTGCCGTCGAGCACGACATGGAAGCGCTTGTTCGGCTCCTTCACCGCCAGAGAACGGACGGATCGCAACCGCTTCTCAAGAGCAAGGTCGAGCACCGGGGCAACAGCGCGCGCTTCCTTGGCTATTTTAGAGATGGGTGCGTCCTTGGTTCTGAGGATGACACCGGTTTGCTCACGCGCGCCTTCACGCAGCGCGAGGATGGGGAACGCCCCATTGCCTTTGGGCAATTGCACGCGAATATCGGCGCGCTGCCCCATGGCCAGCGGGAAGCGACGGCCCGGCACGGCTTTTGCCAGATCTTCGCCATCGACGGCAACCAATTGCCCCTCAAGCGCGCCAAGATCGACGGTAAACGCTGTCGCTGTTGCGCCGTTGATGATGCGCAGCCGCACGCGCCCTCCCCGCTCAACTGCCACCACTTCCGGGTCGGTGAGATCGCGGTCATTGGCAAGGTAGGCATCGTATTCGATATCGTTGATATCCATGGCCATGCCCCCGTCTCCGGCTGGCGACTGGCTGGGCATGGTGTGCCCTGGCATGGAATGGCCCATGGTGGCTTGGTCCTGCGCTGGCTTTGCGCCATGCCCTGCCATCACATGACCGCCGCCCTTCTGCAACCGCGCCAGCAGTTCTTCGGCGGGGGTGAAGGAGAAGTCATGGAGCAAAATGACGACTTCCTGCTCATCCCGGGCAACATCTTCTTTCGTCCGCACAATCAACGGAGCGGCAAGCAGCGCTTGTTCCTGCAAGGTATGGGCGTGCATCCAGTGCGTGCCCCCATTCGAGAGGGGGAAGTCGAAATCCCGCGACGCACCGCCCGCAATCATCGGCATTGGTGCATCGGCAACACCATCGCTGGCCCAAGGCGGTGTCAGGCCGTGCCAGTGGATGATGGTGGGCTCTCCCAACTCGTTATTGAGTTGCACATTGAAATTTTGCCCGGGCAAAAAAGTCAGCCCCGGCTTCCCGTCTGGCCCGATCAGACCAAAAACGCTCGCGGCCTTGCCATTGACTTCAATGGTGCGGCGCACAGCCTTGAGAATGGTCGGAGCGGCAGCAAGCGCGCGACCGGGGAAAAGAGCGAGCGGGGAAGCGACAGCAAGCGCGGCTGTGCCCACCATGCCACTATGAAGAAATTCACGACGGTTCATGAAAAGGTCTTTCCTGAATATGGATTCTTGAAGATATGAGATTTTCGGCAGTCGCAAGGGCGCTACCTCTCACATGCGGTTCAGATATCAGGAAACGAAACGGGGGGGCGGCACAGTGGGCTCGGTCGATAGCGAATAGCCCACCTCAATGCCGGTGAGGATTACAGAGCCACGCTCAACCCGCCTCTGCGCAAAAACCGATGCAGCCATGGCGAGGCTGCAATGAGAGAGACAAGTCTGGAAACAGGCCGCGCCCTGAGCGGCAGGGCCGGAACAGTTCATATGCCCATGGGGACGGCTTCCCATGTCATAGCCCACTTGCGCATGCGCTTTGGCAAGCGTCATCCCGTCATGATGAGCCGCTGTTGCGGCCCCGGCGGGAGTTGACCCAGCCGTCATCAGCAATGGCGTTGCGAGCCATGCGGCGAGCGCGAACAACAGGATGCCGCGCTTGAAAAGGATAAAGGCCGCGCTCCACATGGAGGCGCGACCTGTGAGCATCACGTCACGCATGCTCATCCGCATGGGCGCGCTGCCATATTTTTTTCTTGGTGAAGTACATCAGACCCGACATCAGGATCAGGAACAGGATCACCTGAAGTCCGATACGCTTACGCGCTTCCATATGGGGGTCAGCGGTCCACACCAGGAATGCCGCCACGTCTTTGGAATACTGGTCGACAGTCTCCGGCATCTGCGGCTTTCCATCGGCGTTCTTGGGGTATTCCACCTGCCCATCGCTGATCGGCTTCGGCATGGCGATGGCATGGCCGGGGAAATACTTATTGAAATTGGCACCCTCAAAATCTTCCGGCGGTGTTTCATAGCTGGTGAGAAGTGCGTGGATATAATCCGGTGCCTGCTCCTGGTAGGTGGTGACCATATCGATGATAAACAGCGGGAAGCCGCGCTCATAGGTGCGAGCCTTGCCCATCAGCGACAGATCGGGCGGAGCCTTGCCGCCATTGGCGTATTTCGCCTGTTCGACATTGGCGAACGGTGCCGGGAATTTGTCCGCCGGGCGTGCGGCGCGCTTGATAATGTCGCCCTGCTCATTGGGCTTGTCGTCGAAGATCTGATATTCGGCGGCCAGTGCCTTGACCTGTGCTTCCGAAAACTCCGGGCCACCGGGCTCCGCCAGGTTGCGGAAATTCACATAATCCAGACCATGGCAGGCGGAGCAGACTTCGCGGTACACCTTGAAGCCGCGCTGCAACTGGGCGCGGTCGAACTTGCCGAATGGACCAGCAAAGCTCCACTCCTGAGCGGGCGGCTTTGGCGTTTCTTCGTCGGCGCGGGCAACCGGCCCCATGACAGCGGCAGAACCGACCGTTGTCAGAAACACCCCGGCGATGAGAAGGTTTTTGGCTTTCATGGCTTTCTTCTCTCCTCGCATCATGCGTCTCTGGCAGGCATGGTGAGCCCACGGTCGGGCAAGGCCGAGCCGTTCTTTTTCAGAACTGCGTCGAAAATTGAATTGGGCATGGCCTTTGGCTTCTCGAATCGACCGACCAGCGGCAGAACAACGAGGATATGCGCGAAGTAATAGGCGGTCAGAATCTTCGAGGCGATCACGTATTTTTCGACGCCAGGCGGCTTGGAGCCAAGCCAGCCAAGGCCGATTGCCGTGATCACGAACGCCCAGAAAAACCACTTGTAGATCGGGCGGTATTTTGACGAACGCACGGGCGACGTATCCAGCCACGGCAGGAAAACCAGCAGGATGATCGACGCGAACATGGCAATCACGCCACCGAGTTGCGATGTGATCGTGAATATCCCGAGATTGATGTCGAAATCCACCGCACGCAAAATCGCGTAGAACGGCAGGAAGTACCATTCGGGAACGATGTGCGAGGGCGTCACGAGCCTATCAGCAGGAATGAAGTTATCGGCGTGCCCGAGATAACGCGGCATGTAGAACGTGAACCATGCCAGCAGGATCAGGAACACGAAAACCGCGAAGAAATCCTTGGTGGTGTAATAGGGATGGAAGGGCAGCGCATCACGCTTTTCCTTCATCTCAACACCTTCGGGATTATTATTGCCCGGCACGTGCAGCGCCCATACGTGCAGCACGACAACACCGCAGATCATGAACGGCAGCAGGAAGTGCAGCGAGAAGAAGCGGTTGAGCGTTGGGTTACCGACGGCATAGCCGCCCCACAGATATTCCACCACCGTGCCACCGACAACTGGTATCGCCGTGAAGAAGTTGGTGATGACGGTTGCGCCCCACACACTCATTTGCCCCCATGGCAAGGTGTAGCCAAGGAAGCCCGTCGCCATCATCAGCAGCAGGAGAATGACGCCGAGAATCCACAAGACCTCACGTGGCGCCTTGTAGGAGCCGTAATAGAGGCCACGGAACATGTGGACATAAACTGCAAGGAAGAACATGGACGCGCCGACCGCATGCAGCGGCTGCACCATGAAGCCATAGGGCACGTCACGCAGAATGCGCTCGACGGAATTGAAGGCCATAGACACATGCGGCGTATAAAACATCGCCAGAAACACGCCGGTCACAATCTGCGCAACCAGCATGAAACAGAGCACGACGCCGCTGGTCCACCAGTAGTTGAGGTTGCGCGGCACCGGGAAGGAAACGCCAGCAGACCAGAAAAAGCTCATGATGGGCAAACGGCTCTCAAACCATTTGGCCAGCCTGCTCTTCGGGGTATAGGGCGGGAAATAATCGTGACTCATGAGATCAACCCACTTCTTCAGATCAGGCGGTCTTGGCGGTTTTAGGGTCTTCGGCACCGATACGTACCATGGTATCCGACAGGAAATAATAGTTCGGAAGTTTCAGATTGATCGGTGCCGGACCACCACGCACACGCCCTGCGGTATCGAAAACCGAGCCGTGGCATGGGCAGAACCAACCCTTGTAAGCGCCCTGATGATCCAGCGGCACGCAACCAAGATGGGTGCAATTGCCGAACACAATCAGCCATTGTTCGTGGCCTGCCTTGACGCGCTGGGCATCGGTCTGCGGATCACGCAGTTCCTTGACATCAACCTTCTGCGCATCCGCGATTTCCTTGGCGGTGCGATGACGGACAAAAACCAGCGTCTCACGCCAGAAAGTCTTGACTATTTGCCCCTCGGCAATGGGCGCAAGATCGATATCAATCGGCGCGCCGCGCGCAACTGCATCGGCATCGGGCGCAAGCATCGAAATGAACGGCCACGCGGCGCAGGCTGTGCCAACGGCCATTGCGGTTCCGGTGGCGATGAAGAGAAAATCGCGCCGTGTGGGCTCAGCGTTTGTCACTGTGTCTGCCACTGGGCTCTCCCTAGAGTTACGGAATGGAACTAGACCCTGCATCTTCAACGATGGTGTTCCGGAAGGACTGTTCTGGAACAAATATCAGGTGCGCAACAGGCGAAACCCACCTTTAATGCGGGAATACTGTGCTTCGCGTGCTCTTTGACACGGTCAAGGTAATCTGTCCATAACAGTTTGGAATTGCGCTAAATCAACAGACGGCCTAAAAAGTCAATAATTGCAACGCAAATCCCTGCGCCATAACCACTTCTGCTGTTTTGGGGGCTGGCGGCGAAACATCTCCTTCTTTAGAAGTATTCGCGAGGAAGAAATGAACGCCAAACCACGACTTGCCCTGTTCCAGCCAGACATCCCCCAGAACACGGGCACGATTCTGCGCCTGTGCGCCTGCCTTGGCGTGCCTGCCGATATCATCGAGCCAGCCGGTTTCGATGTTTCAGACCGCAACCTGCGCCGTGCCGGAATGGATTACATCGAGCGCGCCAACATTTGCCGCCATGTTTCCTGGAACGCATTCGAGGAATGGCGACGCAGCAACGGTCACCGCCTCGTGTTGGCGACAACGAAGGGTGCAATGCCTTATACGGACTTCTCCTTTTCCGCGCAGGACATCATTCTGATGGGGCGTGAATCTGCCGGAGTACCGCCGGAAGTGCATCACGCCGCCGATGCGCGAATCATCATTCCCATGCACCCGGAAACGCGCTCGCTCAACATCGCCGTTTCCGCCGCCATGATGGTGGGTGAGGCCCTGCGCCAAACCGCAAGTTTTCCTGCAATTCCCAATGGGGTCGTGCCATGAAACCCGCAGATAAAGCCCTTATTATCGATCTCAAGGAACGGACAAGCCTCTGGTTTGCCAATCTGCGTGACGAAATCTGCACCGCATTCGAAATCCTTGAGGCGGAAGCAACCGGCCCATTCTTCGCAGAAGCCACAGTTCCCGGCCGTTTTGAGCGCAAGCCCTGGACCCGCACTAATGGGGGCGGCGGCACGATGGCAATGATGCATGGTCGTGTGTTCGAGAAGGTCGGGGTCCATGTCTCGGTGGTGCATGGCGTATTGCCTGGAGAACTGCGACACACCATCGACGGCGCAGAGGAAGACGCGCAGTTCTGGGCGGCTGGCCTGTCGCTGATTGCGCACCCATGGAACCCCCATGCGCCGACCGTCCATATGAACACCCGCTTCATTGCCACCACTCGCGCTTGGTTCGGCGGCGGCGCGGACCTCACGCCGATGCTCAAGGCACGCCGCAGCCAGGATGATGCTGACGCCCTGCTCTTTCACGAGGGTTTGCGCTCTGTCTGTGGCGACACCGAGCGTTACCAGCGCTACCGCACCTGGTGCGACGAGTACTTTCATCTCAACCATCGCAATGAACCACGCGGCATCGGCGGTATCTTTTACGACCGGCTGTGGAGCGGCGATCCGGAGGCAGATTTCGCCTTCACCCGCAATGTCGGCCTCGCCTTCCTCAAAACCTACCCCGAGATCATGCGCCGCAACATCAATAAGCCCTGGACGGAAGAAGAGCGCATAGCCCAGGAAATCCAGCGTGGCCGTTACGTCGAGTTCAACCTGTTGCAGGACCGGGGGACATTATTTGGGCTCAAAACCGGCGGCAATATCGAGTCGATCCTGTCATCGCTACCGCCACGCGTGCGGTGGCCGTAAGACAGGCGCGGATACACGGCAAGCGCGCATCAATCTGCTCGTTTCAAGCCAATCCCAATTTCGCAATCAGCGATTGAGCGCTGTCGTCGCCGTCGGGACAGCCTGCTTCCAGCCATAAGGCACGCGCTGCCGCCATGAGACGACCGACTTCGGGCCCTTTCGGAATACCGAATTTCAAGAAGTCGGCACCGCGCAATGGAAAAACTGGCACCGCGTGGGCACCGGATGCAAAGCCTTCGAGAGCCTGAAAAGCGTCCGCTGCGATGGCAGGCGTCGGCTCTCCCCGCGTGGCCCGGAACGCACATGACACGGCCTCGGGAAGCCAATTGACCACCAGACGGCGGATGTCATCCATCTGGAAGCGTGATGCGGATCCCTTCAGCTTCTCCAGCACAGTCGCGTAATCGCTCAAAAAGCGATGCTCGTCATTGGAGAGGCGCAACCGTTCGCGCAAGCGCTCCGCGTCTTCCCGCACCATCACCGCAAGCGCCGCGAGCCGTGCGATGGCGGACGAGGTGTCTGGCATCCTCCGCCAGCGACCAAGCTCCACCGCGCCGCTAAGGATTTGCGGCAGAATGCCGGCTTCCACCATGGCGGTAAGAGCCCGCAAGACATTGGGGCCGTGCTGCATCTTGAGAAGCTCAACCCGGATGCGTTCCGCTGAAATATGGTCAAGCCCACGCGCCTCGCGGATCGACGCCAGCAGCCCGTCACGGTCAGGCTCGCCCGCACCATAGACCGCCTCAAAACGGAAAAAGCGCAGGATGCGCAGATAGTCTTCGCGGATGCGCTGCGTCGCGTCACCGATGAAACGAATGCGCCGGGCTTCGATATCGGCAACGCCGTGGCAATAATCATGGAGCGTGCCATCCATATCAATGGAAAGCGCATTCACAGTGAAATCGCGCCGCTTGGCATCTGCCTCAAAATCGCGCCCGAACCGGACAACCGCATGGCGGCCATCGGTTTCGATATCTTCACGCAGGGTGGTTATTTCAAACGGGATATGGTGGGCGATAACCGTCACGGTGCCGTGGTCAATGCCTGTGGGGATAACCTTCCAGCCCTTGGCCACCGCGCGGTCGGCGATATTTTGGGAGCTTGCGGTGGTCGCCATATCGATATCGGCAATGGGCAGCCCCATCAGGAAATTGCGTACCGCGCCGCCAACAACGCGCGTCTCCTCGCCGCCGCCATTCATCGCCTCCATGACGGTGCGGACATGGGCAATGTCAAGGATGCCGCTGGCATCTGGGACCGACAGGCACTTGCTCACTCAAAACGCCCCGGAACAATTTTGCCGTTTTCCATATGGGCCGGAATATAGGCGCCCGTCTCGTGCTTTACCGTCAAACCCGTGATGAGAAGCGCCACGATCACGCAAACAACACCGGCGATTGCCAGCTTCGGCACGTGAGCGCTCCAGTTATCCCATTTGGCCGGATGGCGCTGGCGCATGATGAGATAACAGGCATAGGCCACGAACGGCAGCAGAAAGAAAATTCCCTCGCCGAACAGAACGCGTATCATGACCCGTATAGCCTTTCATAAAGATTCTGGACGATGCCTGCGGTGACACCCCATATATAATGCTCACCGTAGGGTATAGCATAAAAATGCCGTTCAACGCCGTTGAAAACCTTCGAATGCAGTTCGTGTCGGGCCGGATCCATCAGAAAAGCCAACGGCACCTCGAAGGTCTGTTCAACTTCGCCGGGTGCGGGCACAATGACGAAATCGGGATCGACCTGTGTGACCACCGGCGTCACCAGAAAATTGGTGCCTGAAAGGTAGAAGTCGAGATAGCCGAGCAGTTCGACATTCCGGCGCGGAAGCCCGATTTCCTCTTCGGCCTCGCGCAACGCCGTGTCGTATGCACCCGTATCGCCCTCGTCGATCTTGCCACCGGGGAAAGCCACCTGGCCGGAATGATCGCGCAGCGCCGTCGCGCGTACCGTGAACAGCACCGTCGGTTCGGGGCGCGCTAAAATCGGCACCATCACCACAGCGGGCGTGGGCTTGCCCTGCCGATGCCACGGCGGCTGGTTGCCCATCTGCAAGGCATGGTCGCCCTTGAGCCCATCCTCGCCTTCCGCCATATGGCGCGGAGGCTGCGGCAGCAACCGTGCCGTCGTCAGGCTGCGAAATGCATCGTTATCATCAAACGCGAAAGTCATTGCCGCTATTGTAGAATATCAGTTCACGCCGCGAAAGGGCCGCGACCCTATTTTGGGCCGCGTTTCTGATAATCCTTCACATCGGAGAAAACGATTTTCGGGAATCGGTCGGCCTCATATTGCAGCGAGAACGGGCTGGTCGCCATGAAAACCGGCTCGCCATCGAGATCAGACGAAATCGAGGAGCGATGGGCGGTGAGGAACTTGTCGAGTTCCGCCGTGTCTTCACTGGTCATCCAGCGACACACCGAGAACCGCACCGGCTCAAAAGCGATGGGCAACGAATATTCCGCTTTCATGCGTTCAACCAGCACGTCGAGCTGCAACGCGCCCACCACGCCGACGATGGCGGCGGAACCGTCCAGCGGCAGAAATACCTGCACCACGCCCTCTTCGGCCATCTGCTGCAAGGCTTCGCGCAGTTTCTTGGCCTTCATGGCGTCCTGCAACTTGATGCGGCGCAGCAGTTCCGGTGCAAAGCTCGGCACCCCACGGAAGACGATATCCTCGCCTTCGGTCAGCGTATCACCGATGCGTAAGGTGCCATGGTTCGGGATGCCAACCACGTCGCCCGCATAGGCCTCATCGGCAATCGCCCTGTCCTGCGCAAAGAAAAATTGCGGGGCTGAAAGGCTCATGGGTTTGCCGGTTCGCACCAGCTTGGCTTTCATTCCGCGCACCAGCTTGCCCGAGCAGATGCGCATGAAGGCAATGCGGTCACGGTGGTTCGGGTCCATATTGGCCTGGATCTTGAACACGAACCCCGACATTTTCGGCTCGTGAGCCTTGACGGTGCGAGTGTCAGCCTCCTGATCGCGCGGCTCGGGGGCGAGGGCTGCGATGGCGTCCATCACGTCGCGCACACCGAAGTTCTTGAGCGCGCTACCGAAATAGACCGGCGTCAGATGCCCTTCGCGGAAGGCCTGCAGATCAAACGGTTGCGAGGCACCAGCCGCCAGCATCGCCTCCTCGCGCCAGCCGTTGATTTCCTCGGCGGGCAGCAGCGTGTCAAACAGCGCATCCTCAGGCCCGGAGACCGAAACATCGCCCTCCTCGGCTTCGAGGCGGCGCACTTTCTTATCCTGCAGCCAATAGGTTCCAGCAAAGCTCTTACCGCGCCCGATGGGCCAGGTGACCGGCGAGGTATCCATCGCCAGCGTCTTCTCGATATCGTCGAGCAGCTCAAACGGATCCTGGGCTTCGCGGTCAAGCTTGTTGATGAAAGTGACAATCGGGATGTCACGCAGACGGCACACCTCAAACAGCTTGCGAGTGCGCGCCTCAATGCCCTTGGCAGCGTCGATCACCATGATGGCGGAATCAACCGCCGTCAGCGTGCGATAGGTATCTTCCGAGAAGTCTTCGTGGCCGGGAGTATCGAGCAGGTTGAAGACGCAATCGCCATACTCGAACGTCATCACCGAAGTGACCACCGAGATGCCGCGCTCTTTCTCAATGCCCATCCAGTCGGAACGGGTTGAGATGCGGTTGCGCTTGGCCTTGACCTCACCGGCAAGCTGAATCGCGCCGCCGAACAGCAGGAACTTTTCGGTCAGCGTGGTTTTGCCCGCGTCAGGGTGCGAGATGATGGCAAAGGTTCTGCGGCGCGCTACCGGGTCGGCGGCGGGCCGGGTGTTCTGTTCGCTCATGGAATCCGGTTTTCACGATCTGGAGGCGTGAAGCCTCATTCAAGCGTCTTGCATAATGCGGAATGACGCGGATGGGAACAGGTATTCGACAGATAACCGGGCGAGCCGCCCGTTTGGGCCCCTGCAAGCCCGTGCTGTAAGCATAACCGTTGGCGGTATCTGTGCCTCAACAAGTGCGAAAGGAGATGAGACGTATGAAAATCCGTAAGGTGAAACTGAAAATCAGGTTCTTTGGTTGCAGCCTAACCCTGATAATCGGTTAACCCAAACGGGGGTCGGGGAACCCCCGGCTCCAACGGATCGGAAAGCGTCTCGCCTCCTTTTGCATACCCCATATATAGCACGATCTCCCGGCTTATCGAAACCTGCTTTCGAGCAATGGAGCAGGCTATTCCGGCGGGAAGCCGCCCTTTTCCAGCGCGGCCACAACCTTTTCCTTGTCGGCGGTGGTTTCAATTGTCAGCCTCTGGTTGGCGAGGTCAGCGGCGATTTGGGCATCGGCGTCGAGCGTCTGAACGATCTTGGTGATTGAGCGGACACAGCCATTGCAGCACATATCCGGAACTGTGAATTGCAGGGACATGATGAAACTCCTGAACTTCATGACAGCCCGGTTGTAGACCTTTCCATGATGGTAAGGTCAAGGCTCTATTCTCCTGATTAGCACTTTGCCGAATTCCGTCAATAACACCGCTTGACCTTACCATCATGGGAAGGTTTATTGATGGGATCGATGATGCGGGATGGCTCCCTTTCTCCCCGCATCCGACGGTGTTCCCATGACTGATCTCGCCCCCACGTCCTCCCTGCCCAGCCTCGCCATTGGCATTGATGGCATGACCTGCGCTTCCTGTGTGCGCCATGTGGAGCGCGCCATTGCGGCCGTGCCCGGCGTCGCCTCGGTCAGCGTCAATCTGGCGCTGGAGAAAGCCGAGATCGCAGGAGACGCAGCGCCTTCGGCCATCGCCCAGGCCATTTCGGATGCGGGCTATACGCCGAAGGACAACACAACCGTTCTCCTCATCACCGGCATGACCTGCGCCGCGTGCGTGTCACGGCTCGAACGGGTGCTCGGCAAGGTGCCGGGCGTCGTCAAGGCGGCGGTGAACCTCGCCAACGAAACCGCGACCATCACCAGCTTTGGCGAGGGCCTGACCCCGGCGCTGATCGCCGCCGTCGCGGCGGCAGGCTTCGAGGCCAGGGAGAAGCCCGCGCAGCAATCGGCAGCACTGACACTGCCGAGCGACACCCACGAGCGCACCCATCTCATCATCGGCATCATTCTCAGCCTTCCGCTCATCGCCCCCATGCTTGCCATCCCCTTCGGCAGCCATTGGATGCTGCCCGGCTGGGCACAGTTTATTCTCGCAACGCCGGTTCAATTCTGGCTCGGGTTCCGTTTCTATCGCGGCGGCTGGAAGGCGCTGAAGAACGGCGTTGGCAACATGGACCTTCTGGTGGCCCTCGGCACCTCCGCCGCCTATTTCCTGTCGCTCTATGTGCTCATCGCCCGCCAACATGCGCATCTTTATTTTGAAAGCGCCGCCGTGGTCGTCACACTGGTGCTGCTTGGCAAATATCTCGAGGCGCGGGCCAAGCGCAAAACCGCAGATGCGGTGCGCGCCCTGCTCAATCTGCGCCCGGAAACAGCGCGCGTGCGCCGCAATGGCATTGAGGTTGAAATTCCCGCATCTGAAATCGTGCTGAATGACATCCTGCTGATCCGCCCCGGCGAGCGGGTGCCAACCGATGCCACTATCCGCGAAGGCATCTCGGATTTTGATGAATCCATGCTCACCGGCGAGAGCCTGCCGGTGCCCCGCGAACCGGGCGAAAAAGTCATCGGTGGCTCGCTCAACGGCTCGGGCTTCATCATAGCTGAAGCGACAGCGGTTGGTTCAGACACCACGCTTGCGCGGATCGTCAAAATGGTGGAAGGCGCGCAAAGCTCGAAAGCGCCAGTGCAGAAACTCGTCGATCAGATCGCGGCAGTCTTCGTGCCGGTGGTGATCACCATCGCGCTGGCCACCTTTGCCATCTGGTTCTGGCAAACTGGCGACGTCACCCAGGCGCTTCTGCCGGCGGTTGCGGTTCTGGTGATTGCCTGCCCCTGCGCGCTCGGCCTCGCAACTCCCACCGCCATCATTGCCGGAACAGGCGCTGCGGCACGGGCGGGCATTCTCATTAAGGACGCGGAAACCCTGGAACGCACCACCGAAATCAAGGCGGTTGCCTTTGACAAGACTGGCACGCTGACCCTCGGCAAGCCGCGACTGGTGACGTTGCTCCCCCTCACCGGCACCCGGACAGAAGCCCTGGAAAAGATCGCCGCATTGCAGAACGGCTCGGAACATCCACTGGCGCGTGCCGCCATGGCAGCGGCAGAGGCCGAAAAAATTCAACCGACCACCGCGCAAAACGTAAAAGCTATTCCCGGGCGCGGCATATCCGGCACCATTGATGGCAACGCTTTCGCCATCGTCAACCGGCGCCATGCCGAGGAAAACGGGCTGGAATTGACCGCGTTTGAGCTACAAATAGAGGTCGAAACCCGTGAAGGCCGCTCTGTCTCCTACCTGATTGAAATGGGCGCTACCCCTCGCCTCATTGCCCTCATGGCCTTCGCCGACACACCCCGCGAAACCGCACGAACCGCAATTGCCCGGCTGCACCAACGGGGCATTGTCACCATCATGCTGACCGGTGACAACCCGGACAGCGCCGCCGCCATCGCTAAAACTCTCGGAATAGACAAGATCGAAGCCGACGTGCTGCCGGAAGACAAGGCGCGCATCGTCACCCGCCTGAAAAAGCAATATGGCCAGATTGCCATGGTCGGCGACGGCATCAACGACGCTCCGGCGCTGGCAACCGCAGATCTTGGCATCGCCATGGCATCGGGAACCGATGTGGCCATTGCGGCTGCGGGCATCACGCTGATGCGCTCCGATCCGCTGGGGGTCACAGATGCCCTCGATATCGCCGCGCGTACCCGCAGCAAGATCCGGCAAAACCTGTTCTGGGCCTTCGTCTATAACATTGCAGGCATCCCGCTTGCCGCCTTCGGCCTGCTTAATCCGGTCTTTGCCGGAGCCGCCATGGCGGCATCGAGCGTCTGCGTGGTGTCGAACGCGCTGTTGCTGCGCAACTGGAAACCCCAACGGGAGGACCGCAGATGAAAATCGGCGAAGCCTCAAGGCAAAGCGGCGTCAGCGCCAAAATGATCCGCTATTACGAATCCATCCAGTTGTTGGAGGCCGCCCCGCGCCACGACAACACCTATCGCGACTTTTCGGGCGATGACATCCATACGCTGCGCTTCATCCATCGCGCCCGCGCGCTCGGTTTCTCAATGGAGGAAGTGGCGAAGCTCATTGGCCTGTGGCGCGACAAAACCCGCTCCAGCCGCGACGTGAAAGCCATTACCAACGCCCATATAACCGATTTGAAGGAACGCATCAAAACCTTGCAGGGCATGGTCAGTACACTTGAACACCTTGCCTGCCACTGCCATGGCGACGAGAGGCCGAATTGCCCGATATTGGAGGGGTTAGGAGAATAACGCCGAGCCACTTCCGCTTATAATTGACATCGCCACAACGACAGCTATCAATGCCAGTAGCGATCATCGGGAGGCGGCTTCGTGAAGGCAACTTTGCGCATCATCGGGTTAATCGGCGCGGTCCTTTTCGGGGTGGTGCTCCTTCTCACCTTTGTTTCGCCCCTGCATTATGAAAAGGCGGCGCGCGGATTCATCACGCACAAAATCGAGCAGAAAATTCAGGAACGGATTGATATCGGCGAAGATAGCCGGGTGGGTAATTTTGCGAAGGCCCTGCTTGAAAAGCATCGGCAACAAATCAAAGACATCAAAGAGCGCCTGCTGCCTGTGTTGCAAGCAAAAATCGGCATCATTGTCGCCAGAATGCAGGATAACGAGTGCGAGTGCCGCGAGCGTATGGCACAAACCCTGAGCACAATCGCCAACATCTCCGCGAAGCTGCACATCTCATCCCTTGAAAAGGCAGAGCCGCAATTGCAGCGACTGATTGAAGGCAACTATGGCGCTATTGTTAGCGATCTGATGCGCGATCTTCGCATCTTCAGTGGCACCAACTTAGTGGCTTTTATCTCTGTGTTGCTGTTGTCCTTCCTGAAACCTGGTTTCTTACGTCAACTATTCGTACCGGGCCTGTTGCTGGCAATTGCCAGCATCGTTGCCAGCATAATTTATGTTTTCGGCCAGAACTGGTTTTTCGCGCTGCTCTACAACAATTATGTGGGCATGGCCTATATGGTATGGATCACAGTGATTTATGGATTTTTATGCGACATTGCCCTGTTCAATGCGCGTATCACCTCTGCCATCGTTGAAGGCGTTGTAAGCGCCCTCCCACACGCGCTCAATCCCTGCTAGCGAAACGAGCGGCAATACAACCGCTACACTCGCAACACCAGGTAACGCGCCGCATCGTCGTAGCTCTTGAGCTTTTCACGCAGCTTTTCAGTGGTGGCGTCCACAAAACCGAAGCGGGTCCAGTACGGCACCGATGCATTGACGGCGACGAGCGACAGGCTTGGCAAACCGGCATCGCGCGCGGTGCGGAGCATATGCGCGATCAAGGGCTTGGTTCTGCCCCCCGCACGGGCATCCGGCATCAGGGCAAGGTCGTGCAGATACCAGGTGCCGGGGGCCTCAGGCAGGCTGCCGAGTAAGGTATTGAGGGGCGGAATGGCGTTGGCATCCCACGGGTGGCTCAGAAGATAGCCTTCAATCTTGCCATTGAGGTCCAGCACGAAACAGCCGTTGGGCGCGAGATGGAGACGCTCCAGAAAAATGGCTTCATCTTCCGGAAAATCCGGGTGGGCAACATCGGCCACCCGACAGACCGCCGCAATATCTCTGAGCCCCATCGCCCGCCAATTCGTTGTCATCGCTCTCTCTCATACGCACCGAAACAGGCGGTGATTGTACAGAAAAGCACCTATCGGTTAAATGTACCGTAACGCATAATACCGCATGATTTCCCGCGTGCGCGATGCGTACGGGATTGGCGAACCACCATGCTCCGTTTCAACAAGAAGATGATGCGCCGACTGGCGAAGATGCGGTTCTCCTACCGGACGATCTTACGCGAGAGCCGTTTCGTGCTGATTTTGGCAGCGGCAGTGGCGGGGCTTTTGGGCGGCGTGGTGTCGGCAACCATGGGCTTCGTCACACAATGGTTGCACGAGATTCTTCTCAGCACCCCCGCCTCCCAACGGCTCAGCGCCATGAATGCGGTCGATCTGGAGCGGTTGTTTATTTCTCTGGTCGGCGGCGGGCTGGTGCTTGGTCTCAGCACCATTGCCTGGCGGCACTGGCGGCAAAACACCGATATCGTTGACCCCGTGGAGGCCAATGCATTGCACGGCGGGCGCATGTCGTTGCGCGACAGTTTGTTGGTGATGGTCCAGAGTGTTCTGTCGGATGGCTTCGGCGCATCCGTTGGCCTCGAGGGCGGTCTGACCCAGGGCGGTGGCGCACTGGGCTCCAAAATTGGCATCCGGCTTGAGCGCCGCCGCAACGATATCCGCATGTTGGTCGCCGCCGGTACAGCAGGCGCAATCGCCTGCGCCTTCAACTCTTCGCTCGCAGGCGCGGCTTATGGTTTTGAACTGATCCTCGGCGCGTATACCGTGGCGACGCTCGCGCCCATCGCCATCGCCGCCATGTGTGGCCTGTTCGTCGCGGTGCTTCTCGGAGAGCATGGCTATCATGTTCCCAACCTGCCAATCCCCGCCTTGCAACCCACCAGCGTCGCCCTGATCATTGTGCTGGGTATCCTCTCGGCCCTGCTCGGCGTCGTGCTGATGCGCGGAGTTACACTGGTCGAGTCGCGTTTTCGCACCAGCGCCATCCCCCTGTGGGTCAGGCCGGTCATCGGCGGTCTCATCGTCGCGTGCCTCGCCCTCCTCACCCCCCATGTCCTCGGCTCCGGCCACGGTGCCATGGAAGTCATCATGAACACCCCGCCCGCCGTGATGCCACTGCTTTTTTTGCTGGCGCTGAAAATCATCGCCTGTGCCATCTCGCTGGGTTCCGGTTTCCGGGGCGGGCTGTTCTCTGCCTCGCTTTTCCTTGGCGCATTGGCCGGGGCAGCTTTTGCGAAAACCGGCGCCATCGCCAGCATCATCGCCAAGCCGGAATTGTGGCTTTACACATTGGTTGGCATGGCGAGCTTTGCCGCGTCTGTGGTCGGCGCGCCGCTCACGATGGTCGCGCTGGCGCTCTCCATCAGCAATGACTTGCGGGCATTCGTCCCTGTGATGCTCGGTGTGGTTGCGGCCATGCTGACGGTGCGGCGCATTTTCGGCTATTCCTTTGCCACCTGGCGCTTCCATCTGCGCGGTGAAGCGATCCTCGGCGGGCAGGATATCGGCTGGCTCTACAAGACCACCGCACGCCAGCTCATGCGTCGCGGCCCACCGGTGACGCGCGGCGATATCTCGCTTCAGGAATTTTCGGAACGCTTCCCGCTGGCGTCGTCGCGGTATGTGATCGGTGTCGATGGCGAAGGCGCTTTCGCCGGGCTCATCGACGTGGCCCAGGCTCATGCATCGGCGCGGGAAGCCAGCACTGCACAGGAGCCGGTTTCCACCATCTTTGCCAATTCATCGGCCTATGTGGTGGCCAATGAGGCGCTCAGCCGCGTCATGCCGAAATTCGAGCAACTGCCAACCGAAATTCTTGTGGTGACCGATTCAGAGGAGCACCGCGCTGTGCTTGGCATATTGACCGAAGAATACGCGTTGAAGATGTATCAGCAGCAACTCGAAGCGCGTCAGAAGGAAATCTTCTTCGGTTGAACACATCGTTCAGAAGGGCCCCAGCCCGTTTTTCTGAACGATGCGTTAGATTGTAAAAGCCTTACGCTTCGGCTTCCAGCTTACCCATGTGCTTCTGGGAATAGAGTTCAACGCCGATCTGGGAGATCAGGTTGAGCTGGGTCTCAAGGAAGTCGATATGGCCCTCTTCGTCGGTCATCAGCTCTTCGAAGAGATTTTTGGAGACCTTGTCGCCGACCGTTTCACAATATTTCGCGGCTTCGAGATAAAGGGCGCGCGCCTCGCATTCGGCAGCGAGATCACATTCCATGATTTCCTTCACCGACTGGCCGATGCGCAGCGGGTCAAGAGCCTGAAGGTTCGGAAACCCTTCAAGGAACAGAATGCGGGTCACAAACTTATCGGCGTGCTCCATCTCCTCGATGGATTCCTTGCGCCAGGTGCTGGCGAGATCCCGGTAGCCCCAATCATCGAAAATGCGGTAATGCAGCCAGTATTGGTTGATCGCTGTAAGCTCGCTGCGCAGGCCACGATTCAAATATTCGATGACTTTGGCATCACCCTTCATCTCACATACTCCCGTTGGAACGTGAATCTCACGTTGCGGTGTTGTCAGACGGCAGCTCCAATCTCGGAAAAGACATGCGGGGCGGGAGCCTTCGTCTGCGTGTCGAGCTTAAGGGATAAGGGACAACAACCTTGGGCACAAGTCTTTTTAGAATGATTCAATAGTAGAAGGCCGGTTTGCCCCTCATCTTCCATGATTGAGCGGATTGTACGCGCGCATTGCCCGCACTCGGCACGGCACCCCAGGCTTTGATAAACCTGCGCCGGAGTGCGCGGGCACCCCGGACCGGGACCGAGACAGGAGCGGACATCCCCATCGGACAATCTGTTGCAAGAACATACAATCATGGTATCGCGCTTCTAGTTTAGAAAATATAAAAACTATTATTTATCATCAACTTACCATAAGTTTTTACACCCCACAAATGCGACGAACGCATGGTGGATCTGCAAAAGAAAGTGCTCCGAACAGCAGGTGTTTCGCCTCATGCAGCAAGCGCCGAGACTTCCTATCCGCCGCTCCAGCGACGGAGGTTTGGCAGAAAGCCATCGAGGAAGAGCGTTGTCGTCGGCATGAAATGGCAGCCATGGTGGTAACAAGGGTCGAGGCTGGTGACAACCAAGCGGCCAGCGTAACTCTTTTCATCGACATACATGATCGGCTGGTTGGAGCCGTCTGTGATCAGCACCTCACTGCCAGGGGCGGGAACATACCAGCCATGGAGATGCCACGCCGCATCCTTACTTGAAAGGCCGCGCAGCAGAGGGTGATCCGGCCTCTCGAGGGAAACGCCGAGACTGGCCCCCGGCTCAAGCCACCACCAGTAATTGGTTTCAACCGGCGTGAACGTCACATCGGGCAGCCAGATATCCTGAAAGGTTTCGCCCATGGCAACCAGCGTGCCGCCCCGGGCGAGAAAATCCATCAGCACCGGCATGCGAGGAAGCAGCCTGTCCGGGTTGGTACGGCATGGCACCAGCAAGGTTCGGACGTTGGCGAGACACGCGCTCGTCAGTTCTTCGGGAACAATCAGCTTGTCAAAATAGCCGCGATAGCGCTCCCCTTCCAGCGTCTCACAATGATAGGAAGCACCGGGGTGCAGAGCGGCAAGAATGGTACTCATTTATTGTCCTCTGAGCACGAAATCGGGGGAAAGGGCGTGGTGCATCAAGCAGGCTCGGCGCGCGCCCAGAGCACCATATTTGCCACCAATCGGTCGGTAACCCTCCCCGGTTCGGCGACACTCCAGAGGTCATTCCCGGCATGGGAGAAAACCTCACCGCCATCGGGCCGCCGCCATATCCAATCTATGGGCGCCTGCGCCGTGCCAACACCGGTGAGAGCCATCGCGCCCTCCGGCATGGGGTTGTGCCCGCGCCCATAAAACCCGGCAACGCCCCGGCGGACACCACAGGCCAGCCGATCCACGCCGGCAAAAATTGGATGATCAGCCAGAACGCTCAGCGCCAATCCCGCTTTGCCGTCTTTCGGCGCAGGCACATACGCGTCCAGTCCCTCAATGAACGGTCGCATCACATGCCCGCTCAGCACCACGCGCCCGCCCCGCGCCAACAGGGTGTCGAATGAGGCCCGCCAGTGCATGGCGCGTATCTGGTCGAGGTGCATGGTAAGGATGATGGCCGGAGCCTGGGCAAAGTCGCTATCCGTCAGGTCCCATTCCCAAACGGCGCGAAGGGCACCGCTTGCAAGGTAAGGCCCAAACGGAGCCAAAGTGCCCTCGCCAAAATGCGACTTCAAAAGAATGGGTGGCGATGCCATCTGCAAGCAAACCTCTCAAGATAAGCGCTGTGCTTCCGAGCAATTGAATTAGAAAGCACAACGATACAATGAGATGGAGTTATGTGTAGAGCGGCCCCTTGGCAAATGAATTTGCTTGTTTTTAATTATTATAAATATACAAATGTGAATAAATTATTTTAAAATAACGCGCGTTTTAAGTGGGTCGCCGGTTAAACGCAAAGCGTTACGGCATCAAAAAATCTAGAGTGAAGTGCATTTCATATTAAACGCGCTTCACCCGAGAGCAGGTACGGTTGGCACAATTGGCAAAACCGCAGCGCCAACCGGGATGTGAAAACATCCACGGACCAACCCGGCGGATTTATCGCGGCCTCTGTTACGCCTCAGCCGGGTTTTTCTGGCGTGCTGCCTGCTGGAAGAACAATGCCTGGCTGATGACCGCAGAAACGTGCACCGGTTGAAACGGCTTCGCAATCAGGAAGGCCGGCTCGGGCCGCTCGCCAGTGAGGAAGCGTTCCGGATAGGCGGTGATGAAGATCACCGGCACCGAGAAGGTTCTGAGCATGTCATTCACCGCATCGAGCCCTGACGAACCGTCCGCCAGTTGGATGTCGGCCAGAATAAGCCCAGGCCGCTTTTCCGTGGCGATCTTGACCGCTTCCGCCCGGGTGCGGGCAATGCCGATAACGCTGTGACCCAGACCTTCAACGAGGCCTTCCAGATCCATCGCAATCACCGACTCGTCTTCAATAATGAGAATTTCCGTTGCCATGTCGGCGGCGAGTTCACGGCTCGCCTCATCGATCAGCTTGCGGACAGCCACATCGTCAAGCGAGAGGATAGTGGCGACCTCCTGCTCGGGGAAGCCTTCCAGGCACGACAGCAGAAAAGCCTGACGCGGCAGCGGCGTGATCTGGCCTATGCGGGTTTCAGCGGGAATACCGCGCTCCACCTGATCTGCCAAACCATTGACGGCAAGCGAGTTCCATATGCGCGTGAACGCCTGGAATAACTCGACCTTGACCGCCTCGGGATCGCTATCCTGAATGATGCGCGGCTCACTCACCAACGCTTCGAGCGTTGCTGCGACATAGGCATCACCCGCCGCCTGACTGCCGGTGAGCGCGCGGGCATACCGACGGAGATAGGGTAGCTGTTGGACAACCAGTTCCGCTGTTGACATTCCGTAGTCTCCTTACCCGGAACAGTCCGGCACGCCGATGTAGCCATAACACGCTTAACACCAACGATAATTTTGCTGGACCGACAGAGCAACTGCTCTTTTTTAAGCCATTGGTTGAAGCAGCCATGGCCGCTTCACTTTACCGAGCGTGCTTTTATGCCACAACGTCAAAGAAAAAGCCCGCATCTTTCTTCGATGCGGGCTCCATGGTGTGCGCATTATCAGACTGAGTTCAGAGAATTGACTCGACCTTACCACGGCGCATCCCGCCGAGAAGATGGTAGAGGATAATCGCGCCAAAGGTTGCCGTGCCGATACCTTCAAGCTCGAAGCCGAAGACATTGAGCTTGAAATTGCCTGCGCCGAGGATCAGCGTCACCGCGGCGGTGATGAGATTGCGCGGGTCAGCGAAACTCACGGCGTTTTCAACCCAGATGCGCCCGGCTGTTGCGGCAATGAGACCGAACACCACGATGGCGAGACCGCCCAAAACCGGCACCGGAATGGTCTGGATCACCGCGCCAAATTTCGGCGAGAAGCCGAGAATGATTGCAAACACCGCCGCAATCACGAAAATCAGCGTCGAGTAGATGCGCGTCACCGCCATAACACCCATATTCTCGGCATAGGTCGTGACACCCGTGCCGCCGAAGGCACCCGAGATGATGGTGGCTAAACCGTCACCGATGAAGGCGCGACCGAGGAAGGAGTCATAGGACCGCCCGGTCATCGCGCCGATGGCTTTGATATGGCCAAGGTTTTCCGCAACCAGAATGATGGCAACCGGCGCAATCAGCGAAACGGATTTCCATGAAAATTCCGGCGTGACGAAATGGGGAAGCCCGAACCAGTCAGCGGCACTCACCTTGGTGAAGTTGATCGCTGGCCCCATGCCGTAGACATTGGCCAGAACATAATAGAGCAGATAGCCAAACGCCCCACCAAGCAGGATGGGAATGCGGCGCAAGGAGCCCGGCGCGTAAACGGTGATGAGGCCGATGGCCACCACCGTCGACAACGCCATCCAGCGCGAGAAGCTGTCACCGCCCGGGCTGGCCGCCGAGATGCCCGAGGCCGAGGAGATGGCAATCGGTGCCAGCACCAGGCCAATGGCCGCGACGATGGAGCCCGTGACGATGGGCGGCATCACCTTTTCAACCCAGCGATGCCCGACCGCCTGCACAACGAGCCCGATGGCGGCATAAACCGCACCAGCCGCCATGATACCGCCAAGCGCCAGCGGAATATTGACCGAAGGCCCCGCCCCTGCGGCTGCCGCAACCGGCCCGATGAACGCGAAGGACGAGCCGAGATAGCTCGGCACCCTTCCGCGCACCATCACGAAGAATAAAAGCGTCGCAATACCCGAAAACAGGATGGCGACATTGGGGTTGAACCCCATAATGATTGGCGCGAGCACCGTAGAGCCGAACATGGCCACCACGTGCTGCAACCCCACCACGAGGCTCTGCCCCATCGGCAACCGCTCATCGGGCATAATCGCCCCTTCGGTCTTCAGCGTCCAGCGCGGCCAGAAACCGTTGCTCATGTGCATCCCTCGTCAATTTTCAGGCAAAACTAATGAAGTTTTAATGAGAGCCAGCGATTCGCAATAGGCAGGAAAGCGGTTATCAACCGGCTTAAGCTGTTCGGCAAATTGAGGCATTCCTCAATCTGCGTCTCGCTTTTGGGATGGTGCGGTTTGCCCATACCACCTCCCCTGAGACTGTCACAAACAACAACGCCGCCCGGTTGGGGCGGCGTTGTTTTGTTTTCATACTGCCTGTTCAGGCTGCTCTTACCACTTCACAGTGGCACCGAGCCTGCCGTTCCAGCCCTGACGATCCTTGCCGTCGATGGAGTGTTCGTAGGCACCGGTGGCGAACAGGTTGACCTTTTCGCTGACCTGCGCGGTCACGCCCGCGCCGATCTCACCCCAGGTGCCGCCGAGGCTGGTGTTGCTCAGGAACGGCGAAGTGTTGGCGAAGGTTGCCGTGGTCATCTGGTACTTGTCGCCAAACTCATGCCACACGTTGGCACGTGCCCAGGCGGTGATCATGCGCGGAGCCTGTTCGGTACCGTTGTTCCAAGTGCGGGCAACACGGGTACCCACACGGGCACGCACGCTGTCGTTGTCCTGGAAGGCAAAGGTGCCGAAGTGGTCCTGCGTGTTATCAAACGACAGGGTCTGGTAAATCACCTGAGCCTGCGGCTCAACTGACCAGCCGCTACCGAGCTTGAAGCTGTAGCCACCCTCAAGCGACGCCATCACGCCAAAGCCATCCGGCTTGACCTGCTCGCCCTTGATCGAGCGGGCATCAGCGTTATACCAGGTGCCCTGCACGACGGCATCGGTGTACCAACCGGTCGCGGCATAATGCGTCCAGTAAGCACCCACCGAGTAGCCGTTCATGTCGACCGTGCCAGCCTTGCCGCCATTGATACCCTTGATGTCGGCTTCAACCTGGCCATAGCCCACATAGACACCGGCCTTATCAAGGCTGCCGTTGGCACCTTCACGGGCGTAGATGTCGAGACCAGCCTGAGCACCGCCGAGCGTGTAGTCGTAATCCGAGCCGTGACGGGCGAAGTTGCCCTCACCGCGCAGGCCACGATCAGCGAATATACGCGCCCAACCACCGGCCATCCAGTTCTGGCTGTCGGGACCGAGGTCAACCGGCGTCCGCACCGTGCAGCGGAAGTTCTGCGCCGCATCCTTGCACCACACTGTGCGCTCTTCATAGAGCGCCTTGGCGGTCACAAAGGCACCACCGGTGCGCTCATGAAGGGTGCCAAGCATGGCATAGCCGAACTCGGAAGCCAGCGGCATGATCGCGGCATTGGTCGGGATTTCCGGACGCAGGCCTGTAGACGGGGTAACCGGGGTAACCGGAGTAACCGGATCCGGCGTACGCAGGAACCAGTCTTCACCCGAACCCGAGCGCTCACCGCGCACCAGGTCATACTCGTAAGCACCCGCCGCCGCACGGCCCATCAGCGCGAAGCTGTCGGTGGCCGTGGTAGCACCGTTCTGCGTCACCACAACCTGAATACCGTTGCCGGTGGTCTGTGCGCCGAGCCCGCCCTGGTTGACGATGGTGATGAAGTTCGAACCCGTCACAGAACCGCCATTGACGATGATCTTGTCGGTCTTCGAGCTGTCATCGCCCAGCACCGTGTTCAGGACGAACGTGCCGCCCTGGCCGATGATGCCGCCAACCGTGATGGTGTTGCCAACCGTGGCACCACCAAGCTGCACCGTGCCGCTGTTGGTCAGCACCCCACCGATGGTGAAGTTGCCAGCCGCGGCCCTGGCGTAAGCCGGGAGAGCGTTGAGCGCTGCAATCGTGCCCGCATTGGTCACGTCGCCCGCAATCTTGCCGTTACCGGTGAGCGTTGCGCCCGCCGCAACATTGGCTTTACCGCCAACCAGTGATCCGGTCATGGTGTCGTTACCGACCACCAGCATACCCGCCTGCACATCGGTCAAACCGGTGAAGGAGGCCAGAGACTGATCCACCGTCAGAACGGCGGAGCCGGTCTTGAGCACCGTGCCCGCACCGGTCACGACGTTATCAAGCTGCCAGTCGGCATTGGCGATGGCGTTGAATGTACCAGCCGCCAGGATTGATGCCGTGCCGAGGTTCTTGGCTTCCGAGGCGCGCAGGAAGGTAGCCGTGCCCACATCGAACTTGCCCGCAAACGTGGTGTTGTCGGCAGCAAGCGTCACGTCCGACAGATCGCGGGTCTCGACGGTGCCGAGGCCAGAGAGCTTCACCGCCGCCGTGCCAGTGGCCGTGATAGTTGCCGTGTCGCCGAGCGTCGACAGATTGCCGAAGGTCAGCTTGTCAGTGGCACCAACCAGCGCCACGCCCAAAGCGTTATCAAACGCATTGGCAGTGTTCAGCACCAGTTGCGAACCGGCGGTGACGTTGAGCTGGCCGGTATAGCCCGCCTGCGCGCCATCAACCAGCACAACCGAGGGGTCGATCACGAAGGTGCCCGCACCAAACAGCGTGTTGCCGCGCAGTGTGCCACCCACCGTGCTGCCCGCAGTGCGCTGCGTATCAACGATGGTCAGGGTCGAGCCCGTCGCAATGGTCACCTTGCCGCCAAGCGCGGTGTTCACCGCACCAACCGACTGGTTGTAACCCGCCGTATCGAACGCCGCAGTGGCAGCCACGTTCAACGAGGAGGTTTTGCCAAGCACGTTGTCGGCACCCATCTTCAGCGTGCCGGTAACGACACCCGTCGCCCCCGTATAACTGTTCAAGGTGTTCGACAGCGACACCGTCTTGCCAGCGCCGGCCATCACAGCGAGATCACCGGTGCCAATAACCTTGGCCGACAGATCGGTGGCAAGGCCCGTGGCACCCCCCGCAGGGGTCAGCACCAACGCGTTGGTGCCGGTGCCAATCAGATTAACCGTCTTGAGGCCGTAACCCACATAGAGACCATCCGAGGTCACGCCGTTCGAGGAGCTGAGCAGCTTATAATCATAGGTGCCTTCAGCGACCTTGGTGCCGCCCTGGTTGATATCCAGCAGCTTGGCATTGGTGATGGCCGCGCCGGTCTGGTCAACCAGCGTCAGTGCACCAGCGGTGCCAGTGACATTGGCCGAACCCACGAGCTTGGTCATTGCCGTGGCGTCGTCCTGCTGCAACAGCGACATCTGCGTGTTCGGCAGCGGCTGGGTATTGTCGAAGCCGGTCGGGATGGTCACCTTGACCGTACCCGTGCCGGCAATATCGAGCTTGCCCGCCGTGATGGTGCTGCTGGCAACGATTTGCGCCGGAGCGGTGGCATCAAAGATCACTGTGCCGCCGTTGAAGTTCAGCCCGCCGATCGCCTGATTGCCCGTACCAACCGTGGTGGTCGATCCGGTGTCAACCCGAAGGGTCGCCGCTGTGAGCGCCCGGGTGTTGTCGCCAGAGAGCGCCAGCGTGCCAGTGCCCATCTGCACCATGCCTGCAAACGCATTGCCTGCACCCGCGCCGAAGTTGAAGGCGGCAGTGGCAGAAGCCATCTTGGCCGAGATCGTGCCGGTGCCGGTCAGGGCGTGGTTAAGATTGTAGCCAGCAGGCGCGGTAATCGCCAGCGTCGAGGTGCCATCAATGCTGATCGCGCCAACACCGCCCGCCGTATCCGTCATCTTAATGAGGTCGGCGGTGGTGATCACCGAGCCATTGACGAGCTTCATGGTCTCGTAATGGTCGATGGCCGTTGCCGCCGTAAGCGTGCGGGTCGAGCCGTCGAAAGTCAGCGTGTCAGCAGCACCACCGATGCCGCCGTCAAGCGAGGTGAATACCGCGTTACCCTTGACGGTGACGCTGTTGGTGCCGGTGCCACCGGTGACGTTGGTGACCGTCGAGCCTGCGTTCAACGTGGTGGTGTTGACGCCGTTGCCGAGCACAATATCGCCGACAATCGTGCCCGAGTTGGTCACAGTGTTGGTGCCGGTTGCCGAGATGAGGTTGCCGGTGAGGATCGCACCCGCCGCATTGGTCGCGGTGTTCACGCCCGCGCCGAGGTCAACCACACCGGTGATCTTGCCGGAGTTGGTGAGGGTCGAGTTCTGGGCATCAAAGGTCAGAGCCGCAGTGGTTGCGCTCGCCGCCCGGATCTCGCCGCTGTTGGTAACACTCTTGGTCACACCCAGCGCCACAATCGGGGCAGTGGTCGAGGTCGAAATCAGGTTACCAGTGTTCTCAAAAGTCGCAACGCCAGCAAGCACCACAGCCGAGCCACCGACCGCTGCAACATTCACATTGGCACCGTTCTTCACAATACCATTGCCGGTGTGCTTCACCGAGATACCGGTGCCGTTCGCGCCAGTCACATTGACGTTGAGCGCGTTCGAGGTCGAGAAGTCGATGTTGTTACCCATCGCCGTGCCCGTCGCGGTCTCGAACGCCAGACCCACACCCGAACCCTTGACATTGACCGTGCCCGCATTGGTGGTGGCAAGCGTTGCCGCCGTGCGAATACCCTTGCCGTTCATCACGTCGATCACCGTAGTATTGGTGAGCTGGATGCCCGAGATCTCCGCCTTGTTCTCAACGCCATTGCCGGTGCTGCCCGCACCCGACATGTCGATATGCGCGCCGTCAATCACCAGGCCAGTGGCCCCGGTGTCGATCAGCACCGCATGCGCCGTGCCCGACGCGGTCACCGTGCCAAGGCCCGAACCAACGAGGTTCAGGGATGCCCCCGTGCCCAGCCGGATTGCCGCCGTGCCATTGCTGGCCTTGACCTGACCGCCCTGCACGTCAACCGTCGAATTGGCTCCGGTCACGTCAACCGCCACACCATTGGCGGTGATGTTGCCGCTCTGGTTGGTGAAGTTGCCGTTGATCACCTTGATCGCCGCGCTGTTGGCACCCGCGAAGGTGATGTCGCCTGAGTTGATCAACGTACCGGCGTTTTGGGTGATAAACCCGGTGGCACCTGCCGTGCTCGAATTGAGAGTGGCTTCCGAGATCAGTTTCGAGCCGGTATTGCTGGCATTCACTGTCGTGCCGTCGATCTTGTATTCATTGCCGTCAACCGTGCCGACGATGGTGTTGGTGCCGGTCAGGTTGATGACGGTGCCAGCCTTGAATTCGACCTGCGCCGCACCCTGAACCAGCACGGCTTGCGCCCCGGCCCCGCCCACATCGAACACCGAGCCCGAAAGCGCGGTGACCTTGGTGCCGACGCCTGTCGCCCACAGACCCCGCGAACCGGTGCCGGTCGCGCCCATGGTCAACACGCCCGACTGGACCGCGCCGTTCTCAAGACGGATCAGTGTCGAGTTTTTGCCCGATGCCACCAGCCCTGCGCCCGAAGTGTTGGTATTGATGGTGGAGCCTGCGCCAGACAGCAGGAAGGCGATCTGGTCGGTCACGCCCGAGGCTTCCGCTGCATAGCTCACCGAGGAAGCGCCGCTAAGGTTGACCTTGGCGCCGTCCACCGCACGCACGCCAATCGCGCCCTGGCCCTGCATGTCGATGGAGCCCGCCGACATATTGACGGTCACCGCCGAACCGGTCGCCGAGATGCCCACCGTGCGGTCGGTATTGCTACCGCCCTTGAGGATCAGGCTGCCAGTGTTGTTGAGCACCGTCGCCGCCCCAGTCGAGGCCGCAACCAGGCCAACCGAGCCCCTCTCAATGGTGATCGAGCCGGAGTTACCGCCGGTCGAACCTTCGAGCACCTGGATACCGGTGGTATGGGCACCGGTGAAGACGATGTTGCCGGAATTGCTGAGCGATGCGGTGTTGCGGGCAATATAGCCGGTGACTTCATCAAGCGCCGAATTGAGGTTTGCACCCGCAACCAGAATGGTTCCGGTGCCAAAGCCCGCAGCACCTGCATTCAGCGCCGCGTTAGAAAGCACACCCGCAATCGGCGTACCCGAAATCGAGCCGTCAAGCGCGTGCTTCTGGCCATCGACGATACCAGCAATCGCGCCGACGCCTGTCAGGTTGATGGTTGCCGCCGAGGAAATCTTGCCCTGCGCGCCGCCTTCGACCAGCACCGCGACCGCGTTCTTGCCGGTGGTGTTGATGGTCATGCCGCCCGAGTTAAACGCCGACACATCGGTGCCGGTGAGGCCCGTCACAACGACCGCAGTGGAGTTCTTGCCTGATGCGGTCAAAGTCGATGAAGCGCCTGCACTACCGGTGAAGTCCGCGCCGTCTTCCAAACGGAACAGCACTGAACTTTCCGTCAAGACATTCTGGGCACCCGTGCCGGTATTGGTGACCGACGCGCCAGGGCCGTAGACGAAATAACCAATCTGGTTGGTGCCCGACTGGAACACCACCTCGCCATTGCCGGAAATCGCCACGCCACCCTTGTTGCGGGCATGGACACCAATGGCACCGTCACCGACCAGATTAACCTTGCCGGAAATCGTCACCAGCGAGTTAACCCCATCCGACCACACGCCGTAATTGCGCACGCCAGATGCTAGATCAGCACCGCCCGCGACGTTAATGGTGCCTGAGGATGACGCCTTGGCCCCCGCAGTTGCGGTCTTGATGCCAACGACATTGACGCCAAGCAGGTCAATTGTGCCGCTATTTTCGACGGTTCCACTGGTGGCATAAGTGAGTATCCCGATATTTTGCAAAGGCGTGGCGCTGTAATGACCATTGACGGTGATGGAGCCACTGCTGATGACATTGGCCCCGGCGGCGACACCGACAGATATGGCACTAGAACCCTGCACCTTGTCGCCAATGACTATCGCGCCAGCATTGCGGACCGCGCCGGTCCCGTTTGCAACAATACCGTATGCCCCCGCAACCTGCACCACGTCCGCGCCACCACGGGCGAACGGCGCGAGCGAGAGGTCGGCGCTCGCTTCACGGCTAATATAAATAACGCCGGCGGCGTTATTGGTGAAAGTGCCGGTATCAAGGGCATACGCGCCATACGCTACAGCATTTCCCGTCATCGTCGTGGTGGCGACATTGATAGTGCCGTCATTGCTAGCGAATCCAGCGCTTGACGTTTGTAGGCCTACGTTCCTGTTTGAAGATATAGAGCTCGTATTCCAGCCTGCGACATTGATGATGCCAGTGTTTTGATAGGTGGACCCGGCACCAGAAACGTTATCCGCCCTTCCTTCACCTCGTACGCCGCTCGCCTGACCAACATAACGAATACCATTATTAATAGCATGTCCGCCGCCCTCGGCGACGATGCCATACGCTGTATTATAAGACGTTATTACACCATCATTGATGACGGTGCCCCCGGCGTTTGCTGTGAGGCCCCGCCCCGTTGATACGACGATAGCCCCGGTTGTTCCGACGCGGGCGGTCGCATTGACGCCATTCGCCTGCATTGCCGCTTGAACGCCAGGCTCGACGAAGAGAGGATCGGTAGGAGAGATCGTTCCGCCGACCGGGTTTAGGGAATAAACAGTATTAGATACCGTGAAAGCGAGGCCCAACGCATTGTTATATGCGGTCTGCGCCCCCGGCCCGAGGCCAAGTTTTCCCGCCTGCAACTGGGAGATCAGCCAGGTATTATAAGCCTGAAACGAAGCCAGATCGGTCACATTCTGGACTTGCGCACCATCGGTTGTGTTGACAGTGAAAGTACCATTATAGGTGGAACCACTGAGATTAACATTTTTTGGAACAACACTTTCTGGTGTAACATAGGCATTGGATGCGGAAAAAAGCACTGTGTTGGCTGAGTTCCAGTTGGCAGTACCA
The DNA here is from genome assembly GCA_031546825.1 of Microvirga sp. Taxonomy (GTDB): domain Bacteria; phylum Pseudomonadota; class Alphaproteobacteria; order Rhizobiales; family Beijerinckiaceae; genus Hohaiivirga. Next base: position 10,647 of record JAVBJU010000018.1, on the reverse strand, counting down.
TTAGTTACCATGACATAAGAGGTCTGCTTAGCGGTCGAACTGCCCACATTGCCCGTGAAGTCGACATTAAGTATGCCACCGCCAGAGACCGAAGCAATCGTCGCTTCTATGAACGGACCCTGACCCGGCGCGGTTGGGGAAAAAATCGTATAAGCACCATTATTCCCTGCAGCCGTCTGGGTAATACCCGAAGATACATAAGTACCTACAATAATATTTCCATTCGTAATCGGGTCGAATACAGGAACGCCATTACTTCTTGCACCAAGGCTGATCGCCCATTTCGTGTTCGGATCAGACGGGCCAGTCAGATACCCAGCAACATAGGCATCGTGAGGACTGTAAGTAATCTGGTTTACTCCAGTCGCTCCGGTAAAATTCGTCTTTCCGCTCATATTAACGGTGCCCGAACCAACTTCATAGCTGGCGCTTCCGTTATTATTGAGCGTCCCCGGCGTGTAGGTGGTCGGCACCGTTACATTGGTCTGCGCCGATGCGGCAAAATTAATGGCGGCGGCACTGGTGCCTGCGAGCAATGCCAGCGCAAATTTGCGGGCGAGTACGCGACGAGCGGAATTATTATTAATTGTCATTTTAATTACCTCTTTTAAATTCAAACCTGGCTGCGCTGGTGCCATTTGCTGGCACTGCAGGTGACACCCACCGCCACACCACAGCCTTGAAACTATTTTGAAAGCGGCGGCCTAACTCAAGACGCGCCCAAATATTGTGCCAGGATTACCCCTGGCAGCCTCGACCCTTACAGCTCGGAAGGAGCCCAGGACCGAGCCAACGACATGGGTTGCGAAGACATGCGCAAAGCCAAATCTCGCGCACTGCCACGCATGGCAACAGGAGGAAAAATATCCAAATAACCTGACACTGTGTTGCCCGCTCCAGAAACAAACGCCCTCATTTGAGAGCTCTATCTTTATTTTATATAATTACGGAGATTCAATTTTAATGTAAACCACGCACCAGTGCCATTGATTTACATTCCGTGCCAATTTTCATGCGAAAGGCGCATGGGGGTATTTCGGCAAGGAATGGGGGCATTCAGAGATAAATTTCGGTGCTGGCGTATTGGCAGGCGTCGAGATAACGCACGCCGAATTCTGGTGACAGTATACGGAATTCTGCTTTTCTCTGCATCTCAAAAGAAATAACGGGGAATTCCGTATACTGTCACCAAAATATTCCGTGCCATTCTTCATGCGAAAGGCGCATGGGGGTATTATGGGGAAAATTAAGACAAAAATTTCAGTGCTGGCGCGTTCGCCGGCGTCGAGATAATGCACGCCGCAATTCTGGTGACAGTATACGGAATTCTGCGTTTCCCTGTCGTCTCAAAAGAAACAACGGGGAATTCCGTATACTGTCACCAGAATTACTCCCGCTCACACATGAATTACGGGGGAATTACGGTGAGAGTTCACCCCATTCAGCATTCCGTTTTCCCTTGCGAAAAGCGGCGGTCAATTCCGTATACTGTCAATGAAACTCTTCAATGCTGGCGCGTTCGCAGGTGCCCAAATAACGCACGCCGCAATTCTGGTGACAGTATACGGAATTCTGCGTTTCCCTGTTGTCTCAAAAGAAATAACGGGGGAATTCCGTATACTGTCACCAGAATTACTCCCGTTCACCCATGAATTTCAGTGATAGTTCACTTAAACAAAAAAGGCTCGGCCCCCTCACCGCGCTTGCGGCTCAACAATCGCCTTGACCGGTTTGCCGAGGATGCGGGCGGTGGAGGCGCGCTCGGGGTCTTTTTCAAAACGGGTGCGCGCGAAGGCAGCAAGATACTTGACATATTCGCTCATCAGCACGTGCAAAGTGGCCCCGTTGCGCCACCATTGATCGGTGTCGATGCTGCCCGCCGAGACCGCATAGGGGATTTTTTCCACACCGGGCATGGCGTGGCCCAGTTCCAGCAGCGTGCGCGGCATATGATAATTCGATGTCACGATGATGATGGAGCCAAAGGCGTTGTCGCGCACCCAGGAACGGGCGCGGATGGCGTTGCCGATGGTGTTGCGCGCCATGTAATCGAGATCAATGCAGCAGGCGAATAACGGAGCATAGGCGGGGTTGAGCCGCACCAGCTCCTCACGGGTGGTCTGCTCGTTGACGCCGGAAATGAGCATTCTGCGCCCCCTCCCCAGCGTCATGAGTTGCAAAGCTTCGTCAATGCGCTGCGCCCCGCCGGTCAGCACCACAATGGCATCGGCCCGCGCATCGGAAGGAGCATCATAGCTCTTGACCCGCCCGGCATAGATGAAGAAACCCGCAACCAGCGCGACAATCAGCCCAACGGTGAGAATAGCGGCTCCCCTGCCAAGTAAGCGCGCCAAACACACCCGGTTCGGCGCATGGGGCATGGGCTGCCTGCGCCACGACCAGCCGATGACATCGGATGTGGGAAATTTATCAGGTTCCATCATGAGCCGGGGCTGATTTGCATTGTCACCGAACAGTTTATCACCGATTGCGGCAATCCGTTGGAAAAATTATGTTGTTACAGTGTATTTTGTAATTCAATTCCGGTGACAGTATACTCAATTCTTGCGCTTTTCCTTTTTCGTAATCGCGATCGGGAAAAGAGGAATTAAGTATACTGTCACCGAAATTCACCGGAATTATGGTCAGAGATACCCAGCTTCACGCCCGTGACGGACTGCAAGGATAACAATGTCTCTACCGTCATAGTGATACAGCACCACATAACCGTCGCGGCCAAACTCAATGACCCACTCCCTGAATTCCACATCAAGGCCTCCACATGGCCTTCCCGCCTGTGGTTGATGAGCCAGAATTTTTACGCTTGACCGGATGGCACGTACGGCGCGCATGGCCACATCAGGATTTTTGGGAGCAAGAAAACGAAAGAGCCGCTGCACATCTTTCAGCGCATTCGGGGACCATCTCAGCGCGAACACGCCGGGGGCTCCACATCATTTCCCTTTTCAAGCTCGGCCAGCCATGCATCCGCATCTTCCTGAGCCACGTGCAATCCTGTCGCCTGGTACTCTGCCCACGCTTTGAGAGCATCGTCATGGAAGTCTTGCCGTTTTTCCTCGCGCTCGACATATTGGTTGATGGCTTCCCGCATCAGCCAATGGGGCGTGCGATGGCGCGCAGCCGCGAGCTTGTGAAGCCGCCCTTTCACGTCGGTTTCGAGCTTGACGCTTGTGGTCGTGAGGGTTGTCACAGGAGCCTCCCAAAAGGTGTTACCTAGTAGTACCACAAACTGCGCACGGCCTCAAGTCGTCGCAATTAATTCCGGTGCAATTCCGGTGACAGTATACTCAATTCCCCTTTTTGCGGATCGCGATTACGGAAAAGGAAAAGTGCGGGAATTGAGTATACTGTCACCGGAATTCCACCGGAATTCGGAATTACGACGTTGCCCGTAAGAAATGCCGCACGGTGGCGCGGGAGACTATGGCGGTGATGGCGGAGACAATGAGGGCCACCATGACAATGGCGAAAAGGCCGCTCCAGCCGATATTGAAGGTGCCAAACAGCGCCTCAAGCTGATCGCCCGCGGCACTCGCCCGCCAGGTACGGCTGAGCAGGCTGAAGGCCAGCATCATCACCACCGCCCCCGCCGCGCCGAGGGCGCTGCCGCGCAGCGACAGGGCAAAGAAGCGGTGCTGAAATTCTTTGGCAATGAAATCATCGCCCGCGCCAACGAGATGCAGCACCTCAACCACCTCGCGGTTGCCCGCCATGGCGCCGCGCGTGGCAAAGGCCACAGCAAGCCCCACCGCACCAAGCACCAGCACCACCAGCATGATACCGACGCCGATGACGGTGTTGGCCATGGTGGAGAGCCGCGACATCCACAGGGCATGGTCATCGAGCGAGGAGCCCGGGATTTTTTCGCGCAACTGTTGCCGCAGGCCGCTGAAATCGGGGCGTGCGCCGTCGGCGAGTTCTAGCACGATCAACCGGGGGATCGGCAGGTCGCTGTAATTGAGGCCGGTGCCGAGCCAGGGTTCCAGCAGGCGTTCGGATTCGGTTTTGGTAAAAGCCTTGGCTTCCTTGACGCCGGGATATTGCCCGGCGAGCGCTGCCGCATTGCGCACATCGGCATCAATATCGCGCTGAGGCACCGGGCGCACCTGGATGGTGACCTCACGCGACACCGCCGAGCGCCATTCGGACGAACTGACTGCCACAAGCTGCGCGCCGCCCGCGCAGAGCGCCGCGAGAAAGGTGAGAATGGCAATCACCGCCATCAGCGCCCGCCCGGCGGCGCTATCGATGGGCACCAGCGGCGCGCCACGCCCCAGGGCGGGCGCGACCGGCTTCTCCCAATCCTGACGCTTGTCGAGCCTTTGGCCCTTGGCAGCCGGGGCGGCGGGGGTATCTTTATTCAGGCGGTTGCGGCGAAAATTCATGGCCTCACCCGTCCACATGCAGATGGCCGTCGCCCAGCACCAGGCGGCGGGCGTCGACGAGATCCATCAGGCCGAGATCGTGGGTGGCGATGACCACCGAAGTGCCCTGGCGGTTAAGCTCGATGAACAGGCGCAGGAGCCGTCGGGCCAGCGAGGGGTCGACGTTGCCGGTGGGCTCATCGGCCAGCAGCATGTCAGGCCGCCCGATGAGCGCACGGGCGATGGCGGCGCGTTGCTTCTCGCCGCCCGACAGCACCGGCGGCAGCACATGCATTCGGTCGCCTAGCCCAACCCATTTCAGTAGTTCCACCACCTCGCTGCGATAGCTCGCCTCGTCCTTACCCTGCACACGCAGCGGCAAGGCAACATTCTCATAGGTGGTGAGATGGTCAAGCAGCCGAAACTCCTGGAACACCACCCCCATGCGGCGGCGCACATTGGTGAGGCCATCCTTGGAAATGCGCGAGACATCCTTGCCGAAAATTGAAATGAGGCCACGCGTCGGCTTGGCCGAGAGAAGAATGAGCCGCAGCAACGTGGTTTTGCCCGCCCCCGATGGGCCGGTGAGAAACTGGAAGGAATGGGGGGCGATGGAAAACGACAGATCGCGCAGCACTTCAGGCCCCATGCCATAGCGAATGCCGACATTCTCGAACTGCACCACCGGCGCAAGGGCCATTGCCCGCTGTTTTGCACCATTCTCGACCACGTATGCGCCAACCCTTATGCATGGCCCCACGGCTGTTATGCCCTGAGGCCGGTTCTGCGTGACACGCCCCGACACTGCCGAATCGCTGTTTCGCCCTTATTTACGGTCGAAAGGGATGCGGCGGCAACGGGCGCGGCGAAAAGTCCACCGGAGCATGGGCGCCGCGTGGACACATGCATTTGCCCCGTAAGAGCCCATATTGCCAGTGGATCATTAACGATTAACCAATAAACAGGCGCACATGGTCGTTTGTACGATAACAATCGGCGATTGACCGTGGCGGCGGATTGCTTCAAAAAGCCGTGAAGCTCACATTTATGATAACGCAAGCGTGTGGAAAACTCATGCCCCCTACCCCCCGTGTCCGTGTTCTGTTCGACGAAGCAGCCCTCGCCAAGCGCAATGACGAATTGGCGAAAGAGATCGCCGCTTCCGAGCCGAAAGATCTGCTGGTGGTTGCCATTCTCAAGGGCAGCTTCATGTTTGCCTCCGACCTGCTGCGCTCCATGCACAAGGTCGGCCTGACGCCGCAGGTGGAATTTGTGCATCTGTCGAGCTACCGCGACGGCACCACCTCGACCGGCCAGGTAGAGATTTTGCGCGACGTGCAGAGCGCCGTGAAGGGCCGCGACGTGCTGCTCGTAGACGACATTCTCGAATCGGGCCGCACCATTGTCTTCGCCAAGGACCTGCTGATGGCGCGCGGCGCCCGCACGGTGCAAACCGCTGTATTGCTGGAGAAACCGCTGAAGCGGGCGGTGGCGATCAAGGCGGATTATGTCGGCTTCACTTGCCCCGACCAGTTCGTTGTCGGCTACGGCATGGACATCGCCCATTACTACCGCGAATTGCCCTTCGTTGGCGTGGTCGACCACAACGACAGCGAACCGGACATGTTCGGGGGCGTGTGACATGGCCCGGATCCTCGTGGTGGAGGATGAAGAGCCGGTGCGCGCCTTTGTCCGCCGCGCGCTGGAAATGGATGGTCACACCGTGCGCGACGCCGCCGACGGCGAAGATGGCATTGATGTGTTCGTCGCCGAGGGTGGCGCGTTCGACCTGGTGCTCACCGATATCCGCATGCCGATCATGGACGGCATCGAGCTCGCGCATATGGTGCGCCAGCAGCACGCCACCATCCCCATCCTGCTGATGACCGGTTTCGCTGAGCAGCGGGAGCGGGCGGCGTCGCTTGCGGGGGTGGTGAGCGATGTTTTGACCAAGCCGTTTTCGCTGGGCAAATTGCGCGAGACCGTCGCGGAGGTTTTGGCCGCGACGGGAAAGTAGAAGGGGCGTTAAAGTGTACCCTATGCTTTAAAGTCACTACTCGCCTTTACCCTGCAAAACCGGCGTCCAGCGCGCGACCTCTTTCTCGACCAGCGCCTGCAGCGGGGCCGGCCCGCGTTCCGCGTCCGTTGGCAGCACGCCGCCGAGTTCGAGAAGCCGCTTGCGGGTATTTTCATCCTTCAGCGCTAAGTCCAAGGCATTGCTCAGTTTTTCGACCACCGCTGGCGGGGTTCCCTTCGGCGCGAACACCGCATTCCAGGCGCTCACCTCATATTCCGGCAGCCCAGCCTCCCGCGTCGTCGGTACATCCGGCAGGGCGGGCGAGCGCGCGGGCGTGGCAATGGCGTAAGCCTTTATGGTTCCAGCAGAAATTTGCGGCGCGACATTGACAATCTGATCCGCCATGAAATCCACTGCCCCGGCCATCAGGTCATTCAGAGCCGGGCCGGTGCCGCGATAGGCCACCAGCGTGGGCTTCGCGGCAATGGTCGAAATCAGCAGGATTCCGGTCGCGTGCGACACCGATCCCACCCCGGCATGGGCCATATTGGCCTTATCGCCATCCTTCTTCATATAGGCCACGAAATCCTTGAGGGTCGCGGCGGGGAAATCCTTCTTGGCAACAATCAAAATCGGCGTGCCCGCCGCCAGCCCGATGGGGGCGAAATCCTTAGCAGGGTTATATTTCAGGTTGGGGTAAAGCGCCGGGGCTGCGCCATGCGTCCCCATATGCCCCATCATGATGGTGTAGCCATCGGGGGAGGCTTGCGCACCACGCAGGATGCCGGTGGTGCCGCCCGCGCCCGCCACGTTTTCAATGACAATCTGTTGGCCGAGCGTGCGCGACATATGCTCACCGACAATGCGCGCCACCACATCGGTCGGCCCGCCGGCGGCAAAGGGCACTATCATGGTGACCGGCCGTTGCGGATAGGCGTTTTGTGCTTGCGCGCCCGCAAGCGTGGTAACGCTGACCGCCAGCGCCAAAGCCGTTTTCGCAATGAATGCTCTCATATGGTCCTCCCGTGAAAACTACTCGACAAAAACCTCGTCGCGCCCCTTGCGGATGGCGGGCAGCAGCGCCACCACAATCAGCCCCCCAGCGAGCAAGAGCAGCGCGGCGCTGATGGGGTGGGCCCAGATATCAATGAATGTGGTGAGGTCCCCGCGCGAAATGGTCAGCGCCCGGCGCAGGTTTTCTTCCATCAGCTTGCCAAGCACGAATCCGAGCAGCATCGGCGCAGGTTCAAAACCCAACCGGATGAACACATAACCGATCAGCCCGAACACCCCGATCATCGCAATGTCGCTTGGCAGCGAATTGATCGAATAAATGCCGACACAGCAAAACAGCAGAATCGCTGGGAACATCAGGCGATACGGCACTTTCAAAAGCCGCACCCACAGGCCGATCAGCGGCAGATTGATAATGAGCAGCATCAGATTGCCGATCCACATCGAGGCAATCATCCCCCAGAACAGGTCAGGGTTGCGGGTAATCACCTGCGGCCCCGGAATGATGCCGTGGATGGTCATTGCCCCAACCATCAGCGCCATCACGGCGTTGGGCGGAATGCCAAGCGTCAGCAGCGGAATGAACGAGGTCTGCGCGCCCGCGTTATTGGCGGCTTCCGGCCCGGCTACGCCCTCGATGGCGCCTTTGCCAAAGCGGCTTGCATCCTTCGCCAACTTTTTCTCCAGCGTGTAGGAGGCAAACGGCCCGAGCACCGCCCCATTTCCGGGCAGAATGCCAAGCACCGCCCCCACCACCGTGCCGCGAAAAATCGGCCATGCCGATTGGCGAAACTCCTCCCGCCCCGGCAGCAAACGCCCGATGGCTTTGTGCACCACGTCACGCTTCTCTGAGCTGTCGAGATTGCGCACCACCTCGGCGATGCCGAAAACCCCCATGGCCAGCACGGCGAAATCGATGCCGTCAGAGAGGAATGACAGGCCGAAGGTCAGCCGTTCCTCGCCGGTGTCGAGGTCTTGGCCGATGGTGGACAACAGCACCCCGAGCAGAATCATGGCGAACGCCCGCAGCAGCGAGCCGCGAGCCAGCACCATGGCGAACACCAGCCCCAGCACCATCAGCGAAAAATACTCCGCCGAACTGAAAACCAGGGCGATTTTTGCCAGCGGCGCACCCAGCGCCGCGATCAGCACCGTGGCCACCGTGCCTGCGAAAAATGAGCCGATGGCGGCAATGCCCAGCGCCACGCCCGCCCTGCCCTGTCGCGCCATCTGGTGGCCGTCGAGCGTGGTGACCACCGATGTCGCCTCACCCGGCAGATTGACGAGAATGGCCGTGGTCGAACCGCCATATTGCGCACCGTAATAGATGCCAGCCAGCATGATCAACGCCCCCACCGGCGGTAGTCCGAAGGTGATGGGCAGGAGCATGGCAATGGTGGCAATTGGCCCGACGCCCGGCAGAACGCCAATCAATGTCCCGACCAGACAGCCTAGAAAGGCCAGGCCCAGATTTTGCAAGCTCAACGCCACCGAGAAGCCGAGAGCGAGACTATCGAAAAACGAACCCATGTGCTCACGCCCCTTTCGCGGAATTGTGTTGTTTTTCCGCCGCGCGCGCACGCCGGAGGGAGAAAATCACCACCAGGCTGCCGATCGCCATCAGCCCGCCCGCAAAAATCCGCATGGCGAATTTCAGGCTCCAGCCTGCGGGAAGATTTTCAATCAATGGAATGGGAAAAACCGGGATCGGCAAATTCAGCATGTCGCCAAATAAAAGAATGCAAAACGCCGTCAGAAAGCAGGCAAGCCCCAAAAGCTCCCTGAACCGCGCCTCATGCGTGGCATAACCGCCGAGGATCAAAGTCGCGGGCCCCGCGAAGGCAAGGCCAAGCGGCCGGATGGTCAGCGCAAACAAAAAGATCGCAGCGAGCACCACCAGCGGTCCGCGCACCGGCACCCCGCTGGGCATGGCCTCGCCACTGGGGAAAAACCCGGAAATCACAATGGCCACACCGCATAGCCCAAGCCCGGCGGCGAGCCAGCGCGGCAGCATGGCCGGGCCAATGGCGCGCAACGTCCCGGCATGGAGGCCAGAGACCATCCACAATGCCACCAATGCAATGACAATCAGCGCCACACCGCCAATCAGCAATTGCTGTGAATGCAACCGCAGGACGGCGCGGTTGTGCTGCAGGCCTGGGGCGTCCCGGCGCGATGGCGGCATGGCGTTCTCCCTAAAGGGCCATGCGCGTTACAAATGGCATGGCCTCTTATGGAAGTGTGCGCCCACAGCCGCGCTTATCAAGGGCGCCTAAGACTTATTTATAGGAGGTCTTTGGGCGTAATTTCATCAGGCATCCGCAGCGGGCTTGCGCGCAAACAGCACCCACAGCCCATACCCCGCAACGCCCAGCCCAAGCACCACCTGAATGGCCGTGCCGGGAACAAAGCCGAGATAATCGTAAACATAGGAGAGAATTTTCGGAATGCGCACATAGCCCATACCCAAACTGGACGATTGCAATTTAATATAATTCTGGATTGCAAGTCAGTAAAAACAACATACAATAATAATAAGCCCCATACGCTTAAGTCTTATTGCAAATTTTTTCAAGACTTGTCTCCTTTTTCGATAAAACACGAAATATAAATAAATAGAAATAAATATACTGCCACCTAAATTACTAGCGCCAGGCAAACAACAACGCCGCCCAGTTGGAGCGGCGTTGTTTTGTTTTCATACTGCCTGTTCAGGCTGCTCTTACCACTTCACAGTGGCACCGAGCCTGCCGTTCCAGCCCTGACGATCCTTGCCGTCGATAGAGTGTTCGTAGGCACCGGTGGCGAACAGGTTGACCTTTTCGCTGACCTGGAATTCCGGTGACAGTATACAAAATTCCCCGTTCTTTCATTTGAGACGACAGGAAAAAGGAGAATTCCGTATACAGTCTCACAGTCTCCCGCAATTACCCCGACGATCGGACGGGACAGCGCCCACCCCATCAGAACCCAATTTACAGTCTCACCTGGAACAAGAACGGGAACTGATCGGAATTCTGAAAGCGCCCTGTTTTAGGGTTAAGAACTCGCAGTTGCCAATGTCCTGGCGTTTTTAAAATAGAGAGGAATTGACCTGCCTCCGAAGTTTCATCCACTGATAACTGGAGTCCGCTCCTTGGTTGTGGCGCTGGCTTGCGCCGGTAGAACCATTGGCTTCCCCATGGGGAAGCCAATGGCAGCGATCTTTTCGGCATAGGCCGCCGGCGCCTG